>DASUAO010000021.1:0-172081 GCA_035763745.1 Acidimicrobiia bacterium
GAAGCGTCGGAACTTGGCGGACTGCCCGCGCCTGCTGGGGCCGTACCGGCCTGAGCGGGCGTCGCGGACCTGTCGTCTCGCACTGATCCTGCCCCCCTAGTGCTCAGCGTGTCCGACTGTATCGCGAGGGTATTCTCTGTCCGGCGGCGGATCTGAGATCTCGAGGATGTTTCCATCCCACGTGTTTCCATTTCAGGCGTCGATTGGACTCGCGGTTCCCTCGACCGCGCGTCTCCGGTCGACGCGCCGGCTCGTGAACCGCGGGTCGCGGCCATGGCAGCCGGCCGCGACGGATCACGAACCTCGAGGCCTCCTTCCGGCAGGACGACGGGCTACTTCAGTCGGGCTGGATCGACGTCGGCGAGCACTCGCGCAGTCGGTACGCCGTCGAGCCCGGGTGAGAGGTCCTTGGATTGCCAGACCACGTCTTCGAGGAACTCCTTGAAGCCGTGTGCCGCCTCGGGATCATCGAACTCGAGGTCGACGACGATGTAGCGGGCATCGCCAACGGGTTGCCGAACCTGTTGCGCCCGCACGCCTGCGTTCCTCCGGGCGTCCGCGAAGCTGTTGAAGGCGTCGAGCCAGGTGTCGAGGTCAGTGATCGGGTGCTCGATGTGCAGCGTCGTCATGCGTCCTCCGTCGACGTGAACTCGCGAGCGCCCCCGCGATCGTGGCGTTGACCGACGCTAGAGTCCCGCTATGCCGCGTGTCATCGGTGCTGAGGCGGTCGAATCCGTCACTCGGATCCTGCTCGGCGCGATCGATGCCGGGGACGGCGGGACCGCCGAGCAGTTGGCGGTCCTCGGCGCGGTCGTGGCCGGGTACTGGGAGCGGCCCGATCTCGACCTGTCGAGCCTGAGCCCCATCGGTCCCGATGCAGTCGCGGCCCTCGGCCTCGAAGCTCCGGAGCGCCGCCGGGTCCGTCAGCTGATGGTGATGCTCGAGCTCTGCCGGCATCCCCTCACCGAGGAGCAGGTGATGCTGGTCGACTCCTACGTCGAGCAGCTCGGGGAGTCCGGCCCGGGCCTCGAGGTGGCTCGCGACCTTGCGCGCGAGGGCGCGGCGCGAGCGACGGCCGACATGCAGCGCTTCCGTGATCACGCGCGGCCCGGCTGGTCCGAGCCATCGCTCGTCGAGCAGTACCTGAGAGTGCTCGACGAGCCCGACCTCGAGTTGGCGGCTCGGCTGCGCGCGTTGCACGACCTGCCCGAGGGCACACTCGGCTGGGAGTACGTCGAGTTCTACCGGCGCCACGGCCTCACGCTGCCCGGGGAGGACCCGACCCAACCCGCCTTCTTCGTGGGGCACGACATGAACCACGTGATCGCCGGGTACGGCACGAGCGGCCAGGGCGAGACGGCGCTCTCCGCGATGCTGCTCGGGATCGACGACAGCGATGACCACTGGGTGCTGTTCCTCGCGAGCCTGGCGGCGTACGAGCTGGGCTTGTCGTCCGGACCTGACTTCGAGGGCAAGGTCGGTGTGCTCGCGCGCGAGGGTGCGGCCGACATGCTCGCCGAAGCACTGGCGCGCGGATCTCACTGCACGGGCGACTTCTCCGTCGTCGACCACCTCGAGCTCGCGCATCTGCCGCTCGACGAGGTGCGCGCCCGATTCGGCGTCCCCCCGCTCGTCGGCGCCAGCAGCTGAAACGGGCCGGACCGGCGGCAAGGTGCCGGGCGTCGTCGCGTCGGTATGTCCTTGTGCCGCCCGCTGCCCGAGCATGTGAACTCCGGATGTGTGACACGATTCGCCTGATCGCGGGCCATGCGGGCCCGCGGCACCGCACGTACAGCAAGGGGAACGGTCATGACCCAGGAAGTTCCGAGAAGCACGCCGACCAACGCGGATGGGCGTCGGATCGGTGGTGGTGCGATCGCGTCGATCGTTGGAATCGGGGCGCTCATCATCTTCATCGTGCAGAACACCGAGGACGTCAGGCTCGACTTCCTCTTCCTGCACTTCACCTGGCCGCTGTGGCTGCTCACGATCGTCTCCGCGTTGTTGGGCGCGCTGGTCTGGTTCGGGCTCGGAGTGATACGCCGTCGCCGTCGACGGAAGGAGCGTCGTCAGGACCGTCGCGACTGACGGCCGGAAGCGCCCGCCGATCCGGGCGACCGAGAGGGCTGCATGCGGTGCTCCTGGGCGGCGACCTACCGGGATCGACGACCGCGATGACTACCTCGAGCTCGCGCACCTGCCGCTCGACGAGGTGCGCGCCCGATTCGCGCGTCCTCCTGCGGAGGAGGTTTCAGCCGCCGACAAGGAGGAAGCCGGGGGTTCGAGTCCCTCAGCGCCCACACCTCAGCGCCCACACGTCGTCGACGTCACAAGGCGCGGGCATGGGCACCATGCCGTGCGCCCGACCCTAGGACTCGCCTTGGCGGGTGGCGTCCCGGCACACCCGTGCAAGGGTGCGAAGCCAATCGGTCGGACGGTAGTGGAGGAACAAGGACGCGTAGTGGCGGCCGCGCAGCGGGTGCGGCCGGCTGTGCGGGAGCTTGGCTCCCTCGTACAGCAGCAGTTGGCCCGGTTCGAGGTATACGTCGTGGCGTCGGCCCTCGCGATCCTCGATCACGAGCGGCCACGGTTCGTCGACGTCTGCGGCGACGTGGACGACGGAACTGATCACGTGGGTTTCGTAGCGGTCGGCGTGCCGGGCCAGCGTCTGACCCTCGCGGTAGACCCTGAGCCCGTAGTACGAGGTGGGCTCCAGCGGAGCCTGACACCACTGCTCGTGCACCGACCTCAGCTCCTCCTGCACCCAGGTGCCGAGCTCACCGACGTCGACGAACGAAGGCGTCCCGGTGGGCAGGATGTTCTCGTCAGCGGTCTCGTCGGTGGCTGATGCTGCTTCGGCGGCGAAGAACTCGGCGAGCCGGGCTTGCACGTAGGCAGGCGTGGGCACCACGCGGAATCCGTCGGCGGTCAGCGCGGGGAGGAGCCTGTGCTGGAGCTCGTCGCGACGATCGCGGTCACCCGTGAAGACTTCGGCGGGAGTCTTGCCCCGCCTGGCCCAGCACACGATGGTGAAGCGCCGATCCCCGAAGGCGTCACCGGGGACGTGAACGGGGCGGACCTCGTGCGGCACCTCGCTGCCGAAGACCACGAGGGTGTTGTTCTTCGGGACCACCTCGGTGAAGGTGTCCGCGGGCTCGATGCGCCCCCCGACCTCGACGGTGTCGAAGAGGCGGAGCTCGCCACCCGAGAAGCCCTGGGGCTCGCGGTTGAAGTAGTAGATCGCGCTGACCTCGCGAGCGGCGACATCAGGCCGGGCGTCGTCGACGTGCAGGGCGAAGTGGTCCCCGTCACCGTGCACCGTGAGCTGGCGCTCGATCGAGCCCAGATCGAACCAGTTGATGTCCAGCTCTCGGCGGATGTGGGGCAGGAGGCCGACGAGCCGTCGCTCGAGCAGGTCCCATACCTCGTCGAGATCGAACACCGTCTGTGATCGACGGAGGTCGCTTTGGTCGTCGACCTCCTCGTCGGTGAGGACCTGGCTGGGGGCGAGGTCGGCCTCTCGCGACAGGGCATGTTCGAGCAGGCGACGGTGCTGCTCGGGGGGCAGGAAGTCATCGAAGCGAAGGTGGCGAGCCCGAGTCACCTGTCCCTCTCGCTCGGGTGTACCGGCACAGGTCGCGGCGTCGTCGGATGACCTCGGGAGGTCGGCGATCGGCTGCTGCTCGGCTCTGCGGATGATGTCGCCAGCGAGCCCTTCGGCGTGGCGTGCAGCGCCGCCGAGCAGGGTCAGGTGAGGTGCGAGCCGACCGAGCAGCGACCTGGCCGCCGGAGTCCGCTGCTGGTTCGGCACCACATGCTCGAGCAGCGCGAGTGCGGCGCGTGCGCCGGTGACCTCGACCGAGGTCGGGTCCCGGTCGGTGGCGACCATGAGCATCACGGGTCCGGCTGATGGCGATCTTGGCTCGGCCCGGTCGTGGGCGTCCGGGCTCGCGCCGCCGGCCACCAGGATCGGGAGGACGTGGCCGGATCGGTCGAAGACCACCAGGCCGGTCGAGAGCAGCGTGGCTCCCGCCTCGACGAGCGCGTCGACCACAGGCGTCGACTCGCGCAATCCGAGGACGACGACGCCGCGTCCGTGCACCGAGACAGCACTTGCTCTGGCGAACACCAGGTCGGGCCGTCGGCCGTGCATGGCATCGGGCAGGTCGGTGAGCAGCGCCTGGATCGCGACGGTTGCGGTGACGTTGTGCCGTAACCCGGCGTGCCCGCGCTCGAGCCTGTAGCGGTCGGGAGCACGGCCGGCGACCGCGTAGTGCAGGGCCGGAGCACCAGATGGCGACCCCACCGGTCCGCCGAGTCGGTGTGCGAGGGACGCTCTGAGCGGCTCGGGGAGCGTGATCGACGCCGCGAGGCCGTCGATCTCCACGAGCAGCTCGGATCGGGGTGTTGTCGGCGCGTTCATCGACGCGGCCGCGAGGCCCGCGAAGCGCTCAGCCGGTGAAATCCGGGGAGTCCTGCACCGCGGTGGCGCCACCTGCCTCGGGGGCGGCCGGTGCCGGTGCCGGTGCCGGGGGTGGTGCCGGGGGTGGTGCCGGGGGTGGTGCCGGGGGTGGTGCCGGGGGTGGGGCCGGGGTTAGGTCCGGAGCTCCCAGGCCGCCGGCGCGGCGGGGCGAGGTCACGATCGACTCGACAATCGGGAGAGCGACGGCGGCGGCGGCGGCGGTCAGGCCCAGCTTCTTGATGAGCGCGCGGCGACCGAGGGTCGGGACGCCGACGACGCCGGTGTCGATCAGCCCGCTGTTGACGAGCTCCTCGATGGCGAGCTCGACCACCTCGGGGTTCGGATCGAGGCCGGTCGCCTCGGCCACCAGCGGCACCATGGCGGCGATCGTGGTCTCTCCGTCGCAGTGGTCCCACACAACGGCCGCGGCCTCGTTGAGGGCGTGGGCTTCCCCGGTGACGTCGCTGAATGCGAGGAGCTCGTTGGGCGTTCGTTCGACGAGGATGCCGTCGGTGCGGATCGGGCGGCTGTTCAGGTCCATCGCCGGATGTTAGGCGAACCACCGGTCGGTGTCATCGGTCCGGTGGGCGGACCTCGGGCCACTCGCGCATCCAGGCCAGAACGCCCGGCCCGACCGGGTAGCCGAGGCGGTTCCAGGTGAAGGGGCCGTCGACGACCGGCAGGTAGGTGCAGCGCTCGAAGTGGGTTCCGCCACCGAGGAAGTCGGCCGTGAACATGAACGGCTCGTTCGGATCGGCGAGGCGGCGCCGGCGGTGGATGATGGCGGTGAAGGTGCTCGCGAAGGTGCCGACGAAGCGGTCGGCCCGAGCCGCCACCTCCTGGGTGATCATCGCCAGCGCCGAGTCGTCGTGCCGCTCCAGAGCGGCGAAGGGCGCACGCCACGCAGGATCGTCGAGCAGGTGCCGGGAGAGGAACACCACGTCGCCGAAGTGGGAGCGGAGGGGCTTGAACACGTCCGAGTCCGGGTCGGCCTCGGTGCAGACCACCAGCCGCTCGTGCGCGGGGAGGACCGACGCCAGGTTGTCGCGGATCGTCCACGGTGTGACCCGTCGGTAGTCGGGCACCCCGACGAGGTGGTCGGTGCGACGGATGTGGACGGCGTTGAACCGACCGAGGTCGGCGACCACCGAGCTCGCCAGCTCCCGGTAGGACCGTTTCGGTTGGATCTGCTCCAGCAACGAGAAGAGCGTGCGACGCCGTTCGGGCGCCAGGTGGAAGAAGTACGAGTAGAAGGCGAGGCCCCGGGCGGTGAGGTCGAGGATCGGTGCGTCGGCCCAGGCCGGATCGAAGGTGACGGCGGGGCGCCCGTGGGCGAAGGCCTCGAAGCGATCCTCGTCCTGCTGTCGAGCGTGAGGATCGGAGTAGACGACCTGGTGGAGGTCCGGCCAGTCGATGGTGAGCACCGGGTGCCTGCCCACGAGCTGGCCGTACTCCTCGTCGCCGAGCACCGTGACCGGCAGGGCGAACAGATCGCGGAGGCTCGAGGGCGCTCCCGCGTCGTCGCCGTCGAGCGCCGGTCGTGGCCCCCAGCCGATCGGCGCGTCGATCGGAAGCGACAACGTCCGACCGCTGAGGTGGGCGAGTCCGATCCCGACCTCGAGCGCCATCAACTTGTTCGAGAGGTAGCCGACGTCCTCGGCCATGCGGAGCACCCGGACCACCCGCCGAGCCTAGGAGTCATCGGTCGGTATCCTCCTGCCATGTCCGACAGGGGCGCAGCGCGGATCTTCGTGTCGCTGGCTTCGTACTGCGAGCCGGAGCTCGCGCTCACGATCGATGACTGCCTGCATCGGGCCGAGCGGCCCGACCGGCTGCGCTTCGGGGTTCTCCACCAGTTCGACGAAGACGGCCCCCCCGAGATCGGCGAGGCATGCCTGGCCCACCTCGCCGACGACGATCGTTTCCGCATCGTCACCCGTGATCACCGCGACGGGAGGGGCGGTTGCTGGGCCCGTCACTGGGTCCAGGGCCTCTACGACGGCGAGGAGTACGCCCTTCAGGTCGATGCCCACTCGCGGTTCGCCGACGGCTGGGACGACCGCCTCGTCGAGATGATGGAGGAGCTTCCGTCGGACCGGCCGCTGATCACCGGGTTCCCGCCCCCGTACTTCCGCACCGACGGCGTCGACCTCGTCGATCGGTCCGTCGTCGAGGCGGTCCCCTCGGTGCGGGTCGTGCACTGGGACGACGAGGGCTGGATCCACCATCCGACCGAGCACGTCGACCACGCCCGACCAGCGCCCCGCCGGACCCGGGTGCTGTCGCGCGCGTTCGTGTTCGCACCCGGGTCGTGGATCACCGACGTCCGCCAGGATCCGGCGCACGTCTACACGGGCGAGGAGTTCGCGCTGACCCTTCGCTCGTTCACGCACGGCTACGACCTCTTCGAGCCGACCCAGGTGGTGGTCTGGCATCGGACTCATCCCACCGCGAACCGCAAGTGGATCGGCGACATCCCCGAGGCCGCGGTGGCTGCGCACCACGCCCGGGCCTTCGCTCGCCTCCGGCTGCTGCTCGACGGTGATCCCGACCGGCGCCTCGGGCGTTACTCCCTGGGGTCGGAGCGGACGCTCGATGACTACCGCAGGTTCTCGGGCCTCGACTGTCGGAACCGCACGATCCATCCCGATGCCTTCGCTGGGATCCCGCCCGATCCGGTGACGATCGCCGACCCGCCTCAGGTGGCGCGCCGCGAGTCGGCGGCCTTCTGACCGACGATGTCGGTCAGGATCGCCAGCAGATCGCGGCAGTAGTCGAGCCGGGCCTCCGCCGGATCGACGCCGATCGGCTCCCAGGGTCGGTAGTCGCGCTTGGACCACAGCGGTCGGCCGTCGTGCGCTTCGACGGTCTGGCAGTAGTGGATGATCGGCGCTCCGGCCACCAGCTCCGCGGGCCAGTTCATCCACGCGCTCATCACCTCGGAGACCAGGCCGAGACCGTCGGCGGCCAACGCGCCGACCAACCCGTACATGTCGCTCTCCCAGATGCCGATCGACTGCCGCAGCGCACCCGTCAGCTCGATCCATCGGGGGAGGATGCGCTCGAGGTCGGTGGTGTGGACGAGTCCGGGCCAGGTCACCGCCGGCAGGTCGTCGGGGTCCGACCCGACGGCTTCGGCCACGAACCGGGCGGGGGTGCTGGCCGCGCTGAAGTCGAGCCACCGCTGCATCACCGCGCTCCCCGCGACCGTTCGCCGTCGAACCGGAGCACGGAACACCATGTCGGGGTCGAGGATCAGCACGGTGCCGACCGGTCGCTCCGTCTGCAGCCACTCGAGCAAGGAAAACAAGCGGTTGTACGGCGGGTAGCGATCGCCGGTGATGGGGTGCACGTTCGACGCCGCGGTCGTCACGACTCGCGCGTGGACGTGATCGGGCACCGGCCCCCCGTCGGGTACGGCGACCAGACGTACGAACTCGCCGGGCTGCTCGACACGCTTCCAGGTGCGCAACAGCACCTGGCACTGCCAGTTGACCGACGGGTCGGTGTCGGTGCACACGACGGTGTAGAGGGGCTCGGCCGTCGTCACGACGACCACCCGCATCTCGGGCGGCGCGCGACCGGTGGTCGCGTCACGACGACGGCGCGGATCATGGGGAGACGACGGCCGGGCTGGCGAGAACCGTGAATGAGGTGCTCCGTTTCGTCACCACCGGACCGACCGATCAGGCCAGCCCGAACTTCTCGATCTTCTCGATCTTCTCCGCGGGGTCGAGCGTCCACGAGTAGTGGACGACCACGCCGTCGGTTCGCCACCGCTGGCCCCACCCGGTCGTCGAGCCCCGCGATCAGGGGCCAACACGAGTCGTCCACACCACGACGGTACCGGCCCGCGGGTCAGCCGAGGCTGCCGATCTCGAGCCCGGCCAGCTCGGAGGTGCCGTCGAACACGACCTTGCCGCGTTCGCGCACGACGCAGTGGAGCCGGCCGGCGAGGTGCTCGAAGTCGGTGTCGATGTTGCGGCGCTCGGCGGGCAGCGGCACCGGCAGCACGTGCGGTTCCAACGCGGTGCCGTCCCCGTCGAGATCGACCTGCCAGCGCAGTGACCGGGCCCGAAGCGACCACCGCCCGGGGGTCACCTCGGAGCGCACCGGGGACGGGGGCGTGATGCGGATCACCCGGTCGCCGATCCGCACGACGACGCCGCTCACCATCCGGGCGATCGGCCCGAGGCTGAGCAGACCGCCCGAGAACGCGACCGACACGTCGACGTCGTCGAAGTCGTGGGCCTGGCCCCACCACCAGCGCTGCGGGAACCCGGCACCCCAGTTCCGCTCGCCGTAGGCGCGGGTGCCGTCGAGCGACCAGCGTTCGTCGCCGATCGTGATCGAGCCGGCGCCGGTACCGCCGAGACAGTACGGGTGCCAGTACTGGTTGAGGAACGGGACGGCCGAGAAGACGCCACCGCCACCGAAGGCCTTCGGCCACACGAACGGCTCGTCGACGCGCAGGTCGAGGTGGATGTCGTCGAGGTCGACGAGCAGTCGCTCGGTCGACGCCTCGATGCGGGCGTCGGGTTGCGTGCCGGCGTGCAGCGAGAAGCGGTCCTGAGCGGCGTCGGCTCCGTCGAGCGCGGCGGCCCGCACGATGCCGCCGGGGTGCACCGCAACCGCGACCGTGGCCCAGTCGCCGTCGGCATGACGGTTCACGCCGCAGAGGGCGACGACCACCCGGCCCGCAGCCGGGTCGCTCACCCGCCAGAACCAGCCCTCCATCTCGGAGCCGTGTGACGGCAACGGGTCGCCGAACGGCACGTCCGCACCAGTGCGGCGGTACGCAGCAACCAGCCGACGCCTGATCTCCATCTGTCGAACCTACGTCGATTCGTCCGGCCGCACGAACGCGCGTCCGTCCGCGCGATCACCGCGCGCCGATGTCACCGGCCAGATGGCCGAGCTGCGGGCCGAGATGGCTCGTGGGTTCCAGGTGCAGACGTGGCGGCTGGTCGGAACGGTGCTCGTGGCGTTCGGTCTGTTCGCGACGCTCGTGCGCGTCGGCTGACGCGGTGTCGCGGCCGACCTCGTCCGATCAGCGCGCGGTCGGGTGGAGCAGGTACATCCGGGCCTCGCGATCGAGCCGTTCGCGGTACTTGGTCATCCCCGCGTAGACCGTCACGAACGCGGGCCAGAGCCGGTCGAAGGTCGCGGTGTCGGCCCGCTCGGCGGTCACCGCCACGGTCTCCTCGCCGACCACGATCTCGGCGTCCGGGTCGGTGTCCAGGTTGTAGGTCCATCCCGGATGGTGCTCGGTGCCGAAGTTGGTGCCCACCACGACGAAGTCGTCGCCGTCACGGACGTAGACGAGCGGTGACGTGCGGGGCTTCCCGCTCTTGGCTCCCGTGCTCACGAGGATCAGGGCGGGGAAGCCGTAGATCTTGGTCGCGGCCTGGCCGCGGGTGACGCGGTTCAGCCAGGGGTCGATCCTCGGTCCCAGCCGTCGGTAGACCGCCACGAACGGGCGCGTCGGGCCGACTCGCTGGAGGACCCGGTTCACGACGGTGCTCCGTCGGCCGGCCTCGTAGGCCGCGACGCGCTCGAGCTGGGCCCGCAGGGTGTCGTCGCCCATGGCTCGGGAGTGTACGGGCGCCGGCGTGCACGCGCCCGACGAGCCGGCCCGGGCTCCGGTGGCAGGTCCGGAACAATTACGCGACTGCGCCCAGGAGCGAACGAGTCGTCAATCGGATGTCAGGTCCTGAGACTCGCGTGTCCGACGACGTTCGGGTGACGAACCCGCGAGTCACGGCGATCGAACCTCGTCCAAGTGACGGAGAAGGTGAGCAGCGTGGAGCGAACGTATGGGAGTATCGCTTTCGTGCGCGTTCGTGATGCCGCGGTGTTGGACGAGCTCGAGATGATCGTCGTGGTCGACAACGCGACCGACACGCTGTCGAGTGTCGACGCAGGAGTCGACCAGGTCCCCGAGCTCGTATCGCTCCTGGCTCGGGTGCCGGCGACTCGTTACCACGAAGGCAACCCTGGCATCTGTGTGTTCGATCACCTGTGCGTCGCGTGTCATGGCCTGTCGGTGCTGTTGCGAGGACGACGCGGAACCGAGATGCGTAGCGTCTTGTTCGACGTGGGCCCCTACGGGGATGTCTGGCTCGACAACGCGGAGCGTCTCGGAATCGAGCTGGCTTCGATCGAGTGCGTCTTCCTGTCGCATTGGCACGCCGATCACTCCGGCGGCTTCCCCGTCGTCATCGAGGCGATCGCCGCGGCGCGGTCGGTCGCGGGCCTGGAACCACCGGTGGTCGACCTTCATCCGGACCGGCCGGACCAGCGGGGGGTGCAGCTGCCCTCAGGGACGATGGCGCTGCTGCCTCCCGAGCCGACGTTCGACCAGATCGAGGCGGCCGGAGGACACATCGAGCTGGGCAAGGAGCCGCACGTCGTCGCGGGGCTCTTCGTCGGAAGTGGCCAGATCGGTCGAGTCACCGCGTACGAGACGGGTCTGGTCGGGCACCACACGTTTCGCGGCGACCGGTGTGAGTCCGATCCGTTGATCCTCGACGAACGGTTCCTGGCCGCGCACGTACGCGGACGCGGCGTCTCGGTGTTGTCGGCGTGTTCGCATGCCGGCGTCGTGAACGCCTGCCTCGGAGCGATGGAGCTGTTCCCCGACCTGCCGGTCGATGTCGTGCTCGGCGGCTACCACCTCGCAGGAGCCGCGATGGAGACGCGGATCGACGACACCGTTCGCGACCTCGTCGAGATCATCGGCCCTCGGCTCGTCGCCCCCGGGCACTGCACGGGCTGGCGGGCCAATGCTGCACTCGCGGCTGCGTTCGCTCCAGGACGGTACGCCCCCAGCGTCGTCGGATCCCGCTACCTGCTCCACGCCCAGGGCTGAGTGTGCTCGAACCCTCCCACTTCTTCTGGGGGGAGCTCACTCGGGGGGCCTCCGGTGTCGTCGGCCCCCCGGAGCGCTAGGCGGCGCCGATCTGCTGGAGGAGCGTGAGCATGTCGAAGTACTGCCGGCTCTCGGTGAGGGTGTCGCCGTCGAAGTCGAAGATCCACACGCCCGGCGTCTTGTGGTGCTTGCCCGACGCAGGAATCTCTCCGCCGGGAGCGGCGAGCGGACCGGTGTGGGTTCCTTCCCACACGAGCTCGAGGACGACCTGGTTGCTCGTCGCGATCACGCCCTGCACCGAGCCCATGACGTCGGGCATCGCGGTCTTCCAGGCCTGCAACGACTCCACGATGTCGCCAGATCCTTGGAACGATCGCTGCGTGCCGTATTCGATCATGGCCGTGTCGTTCGGCAGCGCCTCACTCAGCGCGTCCCAGTCGGCTGCGTTGAAGAGCTCCACGATGCGCCGGGCCTGCGCAGCCACATCTGCCATGACGTCGATCCTTCGTTCGCGGCGGGACGATGCCGGCCCGCTCCGTCGAAGGTACCGACACTCGTCTCCCGGCGCAAAGGTCGACCGAACCACCGATGCCGACGGGCGCGAACGAGACGGGGAGTGCACGCGCGTCGCGCGCAACTATGGGAGCCAGCGCGACAGCGTCCACTCTCCCGGGATCCCCTTCAGTTCCGTCGTGCCCGCCGGCTCGAACCGATGCCCCGAGCCCAGCGCGGCCTGCCGCGCCGACTCGGACACGAGCGTCTCGTCGGCACCCGCTTCGCCCATGATCCTCGCCGCGATGTTGACCGCGAGGCCCGACACGTCCTCACCGCGCACGTCGACGTCGCCGACGTGGACGCCCGCCCGGATGCGCAGCCCCTCGCCCGCGAGCTGGGCCCCGATCGACTGCGCGGTCTCCAGCGCACCCGCGGCCGAGGGCATGAGCGCGAGCACGCCGTCGCCGGTGTACTTCACGACCCGGCCGCCGTGGTGGCGCACGCAGGCATGCACGGTCCGGTCGTGGACGTCGAGCAGGGCGCGCCACTGGGCGTCGCCCTCGTCGACGGCGCGTCGGGTCGAGTCGACGAGGTCGGTGAAGAGCACCGCGGCGACGTGGCGAAGCGGTGCCAGCGCGGAGGGCGCCCCGGTCACGAACTCGGCGATCTCCCTGGTCAGCAGGTCCACGTCGCCGGCGATCGGGTAGATGTCGCCGCCTGCAACCTGGACGAACGTGGCGCCGGGGATCGCCTCGACGACCGACCGCACCTCCTGCTCGGTCGTCATGGCGTCCTGGTTGTGCAGGACCAGCGTCGGGATCGTGATCCCCGGCGGGGTGAGGGAGCCGGGGTGGTCCAACAAGTGGCTCCAGATCCGCGCGGCCGTGGTGGGGCTCGCACCGGCTCGCCCCGACCGCGCGAGCCACGCGGTGAACTCCTCGTCCTTGATCCGGCTCGGGAACGCGAGCGTCTCGGTCGAACGGACCGGCACCGTGGGGCCCGGCGTACGGGACAGCAGACGGGCCATCTCCGCGGTGGCCGGCGACGGGTTCACGAGGACCATGGAGGAGAACAGCTCCGGGTGCTGGGACACCGCGAGTCGGGCCACGCCCATCGGCTCCCACGACACCACGACGGGCGCGACCAGCCCGGCGGCCTCGACGACCGCGACCAGGTCCTCGGCCCACTGCTCCTGCAGGCTGCGAGAGTCGTCGGTGATCGGGTCGGAGAGCCCGATCCCGCGCTTGTCGAACACCACCAGCCGCCCCAGGGTGGCGAGGCCGGCGGTGAAGCGGGAAGCGACCCGGTCCTCGGCGAGCAGCTCGAGCGGGAACAGCGCCCCGGCCACCACCACGACGTCGACCCGCCCCGGCTCGCCGACCACCTGGTACGCGATGTGGCTGTCGCCCGCACGGGCGTATGCGAGATCAGCCACTCCGGGTCCCTTCGTCTGCTGCGAACCGGATGCTAGGCCGCTCCACGCGCTCGGCCGCAGGTTGGTGCTGCACCAGCGCGGGACGCCGGGTCGTGATATCGATCAGGTGCTCGAGGACGGGTGCGGCCCCGGTGAGGAACTGGCGGACGCTCGAGAGGTGTGCGCGCGAGGACGCACAGATCGTCCAGGCCGACGACCTCGTCGATCGGGTCGTCACGAGACGCGGCCAGGAGATCCTCGAAGTCGACGCAGCGCGACGACGTCCGGTGCGGTGCGCGCCCGGCGCGCGACCCACGACCCGATGCCTCGGTCCCTCATCACCGCACCCACTGGCCCGCGGCGCGCCTCGGCTCGACCGTCAGGCGACGCGGAATCGTCGGCTACTTCTGCCGTCTGCGCTTCGGAGCCTTGCCGCGAGAGGTGTTGGGGGTCGATCGGTAGTGCGCAGGGACCTCGATGCCGTCCGGTCGCGTGTATCCCTTGACGTACACTTCCTTCTTCCCACGCCGAGTCTCGGCCATCGCAGGCACCCCTTGGGATCGGGTCGTGCGATGGAGTCTTGCATGCGCCGGAGAACGACCGCGGGAACGAACCGTCAGCGTCAGCCAGGCGTGCGGGCTCGCACGAACGCACTCATGACCGCGCCGTCGAGCTCGGTGGCGGTCGCCTCGACGTCGAAGCCCTCGGGGGCGCGCCCCCGGGCCGCTCGTGCTGCTCACAGAGCGCCCGCTCCCCGCGCCGACACCCGGCGCGGTACGGGTCCGGGTGCTCGGCCGACCTCGTGCTGAGCCCGCTGGCGGCGAACTTGGAGGCTCGATGATTGCGCACCTAGGATCCGCATCGTCGTTCCCCCCCGAGAGCATCGTCGTCCCCCCCCGAGAGATAGAGAGCCCTGCCGATGATGAGCATTCGCCATCTCCTGTCCCTGTTCGTGGCGACGCTCGTCGCGCTCTCCGGCCTCGCCGGCACAGGATCGGTGGCGGGTGCGCACGACGACGCCGTCCACATCGGGCTGGAGGGCCCGCTCTCGGGTGATCAGGCGAACATCGGCAAGGGGATGCTCAAGGGAGCCCGGCTCGCCGCGAAGCAGATCAACGCCGACGGCGGCATCGGCGGCAGGAAGGTCGAGATCGTCCCGATCGACGACGCCGCCGACCCCGAGACCGGCGTCGAGGCCGCGTCGGCCGCGATCGCCGAGGGCCTCGACGGCGTGGTCGGTCCCTACAACTCGGGTGTGGGTGCCGAGACCCTGCCGCTGTACGTCGACGCGGGACTGGTGCCGATCCGCCTCACGTCGGCCGACTCCACGGCGGGGCTGGGCTTCACGCTGCAGCCGATGACGTCGCAGATCGCGCCCGTCGCGGCCGAGGCGTTGACCACGTGGCTCGGCGCCGGATCCGTCGCGATCGCCTACGACGACACCACGCTCTACACGGCGACAGTGTCCGCCGCGCTCAAGGAGCTGCTCGAGGGCGCAGGAGTGACGATCACCGCCTACGAGCCGGTGGAGCCGGGCCTGAAGGACTACTCGGATCTCGTCGAGAAGCTCGACGCGACGAACCCCGACGTCATCTACGTTGCCACCTACTTCCCCGAAGGCGGCCGGATCGCCAAGGCGATGCGCGCGCTCCCGTCGCAGGCCCAGTGCCTCGCCGACTATGGGTCCTACGACACAGGGTTCATCTCCGTCGCGGGTCGCAAGGCGGCCCGGATGTGCCCCGTGGTCGGGGTTCCCTCGCCCGACGAGTTCCCCGGCGCGAGCAGTTTCGTCGCGGCGTACCGCAAGCAGTTCCGCACGGCACCGGGCACGTGGAGCCCGTACGCGTTCGACTCGGTGATGCTCCTCGCCGAAGCCGCAGAGAACGTCGGCAGCTTCGACGCCGCGGCGCTCACCGCCGAGCTGAACCAGGTGAACGGCTGGGAGGGCTGGACCGGCTCGGTCACGCTCGAGCCGGGAACCGGCAACCGTGAGCCGGCGACGGTGGCCGTGATGGAGACCGGGCGCGACGGCCGGTTCCGGGTCCTGACCGACTGGGCGCGCGCGGTCGGGTACGACGTGTGAGCGCATGAGTGGGTCGATCTTGATCTGATCGAGGTGGCGCAGAGGGCCGAAACGGTGGCTCGAGGTGCGCCACAGCCGTCAGGTCACGCTCGCAGAGGGCTGACCACCGGCGGCCGCGCCGCCCGGGAACCGTCCTCAGGTCCACTCCACACCGAGCGCCTCGAGGCGCTCGCGCACCGGGATCCCGGGGGTGACGACCTCGCCCCGCTCGACGCGCTGGACGAGGTCGCCGTCGGCGGCCCACACGTGGCACGTGTCGAGGTTGGGGAGCACCGCGGTCTGGCGCGCCTCGGGGGAGCCGAGCGACACCGGCTCGCCGCGCGCCGCGGCGGCCTTCCGGCCGAGGAGTCGCATCGACCACGTCGACTGCACGACGGCCGGGGCCATGGCCTGGAGCAGGGCGGTGACGTGCGCGCAGCCCCGGGGACCGCCGAAGCGCTCCCGCACGGTGTGGGTGAACCCCCGCGCGATCGACACCCCGACGAGGCTGCGGTACGCCGCGCTGATCCCCGGGCATCCCTCCTGGGGGAACGTCTCGAAGTGCACACCCGCGTCGGTGATCTCGAGGCTCGGGAACGCGACGCGCAGCTCGATCGTCATGTCGTGCAGCGTGAGCGGGTCGGGGTCACCCTCGACGTAGAGCCCGGGCGGCTTCTGGTCCTGCACCCGCCCCCGGGCCACGATCTCGGTCGGCGACCGGCGGAACACCTGCACCGCGTAGCTGCGGTCGTGGATGAGCTCGAGGTCCTCGTCGGTGTCCTGCCGTGCCGTCGCCATGGCTCCTTCCCCGGCGTCCCCGGCCGGGCGACGCCTCGGGGCGCAGCGTACGCGGGGCGGCGCGCGTCGACGAGACCCGCGCGTACCAGGCGAACGGGGCGCGCAGCGCCGGCCACTGGCTCGGCGCGGCGACCGGCGACACCGCCACCGCCACATACCTCAAGTCGTGCCGGGGCTGGGAGGTCCTCGGCAGCCCCCATGCGTGGCGGCTCGTCCCACCGGACGCGCCCGGCGGCGCGAGCGGTTCCGACGCTCCGGACGCGCCCGGCTCGCGCGACCCCGAAGGACGCGATCCGCCGTGAGCCCGGCAGACGCCCCGACGCCCGGCCGACCGTCAGGCGGGCGTGCGGGCGCGCACGAAGGCGCTCATGACCGCGCCGTCGAGGTCCGCCGCGGTCCCCTCGACGTCGAAATCCTCGGGGGCGTCGACCGCCCTGAACATGTCGGCGGCCATGCGGGCGAGGTCATCACGATCGAATACGTGGGTCGGCTCGATGCCCGCGTCCACGAACCCGGCGGCGGTGAGCTTCGCGGTGTAGTCGGACTCGAGCAGCGCGCCCGCGATGCAGCCGGTCCACAGGCCGACGAGACGCTGCACCGGCTCGGGGAGCGGGCGGCGCAGCACGATGTCGGAGATCGCGAAGCGGCCACCCGGCCGGAGCACGCGGAACGCCTCCCGCAGCACCGCGTCCTTGTCGGGCGAGAGGTTCACCACGCAGTTCGAGATGATCACGTCGACCGAGGCATCGGGGAGCGGGACGTCCTCGATGGCGCCGAGGAGGAACTCGGCGTTGGTGACGCCGGCCTCGGCCTGGTTGCGCAGGGCGAGGTCGTGCATCTCGGGGGTCATGTCGAGGCCGTAGGCCTTGCCGGTCGGGCCGACCCGCCGGGCCGAGAGGAGCACGTCGATCCCACCGCCCGAGCCGAGGTCGAGCACGACGTCACCGGGCGCGAGCTCGGCGAGCATGGTCGGGTTGCCGCAGCCGAGCGACGCGGCGACCGCGGCGTCGGGGAGCGAACCGCTGTCCTCGTCGCCGTAGAGGGTCCCGCCGATCAGGCCGGTCGTGGCGCCGGGCGCCGCGCAGCACGACGCCGCCTC
Organism: Acidimicrobiia bacterium; assembly: GCA_035763745.1. Lineage (GTDB taxonomy): Bacteria > Actinomycetota > Acidimicrobiia > IMCC26256 > PALSA-555 > DASUAO01. The sequence continues at coordinate 17,202 of DASUAO010000021.1, forward strand.
CGCGGCCCGGGCGGCGTCCGCGTACCGTTCGCGCACCGCGGTGAGGATCTGGTCATGGTCCCGGGTGGTCATGGCGCACCCCTCTCGTTCGCGGGTGATGACCCCATCCTCGCGCCCGCGCGGGACGGATCCCAGCGGGCGGCCCGCCCGTGGGCGACCCCGTGGGTCTCGCGACGAGCGTCGACTCAGCCGGTGAACTTCGGTGCGGCCACGACCGGCAACGTGATCGTGCGGGTCTGGTACGCGAACGACGTGGGCGTCACGGCCTGCGCGGCGACCGTGGTGACCGGAAGCGGCGGGTAGGTGCACGTCGCCGACACCGGATAGGAGCCGGGCGGGGTGCCCGGGGGGACGACGACCGTGGTGCTCCACGTGCCGTCGGGGGCCGCGGTGATCGGCCCGAACACGACCGGCGGGGCAAAGGCCACGCTGCCCGACACCGTGCCGCTGAGCGGGCTGCCGTTCGACGCGGCGGGCGCGCTGCTCGCTTTGGTGCCGACAGGTTCGACGATGGGCGCCGGCGGCTGGAGGCATCCGGTCCCCGAGACGGTCACCGTCGCGCCGGGTTGTGTCACTGCGGGACCGACGACGAGGTCGGCGACCCGGAGGCAAGGATCGGACGACCACGCCCATGCCGGGAGGTCGAGCTGGAGGGGTACACCGTTCTCGGTGTACTGGATCGTGGTTCCTGGTTCGACATTGGTCGCGGTCCCGGGTGAGTGCGCGACGCCATCGGTCCACTGGTCCGAGACGAACGGGTTGGGGGTGAACGTGCCGACGATCTCCGCTCCCGTGTCGTCCATGACCACCGAGGTGAGCGTGATGGCGAGCCCGGTGTCGTCGTTGCGGACCCCGAAGCTCGACTGCCACTGACCGAGGCTGGGGTCGCAGAGCACCGAGGTGACGCGGAGCGACCACTTCAGCGTCGTGCCGGCCGGCTCCGCCCCGCCGGCCGGCTCCGCTCCGCTCGGGGCCGACGGGACGATCCCGACGGCGGCGATGCCCACTGCCACTGCTGCGACCACACCTGCGAGCTTCCGCACCATGCCAGCCCTCCTGCTGGTTCCCGCCCGGGCCCGCTCGGTCGAAGGGCGCCGGGGCACCCTAGGCGAGCCAGCCGGTCCGCGGCGAGGTCGACGGCAGACCGTGCAGTTCAGAACTGCGGGATGGACGGCGCGCTCGGGTGCTCGGGGTCGAGCGCAGGGTCGTCGGCGGGGAGCGCGCCCTCGAACCACGCGTCGCGCTTCCAGTCGGGAGCGGGTGCCGCGCCGTCGGATGCCGGGACGAACGGGGACCGCTCCACGAGCTGGTAGTGGTGGACGTAGCGGCGGCAGTTCGCGAACACGGCGCGGGCCCGGACCCGCACCACGAGCTGCGCACCGGGGTACGTCGGGATCAGCGGGTCGTGGGGGTCGATCGACGCCTCCCCCCGCAGGCGCAGGCGCGTCCCGGTCTCGAAGTCGACGAACAGCATCCCCAGCCGCGGGTTCACGTCGAGGTTCCCCGTGCTGAGGTACATGCCGTTGCCGTCGTAGACGGGGAACGCGAGCGTGTGCTCGTCGAGCACCCGCACGAACCCCGGCTCGCCGCCCTTGTACGACGCCTCGGGCCAGCCGTCGCCGTCGGCCGTGGCGAGGAAGAACATGTCGCGCGCCTCGATGAACTCCCGGTACGGCTCGCCGATGATGTCGGTGGTCGCCTCGGCGAGGCGGTCGGCGAGGCGGCGGGTGTCGAACCGGTCCTGCAGGGCCCGCTGTGCCTCGTGGTACCCATCCGCCATGGTGGGCCTCCTCGTCCGGTCGCGTCGCCGCGACCGTACCGTGCTCGCCGCGAACCCGGGCCGTCGGTCACGGTCTCCGTGTGAGACTCGACCGATGCGCAGGGCATCGAGCGATCTCGTCGGCACCGGGCCGAGCTCCGCTCGGGTGGTCGGAGCCGCGCTCGTGGTGTCGATCGGCGGTTCGTTGCCGTCGTTCCTCACCGGCGCTCTGGCGGTGCAGCTCCGCTCGGACCTCGGGCTCGACACCACTCAGCTCGGCGTCGCCCTCGGGGCGTTCGGCCTCGCGGCCGCGCTGGCCTCGGTGGTCCTCGGCCGCGTCGTCGAGCGGATCGGCCCCGAGCGGTCGATGCGGATCGCGGCGACGGTGTCGGTCGCGGCGATGGCGGGCATCGCCGTCGCGGCCACGTCGTTCGGAAGGCTGGTCGGGTTCCTCGCGCTCGCCGGGTTCGGCGTCGCGCTCACGAACCCGGCCGTGAACGCGTTCGTCGCCCGCGGCGTCCCGATCCACCGACACGGGCTCGCGTTCGCGATCAAGCAGTCCGGCATGCCCGCTGCGGCCCTCGCTGCGGGCGCAGCGGTCCCGCTCCTCGCGCTGACCGTCGGGTGGCGCTACGGCTTCGTGAGCGGCGCCGCGATCGCCGCGTGCGGGCTCGCACTCGTCCCGGCACGGCGCGTCGCCGACGCGCGGCCCACCCCCGATTCCACGCCGGCATTCTCCGAACCGGGGCCGACGGCCCGTCCGCCGGTCTCGCACACCACGCTCGTCATCCTCTCAATTGGTGTCGGCCTCGGTGCCGCCGCCGCTGCGGTGCTCGTCGGGTTCCTCGTGAGCGGCGCCGTGCACGTGGGGATCGCGCCCGGCGCGGCGGGCTGGTTGCTGACGGGCGGCAGCCTCGTCGGCATCGCGGTGCGCGTGCGGGCAGGAGTGCTCGCCGACCGGCGCGACGGTCGGCATCTCCGCGTGGTCGCGCTCATGCTGCTCGCCGGCAGCGTCGGGTTCGTCCTCTTCTCCCTCGACGTCTCGCGGGTCTACGTCGTTGCGACCGTTCTCGCCTTCGGCACCGCGTGGGCCTGGCCGGGGCTGTTCAACTTCGCCATCGTGCGCATCCGCCCCGACGATCCCGGCGCCGCGACCGGGCTCACCCAGACGGGCGTGTACGTCGGCATCCTCGCCGGACCGCTGATCTTCGGTGCCGTGGTCGACGCTGCGTCGTACACCGCAGGCTGGCTGCTGACGGCCGGGTTCGCGCTCGCCGGCGCCGCGACCGTCACGCTCGGCCGTCGACGAGTGCGCCGCGAACGCCGGAGCTGACGTCGATGCCGGAAGGCCCGCGCCGGTCCGGCCACGACGTCCGTCGCCCCTAGTCCTCCAGCGCGCTGAGGTCGCCGGGCACGTCGACCGAGTGTTGCTGGAGCACCTCGAGCGGAACGATGTCGAGCGCGCGCTCGTGGGTGCTCGCGAGCACGACGGGTGCGGCGACACCGTCCTCGTGGGCGCGCCGCCAGTTGCGCGCCGTGACGCACCAGCGGTCGCCCGGGTGCAGGCCTGGGAAGCGATACGCCGGCATCGGGGTGCTGAGGTCGTTGCCGATGCTCCGCTGGTGCTCGAGGAACTCGGCGGTCACGACCGCACAGATCGTGTGGCTGCCGAGGTCCTCGGGGCCGGTGCTGCAGCAGCCGTCGCGGAAGAAGCCGGTGACCGGGTCGAGGCCGCAGGGTTCGAGATCGCCGCCGAGGACGTTGTGTTCGCTCACGGGACGGGATCCTAGGTGCCCTCACCGAACACCGATCGATTGCCGGAGCGGATCGGGCTACGGTCCGCGGGTGAGTGTCCCCGCGCCGTCGCTGGTGGCCAACGGCCTCGTCGACTGGGCTGCCCGCACCCCTGAGCGGGTCGCGTTGCACGACCGCGAGCGGGCACTGACGTTCGAGGAGGCCGCAGGACTCGCCGGCACCTGCGCCCGGATGCTCGTCGAACACACCGGGGAGCGCCGCCCCGACGAACCGGTGATCCCGCTCATCGTGCAACGCGACGTGGCGGGGATCGTCGCGCTCCTCGGGGCTTTCTACGCGGGGGTCCCGTTCGCCCCGATCGACGCCGCGCTACCACCGGCGGCCGTGGCCGAGCTGCTCGCCCGACTCGGCGGCCCGCCCCTCGCGGTCCTCACCCATCCGGACCAGCGACGGCTCGTGCCCACCGGAACCCATCCGGTGCCGGTGCCGAACCATGTGCGCGACCCCATCGCACCGCAACCGGTGCGTCCGGAGGATCGATCGATGGTCGTGTTCACGTCCGGGTCGACCGGCCGACCCAAGGGCGTCGTGCTCGACTGGTGGCTCCACGACGCCCGCATGGGCTCACCCCGTCGCGAGCAGCGCCCGCCGGGGACGCACCTACCGAACCTGGCGCCCGTGCACTGGACGGCCGGCATCGCGTCGGCGATCGACCTCGCCACCGGTGCCTCGGTCGGCATCATCGACCCTTCGCGTCTCGACCCCCTCGCGCTGCTGGAGGAGCTCGACCGCCAGCAGTTCGCCCGGATCGCCCTCGTCCCGTCGCTCGCCACCCAGGTGCTCGACCTCTGGCCGGAAGGGCGACGCCTCGAGTCGGTCACGGTGGTCGAGACCTACGGCGAGGCGCTCACCTGGGAGCACGTGCCGGGCCTGCGTCGGCTCGTCTCCCGGGATGCGTCGATCCGAGCGGCGTACGCGGCCTCGGAGACGGTGGGGGGCGTGTTCGCCTTGGAGATCCGAGCCGAGGACCCGCTCGGGACGGGGCGCGTGCCGCTCGGTCGGCCGCGCGATCCGGGACGGGTGCGGCTCGAGCCGACGGGCGACCGCGCTGACGAAGCGCGCGAGATCGTGGTCCGCGGCTTGGTCGCCAAGGAGTACCTGGGCGACCCCGAGCTCACGGCACGGCGCTTCGGTGTGGATGCCGACGGGACACGCTGGTGGCGCAGCGGCGACCTCGCCCGCGAGGGACGCGACGGTCAGCTCCGCCTCGTCGGCCGGATCGACGACATGGTGAAGATCCGCGGCACGCTGGTCGAGCCGGCCGAGCCGGAACGGGTGCTCCACGCGATCTCGGGCATCCGCCAGGCAGTCGTCCTGCCCCACCGGACGAGCGGCGGCGCCACACGCCTGGTCGCCCACCTCGAGCTCGATGCCGGCAGCACGCTCACCCCGAGCGAGGTGATGGCGCGTCTGCGCGCCGAGCTCGCACCACACCTGGTGCCGCGACCGCTGGTCCGTCACGACCACCTGCCACTCCTCGCGACCGGAAAGGTCGACCGGATGGTGCTGCGCGACGTGCCTACGGAACCGTGGACCGTTGCGCCGCCGCGACGTGTTCACGACGACGTCGAACGTGCGGTCGCCGCCACTGCCGGCGAGATCCTCGAGCTCGACGGCGTCCATCCCGACGACGACCTGTGGGAGCTGGGCCTCGACTCGCTCGGGGCCATCGAGCTGACCGTCGCCTGCTCCGAGCTCGGCTGGGGCACCCTCGAGCCGACGGCGCCGCTCGACCATCCGACACCGGCCGCGCTCGCCGCAGCGTTGCGCGTCGGCGCACTCGCGCGCGCGAGCCTCGCCGTCACACTCAACCCGGAGGGCGCGCGCCCGCCGCTGTTCTTCGTCCCCGGCTGGGGCGGGACCGCGCTCGCGTTCCACTGGGTCGCCCGCGCGCTCGGCGACGACCAGCCGGTCATCGTGATCGAGGCGAGGGGTCTGCACACCCCGGGCGCACCCGACCGCACCGTCGATGCCGGGGCGGCGCGCGTGGCGGGCGAGATCGACGCGGCCCAGCCGACCGGGGAGGTGGTCGTCGCCGGTCACTCTGCCGGCGGGGTCGTCGCCGTCGAGGCCGCGCGGCTGCTCGCCGACCGGGGCCGCACCGTCGCCGTGGTCCTCCTCGACACCCCGGCACCGATCCCCGGCGGTGGTCGCAGCCGACGCGAACGGCTGCGCGAGCACCTCGCGGGACGCCGCGCGGTCGACGTCTGGCGGGCGGCTCTGCGGAGGGCCCATGCCGAGCTGCTCGCGCTCCACCCCGGCAACCCCGAACGGGTGACGACCGCGCGCTACCGAGCCTTCGACCTCCTGGCCGTGCGAGCCTTGCGCCGCCACACGACCCGTCCCGTCGACATCCCCGTGACGATCCTCCACACCGGGGACCTCGCCCACCCCGATCGTTGGCGCGCCCTGGCGCCCGATCTCTCGATCCGTCCCATCGCGGGCGGCCACCTCTCGATGTTCGTGCCCCCGTATGCCGACGGGCTGGCCGCGTGTCTCGCGGCCGTCCTCGGCGCTTCGCCGGGCGCGTGACGCGCTCGACCCTGCCGACGGCCCATCCAGGCTCCGCTCGCGCGCGCGTTGCCCGACTTGACGGGTCGAACATACGTTCGATACAGTGTCACCACTTCCTCCACTTCCCCCGACAGCTCTCCGGCTGACAGGTCTCCGGCTGACAGAGCCCGGCCCGGCCGGCGCTCCCGTGGGAGGAGGTGTGCGATGGCGACCTCGGTGCTCGACGAGGTCCGCGGTGCGGTGACGACGCTCGAGCGGGTCGTGCGCGAGCTCGAGCCCGGCGCGCTCGACGGCCCCGGCGCCGTCCGCCTCGTCGAGCTGTTCGCCCGGGGTGAGCACCTGTGCGCCGCCGCCAAGGCCGAGGTCACCACGCGAGTCGATGCCACCGGCGCCTACCGGGAGCACGGGCACCGCAGCGCCGCACAGTGGCTGGCGTCGGCGAGCGGGGTCAGCGTCGGCGCGGCCACCCAGGCGCTGCGCACCGCCGAGGCGCTCGACGCGCTTCCCGCCACCGCGGCGGAGTTCCGCGCCGGGCGCCTCTCCGCCGCGCAGGCCGCCGAGATCGCCACGGCCGCGACGGCCGATCCCACGGCCGAACGGACGCTGCTGCAGGCCGCGCGTCGCCAGACCCTGAAGGGCCTGAAGGAGCGGTGCCGCCGGGTCCTCGCCGCGACCGTCGCCGACGATGCCGCGTGGGCTCGCGAGCTGCACGAGTCGCGCGCCCTCAGCCGCTGGCAGGAGGCTCACGGCGTTGCTCGGATGGACGTCCGCTTCTCGCCCGCGGGAGCTGCGCAGGTGTTCGCGGCCCTCGACGCCGAGACCGACCGCCTGTTCCGCGCCACCCGAGCGTCCCGGAACCGGGTGCCGCGCGCCGCGCTCATGCACGACGCGCTCGTCGCGCTGATCACGGACGGGCCGGGTCGTCCCGTCGACGTGCGCGTCGACGTCGGTGCCCGCTCCCTCGATGCCGGCCATGTGGTCGACGGCGAGCGCTGCGAGCTCCCCGGGGTGGGGCCGATCCCGGTCACGGTCGCTCGGGCGATGCTCGCCGACGCGGCCGTCACCGTCCTCGTTCACGACGACACCGACGCGATCACCCACGTCTCGTCCCGCACCCGCACGATCCCGGCGAAGCTGCGTCGCTGGCTCGACGCCACGCATCCGGTGTGCGGCCGGTCCGGTTGCGACAACGACCAGGGCCTCGTCATCGACCACATCACGGACTTCGCCCGGGGCGGCCCGGCCGACGTCCACAACACGTGGCGCCTGTGCACCGTCTGCCACGACCTGAAGACGTACTGCGGCTGGCGGGTCATCGGCGGCCCCGGGTCGTGGGACCTCGTCCCACCAGACGATCCCGAGGGGGGCGGTCCCGAGGGAGGCGGCCCCGATGGCGACGGTCCCGATGGCGACGGTCCCGATGGCCGCGGCGGCTCAGGTCGCAGCCTGCGCGGCGACCAGGAGGCGCGGGTCGTCGGAGCAGATCCCGTCGACGCCGAGCGCGAGCACGTCCCGCGCGGTGGCTTCGTCGAGCGTGTTCCACGTGACGATGCCGGCCCCGGTCCGCCGGGCGCGCCCGACCCAGTCGGCGGTGAACAGGTGCATCGGCTCGGGGAACACGTCGAAGCACGGGTGCACGTAGTCGCAGCGGGTGCCGAGCACGAGCGCGTGGAGATCGATGCCCGGGTCGTGGAACAGCACCGAGGTCAGCATCCCCGTTTCCCGCTTCACCGTCATGGCGATGTCGGCACGGAAGCTCGCGACGACCGTGTGCTCCCGATACCCGACCGCGTCGATCGACGCGGCGAGCAGACGCTCGGTCCCGGGGAGGATCTGCTTCACGTCGAGGTACAGGCCGAGGCCCGAGTCGACGACGACCGAGAGGATGTCGTCGAGGGCGACGGGCGTGTGGCCGGTGCTCGCACATTCGGCGCGGAACTCGTCCATCGTGAGCTCCGAGATCCATCGGGGGTCGCTCCCGTCGAGCAGCCCGTCGTGGGTGACCACGAACGCGCCGTCGGCGGTGGAGTGCAGGTCGATCTCCACGTCGGTGGCGCCGTAGTCGCTCGCCGCGGTCACGGCCTCGACCGAGTTCGCCGGCGCGTACGCCGAGGCCCCCCGATGCGCGATGAGGTGGACGGAGTCTCGCGATCTCCAGGCGGAGCTCACGGCGCCGAACCTATCCTCCGGACATCGCCGCGAAGCGCCGCGGCCGAACGTTGCGGTCGAACCCGGCCCGCCCGACGCCGTCGCCCGGATGGGTCAGCGCCGGAGGAACCGGTTCCGGCGCCGGTCGGGGCCGTCGATGCGACGCTCGATGTCGAGGACGCAGTCGGTGATCTTGCGGCCGAAGTCGGGGTTGGCGCACGCGATGTGGCCGTCGTCGATCCGGTTGATGTGGGCGTTGGGGATCGCCATCGCGAGGCGCGACTGCGCGGTGGGGTCGATCGCCCGGTCGCGGGTGGTGATGAGCACCGACGTCGGCACGTCGATCTCGTGGACCCAGTGCTTCGCACTGTAGGTCCCGATGGCGTGGCCGGCCTCGAGGATCGCCCGCGGGTTGTGGCGGCCCATCTCCGAGCGGGCCCAGCGGGCGAAGGTGCCCGGCCGCTTCGTCGGGCGGATGCCGAACAGGGTCTTGGTGACGAGGCCGGGGAGGAACGCAGCGAGCTGGCCGACGCGGGTGGTCGTGGCTGCGACCGTCATCAGGGTCGTGAAGCCGTAGCGCTCCCGGTTCCCGGTGACGAACTCGGCGCCCGTCGCGCACAGCCCGAGCCCGGCGACGAGTTCGGGGTGCCGACGCCAGAGCAGCTGCACGACCGGCCCGCCCATCGAGTACCCGACCGCGATGACCGGGCCGCACTGCTCGCGCTCGATGAGCGCGGCCAAGTCGTCGGCACAGTCGGCGAGGCGGAACGGTTTCAACGTGCGGATCCCGCGCCCGTGGCCGCGCAGGTCGGGAGCGAGCACGTTGAAGTGCTCGCCGAGTGCGTCGAAGCACTGGAACCAGTTGAGCCCGCCGCTCGCGAGCCAGCCGTGGGCCAGCACGATGGTCTTCGCGCCGGGCGGGCCCTCTACCCGCCGGACGAACATCGTCCCCCGGCCGCGGAGCCAGATCCGGTCGCCGAGCGGGAGCCGTGGGAACTCCGACCCGTTGTCGAGGTCTGCCTCGGCTCCGGACGGAGCGGACTCGGGTACACGGGACCCCGAGAGATCGGGATCCGCGGGGACGTCGACGGGCATCCCCGCGCGAACCATCACACCGAGGACGGTACCCCCCGAAGCCGCCCGAGGCAGGGGGCGAAGGTCCCTGGTCGAGTGGGGATCTCGGTCCTAGCCTCCCGGGGGCATGCGACGCGTCGACGGCGCCGGCGCCGGGTTCCTCTTCGGCGAGACCCCCGGATGGCACATGCACGTCTCCGCGCTCATGATCCTGGACCCGCGCGAGGCGTCGCACTTCTCGTTCGAGACCGTCCGCAAGGGCTACGGGCGGCGCCTCGCCGGCGCCCCGGCCCTGAAGTCCCGGCTCGTCGGCGCGCCCCTCGGCCTCGACCGACCGGTCCTCGTCGACGATCCGGCGTTCGACCTCGACGCGCACTTCCACCGTGCCCACCTGCCGGCACCGGGGAACCGCCGCCAGCTCACCGAGCTCGCCGCCTCACTCGTCGCCCGCAAGCTCGACCGGAGCCGGCCGCTCTGGGAGGCATGGTGGATCGACGGGCTCGACGACGGCCGCGTCGCGCTCGTCGTGAAGATCCACCACGCGCTCATGGACGGCGTGTCCGGCGTCGACCTCGCCGGGCTCATCATGGACCTCGAGCCCGACCCCCCGCGTGATGCCCCGGCACCCAGACCCGCACCCGGGGCGGCGCCCGAGTCCGCCCCCTCGGCGGTCGAGCTCGGGCTCGGTTCGCTGCGTGCCCTGGCGGCGCTGCCCTGGCGCTCGGCGCGCTTCGCCAACCAGCTCGCTCGCCAGACCGCGACCTTCGCCCGCCATCTCCGCAGCCCCGAGCCCCCACCGCGGGCCTTCGCGGCGCCGAGGACCCGGTTCAACCGGTCCATCGGAATCAACCGGTCGCTCGCGGTCACCACGATCCCGATGGCCGACGTGCTCACGGTGAAGCAGGCCTTCGGCGTGACCGTCAACGACGTCGTGCTCACCCTCTGCGGCGGCGCGCTGCGCGGCTACCTCGCCGACCAGGGCGAGCTCCCCGGCGCGTCGCTCATCGCCCAGGTCCCGGTGTCGGTGCGGACCGCGGCGTCGAGGGACGACGTCGGCAGCCAGGTCGCGAACATGTTCACCACCCTCGCCACCGACGTCGCCGATGCCGTCGAGCGGCTGCGCGTCATCCAGTCGGTCACCGCGCGCGCCAAGCGGTACCAGCACGAGATCTTCGCCGACCGGTCGGTCGCGATCCCCGACGTCGCGCCGCCGGTGGTCATCGGCGCGGCGGCGCGGCTGTTCACCGGTCTCGGCCTCGAGCGGGTGATCCCGCCCGTCTACAACCTGGTCGTGTCGGACGTGCGGGGATCACCGGTCGACCTGTACGTGGTCGGCGCCCGGGTCGAGGCGATCTATCCGCTCGGTCCACTGCTGATGGGGGCCGCGCTCAACGTGACCGCGCTGTCGAACAAGGACGGCATGGACCTCGGGTTCCTCGCGACCCCAGAAGCCCTCCCCGACCCGTGGGAGCTCGTCGAGCGCACGGAGACCGAGCTCGCCACGCTCGTCGGCGCCGCCCGCGCAGAGGCCTGAGCTCACCCGGAGTCCGGGCGCGCCCGGAGCCCGAGGGCATCGGCTCCCGAGATCAGGAACCCGCCCCGCTCCTTCGTCTGGGTGACGAGGTCCTCGAGCGGCGTGGGCTCCTTCGCGGGGCCCGGGCACTCACGGGCCCCGAGGCCGGGACCGGGTCGCGGCCTACGAGGTCGCGCGCACCACGCCCCGTCGGCCACCGGCGCACTGGAGGACGTCTACCGCGCGGTCGACGAGGACCTGCTCGGCCTCGTCGGGTCCCTCACGCCGCTGCCCGATCAGCGCGGCGTCGTGGTCGCCGTCGGCGAGGAGGTGCGCGGCATCGACCTGTTCGACAAGCCCGAGACGCTCACCACCTACTGGCCCGGCATCGCTACTGGCCCGGCATCGCTACTGGCCCGGCCTCGTGCAGTCGCCGAGCAGGCGCATCGACCGCAGCCGCTGGATCCGCTGAGCGGCACCGGGATGGCCGAGATGGATCCGGCTACCGGGTCTTCTGCAGCTTCGCGACGACCTGCTGCATCGCGGTGAGCTCTGGGCCGAGGACGTACGTCTGCAGCTCGTCGTCCGTCCACTCGATGTTGGTGACTTCGGACTGAATCACGACCTTGCCCACGACCACGACGAGGTCGTTGCCGCTGTTGTAGAAGGCGCGGTCACCGAGCCCCTCGACCGGCACGGCAGCGGCATCGGCTTCGAGCTCGTCGAGCACGGCGGCGACCTTCTTCTTGAGCGGCTGGGTCGTGATCTGGAGCTTCAGCGGTGCCTCGAGGTCCTCGAAGGTCTCATTCCAGTACTTCTCGGTGCGGTACTCGCACTCCTCGGCGCCCGACGACTGCTCGGTGCTGCGCACGCGTTCGACGACCTCGAAGCCCAGCGCCGCCGACGCCTGCTTCTTCGTGAGCAGCGTGCAGGGGTGGATCTTGGCCAGTGCCGTGCTCGAGGACGCGAACGGCCCGGCGACGGCCAGTGTGAGGACGGTGACGAGCACGACACGGCGCACGGGTTCTCCTGAGCTCCTCGCGTCGGAGGCCGACGGAGGGGAGCGGACGGGGGCGAGTGCAGCAGAGTAGCGGCCCCCCGTGCCGTCCCTTCGAATCGCCCCTGCGACGCGCGCCCGCGCACAGGTGCTCGATATCGAGAGATGCGTGAGCTTCGCCACGAGCTGCGGATCGAGATGGCCCGCGGGTTCCACGTCCAGACGTGGCGGCTGCTCGGAGCGAGGTTCGTGATGTTCGGGTTCCTCGCCACCCTCGTCCGAGTGACCTGAGTCGCCTGCGCCGGCGCCCCGGGTCAGCCCTGGACGTCGCGGCGCCCGAGCGCCGCGATGCCCGCGCCCGCGCAGAGGGCCGCGAACGCCACCAGCACGAGCGCGTGCGCAGCGCTGACCCCGTCGAGCAACGGGTGGTTGGCCGAGAACGGGTACCAGATCGACACGTAGCGGAACGGGTTCGTCGTGTCGGAGAGCGGCGCGAGCGCGTAGACGAGGTAGCTGGCCACGGCTACCGCGCTCGTGGCCCCGGCGGCGATCCCGCGGTTCCCGGTCGCCGCGCCGATCCCGAACGCGAGCGCCCCGGTGGCGATCCCGAGGAGGCCGAGCATGACCGACGCCGCCGTGAGGTGCGCGAACGAGACGTGGAGCTCGCCGATCTCGTTGCCCGGGAGGAGCGTCAGCCAGACGACCACGGTGATCGTGATCGTGGCGACGATCGTGGCGACGAGCGCGGCGAGCGCGACACGGGTCCGCGAGATCGGTGCCGTGTAGACGAGGGCGAGGTGGCCGGACTGCTCGCTCCCGGCGAGCGTGCCGGCGCCGAACGCGATCGCGACGCCGAGCACCAGTCCGGGGGCGACGAACGAGAGCAGCTCGGTCTCGAGGTACCCGGCGGGGGTGCCGAGGTCGCCGCCGCCGAACAGGTTCAAGAGCGCGTCGGGCAGGTTGTCCATCAGTTCGCCGTACTGCGAACCGAGTGACGGGTACAGGGCCGTGACCGAGAGCACCATCGCCACCGACCCGACGCACATCCAGAGCAGGAGCCGGCGTCGCTCGCGGAACATGCGCCAGGTCAGGACGACGATCGCGGTCATGGGCGCTCGTCTTCCCGGCGGCTGCGGTAGTAGTCGAGGAAGATCTCCTCGAGGTCCGCTTCGGGCGTCCGAACGTTCGCGACCGTGCCCAGCTCCAATGCGGCACGCAGCACCTCGTCGACCGGACCGTCCACGCTCACGAGCACCGTCGTGCCGCGGGTCCGCACGCTGACCACGCCGGGCAGCGCATCGAGCGCGTCGGGGCTCTGGGGCGCGGTCTCGTAGTCGAGCTCGAGCTCACGGCGGGCCCGGCTCCGCAGCTGTTCGAGCGTGTCGGTGACGACGAGCCGGCCGTCGCGCAGGATCCCCACCCGGTCGGCGACCCGCTCCACCTGTGAGAGCGTGTGTGAGGAGAGGAACACGGTCGTGGCGCGGTCGCGGGACTCGGCGAGGAGGTCGTGGAACTCCCGCTGGACGAGCGGGTCGAGACCGCGCGTCGGCTCGTCGAGGAACACCAGCTCCGGGCGGTGCATGAACGCCTGCACCAGTCCGACCTTCTGCTTGCTTCCCGTCGACAGCTCGCCCATCCGGCGGTCGAGCGAGACGTCGAACCGTTCGCAGAGCTCGGCCCGCCATGCCGGGTCGGCGGTCGGACGCAGCGCGGCGACGAAGTCCAGGTAGGCGCTCGCGGTGAGGTCCTTGGGCAGATCGAGCTCACCGGGCAGGTAGCCGATCCGCCGATGGATCTCGATCGCGTCGGCGCGGCTGTCGCGCCCCAGCACCGTCGCGGTGCCGGCCGTCGGTCGGGCGAGATCGAGCACCAGGCGGATGGTGGTCGTCTTCCCGGAGCCGTTGGGTCCGAGGAACCCGAACACCTCGCCACGCTCGACGGTGAGGTCGAGGCCGTCGACGGCGACGATCGCACCGAATCGCTTGGTGAGCCCTTCGGTCGCGATCGCGGTCACGGACCGAGTCTCGCGCCTACCGTGGGTGCGAGCAGCCGACTGTGCGAGATCGACGTAGGAGGACGCGGTAGATCCGACGGACGAAGGGCAGAGGCAGGAAGCCCGCAAGCGGCTCGAGAAGCGGCGCGACTTCGGTACCCATGTCCTGGCGTACGTGGTGATCAACGCGATGCTCGTCGGCATCTGGGCACTGAGCGGCGGCGGTCACTTCTGGCCGGCGTGGGTGATGCTGGGATGGGGCGTGGGCGTCGTGATGAACGCTTGGGACGTGTTCTTCCGGCGCCCGATCACCGACGCCGACATCGAGCGGGAGATGCGGCGCAGCCAGGACTCCTAACCCACCGTCAGCCCCGGGGTGCGCCGGATCAGAGCCGGTAGAGCCTCGTGGCGTTCCCGCCGAGGATCTTGTTGCGGGCGGTCTCGCTCAGCTCCCGCATGTTCTCGTGCGCCGACGTGAGCGGGTCGGGGTAGAGGCAGGTCGGGTGGGGGAAGTCGGTCTCGAAGAGGATGTTGTCCTCGCCGACGGCGTCCACCAACGTCGGGAGGTTCGTCCGCTCGAACCACATCGTTGCGTAGATCTGGCGCTTGAAGTAGTCGGACGGGCTCATCGAGAGCGTCTCGTTGCGCAGCACCGGAGCGTTCTCGGACATCTCGTAGTCGAGCGCCTCGAGGATGAACGGCACCCATCCCGCGCCGCTCTCCACCGAAACGATCTGTAGCTCGGGGTGCCGCTCGAGCATGCCCGAGCAGATGATGTTCACGATCACCCGGCTGTTCCCGACGAAGAGCAGCGTGCCGCCGATCGCGAGCTTGGTGTCGTCGTCGTGCGACGGCCACGGGTAGTTGTCGAAGAACGTCATCGTGGTGAGGCTGGCCCCGATGTGGAAGTGCACCGGCAGGTGCTGGTCGGCGCACACCTCCCAGAGCGGGTCCCACGCGCGACTCGCGAGGTCGGGCGCATCCTGGTCCTGGGGGTCGGACGTGATGTTCACGCCGCGCATCCCGAGCGAGGCGCAGCGCTGTGCCTCGCGTACGCACGCGTCGACGTCCCACGCGGGGAGCACCGCCATCGGCAGCAGCCGGTTGTTCGACGCGTCCTGCATCTCGGCGTTCGAGTCGTTGTACATCTCGACGCACAGGAGGCGCAGCGCCGGGTCGTCCACCGCCTGGCTCAGACTCTGACCGCCGAGCCCGACCGTGTTCGGGAAGATCACCTGGGCGTGCACCCCGGCCTCGTCCATCATCTCGAGGCGGGCGACGGGGTCGTAGGCGCCCTCGTGGATGCGGTCGATCTCCCACTCGTAGAGCGCCTCGAACGACCGGCCCTTGTTGTTGTCGCGGTCGATGACGCCGCCGGCGCCGGCCCGACCCATCACGTTGCCACCCACCACCCAGGTGGCCTCGCCGTCGACCTGCTCGACGTGCGGCATCTGGTCGACGAGGTTCGTCGGTGCCCGGCTGGTCCACAGGTCGTGGCGCTCGGTCAGGTGGGTGTCGGCGTCGACGACCCGGTGCTCGAAATCCGTGTCCTGCAGCGTGCTCGTCATCGGGCTCTCCAGAGCGTTGCGTCGGCGCCCGTCGGCTGGGACGCGCTGGGAGTCAGAATAGGGAGGATCGCCTTCGCGGTCCACGAGCCCCGGAGAAGCCCATGCCCACGGCCGAGATCGACGGTACGCACCTCGCCTACGAGATCGTCGGCGACCCCGGGGGCCGGCCATGGGTGCTGACCCCCGGCGGACGGTTCTCCAAGGACTCCCCCGGGATCCGGGCGCTCGCCGAGGCGCTGGCGGCCGAGGGCCAGCGGGTCCTGATCTGGGACCGGCCGAACTGCGGAGCCTCCGACGTGTGCTTCACCGGCGACTCCGAGTCGGCCATGCAGGCCGACCACCTCGCCGGGCTGCTGCGCCACCTCGATCTCGCCCCCGCGGTGGTCGTGGGTGGCTCGGGCGGCGCGCGCGTCTCCCTGCTGACCGCCGCGCACCACCCCGACGTCGCGTCCGCGCTCGCGATGCTCTGGATCTCCGGCGGCGTCTACGGGCTGTTGCTCCTCGCCACGCACTACTGCGGGGAGTCGATCCGTGCCGCGTGGCAGGACGGGATGGAGGCCGTCGCCGCGCTCCCGGAGTGGGCCGAGGTCCTCGAGCGGAACCCGCGCAACCGGGAGCGGTTCCTCGCCCTCGACCCGCAGGCGTTCATCGCGACGCTCGAGCGGTGGATGCTCGCCTACGTCCCCGACGCCAGCACGACGGTTCCCGGGATCACCGACGCCGCACTCGACGCGGTCGCGGTCCCGACGCTCGTGTTCCGCAGCGGCGAGAGCGACCCGCACCACACCCGCGCGACGTCGGAGCGTCTCGCCGCGCTCATCCCGGGCGCGCAGCTCGTCGAGCCGCCGTGGCCCGACGACGAGTGGAAGCAGCGGGGCGCCGCCGCGCAGGAGGGGACCGGTCACCTCTTCGAACGCTGGCCGCTGCTGGCCCCGCAGCTCCTCGACTTCGCGTCGCGGTCCGCGTAGAGGCGAGCCCGCTCCGGCGGGTCAGGGGCCGAGGATCGCCTGCGTCGCGGCCCGGATCGCCTCGGCCCATTCGCCCGCCGCGCCAGAGGTCCGGGGTGCCTGCCCACCGATCGGGGTCGAAGACCGCCAGGAGGTGCTCGGAGGCCGCGACGACCTCGTCGGCGCTCGCGGTCGGCCGGACGCCGAGCAGTACGAGACGCCGAGCAGTACGAGACGCCGAGCAGTACGAATGGATCCGCGGTGATCATGGCGACTCTCGGGGGTGCCGTGCGCTCCCGAGTGATCGGTACCTCCACCGGATCGGTGGAGGCCGAACTGCCCCTTGACGGGGAGCGCGAACAGGTGTTCGATGCGGACTCCATCCATCCGAACCTGTGTTCGGATTCGTTCGCACCATCGAGGAGGCACCCCTTGGGCATGATGCGCATCATCGACGAGACCGGCGACACCACGATCACGTGGGCCGTCGACGACCCGGCCACCATCGCCGAGGCCGAGCGGGTCTTCGCCCGCCTGGTCGGCGAGCGCAAGATCCCCTTCGCCCGGGCCGCTGGTGCGCCGGCCGAGGAGGCCGAGAAGATCGCCGCGTTCGACCCGCACGTCGAGGAGATCGTCTGGGTCCGCCCCGTCGCCGGTGGCTGACGGACCCACCGACCTCGCGACCCTGGTCGTCGAGGTCGAGCAGCTCCCCGACGGACGCCAGCTCGTCGTGTTCGCGGACCGGCGCGAGGTCGTGGTCGGCGTCGCCCGGCCCCGGCCCCACCCGGTCGCGGGGTGCGAGTGGATCTCGCGCCCGGCGCCGGCACCCCGAGCCCGTCCCCGGCGCGCGCCCACGGCGGGCCCGCGCCGTGGGCGCGTCCGGGTCCTTCCCGACGACCCGGAGTCGATCGTCCGACGGGACCGGGCGCGGGACCGCGCGCGCGAGCTTGCCGCCCGTCGCGCCGAGAAGCTGCTCCGCTCGCTGCTCGACCCCCTCCAACAGGCCGACTGGGAGGCGAACCGTGGCTTCTGGGTCGCGACGCCCCGCGGGCCGGTGCGGCTCGGGCATCTCTACGCGCTCGTCCACCGCCCTGACGACGATCCCGATCGCGAAGACCTGCTCTGCGTGGTGCCCCACGGCCACCAGCGGCTCCCGCTCGCCGACATCTGGAGCAACCTGTTGCTCGTCCTCGCGGTCGATCCCGACGAGTTCTTCCGCGTCGCGGTCCACCGGGGCAGCCGGCCGCGCGACGAGGAGCCGTTCTAGGACTCGCCGGTGCAGGCGATCCCGTCGCCGTCGGCGTCGAGGCGGTGCGGGTCGTCGCCGGTCACGGTGATGGGCCCGTCGAAGTCTGCGCAGTCGTAGTCCGGAGGCGGCGGGGGGACGCAGTCGCCCCGGTACTGGGGCAGACATCCGGCCTCTGGGCTCGGAGGTGGACGCTCGCCGCCGCGAGATCCGTCGACGTCGCAACCCTTCCAGAGGCCGCGCTCGGCCTTCCGAGCCTTCGCCGCGAGTCGACGGAACTGCTCCGCGTGCGCGACGTTGGGGGGGATCGTGGAGACGTAGGCGTACCCGCGGCGGACGATGGTCGCGTTCACGAAGAGGCCGTCGCGTGCACGGTACACGTACGCGAGGAGTCGGTCGTACTGGTCGCGACGCTCGACGTCGAGCACGAGGCGCACCCGATCACCGGGTTCGAGCAGGGTGCGGACGAACCTCGTCGCGGCTTCGCCGTAGCACTCGTCGCCGAACTCGGGATGCTGGGTCTCCGGCGTGTCGATGCCGATGAGCCGCACACGCGTGCCGTCGGCGAGCACCATCGTGTCGCCGTCGCTCACCTCCGCGAGGGTGGCGGTGCGCTCGCGTGGACCCGGCTGGGCGGCTGCGCCGCTCGCGATGACGAGCCCGATGGAGACCGCACCGACGAGGACGCCGATCCGTCGTCGTGGCCGTCGCATGTGCCCAGTCCAGCACGCCGTGGGCACGCGTCGTGGCGATCACCCGGTGAGTGTCGATCACCAGTGGAATGAGGAGGTGTCTTGTCGCTCCGACCCGAGGAGGACACAATGACGGTGGAAGACGTTCGGGTGCGACTGCGCACCAAGCTCGAATCGGCGTTCGGGGCCGAGGAGGCCTCCATCCTGATGGACCGACCCCCGGGTGGGTGGAACGACCTGGTGACCAACCAGGTTCTCGACGCGAAGTTGGCTGCGCTCGAGTACGAGCTCGTCTCCCAGATGCAGGAGCTTCGCATCGAGATGGCGCGCGGGTTCCAGGTGCAGACGTGGCGCCTGGTCGGGTCGACGTTCGTCGCCTTCGGGCTCTTCGCGACGCTCGTGCGCTTGACCTAGATGTCGCTCGTCAGTGCCCGAGGACGGGGTGGGGCACGTACGGCTCCTCGAGCCGGGCGATCTCCTCGGCGCTCAGCTCGAGCTGCTCGGCGGCGATCGCGTCCTCGAGGTGGGTGATCTTCGTGGCCCCCACGATCGGGGCCGTCACCCCGGGCTTGTGCAGCAGCCAGGCCAGCGCCACCTGTGCGGGTGACACGCCCCGCTCCTTCGCCACCTCGGCGACGCGATCCACGACGTCGAAGTCGGTGGGCTGGTTGTAGAGGAAGTCGGTGAACGCGTCGGTCTCCGAGCGGGTGGTGCGCTTCTCGCCGCCGCGCGTGCGGTTGCCGGCCAGCATCCCCCGGGCGAGCGGGCTCCACGGGATGACGCCGACGCCCTGGTCGAGGCACTGCGGGATCATCTCCCGCTCCTCCTCGCGGTAGATCAGGTTGTAGTGGTTCTGCATGGACACGAACTTCGCACCGCCGGCGCGCTCGGCTGCATGCTGGGCCTTGGCGAACTGCCACGCGTGCATGCTGCTGGCACCGATGTAACGGACCTTCCCGGCGCGCACGACCGTGTCGAGCGCGTCCATCGTCTCCTCGATCGGCGTGTTCGGGTCGAAGCGATGGATCTGGTAGAGGTCGACGTAGTCCATCCCGAGGCGCGTGAGGGATGCGTCGATCGCCGAGAGGATGTGCTTGCGGCTCAGCCCGCCACCGTTGGGTCCGGGGGTCATCGGCATGAACACCTTGGTGGCGATCACCGCCTCGTCACGCGAGAGGTACTTCGGGACGAGCCGGCCCGTCGCGACCTCGCTCGCACCGGAGGAGTACGTGTCGGCGGTGTCGAAGAAGAAGATCCCCGCCTCGACCGCCGCCTTGATGAAGGGCTCGGTCGCGTCCTCGTCGAGCACCCACGGACGGTCGCTGCCGTTGCCGTAGCTCATCATCCCGAGGCAGATGCGCGAGACGCGCAGCCCCGTCTTCCCGAGGTTCACTGCATCCATGGGCCGCACCGTAGTAGGCGCCGCTGCCCCAGGGGTCAGGGCAGACCGTCGAGAGCGTCCTTCCAGGCGTGCAGCGCGGCGGCGGATGCAGTCCAGTCGATCGGGGACTCGCAGGTCGGGCATTCCGGGTCGTCGTCGGTGACGGCGTGGTTGCAGTTCGAGCAGTGCAGCGTCGGCGTGGGATCGGCCGAGTACTCCGCGGTTGCTCGGATGGTCGCCGGGGGGATCGCGTCGCTCATCGGGTGCTCCTCAGGGGTCGCCTCGCTGGCGTCCCCAGGTTCCCCGGCCCGGTCGCGATCCTCCAGGGTCGTTCGACCCGAACTCGCCCCGTCCCGGCGTCAGTCGGTGGCCGGCTGCATCTGTTCGAGCATCGCCTTCATCGCCGCGTGCACCGCGTTGATGGCCTGGAGCGGGCGGATCATCACCTTGAACTCGACGATCTTGCCGTCGTCGTCGCAGGTGATGATGTCGACCCCGTTGAGGTACTTGCCGTCGACCTCGGACTCGAACTCCAGCACCGCCCGGTTCCCACCCATCACCTCGGCGACGTAGCGGAACTTCGGTCCGACGCCCTCGCTCCCGCCCTCGTTGCTCGGCGTGCCGAGCTTCTCGGGGTCGCCGTCGCCGCCGAGCGTTGCGCCCGCGGCCTGGAGGTACATCTTCGTGAGCTCCTTGCCCCGCTGGGGCGAGAACACGATCGGGGAGAGGAACACGACGTCGTCGTGGAGGAGCTCGTCGAGCCCGCCCGGGAGATCGCCCCGGAGGAACCGGTGCCAGCGTTCGATGGTCGTCTCGATCACGGCGTGCTCCTCATCGTGTGCTGTCGGCTCCTAGCGCTTGCGGCGTCGGTACCGCACGGCGGCGATCGCGCCGGCGATCACGGCACCGGTGGCGACCACGACGACGCCACTGCGCAGGACGATCTTCGTGCGGTTGGCGCCGCCCGAGTCCGCTTCGAGGGAGTCGACCTCGTCGAGCGCGATCTCGCGCTCGTGGCCGTCGGCATCGGCGAAGGAGAGGACGCCGTCGGAGAACGCCGGCTCTCGGCGCATCGACTCGAGGCGGCTCGCGTGCAGGTCGGGGCCGAGGCCCTCGGGCACCTCGCCGAGGTGGACGTCCTCGAGATGGCCGTCGTCGAGCTCGTCGTCGCGGGCGTCACGGGGAGTGGTCATGGGGTGACGAGGCTACCGGGGGCGCGAGGAAGCGGACATGGAGGCGTTTGCGCGCACGAGCACGGAGGCTCAGCGGACCAGGACGAAGAAGGGCGTGACGTCCCGGGCCCAGCGGCTCACGGCCTCGTCGAAGATCTGGGTGACGAGCGCCCAGTCGCGGTGGGCCCGGATGCGCGCCGAGTCGTCGATGAGCAGGACGTAACCGGGCGCCGCCGCCCACGAGAGGTCGCGGAGCGCGTCGGACAGCGCGTCCCAGTTGTGGCCGAACCACTGCGGGAACCCGCAACCGGTTGCCATCGCGGCGAGGAACGAGCGCTTGTCCACGGCCGTGGAGCCGTCGACGTGGAACATCTTCCACCCGCGATCGCGCACTCGCGTGGCGGCGTCGACCGGGTCGATCGGGTCGTCGAGCACGTGGACGCCCGGGAGGACCTCGCCGCGGAGCACGTCGTCGAGCGTCGTCGCGCCCACCTCGTCGCCGATCATCCGGCCCCGCTCATTGGGCGACGATCTCGCGGAACGAGTCGTAGTGGTCGGTGGTGTAGTACCGGTCGCCGTCGGCGCCGACCACGATCCGGCGCGCACCCCGGTCGGGAGATCCGGGCGTCTCGACGGTGTACTCGCGGTAGTACCCGTTCGTACGGGCCGGCAGGATCCCCTCCCGATTCCCGAAGATCCCGTCGTCCTGCGAGTGCGGGTAGGGGCCACCGTCCTGGATCAGGAGGAGCGTGTCGAGTGCCTCGTCGGGGAGGTCGCCGATCGAGATGGTCGGGAGATCGCTCGCGCGCGTCGGGGAGGCCGACGGCGTGGCGTCCGCAGCGTCCGACGTGGCCGTCGCGCCGCGACCGGGGCTCGTGGTGGTCGCCGTCGACCCGGCGCGACCCGACGAGGCGTCGGAGCCCTGGACGAGCTCGATGATCCCGAAGACGACCGCGGCGGCGACCGCGATCATCGAGAAGACGCGCAGCAGCTGCCTCGCCGACACCCCAGCTCCTGCCGGTCTCAGCCTTCGCCGAGCACCGCGACGGTGCGCCCGACGGTCTCCCGGTTCGCCATCGCCTCGAGCGCGGCGGGGAGGTCCTCGAAGCCGACTGTCTTCCCGACGACCGCGCGCACGCGCCCGGCTTTCACCATGTCGACCACCTCGCGCATGATCTGCGCCCCGAGGTCGTTCGACGGGAGGTTCCAACCCAGCGCCTGCTTCATCAGGGCGGCGCGCTCGGCGTCCGCGTACGAGAGCAGGACCCCGCAGAGCTTGAAGTTCCCGGCCGCGATCCGGCGCGGCACGATCAGCTTCTCGTCGGCGACCGACTTGTCGGACGCGAAGCCCATCATGAGGTACCGCCCGTTGTACGCGAGGCAGTTCATCGAGTCGGCCATCACGGCCTCGCCGACGTTGTCGAACACGACGTCGACGCCCCGGCTGCCGGTGGCCTCCATCACGACGGGCGCGAACTCCGTCGTGCGGTAGTTGATGACCGTGTGGGCGCCGAGCTCCCGGCACAGCTCGGCCTTGTCGTCGGAGCCCACGGTCGCGAACACTCGCGCCCCGGCATCGACGGCGAGCTGGACCGCGGCCGACCCCGCCCCTCCCGCGGCGGCGTGGATCAGGACGGACTCGTCGTCGTGGAGCTCGGCCCGGTCGAACAGGCCCAGCCAGGCGAGGTGGAACGGGAAGAACAGCGCGGCGGCGTCGGGGAGCGGCACCGACTCGGGCATCTCGAAGGCGGAGATCGACGGGCAGATCGAGTACTCGGCGAACCCGCCGTTCGCCATGCGGGTGATCGCCACCACCCGCTTCCCGTCGAGGTCCTCGGCCCCCGGACCGCAGGCGTCGACGATGCCCATGACCTCCATGCCGGGGGAGTACGGCAGGTCGGGCCGGACCATCATGTTGAGCCCGTTGACCCGCTCGAGGTCGTTGAGGTTGAGGGGGATGCCGAGCGCGCGCACGCGCACCTCTCCCTCACCGGGTTCGGGGACCTCGACCTCGTCGAGCTGGAGCACCTCGGTCGGGCGCGGCCCGTACTCGTGGGTGCGCCACGCGCGCATCGTCGGGCTCATGCGTCGCCTCCCGCCCCGTCCGCTTCCAGGTCGCCCTCGGGCGCCAGGTCGAAGTGGTCGATGTACCGGGAGAACTCCCGCCGGACGGTCGCCGGGTCCACGCCGAACTCCTCGGGCGCGTAGCGGTGGATGCCGTCCTTCCCCTTCGGGTGATCCGCGATGTACGCACGCATCGCCGCGGCGCCGTCGTCGCTCATGGGGAGCCCGAGCGCGTCGTAGATCCGCTCGATCTCGGCGAACTGATCGGCCACGAAGTCGGTGAAGCGCATGTCGTAGAACACCGCGTCGGGATAGTCGCGGGCTGCGCGCACGTCGATCGCGCGTTCCAGCACCATCCGAAGGCGCGCCGTCCAGTCGCGGGCGACCTCGTGCGGGTCGACCGACTCGCTGCCCGCAGAGCGCACCAGTGAGGTGAGGCTGGCGTACGACGTCATCGACTTCACCGGATCGCGGTGGGTGAACACGATGCGCGCGTCGGGGTAGGTCGCCAGCAGCTGATCGAGGCCCCACATGTGGGCACCGGTCTTGAGCACCCACCGGTCGCGCATGTTGCGCCAGCCCAGGTGCTGGAGCTGGCGGCGGTGGAACTCGTACACCGGCGCCCAGTCGGCCTCGGCGTCGACCCAGTCCTCGTAGCTGGGGACGTTGAACTGGTTGTGGAAGAGGGCGGTGCACATCGACTCGCCCATCATCACGACGCACTCCTGGGAGAGCCGGGCTCCCATCGGGTGCATCGCCTTGAACAGCATCGACCGTTCGTCGCCCACGGGGATCGTCGCCTGGCACATCTCGATGCGGGGGTCGTCGGCCGCGGTCGCCGCGTCGGGCGGTGGCGACGGGAACATCAGCTCCCAGGTGAGCGGGGCGCGGTTGGCCGGGTCCTGGTTGAGGATGTCGTGGAGGATCGTCGTGCCCGTCCGGGGGAGGCCGATGATGAACACCGGCTTCACGATCTCCACGTCGGCGATGCCGGGGAAGCGGCCGCGGTCGGCGACGTAGTGCAGCCGGTTGACGATGTGCAGGAGCACTCGCTCCGTCGCGATGAGGTGCCCGATGTCGTTGAGCGCGGCCTCGGCGTTCAGCGAGTCGACGAAGCGGTGCAGCCCGTCGGTGAACTGGCCCGCACCCGACTCGTCGTCGCCGAGGTCGGTGAGACCACCCGCGCGCTCGTGCGCCGTCGCGAGGAGCACGTCGACGTCCAGGGGCGGGGGCATCCTCGGGAGGCTATGGCACCCGCCACCCGTCAGGCGGGAGTCGGGGCCTCCGGTTCGGCGGGCACGTCCCGGGAACGATCATGGGCGAGGGTCTGGAGCCGGTCGATGCGCTCGTCGATCACGGCGAACCGGGGCGGCCGACGAGCTCACACGAACCGGGTGAACCCCTGGGTGACGAAGTCGTCGTCGAAGGCGAACGCCCGGCCCACACCGAGCGCACGCATCAGCTCGAAGGACGTCCAGTCGACGAGGCTCACCTCCCTCCGGTCGCCGGCCAGCAGCGCGCTGACCGCCCGGGAGTGGAGCTGCTGGTCGACCCAGTGGAGGCTCAGCACGGGAAGGAGGCCGTCGTGCAGTGCCCGGACCGCGCGCATCCCCAGGCGCCGCTGCACGAGCGCGCTCGCCTCGACGACCACCGACCCGTGGGTCACGCCCTCGATGCTGCCGGCGGTGGTCCCGTCGAGGAGCCGCCCCCACGTCGCGGCGGCCGCGGCGTGGTGCTCGTCGTCGGCATCGAGCGCGGCGTACAGCGCGGAGGTGTCGACGAAGACCGGTTCGCTCACGACGAGTAGGCGTCGTCGAGCGCCTCGTCGTGATGCTCGCTGGTCGTCTTCACGCCGGAGCGGAACGATCCGACCACGCTGCGAGCGCGTTCGGCACGAGCTGCCCGCGCGTCGGCTTCGAGCAACGTGTCGAGGGCGTCGCGGAGCAACGCCGCCTGGGAGCGCTCACGGAGTGCCGAGAGGCGACGCAGCGCCTCGGCCTGCTCGTCCGTCATCGAGATCTGCGTGCGACGCATCGCGACATGATAACACTCGATGCCATCATGATGGCACTCGCTCCGGTACGGGAGCTCAGCGGCGTCGCACGTCGGCTTCGAGGTGCGCGGGGACCTGGCCCATCTTCCCGTCCTGGAAGTCGCGGATCGCCTGACGGATCTCGTCCTCGGTGTTCATGACGAACGGCCCGTAGTGCGCGACTGGCTCGCGGATCGGCTGCCCGCCGAGCATCAGCACCTCGAGGGGCTCCGACGCGTCCTCGGCCGCCCGGACGACGAGGAAGTCGCCGTCGCCGAACTTGGCGAGCTGGTGCGCGCCCACCGCCTCGCCCGATCCTGATCCGGCCGTACCCGATCCGGAGAGCACGTAGGCCATCGCCGAGTACGTCGGGTCCCACGGGACGCGCAGCTCGGCGCCGGGCGGGAGCGAGGCGTGGGCCAGCGTGATCGGCGTGTGGGTGTCGCCGGGACCCCGGTGCTCACCGATGCTGCCGGCGATGAGACGGATCAACCCGCGGCCGTCGTCCGTGGCGAGCAGCGTGAGATCGCGCGCCGAGATTCCCTGGTAGCGCGGTGGTGTCATCTTCTGTGCCGCGGGGAGGTTCACCCACAGCTGGATCCCGTGCGAGTACCCGCCGGACTCGAACACGCGCATGCTCGGCAGCTCGTCGTGCAGCAGGCCGCTCCCCGCGGTCATCCACTGCGTGTCGCCCTCGCCGATCGTGCCGCCACCGCCCGCGGTGTCGGTGTGCTCGATCTCGCCGTCGAGGACGTAGGTGACCGTCTCGAACCCTCGGTGCGGGTGCCACGGCGCGCCCTTCGCGGATCCGGGGCCCCACGTGATCGGGCCCATCTCGTCGAGGAGCAGGAACGGGTCGATGTCGGCGAAGCTCAGGCCGGCGAAGCCGCGCCACACCGGGAAGCCGGCCCCTTCGGTCGCGCGGATCCCGCGGGTGACCGAGGTGACCGGGCGCTCGGACCCCGCGACGGGCCCGACCGGTGTGAGCGTGCTCGGGTCGTCGACGGTGATGGCGGGCATGACGGGCTCCTGACGGCGGGACTGCCCGAGCGGGCCCATCGCGCCTCCTGTCGCCGAGGGTACCCCCCGTCGGCGCGCGGTCACCCCCTCCGGCGTCCGCCTTCCCAGTCCTCGAGCGGG
This sequence comes from Acidimicrobiia bacterium, assembly GCA_035763745.1. Taxonomy (GTDB): domain Bacteria; phylum Actinomycetota; class Acidimicrobiia; order IMCC26256; family PALSA-555; genus DASUAO01. The sequence goes on from DASUAO010000021.1 coordinate 43,257, forward strand.
GCATCGTCGACGTGGCCGAGCGTCTGGAGGTGCGGGATCTCGCGCAGGCTGCGCTTCATCTCGGCGAAGCCGGGGAAGGTGGCCAGCTCGATCACCGCGTCCCAGAGCCGGACCGCGTCCTCGTCGGACGGGATGCGGCTGATCACCGGTCCGAAGAACGACGGGCCGTCCGGCGGGTGGAACGAGATGATCGGCGTCCCCACGTCGCGACCGGTGCGTGACAGCGCCCGCTCCGACTCCTCGAGGATCTCGTCGTCCCAAGCCTCGTCGTCGGCCGCGACTGCGAACGACTGCGGCACGTCCACCGACGACAGTACGGACTCGATGTGCGCGGCCTCACCGACGTCGGCGCGCAGGCCGCCCGGGCCGCCGGGCGGCTGGTCCCAGACGCTGGTCCCGAACGCCGAGTAGAGCGGACCCATCGGCTCGCGCCCGAGCTCGGCCCGGACCGAGGCGGCGACGCGCAGCATGCGCAGCCCGGCCCCGTGCAGGCGCGGGTACTCGGGCGGGAAGTGGGTCGCGTAGTCCTTGTCGCGGTTGATCAGGCGCAGCGAGAAGAGCTGCCAGTCGACCGAGTAGCCGGTCTGGCGTACGACCTTGTCGATCCAGCGCGACGTGATCCAGGCGAACGGGCAGATCGGGTCCCAGAAGAACTCGATGTCGTACGCCGCGTCGTCGGCCACGCGCCGACCCTACGCGTACGGCTGCATCGGCGCTCGGGCCGCATGCGACCGGGGGACGCGGCCCTAGAACGCGCCGAGGATGTCGACGACGAACACGAGCGTGTCAGTGCCCGAGATCCCCGCGTTCGGCTGGCCGGCTTCGCCGTAGCCCTTGTCGGGCGGGATGACGAGCAGGAGCTGCGACCCGACGGTCTGGCCGACGAGGCCCTCGTCCCACCCGGCGATCACCTGGCCGGCACCGATGGCGAAGTCGATCGGAGCACCGCGGTCCCACGAGGAGTCGAACTGCTTGTTCCCCGCGTAGACGACGCCGGTGTAGTGGACGGTGATCGTCTGTCCGGCCGTGACGACCGCGCCCGCACCCTTGATGAGCGGCTGTACGACGAGCGTCGACGACGGGTCGCTCCCCGGGATGGTGATGGTGGGCTTGCCGTCGGCGTCGAGCGCGACGGTCGGGAGCCCGGCCGTGGGGCTCACCGCCTCACCTTCGGCGCGCTCGAGCGGCGTGTAGATGGCGCGCACGTCGATCGCGAACAGGAGGGTGTCGCTCTTCTTCGTGCCCTTCAGCCCCGAGCTGAGGCCGTCCTTGGGGGCGAAGGCGACGAGCACGCGACTCCCGACGGCTGTCCCGGCGAGCCCCTTCACGAGCCCCTTGGGAACCTGGGTCTTGTCGAGCTGGACGCTCGCCGGGGCGTTGCCGTACGACGTCTCCAGCTCCTTCTTCGTGCGGGTGTTCACCGCCACGAAGTCGAAGATGATCCGGTTCCCCTTGGCGATGGTCTCCCCGGTGCCCTCGGTCACCTCGAGGCTCGCGGTCTTCTTGACCGACAGTCCCTTGGCGAACTCGAGCGTGGGCTTCTCGCCCTCGGCACCGGTGACGGTGACCTCGTCGAGCGAGCCGTTCGCGGCCGACGCCGGCGCGACGAGCGCGGTGAGACCGGCCAGGGCGATCACGAGCACGAGGACAGCGAGACGACGCACGAGCAGCCTTTCGAGGGGGGAGTACCAGGGTACCGGCCATCCGGCGGGTCCCAGGGGTCGGCTCGGGCACGCCGCCTCAGGTGGCGCTCAGACGTCGGTCAACTCACCCGGTCGTACGCGTCGAGCTTCGGGGCGGCCATCTCCTCGCGGAAGCGGTCGAAGGTCCACGGCCAGGTCGCGGGGACGCCGCGGTCGTCGAGGTACCACGAGCGACACCCCGTGACCCACACCGTCTTCTTCGCGGCCTCGACGCGCTCGGCCTCGAACGCTTCCATCGTCTCGCTGGTCGCGCTGATCTCACGGCACGCGCCGGAGCGCACCTGCTCGACCAATTGGAGGATGTAGGCGAACTGCAGCTCGGCCACCTCGATGAGCGAGAAGTTTCCGACCGGCCCGTTCGGGCCGTTGAGCATGAAGAGGTTCGGGAACTCGGGGATCGAGATCGAGAGGTACGCCCCTGGCCGATCGGCCCACACCTCGGAGAGCTTCACGCCGTTGCGACCGACGACGTCCATCGGTCGGAGGAACGCGTCGGCCTTGAACCCGGTAGCGAGCACCAGCACATCGAGCTCGTGGAGTCGTCCGTCCTTCGTGCGGACACCGCCCGGCTCGATCCGCTCGATGCCGGAGGTGACGAGCTCGGCGTTCGGGTGCTGGACGGCCTCGTAGAAGTCCGGCGACACGACGAGTCGCTTGCAGGCGGCGCGGTAGTCCGGTCGGAGCAGCTCGCGCAGCTCGGGGTCGCGGACGTTGGTCTCGAGGTTCATGAGGCACGCGTCCTCGATCATCTTCATGTGCGGTGACTCCGCATCGACGACCGCGTTGGCGAAGCCCTCCGCGAACAGCGTCGAGATCGCATCGTGGAGCTCGCGCAGCTGGTCGGGGTGGGAGCGGAACTCCTCCTTCACCTCGTCGGGGTAGGGCGGGTTCTCCTGCGGCATGATCCACTGCGCCGTCCGCTGGAACAGCGAGTAGTGCGACACCTGGTCGACGACTGCTGTGGTGATCTGCACCGCGGTGGAGCCGGTCCCGATCACGCCGACGCGCTGACCGTCGAGCGACACGTCGTGGTCCCACCGCGCGCTGTGGAACATCGGGCCGGCGAACGAGTCGAGTCCCTCGATCTCGGGGATGTTCGGGTGGTGGAGGACGCCGGTGGCCGCGATCACGAAGTCGACGACGTCCTGGCGTCCGGCCGACGTCTCGAGGTGCCAGCGTCCGTCGACGAACGTGCACGACGTGACCTCCTCGCCGAAGCGGATGCTGGGGATCACGTCGAAGTCACGAGCGACCCGCTCGAAGTACTCCTCGATCTCGGCGCCGGGGGAGTACAGGTGCGTCCAGTCGGGGTTCAGCGCGAACGAGTAGCTGTACAGGTGGGAGGGGACGTCGCAGGCCAGGCCCGGATACGTGTTCTCCCGCCAGGTCCCGCCGACCCGATCACCCTTCTCGTAGACCGTGAAGTCCTCGTAGCCGGCCTCACGCAGCTGGATGGCGCTGAGGATGCCCGCCATCCCGGCGCCGATGATCGCGAACCGCAGGTCGTCTGCCATGGCGTCAGTCTGTCGCGATGCGGTGGCCGGGTGCCGGGGCGACCGTCACCCGGCTGAGCGTCGTGAACGAGCAGCAGTAGAGGTCCCGGCCGAACCCGGGGGCCGGGAACAGCACCGACTGGACCGGGCTGCCCGTGTCGGCCCGGGCCCGCTCCTCGCCCGTCTCGACGTCGAGGACCACGACCTGGTCCATCATCCGCTCGGCATCGTGGTCGTTCGTGACGAGCTCGCCCGTGTCGGGGAGAAGGATGGGATGGCAGGCGTGGTCCTGCTCCCGGCGCCACCGGGGGGAGGTCGCACCGGCGTCGTCGACGTCGAACGCGGCGAGGACCCGGTTCGCGCTGTCGTAGCCCACTGCGATCCGCCGCCCGGCGTCGATCGCCGGCGGGTTCGCGACCACACCGTTCGGGAGCCCGCAGATCTCCGTCAGGCCGACCGCACCGGATGCCAGGTCGACGCGCACCAGGTGCAGCGGTGCAGGCGAGATGCCCCGGCCACGGAACGTCCCGGCGTAGCCCTCGCTGCCGGCGCCGTTGTCGAGGAACCACGCCGCACCGGCATCGAGCACGGCGTCCCAGCCGTAGGTCTGGCCGTCCATCGTGCGGTAGCGGGTCTGGAAGTCGGTGTCGAGCGTCAGGTGGGTGCCGTCCCATCGGGCCCGGAGCAGGTGATCGACGCCGACGACGTAGATGTCGGCACCGTCGGCGGAGATGCGCGCCACCGACGGCTCGGGGAGCTCGAGTCGCGCCACGATCTCCAGGCGGTCGGGTTCGAGCACCAGGAGCTCGGCGGGAGGGATGTCGCCGCGGGTCTCGGCCGTCTCCCCGGGGAGCAGCCCCCCGAAGTCCTTCGTCACGAGGTGACCGTCCGGCAGGATCACGAAGCTGTTGTACGGGGCCGCACGCGGGAGCTCGGTGGTCGCGAGGCGCGTGCAGTCGGCCGCGAGCCGGTGGGCGTGCCGGCCGAACACCACGTAGAGCGAGCCGTTCGCATGGGCCGCGAGTCCGCCGGGCCACGTGCGACCGCCGGCGAGGTCCTCGGACCGCTCGAGCACGTCGAGCGTCTCGGGGTGGAAGCGCTCGACCCACGACACCGCGTCGTCGCCCGCGGTGTGGCACAGGAGGTACGCCTCTCCCGGATCACGCAGCACCACCATCGTCGATGCCATCGCGTCGCGCGAGACGACCTCGAGACGCTCGCCCGGTGCGATCGCGAGCCCGGTCCCGCCTGCGGGCTGTTGGCGACGCGTCGGTCCGCCGTCCTCGCCGGGCCAGCGACTCGACCAGTACCCCTCTGTCACACCGGGGCCTCGAGCTGGAGCCGGGGCGATCGTGCGGGAGGTCGGTGGGCCCGGAGGTCGGCGAGCAGGTCGGCGCGCATCGATGCTGCTCCCGGATCGTCCCAACGGTTGCGCTGCTGGAGCGGGTCGTCGGCGAGGTCGTAGAGCTCGCCCTCCGAGCCGTCGTGCACCGCGCCGGGTCCGTAGGCGGTGCACACCCAGCCGTCCCGCGTGATGGTGCGCGCGTGCACGCCCACCCCGAACAGCTCGCTGTCCCACTGGGTGAGGACGCGCTCGAACCCACGCCCGTCGGCGTCGGCGTCGTCGACGGGGAGCGCGGCGCCCTGCATCCAGTCGGTCGCGTCGAGGCCCGCGACCGCACAGAAGGTGGGGGCGAGGTCGACGAGGCCGACCGGTCGATGCACGACTGCCGGTGCGACCGCGGCCGAGGGCGCCGGCCGCCACACGAGTGGGAGTCGCATCAAGGCGTCGACGTGGTACGGGCCCTTGAAGAGCAGGCCGTGGTCGCCCTGGAGCTCACCGTGGTCGGTCGTGAAGATGATGTCGACGTCGTCGGTCCATCCTCGTCGCTCGATCGCCGCGAGGACCCGTCCGAGCGCCTCGTCGATCAGCTCGCACTCGACCGCGTTGCGCGCGTTGATCTCACGCACCTGGTCGTCGGTGAGGGTCGCGGGGACCCAGTCGCGGGGGGCCTCGTAGTTGGAGACGAGCTCGCCGTCGTACCAGAGCCGCCAGTGACGCGGCTTGTCGTCGAGGTTGCGCTCGCGTTCGGCGCGATCGGTGGGGTACCCGGCCGGGAGCGGCACCTCGCGCCAGTCGATGCGGGACATCTCCGAGGCGGGCGGGTCCCACGGGTGGTGGGGGTCGGGGAAGCTCATCCAGGCGAACCAGTCGTCGTCCGCGCCGAGCGAGTCGAGCCAGGTGATCGTGCGGTCGGCGACCCAGTCGGTGTGGTACCAGTCGCGCGGGATCTGGTTGTGGTGGGCCTGGGGCGCGTCGGTGTCGCCGCCGCCTGCGGCGTTCACGTTCACCGACGCGTCGAGCGTCGCGTAGTACATACCCACTGCTTCGGGGTGGTGCTCGCGGAGCCAGCGGGCGTAGTGGTGCATGCCGGCCGCGCCGTGGGTGGCGAACTCGAGGTGCTCGAACCCGCGGTGCGGACCCGTCGACCCGTCGACCCACGGCTGTTCCGTGGTCGGGATCCCTTCGATCGCGAGGATGTTCTCGGTGAACCGGCCGAACGGGTCGAGGTACGGCTCGAAGTGGGCCTTGCCGATCAGCGCGGTGCGGTAGCCGGCGCGCTGGAGCACGGCAGCGACCGACGGGGCGTCGACCGGGAGCGGCACGCCGTTCATCCACACCCCATGCGTCGCGGGGTGCTGGCCGGTGAGCATCGTGGAGCGCGACGGCATGCACACCACCGACTGCGGCACGGCTCGCTCGTAGCGGATCCCCTGGGCGGCGAGCCCGTCGACCACGGGCGTGCGCGCCAGCGTCCCGCCGTTGCACCCGAGGGTGTCGTAGCGCTGTTGGTCGGTGGTGACGAAGAGGATCTTGCGGCCCATCAGGCGACCTGCGCCGACGCGTCGGGTCCGGTCTCGAGCAGGCGGCGCAGCTCGGCGAGTGCGCCTCCGGTGGCACCCCCGATGATCAGGGCCATCGCGTCGGGCTCGGCGTCGGTCGAATACGACACGAGGCTCGAGCCGTCGCCCAGGTCGAACACGTCGATGACCCCGAGGTGCTGCCGCACGATCACGGACGTGATGCGGTAGCGGAACCGGCGCAGGATCGGGTCGATCGTGAGGATCTCCTCCGGCATCTCGATGCCGGTTGCCGTCGTGATCGTCCGCGTCGAGCCGTCGACGGTCGAGGCGACCATCCCGGGGAACCACTCGTGGAGGCGCGCCGGATCGCCGACCAGCGCCCAGACGTCGTCGGCCGATCGCTGGATCCGGGTCTCTCGCCGAACGGTCGCCATCAGGCCCCGCCGGCGCCCTTGCAACGGGTGTGCACGTGGGTCATCGTGCCGGTCGCGGCCGAGAACACGAGCGAGCCGGGATCGGCGGCGGTGACGGGCTCGTCGCACACCGAGCACTGCCCGATCGGCGGCTCACCACTCTTCTGCGACTGTTCCTGGGCCATGCCGACTCCGCGCTCGGGTCTACGAGTGTCGCGCAGTCGCACCCTTCGGTACCGTTCGCCGACGACGAAGGGGATGCTGATGGAGCTGCTGGTGAAGCGGGAGGATCTCCGGACCGCACGGTTCGTGGACGAGGCCGCCCCCGAGCCGGGTCCAGGGGAGGCGAGGCTCGTCGTCGAGCGGTTCGCCCTCACCGCCAACAACATCACCTACGCCGTGTTCGGCGACCTGATGGGGTACTGGCAGTTCTTCCCGACCGAGTCCGGGTGGGGGCGGATCCCCGTATGGGGCTTCGCGACCGTCGACGTGTCGACCGTCGACGCGCTGCCCGCCGGTGAACGGGTCTACGGGTACTTCCCGATGGCGAGCCACCTCGTCGTGACGCCCGACCGGATCGGTCCGAGCGGGTTCGTCGACGCGGCACCGCACCGCGCGGGTCTGCCGTCCGTGTACAACCACTACGCGCGGGTCGGTCGCGAGGCGACGCCGGACGACGACGCGTTCGAGGCCCTCTTCCGTCCGCTCTTCACCACGTCCTTCCTGATCGACGACTGGCTCGATGAGCAATCGTTCTTCGGGGCGACCCAGGTCGTGATCGGGAGTGCGTCGAGCAAGACCGCGCTCGGGCTCGCGCAGGTCCTGTCCGACCGGCGCGACTGCCGGGTCGTCGGGCTCACGTCGCGACCGAACGCCGCATTCGTGGAACGCGTCGGGTACTACGACGCGGTCGTGCCGTACGGTGGGCTCGCCGGAGACCCGAGCGATGTCCCGACCGTCTTCGTCGACATGGCCGGTGACGCCGCCGTGCTGGCCGAGGTCCACGAGCACTTCGCTGATCGCCTGGCCCACAGCTGTCGGGTGGGGGCGACGCACTGGGAGGAGGTCGCGTTGGATGCGACCGTCCCGGGACCGGAGCCGGTGATGTTCTTCGCGCCCGATCGCGTCGAGCAGCGACGCAAGGACTGGGGTCCCGGAGGTCTCGAGGATCGAGCCGGCGCGGCGCTCGCCGCGTTCGTCGACAGCGCGCGCGGTTGGATGGAGATCGTCGAGCACCGCGGAGCCGACGCCGTGGGCGACGCCTACCTCGATGTGCTCGAGGGTCGGGCCCGCCCCGATCAGGGGATCATCTGCACGCTGTGACCCGGTCCCGGTGACCTCGTCTGGCATCATCACGAGGTGACGGACGCGCCATGGCAGGGGGATGCCTGTTCGCTCGTCGACGCGTTCCGGGCCGGGCAACGATCACCGGTCGAAGAGCTCGACGCATCCCTCGCCGCGATCGAGGCGAGTGACCTCAACGCCTTCTCCTTCCTCGATCCCGATCGCGCGCGGGATGCGGCCGCGCGGGCCGATGTCTCGGCACCGTTCGGCGGCGTCCCGACCGGCATCAAGGAGCTGGACCGCGTCGCGGGTTGGCCCGACACCGAGGCGTCGCTCGTGTTCGAGGGCCGGGTCGCGCAGCACACGAGCGTGTTCGTGGGGCGCTTGATCGACGAGGGCGGCATCGTTCCCGTCGGCATGACGACCGCGAGCGAGTTCGGCGGGCTGAACGTCAGCGTGAGCCGGCTGAACGGGGTGACGCACAACCCGTGGCGGCGCGGGCGGACGTGCGGAGGATCCTCGGGCGGGTCGGCCGCCGCGGTCGCCGGGGGGTTGGTCAGCCTCGCGACCGGCGGTGACGGGGGCGGCTCGATCCGCATCCCCGCCGCCTACACCGGCCTCGTGGGGATGAAGGGGACGTTCGGTCGGATCCCGCGCAGCCCCCATGCCTACATGCGTCCCAACACCGTCGTGCTCGGCAACGTCGCGCGCTCGGTGCGCGACGCGGCACGCCTCTACGACGTGTGCTCCGGCTACGACGTCGCCGACCCCACGAGCCTGCCGAAGCATCCCGGGTTCGAGGCTGGACTGGGCACCCACGACCTCGCGGGCAAGAAGGTCGCGTTCGTCCCGGAGCTCGGTGGCGTCCCGCTCGATCCCGGCGTCGAGGAACAGCTGCGTGAGGAGCTCGACGCGCTGCTCGCGGCGACCGGGATGGTCGAGGTGGACCTGGAGCTCCGGACGCCGAACATGGCTGCGCAGTGGATGATGGGCAACATGGCGACGTCGCTCGCCGACCTGGGCGATCGGTGGCCGGCGTGCGCGGCTGAGATGACGCCCGACATCGCACTTGGCCTCTTCATGGCCCAGTCGCTCTACAACCTGCGCACCGCGGCCGAAGCCGAGCGCCTCCGCGTCGAGATGAACGAGGCGATGGCCGCGGCGTTCGAAGCGGTCGACTTCGTGGTGGCCTCGACCAACCCCGGTCCGGCCTTCGCGGCTGATGCCGAGCAGAGTTCGCGCGAGGAGAGCTTCATCGACTGGGCGAAGTCGAGCCCGGTCGCGTTCGGCGCGTTCCGCGCGTTCCTCTTCGGCACCCGGCTCACGAGTGTCGTGGGTCCGAAGATCCCGACGTCGCTCATCGGGTTCGCCGCGCGCCGCTTCCCCGAGCTCGTGAACATGGGCGGGCTCACCATCGTCTCCAACGTCGTCGGCAACCCGGCCATCTCGATCCCCGCCGGCACGGTCGACGGGCTCCCAGTGGGCATGCAGGTGCTCACCCGACACCACGCCGACGAGCTGCTGTTCGACGTCGCGCTCGCGGTCGAGCGCGCCCGCCCCTGGCCGATGGTCGCTCCGAGCGATCCGTGAGCGTGACGTCGTCGGGCCGTTCCTCGTCCTGATCGTCCCGCTCGCTCAGCACTCGCCCGGGATCGGGGCGAGGGACGCGGGCTGGGGGATCCCGACCTCGGGCGCACTCGCCGTCGGGGCGGCGCCGGTCGGCGGCGTGATCCGCTCGAAGGTCGTGCCGAGGCGCAACTGCACGTCGGCACCGCCGATCGAGTCATCCTCGATGAGCTCGACCGGCCCGATCACGAACGACGCGACGAGCGCGGCCTCGCCGTCGGCGCCGCCCCGGTACCGGACCTCAGTGATCTCGAGTGAGTCGGTCGTGTTGCCGACCCCGCGGTCGACGAACCCGTGGTCGACGAGATCGGCGAGTGCCTCCCCGGCCAGGCCGCTGACGTTCGTGGCGTTGAGCACGCGCACCCGGGTCGTTGCGGGCGTGGCGGTGTCCACATCCGACGATGGCGCGACCGTCTCGAAGTCGCGCAGTCGCTCGAGCAACCCCTCCGCCTCGTCGGTGGGCACGAGGACCGACTGTCCGCTCCGCGAGGCGGGCTCCGTCGGCACGGCCTGGCTCTCGAGGCCGCCGTCCCCACCGTCACCCGCGAAGGCCGCCGCCAGGCGGAACGCGTCGATCCGGCCGAAGTCGCGGTCGAGCGTGAGCTTGCCGACCGCCTGGTCGATGATGTCGTTCGCGGCGAACGGGTTCGTGAACGCCCGGTCCATCGCCCGCTGGCCCAGGACACGGAGGAACGCTTGCTGGCGGCCGATGCGTCCCAGGTCCGGGATCGCGTCGGCGTTCTCCCACCTCCCGGTCCCGGTGTCCAGCAGCTCGAGGTGCCGGGAGCGCACGAACGACAGCGCGGCGGCCCCGTCGAGCTCGGCGCATCCGTAGTACGGGACGTTGAGGCCGGACAGTTCGTCGCGGGCCGGAGTCGGGAAGAAGACGGGGACCGTGCCCACGGCGTCGACGAGCTCACGGAAGGTCGCGAAGTTCACCTCGACGTAGTGGTGGATCGGGACGCCGAAGTTGGCGTCGAGCGTGTCCACGACCGATTGCGGCCCGTTGTTGAAGGCCGCGTTGAGCTTCGATTCGCCGGTCCCGGGGATGTCGACCCAGAGGTCGCGCGGGAAGGACACGAGGAGCGAGCGGGGCGAGTCGGGATCGAAGTGCAGCACCATGATCGTGTCGGAGCGCTGCCCACCTGCGTCGCCCTCGTCGCCGAACGCCTCCGCGTCGGCAGCGTCGGAGACGAACGAACGCGTGTCTGATCCGATCAGCAGGTAATTGCCACCTCCGCCCGACGGGGCATCGGCGAGGAGCAGGTCGACCTGTTCCGCGGCGCCCAGCTTGATCCCGACGACGACCATCACGAGCGCGAACGTCGCCACCACGATCGCCATGACGACGCCGAGCGCGATGAGCACGCGGTCTCGCAACGCGCCCATCAGGCGACCTGGTCTCACCGACACGACGGTACCGGCCGACCCTGCGCGATTCGGTGCAGGTCGCGCGCCGTCGGTGCGTCTTCCGCCGAGCTCAGTCGGCGAGGAGATCGAGGACGAGCGCGGCCGTCCACGAGAAGTCGGCGGCGCCGATCCCCTCGCCGGTCAGCGGCGAGAAGTACTCGAAGCAGCCGGCCCGGTGGACCATGTCGAGGGTCCGCTCGCGCAGCTCGTCGGCGATGTCCCCAGCACCCGACGCACGGAGCCCCTGCACCACCAACCAGTTGGTGTTCACCCAGGTGGGTCCTTTCCAGTACCGGGAGGCGTCGAAGCGCCGCGCGTCCGTGGGGACGGAGGGGATCGGGAACTCCGGCCAGAAGCCCGACTCCCCGGCGAGCAGCGCGAGCAGTCGTACCCGTCGCTCGGGTGCGATCCCGGCCCAGAGCGGCAGGAAGGTGGCGACGGTCGGCAACGTGACGACCGTGTCGGCCACGACGTCACGCGAGCCGTACCGGCCCCGCGAGTCGTCCCAGAGCCCTTCGATCGCGGCGGCGGTGCTCGGGAGGCGCTCCCGGAGATCGGGATCGATGGTCTCGTCGAGGGTCTCGGCGATCGACTCGAGCGCGCGGTTCGCAACCGCGAGCAGGGAGTTGAACGCGAGGTCCTGGAGGAGCACCGAGCGTCGAGGGGCGAGCCGCCCGAGATCGAAGGCGGCCCGCTTGGCGTGGTGCACGAGTGCGAGCATCCGCAGCCCGTCGTCGTCGCTCGAACGCTCCGCCGCCGGGATGTACTTCGTGTCGCTGCGCAGGAAGCGCACCACTCGCGCGAGCCGGAGTCGGAGCACGACGCGGAGCCACGCGGGCCCGCGCCACCTCGCGAGCGTGCGCATCCAGGTCGGGGTCGTGTCGAGTCCGCACTCCCACGGGTGGATCAGCGTGACCAGACCGGTCCGGTCGGGATCCCGCTCCCGGTAGAGCCATGCGTGGTACTTCACCAACGCCGGGTACATGTCGGTGAGAAATGATCGTCGGGCCTCCCCGGTGAGGAAGCGCGCCACGTGCTCGACCGCGACGGACGGAAGCGGCGGCTGGGTGATGCAGGACGTCGCAACGTCTCGCGGCGCGGCGGGGAACCGGCGCGACTGCCAGAGGTGCCGGCTGCCGAGGTCCCGGTGGCCGTCGGCGAAGACCATGTGCGGGATCATCCCGTTCGACCACTGGCCGCGGAGCAGCGCGCGCAGCTCGTCGGCAGCACGCGCGGGGTCCACACGTGCGAGTCCGATCGCGATGAAGCACGAGTCCCACAACCACTGGTGCGGGTACAGCTCCGACGACGGACACGTCCACGTGCCGCGCCGGTTCTCGTCGAGGACCCGTCGCGCGGTCTCGGCGAGCGCCGCGCGGTCGGCTCCGTCCATCCGGGGAACCTACCGAACCGGCTCAGGAAGCCCTCGTGGTGCTCCGAATCGTCCGGTACGATCGCATCCGATGGTCTCGATCACCGAGGACGAGCTCGATCGGCTCGCCCGGACGGCCGACCCCGACGTCGTGCTCGGCGACGACGCCGTGAGCTTCTGGGACGTCGTCGACGATGCCGAAGCGCCCCAGCTGCTCCCCACGTGGTACATGCCCGCGCCGATGCGGGGCCGACGCGTCCTGCGGGGCTGGCGACGCCGGATCATCCTCACGCTGGTGATCACGTTCGTCGTCATCAACGCGTACGGGCTCTGCAGCACCTACGGCGTCGTCCGTTTCGGCTGACCGATCGGCTGGGCCGATCGTCCGTCGGGTCGGCGTTCAGACCGAGGGCACGACCGAGTCCAGCTCGATGCCGTAGAGGGCCCCGGTGCTCGCGCCCGTGATCTGCACCTGCTGGTCGTCGGAGAGCGGCGCGATGGCCTCGTCGAGCTCGCGGGTCGTCCCCGGGTACTTGGCGTCGGGGTGCGGGTAGTCCGACGCCCAGACGATCCGGTCGGCGCCCACGAGTGGAGAGTCCGCCGTGAACGCGAGGGTCGACTCGTCGGGGTCGAAGCTGATCCAGCAGTTGCGCCGGAAGTAGGCCGACGGTTCCTCGTCGATCCACGGGACGTCGAACCCGAACTCGTGGAAGTGGTGGTCGAGCCGCTCGAGCCACGGGACGATCCAGCCGCCGTTCGCCTCGAGGAACACCGCGCGGAGGTCGGGGAACCGCCGGAACACGCCGCCACCCGTGAGGAACGCGACGGTGGTCATCATGTCGACGGGGTTGGCGATGCCCTGCGCGAAGAAATGGTTGTCGTAGCCCATCTCGGCGCCGGGAAGCGGCGGCTGCAACGTCATCTCGCCTCGCCCCCACGGGGTGTCGAGGCCGAGCGCGTCGATCCGGAGCCCGGCGCAGGCACCGGGGACGTTCCCCATGAGGAGTGGGTGGAACCCGATCGCGAGGTCGGCGTCGCAGGCTGCCTTCCAGATCGGGTCGTAGGCCGGGTCCGAGAGCGGCAGCCAGTCGATCGTCGGGTTGGGACGGAGGAACGCGGCGACCAGGTGCGGTGACGCGCCGGCGCGCCGGATCTCGTCGGCCGCGAGATCGACGTCCCATTGCGGGATCACCGCCGCGCCGTAGAGCCGGCCGTCCGACTCCGCGCAGTGATCGGCGAGCCAGTCGTTGTACGCACGGGCGGTGACCAGCGCGAGGTCGGTGTCGGGGTACCCGGCGATCCCGAGCAGCATCGTGGGATAGAGGACGGAGAGGTCGATGCCGTCCTCGTCCATCGCCGCGAGCCGCTCCTTGGTGTCGTACGCGCCGCCCGGGACGTCTGAGTAGCGCATCTCGCCGGCCCAGGCCTGCTGCTTCTGCTCCTCGGTGAAGCCCGCCACTGCGGACGCCGCGTAGACGTTCGCCGGCTGTCGGTGGTCGCCCATCACGACCCACTCGTCGCCGTCGGCGTCGGTCTCGACGTGCCAGACCCGGTCCCGGTACTTCGCCGGGGCGTAGTCCCTGATCCCGGTGGGGTGCTCCACGAGGTGACCGTCGGCGTCGATGTAGGTCGGACGCTCGTCCACAGGCTCCCCCTCACCGTCTGCGATGTCCGCGCATCGTACGCACTGGCCCCGGCGCGCGCTCGGGCGACGAGGTGCCAAGATCGGCGTTCCCGAGACGCTCGAAGGAGCAGTTCGATGCCCGAGATCGAGACCGAGACGCGCACCGCGTTCCGCGAGCTGCTGGACACGTTGCGCGAGGCCGACGAGCGCTGGCTCTCCGAGGAGTGGGGCATGACCGACCCCGGGAGCATCAGCGACGGGCACCGCGCGCTCGTGCACATCCTCGAGGGCGCGATCGCCTGTCACTTCGAGTCCGATCCGCTACACCCGGACTTCCGGCGGATCGTCACACCGACCCGCAAGATGACGGGCGACAACGCGGATGCCGTGTACTTCGAGGCACCCATCGACCCGACCTTCGTCTACCGGATCACCGGCAACATCGCCGGCGCGATCTACACGTCGATCACCGTCGAGGCCGGCGCCGAGGAGGGGAAGTACTCGACGCGCACCGCGGGGGTGATCAACGACACCCAGTTCGACATCGCTCCCGATGGCTCCTACGAGATCACGCTCGGCGGTCCGGCGCAGGATCGCAATTGGCTCGCGCTCGATCCCGCCGCCGCTCGGCTCACGACGCGCCACTACTACGAGACGCCCGAGCCGGCCGCGTGCGATCCGAGCCTGGTGATCCCGCTCGCGATCGAGATCGTCGGCGACCCACCGCCGCCTCCGCCCACCTGGGACGACACCCGCGTCGCGGCGGGAATCCGGAGGATCGTGAACTACGTGCGGGGCAAGACGGTCGAGGCCCCCAAGCCCGGCGAGGTGCGGCCGGACTGGGTGTCGACCACTCCCAACGTGTTCACGAAGCCCGAGGTGCCGGGGGACCTCGCGTTCGCCGCGTTCGACGCCGCCTACGCGATGGCGCCGTACGTGCTCGCACCCGACGAGGCGCTCGTGATCACGTCGCGTTGGCCGAAGTGCCGCTTCGCGAACGTGTCGCTCTGGAACCGCTTCCTCCAGACCTACGACTACGTCAACCGGCCCGTCGCCCGGAACCGCTCCAACACGACGCTCGAGCCCGACGGCTCGTGGCGCATGATCCTCGCGCCCGAGGATCCCGGCGTCGGCAACTGGATCGACACGGAGGGCCGACCGTTCGGGATCGTCTACTGGCGCTGGTTCCTGCCTGAAGAGGAGGTCCCGACCCCGGAGACCGAGGTCGTGAAGCTCGCCGATCTGAAGTCCTGAGCGCGCGCTAGCCCTCCGCCTCCATCGCGGCGATCGTCTCGGCGACGATCTGCGTCGTCGGTGGCATCCCCGGGAGCTGCTCGATCGGCTCCGGGTTCACACCCTCGGCGATACGGGCCCACCGGTCGATCGCGATCTGCATCCAGTCGACATGGGGGAACACCCAGAAGCGGTCCTCTTCGACGCATGTCGCCACGAGATCGGCGACGGCCGCCGGCGTCATCCCTTCGTCGATCGCGCGCCGCAGGTGCGTCAACGCGACCTCTCCTCCGGCGCGCGCCTCCGGGAGTGGGCCCAGGTCGGTGGGCCAGTTCCGGTCGGCGTCGACGATGTTGGTGCGTACCCACCCCGGGCACAGCACGCTGACCCCGATCGGTAGGCCCGTCGTCCGGAGGTTCTGGTACAGGTCCTCGGAGAGCGCGACGACCGCGTGCTTGGTGGCGTCGTAGATCGGGTCGAACCCCGGGAAGAGGCCGGCGAGCGACGCCGTGTTCACGATGTGACCCCGGCCGCCCAGCACGAGATGCGGCAGGAACGCACGAACGCCGTGCACGACGCCCCAGAGGTTGACGCCGAAGACCCACTCCCAGGCGGCGATCGGACCGATCCAGGGATCCGTCCGCGCGGTGACGCCCGCGTTGTTGCACACGATGTGCACCGCGCCGAACCGGTCGAGGGTCTCCTGGGCCAGGCGCAGGACCTCGCCCGCCTTGCTGACGTCGGTGCGAACTCCGATGACGTCCGTGCCGTGGTGCCCGAGGCTGGTCGTCGCTTCGTCGAGGGCGCGCTGGTCGACGTCGGCCGCGACGACGTTGCACCCGGCCTTGGCGAAATGCTCCGCGAGCGCGAACCCGATCCCGCTCGCCGCGCCGGTGACGACGACGACGTCGCCCTGCTCGATCTCCATGCTTCCCCCGTCCACGACGAATCCTGGGCGAGCAGCGTGTCATACGGGCCGAGCGAACCGTACGATCCGCTGGACGGTGGCCTCGCTGTTCGCATCCATCATCACGGTCAGCGCGGTGGCGGCCGGCGTGGCTGCGATCGTCCGCTGACGCCCTTCGGCGCTACTTCGGGGGGAGCGCGCCCGCGAAGGCGACGCCCCGCCCGACCCAGGCGTCGAGGTCGCGGTCGGACTCGATGCCGTCGACCCCGACGTAGACCATCCCTCGCATCGACTTCCCGGTGAAGTCCATCTCCCGCGCGTGCGGGAGGGCGAGCGACTCCTCCCACGCATCGGGACCCACCCGGACCATCACCTCGTCGCCGACGATCCCGCAGCACATGTTCCCGCCGAGCATGAAGCACAGGCCGCCGAACATCTTGCGCTCGGTCACCGCCGGCTCGTCCTCGAGCGCGGTGCGCACCCGCTCGGCCAGTCCCTCGTCGTAGGCCATGACCAGAGTCTCGCGCCGGGTCAGTCGGCGAGACGTTCCTTCGCGAAGGCGATGAGACGGGGGAAGAAGTGCGCGGCCACCGACGGCATCGCGACGAAGGCGTGCGGGCTCTCGGGGTAGACGATCAGCTCGACGTCGTTCCCTGCGAGTCGCCACCGGTCCGCGAGGAAGAGGGTGTCGTCGACGAGGTGGTCGGTCGCTCCCGCGGTGAGGAACGCCGGAGGGAGGCCCCGCAGGTCGGCGTGCAGCGGGGAGATCTCCGGATCCCGACGTTCGTCGAGCGTGAGCCCGGGGGTGAACATCTCCGTGAAGAAGTTGATGCTCTCGGGATCGAGGACGTCGGGACCGGCGCCGACGCCCCGCTGGCTCGGCGTGCCGGCGAGGTCGTAGAGCCCCATCACGAGGTTCGCGCCGACGAACCGCTCGATCGCGTCGTGCCGGTCCCGCATCCGCAGGAGGGTCACCGCCGCGAGGTGCGCGCCCGCGGACTCGCCGCCGACGAGCAGGTGCGACGAGCCGTATTCGCGCTCGGCGTGCTCGAGCAGCCAGACCGCGGCGGCCTCGCAGTCGTCGGGGCCCGCCGGGAAGGGGTGCTCCGGAGCGAGGCGGTAGTCGACGCTCACGATGGCGACGTTCGCGGCGGCACTCAGCGCCGCGTGGAACGGGTCCATCATCTCGGGCGTCCCGACGATCCAGCCGCCGCCGTGGAAGTGGAGGAGCACGCCGTCGACCTGGCCGGGCACGAACGTCCGCAGGCGGATCGGGCCACCGGGCCCCGGGATCTCGCGCTCGACGGCCGACTCGTCGAGCACGACCATGGTGTTGCGCTCGGCGCGTTGCGCCGCGATCCGCTCGGCCGGGGGCTTGTCGCGGTCCTCGGACGCGCTCGGCCACATGCGCAGCAGCTCGGCACACTCCTCGCGCAACGTCGGACGGAGCGCTTCGAGGTCGTCGGCCCAGAGTTGCATTCCACGTGCTCCTGTCGTCACCTGCGGAGATCCACGCCGACCGACGGCCCGAAGCCCGCGCGCGCCGATGTGAGACCGGGCAGGTCCACGCCGAGCTCGGCCGCGATCGACTCCGCGACGTCGAGGTCCTTGAACCCCAGCTCGATCATCTCCACGATGATCTCACCGGCGTCGCCGAGCTCGGCGGGTGCGCGCGGTGTCGCGTCGGCACGATCGAGCACGATGTCGGTGAGCTCGAGCGCCTTCGTCGAACGGATGATGTGCGCGAGCTGTCCGAGATCGACGTCCCGAGCGGCCGCGAGGGTCTGGGCCTCGTGGATGAGTCCGAACGCCACGTACTGGACGTAGTTCCGGGCGATCTTGGCCACCATCCCGGCACCGAGCGGGCCGACGTGGACGATGTCGCCCGACCAGGGCGCGAGGCCGGGTCGCGCCGCGTCGATCGCGTCCGACTCCCCACCGACGATCACCATGAGGGTCCCGGCGTTCGCGCCGGGGACCCCGCCGGAGATCCCGGCATCGAGGACTCGGACGTCGGCGTCCGCCGCGGCAGCCGCGACCGCGCGGATGCAGTCGAGCGTGACGGTCGAGTGGATCGCGAGCACCGATCCGGCCGGCATCGCGGCGAGGGCGCCGTCGGGGCCGGTGACGACGTCGAGCACCTGGGCGTCGTCGAGCACGACCACGCTCACGAGGTCGGCGCCGCCGGCCGCGTCGGCGACGCTCGTGGCCGCGCGTGCGCCCTGCGCCACGAGCGGTGCGATCGCCTCGGGGCGCGCGTCGTAGACGGCGACGTCGTGGTCGGAGGCCGCGAGGTGCCCGGCCATCCCGGCGCCCATCTTCCCGAGCCCGACGAACCCGACCCGCATCAGGACTGCTCCTGCTCGGTCTGGCCCGTCCGGGCGTGCGCCGCCTTGGCCTTCTCGGCCTCGGTGACGATGGGCTGGCTCATGCCCCAGCCGACGTAGTGGGTGAGCTGGAGCACGACCTCGTCGAGCTGTGCCGCGGTCAGCTCGCCGGCCGCGAGCACCCGTTGGAACTGGAATCCCAGCTGCTCGAAGCGGCCCTGGGCCGCGAGCACCCCCATCACGAGCAGGCGCCGGCTCGGGATGTCGAGCGCGGGCCGGGACCACACCTCGGCGAAGAGCTGCTCGACGAGCGCGTCGCCGTAGACGTGGCCCTCGGGGAGGAGCGGCAGCTCCCCGTACACCTCGCGCACGGTCGCCTCGCCGAGGGCTCGACGACGGGTCGGTCCGGAGCCCTCGTGGCCCTGGTCATCGGTGGGGGTGTCCTTCGCCATGGCGGCGCACGGTACTCGGGCCGCGTCCGGTACGTTTCGGGTCGTGGCCGACCTCGTCTACAACCCGTACGCGTTCGACCTCCACGACGACCCGTACACCCTCTACCGGCGTCTGCGCGACGAAGCGCCTGCGTACTGGAACCCCGACCTCGAGTTCTGGGCGCTCACCCGCTACGAGGACGTCCACGAGGGGTTCCGGGACTTCGCGACGCTCTCCTCGGCGAACGGCGTCGCGCTCGAGAACCGGGGCACGGTCAACAAGGTCTTCCGTCAGATGATCGAGATCGACCCCCCCGAGCACACGGTGTTCCGCAAGCTCGTGAGCCGCGTCTTCACCGGGCGGCGAGTGACCGAGATGGAGGACCAGATCCGCAGCATCGTGTCCGGGTACCTCGATGCCATTGTCGCGAGGGGCCAGGCCGACATCGTCGCCGAGGTCACCGGGCCGTTCCCCATGGACGTGATCTGCACGGTGTTGGGCGTCCCCGAGTCCGACCGTCCCGAGCTCCGCTCCTACGCCGACACCCTGCTGGTCCGGGAGGACGGCGTGATGGGGATCCCACGGTCGGCCCAGGAAGGGATGATGCACCTCGCCGCGTACTTCGATGCCGACCTGCGGCGACGCGACCCGGCGAAGGATCCGGGTCTGATCTCCGATCTCCTGCCGCTCGAGGTCGACGGGCGCTCGCTCACGCACGAGGAGCTCCTCGGCTTCTGCATCCTGTTCGTGATCGCGGGGCACGAGACGACCACGAAGATGGTCGCGAACGGCCTCGAGCTCCTCGAGCGTCATCCCGACCAGCGCCGGGCGATCATCGAGGACCCGGCCCTCGTCCCCGGCGCGATCGAGGAGGTGCTCCGGTTCCACAACTCGACCCAGTACATGCACCGGACAGTGACCCGAGACATCGAGCGGCACGGCGAGACCCTCCGCGCCGGGGACTCGGTGTTGTTGGTCATCGGCGCGGCCAACCACGACGACCGCGAGTTCGGTCCGACGGCCGAGGAGTTCGACATCTCCCGGCGCCCGGAGCGCCACCTCGCGTTCGGCTACGGCGCCCACTTCTGCCTCGGGGCCGCGCTCGCCCGTATGGAGGGCAAGGTCGCGATGGAGGAGATCCACCGCCGCATCCCCGACTACGCCGTCGATCGAGACCGGGCGGTGCGCTTCCACAGCGGCAACGTCACCGGCTGGACCAGCCTCCCCATCACCTTCACACCGGCGTCCTGAGCCTCCGGCCTCGACGGGCCCGTCCGGCGCCGGGCGACGCGGTCGAGAGAATTCCTTGGATTCGCGCTCAAGTTCGTGCGACGAGGTGCCGATACTGCTCCGGAGCCGTGCTCGACCCGGCTTTCCGAGCCGTCCGGGCAGGTCCCCACCCCGCGTCTCCTGGCTAACCTGCGGGTTCTTCGAGATCGCAGGCACGTTCGACAGGCCGGGAGGCACGTGATGGCGTCGGTGTGGAGCTACGAGGGGATGCGCGTCATCGTCAGCGGTGGCGGCGGTGCCGGCATGGGCGCGGCGACGGTCACCGAGCTGGCGAACCTGGGCGCCGAGATCCATGTCATGGACCTGAAGGAGCCGCCCGTCGACGTGGCGAGCTACCGCTCGGTCGACCTCAAGGACCCCGACGCCACGGCCGCGGCGGTCGCCGACATCGGCGGCACCGTCCACGCGCTCTTCAACTGCGCCGGGCTCCCCGGGCCCCCGTTCTCCGACCTCGACACGATGCTCGTGAACTTCGCCGCGATGCGTCACCTCGCCGAGTGCTGCGCGCCGCTGATGACGGAGGGTGGCGCGATCGCCAGCATCTCCTCGACCGCGGGCAGCGGCTACCTCTTGAACATGGAGAAGTGGAAGCCGCTCATCGAGACGACGAGCTTCGACGAGGCCAAGGCCTGGTGCGAGGCGAACCCCGAGGCGATCGCCACCGGCTACGTGCCGTCGAAGGAGGCGATCATCATCTGGACCCTCCAGGCGGGCATGGAGTACGCACCGCGGGGCATCCGGGTGAACTGCATCAGCCCCGGTCCGACGAACACGCCGATGATGGGCGACTTCGAGGACTTCGCCGGCGCCCAGATGATCGACCTGTTCGCCCAGGGTGCGGGCCGGCGCTCGACACCCGAAGAGCAGGCCTACCCGCTCATCTTCCTGAACAGCCGCGCCGCGTCCTACGTCTCGGGCGAGAACTTCGTCACCGACGGCGGGACCCTCGGTGCCCTCACGACGGGTCGGCTCGTGCTCAGCTTCGACGCCGCCGACAACAACCTCGCCTGACATCCTTCCCCGACGGGAAGAAGAAGGGCGCTCCGCACTTCACCAAGGGGATGTTTCCGAGAGTTCGAGGTGGAGGCGGACAGCCGCGCGAGCGGCCATGCTGTCGACATGACCGGCAGCATCCGTTCGATCAACGCGGTGACCCTTGCGACGGCTGACATGGCGGCGTCGCTCGCGTTCTACGACGGACTCGGGTTCGTCAGGATCGTGGGCGACGCCGCCTCGCCGTTCGCCACCTACCCGGTGGGCGACGGGTTCCTGAACCTCCAGCTCGATCCCGAGCACGCACCGGTCGGGGCGATCTGGGGACGGGTGATCTTCTTCGTCGACGATGTCGACGCGATGCACGCACGCGTCGTGGCGGCCGGGTACCGACCCGAGATGGAGCCGAGCGATGCACCCTGGGGTGAGCGCTACTTCCACGTGCGCGACCCCGACGGGCACGAGCTCAGCTTCGCCGCGCCGCTGGGAGGGTCGTGAGCACCTGGGACGGCGAGGAGTACCAGGAGCGCTTCGACGCGCTCGCGGCGCGGGGCGTCGAGGTGCACGGTGAGGTCGACTTCCTCGTCGGTCTGGAGCAGCTCGGCCGCGTGTCGGGGTCGGTGCTGGACGCGGGCTGCGGCACCGGACGCGTCGCCCGGGAGCTCGCGACGCGAGGCGTCGCGGTCGTTGGGGTCGACGTGGACCCGTCGATGGTCGATGCGGCCCGCCGCCGCAGCCCCGACCTCGAGTGGCACGTCGCCGACCTCGCCGACCTCGAGCTGGGCCGGCGGTTCGACGTCGTGGTCATGGCGGGCAACGTCCCGTTGTTCACCGCACCGGGGACGCACGCCGCCGTCGTGGCCGGCTGCGCCCGCCATGTCGCGGCCGGCGGGGCGCTGGTGAGCGGCTTCCAGCTCGGACGGGGCTACGAGCTGGACGCGTACGACGCGCACTGCGACGCGGTGGGGCTCACCCTCCTCGAGCGCTTCGCGACGTGGGACCGCGACCCCTTCCCGGGTGATGGCTCCTACGCGGTGTCGGTGCACGGGGCTCATGCGTCAGACTGACCGGGTATGAGCGATCAACCGTCTGTCACGCGGAGCATCGGGATCATCGGTGCCGGACCCGGGGGGATCTGCACCGGGATCAAGCTGCTCGAAGCGGGGTACGACTCCTTCACCATCTTCGACCGTGCCCCCGGCGTCGGCGGCACCTGGTTCCACAACACGTATCCGGGGTGCGCGTGCGACATCCCCTCGGCCCTCTACTCGTTCAGCTTCGAGCTCAAGCGCGACTGGAGCCGTCCGTACGGGACCCAGCCCGAGATCCGCGCCTACTTCGAGCACTGCGTCGAGAAGTACGGCCTCGGTCCGCACCTGCAGCTCTCGACCGGGATCGTGTCGGCGCACTGGGACGACGATGCGGCCCGGTGGCACGTGACCACCGAGCACGGCGACGAGCACGAGTTCGAGGTGTTGGTCGGCGCCGTCGGGCTCTTCGGCGAGCCGGTGGTGCCCGACATCCCCGGGCTCGAGACGTTCGGCGGGACGATGTTCCACTCGGCCCGCTGGGACCACGACCACGACCTCACCGGCGAACGGGTGGCGGTGATCGGCAGCGCCGCGAGCGCCGTGCAGTTCGTGCCGGCGATCGCCCCGGACGTCGCCGAGCTGCACGTGTTCCAGCGGACCCCGAACTGGGTCATGCCCAAGGAGGACACGCCCTACACCGAGGAGCAGCTGGAGCACCTCCGCTCCGACCCCGAGGCGATCGTCGCGTTGCGCAAGGAGATCTTCGAGCGCATCGATCCGGCCATCACGTTCTCAAATCCGGCCATGGTGGCGGCGTCGGAGGGACTGGCGCGCGACAACCTTGCCCAGGTCGAGGACCCCGACGTGCGGGCTCGCCTGACGCCGACGTTCACGCACGGATGCAAGCGGCCGCTGATCTCGAGCGACTGGCACCCGGCGTTCAACCGCGACAACGTCGAGCTGGTCACCGACGCCATCGAGCGCGTGACGCCCGACGGCATCGTGACCGCCGACGGGGTGACCCGATCGGTCGACACCATCGTCCTCGCCACGGGCTTCTCCACCACGAAGTACCTGGGCGCGATCGACGTGGTCGGCCGCGGTGGCACCGCGCTCGCCGACGCGTGGGAAGGCGGTGCGCACGCCTACCTCGGCATCACGACCTCGCGGTTCCCGAACCTCTTCATGCTCTACGGCCCGAACACGAACAACGGCTCGATCCTCTACATGATCGAAGCGCAGGTCGACTACGTGATGCGCCAGCTCGCGCGGATGGACGCCGACGGCCTGGCGTGGATCGACGTGCGTCCGGAGGTCGAGGAGGAGTACAACACCCGGCTCCAGGCCGACCTCGATGCGGTCGAGGTGTGGCAGGTGAGCTGCAACAACTACTACCGGGCCGAGAACGGTCGGATCGTGACCCAGTGGCCGCACTCGATGTCGGAGTACCGGGAGTGGACGTCGCGTCCCGACGCCGACGCGTACGAGGTCGGAACGCTCGCGCCAGCCGACCGATAGCGCGGGCGGGTCGTCAGCGGGGACTCAGGACGACGACCGGGATCGTCCGCTCGGTCCTCGACTGGTACGCGGCGTACTGGCCCTTGTTCACCTCGTCGGCCTTGGCCCAGAGGCGGGTGCGCTCGTCGCCCTCGGCGACCCTGGCCCGCACGGGGATCCGTTCGCGTCCGACCTGGATCTCGACGTCGGGCTGCGCCACGAGGTTGTGGTACCAGCCCGGGTGGTTCGGCGCACCGCCCTTCGACGCGATCACGACCCGGTCGTCGCCGTCGGGGACGTAGAGCAGGGCCGACGTGCGGGGCTCGCCCGTCTTCCGGCCGACGGTGCGCAGCAGCAGCATCGGGCGACCGCCGAGGCTCGCACCGATCCGTCCGTCGGTCCTCTCGTACAGGAACTGGTGCAGCACGAGGGCCTTGCCCATGACACGTTCCACGAGTGGGTGCATGGCCCCGACCCTACGTCGACCGGCCCGCACCGGCACAGCCTCGACGCGGGACGGTGACGGCGCTTGGCCTCCGCCCCGGTCCGGCCACTACCCTCCCGTCCCGATGGCAGGCGAGAACTCACACGCCTCGGACCGGATCGAGCTCTTCGCGACGATCGCGCTCACGATCGCCACGATCCTCACGGCGTGGTCCGCATTCCAGGCCAGCAAGTGGAGCGGAGTGCAGGCGATCTACTTCAGCGAGGCGTCGGCCGCGCGCACGGAGTCCGCCAAATCGGCGACGCGCAGCGGCCAGCAGTCGATCGTCGACGTCAACACGTTCACTTCGTGGGCAACCGCCATCGCCAACGAACGCCGTGACGACCCGACGTCATCGCTCGGGCCCGACGGTCGCTATCAGCCGGATCCGAGCACGCTGTCCGGCTTCTTCTACGAGCGGTTCCGGGATGAGTTCAAGCCGTCGGTCGACGAGTGGTTGGCACTCGACCCCATCGACAACCCGGGCGCCCCGCCAACTCCCTTCGACCTCGCCTCCTACGACAACGAAGCGACGACCGAGGCCGAGCGGCTCGAGGGACTGGCGGAACGCAAGGCTCAGGACGCGCGCGACTCCAACCAGCGGAGCGACAACTACGTTCTCACGACCGTGATCTTCGCAGCGGTCCTCTTCTTCGGTGGAGTGAGCGCCAAGCTCAGGTCCCGACGCAATCAGCTGCTCGCCCTCGGATTCGCGATCATCGTGCTCATCGGGACGACGATCGTGGTCGCCACCTTCCCGATCGAGATCTGAGGGGCGTTCACGAAGCGAGGATCTTGGCTTTCTCCGCCGCGAACTCTTCCTCGGTGAGGATCCCCTGGTCCTTCGGCTCCGCGAGTTGCCTGAGCTGCCCTACATTGTCGGCCATCGGATCGCCGGCCGGCGCGGGGGAATGAGTCGCGACCACCGCATCCTGCCCGAAGGGCGCTACGGAACTGCGATGGGGCATTCAGCCGGCGCTGGTATGCCGCCCTCCGCGCCTCACTCGTGTGAGGCCGCCACCGAAGCGCCAGCCCGGGCGACCACTTCGAGGACGGCGAGCACGACCACGACGAGCAACGCGACCACGAGCACGGTGGCGCTGGTCGGGCGATTCCACACCATGAGCAACACGGTGCCGAACGCGACGACGAGGACGCGCAGCGGGGTCCGGTGGCGCGCCACCGCCCGGCCGAAGCCCGAGAGACCGACTTCGTCCGCGCCGACTCGGTCGCCGGCACGGCCGACGAGTCGGCGGCCACCCGCGCGCACGCGGGTGGCCAGGCGCCCCGGGCCGGTGGCCCACGCGGCGATCGCGACGACGAGCGCGAGGGTGAACACCGTGCGCAGCGACAAACGCAGGAACCCGAGCACCTGGTCGTACGCCGCGCCCGCCGCCGCCCGGCCCTCGGGCCGGAACGCGTCGAGGTAGATCGATCGGACGACGGCGGATCCGATCAGCACGAGTGCCATCGCCCCGGCCACACCCAGCGCGGCCCGGAGGAGCGCGCGACGCCGATCCCCGGCCAGGAGGACACCCGCCGCGAGCAACAGGACGGTGACGATCGGGAGGACGACGGCCAGCGTCTGGAGCAGGTCGACTCCTGACTGCACCTTCTTGAGTGTCTGGGACTCGAAGAGGACCAGGTCACCACCTGTTGCCGAGTCGGCTGCACCGGAGAAGACGTCGAGTCCGAGACCCTCCAGTCGGTCGCGCAGGGCCACGACGACGGGCCCGAGGTCTACCACGACCTTGCCGTCCACGACCCTGCCCTCACCCGTGAGCAAGTTTCGGACCTGGGCATGCGCGAGGCGGTTGGCCTCTCGCCAGAGCGTGGCGAACGCGTCCGACTGCACGAACCGATGGGCAGCGTCCGAAGCGAGCCGTTCGACGGCCGCGGTGATGGCTGGGGCGATGACCACTGCCCGATCGGGCAGGACGTCGCGGACCTGGCCCTGGATGTCGACCTCGGCGAAGAGCGCGTCGACGGCCCTCGTCGCGACGCGATCGGTGATCGCCGCGTTCTCGGCAAGTGGCGCGACGGTGTCCACGTACTGATCGGTCGACAGCAGCGTGTTACGAGTCCAGACCGCCGCGACCGACAGCGGCGCGAGGACGCATCCGAGCACGATGAGCATCGCGGCGAGCAGTCGTCGCCACCTCGGCACGGTCGGCGTCGCGGCGGTCTCGATCGGACGTGTCGTCGTCATCAGGTGGTCACTCCCGGTCGGTCTCGACGGCCCTCGAAGGCGCTCCACGCTACCCGAGCACTCTGTCCCGGGTCCCACCTCGCGGCTTCCGGATGCGGCGGCCGGTGTCAGTCCGTGGGGTGGGGAGCCACATCGGCACCGCGCAGCTTCCGAGGTGCCCACGCTGGGATCGACGACTGCTCGATCGCGGACTCCTCGGTTCGATCGGCGTCCCGGGCGGCCCACCTGATGAGCGATCGCGTCGACCAGCCGTGCGCCATGACGCTCGCGAGCACCGTGCAACCCACCACCGACAAGACCGGGTTGGCAGCGCCCTTCGGGAGCGCATCGAACGCGATCAGACCGAAGACGACTGACGCCAGGCCGCGCGGGCCGAACCACCCGAGGAGTCCCACCGTTCGCCGTCCGAGCCCTGAGCCCAGGAGCGCGAGTGCAACGGGTGCCATCCTCACCACCGTCAGGCTCAAGAGCGCGTAGGGCACGACCTCCCACTGTGCCCGACGCCAACACCCACGCCGAGCGCCCGCGCCGCATGCGCGACGTTGGATCCATCGGTGGACACCACCGATACCGTCGCGGCGAGGAAGAACGCGACCACCGGTGTCACCAACCCGTCGTTGAGCCCGCTCTCGACGTTCAGGATCCGCCGCACCCGGGCCGGGATGCGCGTGTCCCTGATCAGCTCCGCCGCGAGGGCGGCATCTGTCGGCGCGAGGATCGCGGCGACGAGGGCGACGGCCCAGGGATCGAGACCGCCGCAGAGGACCCAGCCCACGAGCATGCCGAGTCCGATCGTCAGCGGCATTCCGATCAACAACAGGCGGGCTGTCAACGCGATGTCGGGTCCCAGCGTCCGAGGGTTCGTCGGGGAAGTCCGCCGCCGACGAAGCCACAGGCACGGTGCACGCAGGGAATGTGGCGCCGAGTGCCGCGACGACGACCTGGGCAATACTGTCCGGATGGGAGACAAGCGCCCGCGCCGCGGTCCGATCGACCGCCTCACCAACCTCGTGCCCGTTGATGCGGTGGTGCGAAACATCGACATCGACGCAGTGCTCGACCGCATCGACATGGATGCGCTCTTGGAACGAATCGACGTGAACGCCGTCGTCGCGCGGATCGACCTCGACGAGGTCGTCGAACGGATGGATCTCGGGGCCATCGTGCAACGCTCCGTGCGGGGCGCGACGACCGGGACCCTGCACGAGGTCCGCTCGTCCGGTGTGCGTCTCGATCGACGGATCACGGGACTGGTGGATCGGCTGCTTCGTCGCCCCGAGGCATGGCGCCCGATGCAGCCAGCGGCCTCGACGCCGGGCTCCACGTCGTGACGCCCCCCGAGCAGCCGGCCTGGCCTTCCGGTCAGTACGCCGGCCCGGCCACCCGGCTCGCCGCGTATGCCGTCGATGTCGCGGTGAGCACGGTCCTGCTGGGCGTGCTCACCGTCGGTGCCATCGTGGCGTTCGACCTCGTGACCGGTGCCCGGATCGAGATCCGCGTCGCTGCCGAGGTAGGCGCGCCGGCGACCGCGGTCTGGCTCTTCCTCTACTACTTCGTCTCCTGGGCGACCGTCGGGAAGACCCCGGGCATGGCGCTGCTCGGGCTCCGGGTCACCCGACGGGACGGGGAAGCGGTGCGGACCGGTCAGGCCGCGGTGCGGACGCTCGCGTTCCCACTGTCGTTCATCGGTGGCCTGGGCTTCGTGGGCATCGTGATCGGGCGCGAGCACAGGGCGCTGCACGACGTCGTCGCGGGTACCACGGTCCTCTACGACTGAGGGATCACATGTAGTCGTTGCGTTGGAGCCAGCGCAGCGAGAACCAACCCCAGATCGGCGGTAGATAGAACGTGGCGAGGCGGTAGGAGATCGCGATCGCGATCGCGTCGGCGTGGGGGACGCCCGCAGCCACGAGCGCGCCCGTGAGCAGCAGCTCCCAGACACCGATGCCTCCGGGGATGGGCACGAAGCCATTGATCACCGCGGTCCCGGACTGGATGACCACGAGTGTGGCCAGGCCCAGAGTGCCGCCGTACGCGTGGACGACGATCCCGAGGGTGATGGCCAGGAGCAGCTCGCTCAGGAGGTTGCCGCCGAACAGCTGGGCGACCTGACGCATCGATCGGAAGATCCGGAGCGCTCCACCGATGCCCTCCACTGCGATGTGCCACCACTCCGCCATGCGGCGTCGATACCTGGGAATCAGCGCGACGACCGCCCCACATCCGGCGATCAGACCCAGCAGCACCCAGAGGACCGACGCGTCGAATCCCGAAGGTCCGAGATCGAGATCGACCCCGAGGTCGACGACGTCGGTGAGCACGAGCGGGAGGACCAGCGCCAGCTGGACGACCAGGCGGGCGACGGACACCAGGGTTCCCGCGGTGAGTGCGACAGGGACACTGGATCCCTGCCGCTGGAGGAACCGGGTGTTCGCCGCGACCTGCACTGCGGTGCCTGGCGCGGCAAGGCTCAAGAACCCGATCGCGAACTGCTCGTTGACGAGCGGAACGAACGGCAGGCGGATGGGCATCGACCCTTGCACCGCGATGGCCTGGGCCAACTGGGGTGTCTGGCCGAACCCGAGCGCGACCAAGAGCCAGAACAGGTCGCCTTGCTTGACGAAGTCGATGAGGTTGGAGATGCCGACCTCGGTGATCGCGGTGATGAGGCTCCACAGCGCGATCGCGACGAGGGTGAACATGATCGCCGTGCCGATCGACACCCGGCGGAGCTCGATCAGCTCGGGCGGGTCGGTCCCGATCGCGGTCGCGGCGCTGACGCGCAGCTCATCGAGATCGAGATCGGACGTCTTGACCGCCTTGCTGAGCCGATCGTCGAGGGCCGCGGGCTGCACGTAGGAGAGCGCCTGCTCGAGGCCGTCCGACCCCAGGTGGGCCAGGGCGGCATCGACGGCGCGCCTGGATCCGACGGTGAGCGCGGTCGCGACCAGCAACCCAGCCGCGTCCTCGGAAAGGCTCTCCGGACTCGCGTCGTTGGAGGACATCGACCAGTCGGCGAGGAGCACCCCGTCGCCGTCGATGCGCACACTCGACTGACTGACTGACCCGTGCGTGATCCCGGCGTCGTGTGTCCGGATGAGCGCCGACCATGCCGACTCGAGATGGCTATCGCTGACGTCATCGGCGGACCGGTCGGACAGCTCCTGGCCTGCCGCCGACAACGCGATCACCGCATCCTTGGGGTGTGCCATCCCGACCGCGATGAGCTCCGGTACCCGCACCCCCGCTCGCGCGGCCAGGAGGCCCATGAGTGCTTCGTGCTCGACCAGCTCGCGGCGACTGGCCGTCGGGTCGAGACTGGAACCACGATGCCAGAGCTGACGCCAGAGGCGGGTCACCCAGCGGGAGCTGATCGCGTCTCTCCCGTAGACCTTGACCAGGAGCACACGTCCGTCCGCGGCTCGAGCCCGATGAGATGCCACTCCGCCCCGGCGACCGGGCAGCGGCTCCAGCTCGATGGCGTAGACACCGAGCTGCTCCAGCGCACGTCGTACTCGGATCGTTGGAGGCGAACCCGACGGCGAGCCGAACGCGAGGTGCACCACGGCGGCGACTGCCCACCCGACGCCGAAGGCCGCGAGGACGTCGGGACCGCCGCCGCGGCCGAGCGCAAGCGTGGCAACGGCGCAGAGCGCGATGAGCAGGTACCCGAATCGCCGGTAGGGCCGACCGAGATGTGGCGCCGCCGTGAGGAGGGCCGCGTTCATCGCGGCCACGCGGACGACAGGGAACGTCGCGACCTCCTCGCCGAGGACCGAGCCGATCGAACCGAGCATCGGCCAGTCCCCGGTGACGATGCGCCCCACGATCATCGCCACCAGCACGGCACCCGCGACCGAGAAGAGGACATCGCGGGCAACGGCCACTCGTCGACGGATCATCGCGGCGAGCACGAGTGCGGCGGAGTAGATCGCGGCCACGACGAACGTCGCGGCCAGCAGGTTCTGCACCGGGTCGGGGAGGCTCGCAACCGTGGCGGTGACGTTGTCGACGAAGAGCGAGGGCTGGGATTCCGCCCGGGCGCTGACCACGATGACGAGGGATGCGACCGCGAGCGCGCATGCGTCGGCAACGCGATGGATGCGCGGCTCGTCGCGCGCGGAGACGAAGAAGTAGCTCGCCGCGCCGCGGACCCATTCACCGCCTCGCACGCGGGCCCGCCGCGGAAGTCGATCCCCCGTCGTGTGCTCGACTTCGGTCACCGTCGATTCCGCCCCTGGTTCACTCCCGACCGCCGGCTTCCGCTTCGAATGGTTCGGCGGCCCGCGTGGTCAGCCCGCGGACGCGGACCGTAGCGCCCTCTCGTTCAACTGCGTGACGACGTCGAACAGATCACCGGTCTCCCAGAAGTCGATTGCGACCAGATTGGGGAGCAGGCCCCGTTCCGTCCGGCATCGTTCGGCTCGCGCGCCGAGAACCGTCTCGGAGTTGACCTCCGAAGCGTCCGCGAACGACTGCGGCGTCACCCAGTGGTTCAGCAGGAACAGCGGTGCGTCGCCACTGCCGCGGTTGTCCGCACATGACGTCGGCGCCTCGAGGTCGGACACCTTCTCGAACGAGTACGGGGTCTCCTGGACGAGGCCCCCTTCGTAGATGTTGGGGAGCTTCGGCCCGCCGTCCTGCTTCTCGAGCCCGACGAGCAGGCGCTTGCCGGAGTCGATCATCTCCTGGAGCGTCGGGAGCGCCTCGTCGGAGGACACTGCCAGCTGGTACTTCCCGAGTCCCGCCTGCGAGAGCACCGCCTGGATCTGTTCGACGTCGGCGTAGTCCTCGATCACGACGATCAGCACGTCGCGGGGCTCGGACTCGAGGAAGACCCGGATCGAATCGGCGGCGGCGCGCATCCGGGTGGAGCCGAGCTCGCAGAACACATGACAGAGGTAGACCGCCTGCTCGGACTTGTCGGGCGGTGGGCCGACCGACTCGCGCAGCTGTTCCGCTCGTGCGGTGAGCTCGGGACCAACAGACTTCTCGAGCTCGGTTCGTCGCACGTCGGTGAGATCCGTGTACACGATCGATTGGTCCTGACCTTCGCGCCGGCTTCCGACGTACGCGTCGATCAGGAGCCCCCGGACGCCCCCGCGGAGCTGCGTCGTGATCCCCGTCTGGTGATTCGCGTTGAGGAATCCGTCGTCGGCGGCTGACATCGCGTTGTGCGCGGTCGGCAAGGCGAGCTCGTCCAGCCGTCGATCGCAGTAGGCGATGCGGCCGTTGCAGGCAAGGGATCCCGCGCTGGCCTCGGGACTCGAGAAGACCAAGAACGCGACCGCGCCGACGACGAGGACCATCGCCAGGCTCGACGCCACGCCCACGACCCAGCCCGGCCCGCCTTGCCCGGTCGAGACCGCCGCGGTGGGTCGGACCAGCAGCCCGAGCCCGTAGACGAGCGCCGCGTACAGAACGAACGCCCCGAGGGCCACGAGCGCCGCATCGACGGCGTCGGATGGGTTCAGGATCAGGAGGAGGCCCACGATGCCCGCGCCCACGGCCAATCCTGCCTTGCCCAGCGCGGTCCGCGGCTCACGTGCGATCGCGCTCCCGATCCTCGTGCGGATCGCCGCTGGCGTCAGGTGCGAACCCTCAGAGGTCGTCGCTCGACCCGCGGCCGCGACGAGGATCCCGGCGATCACGCCGAACACACCGACGACTCGCAGACCCTCGATGTAGTTGCCCCAGAGGTCACCGGCCGCGGTGCTGGTGAGGGGATCATCGAACGCCGACCGGACGAGCCCACCACTGATGCGAGCAAGGGCGACGAGCACGACGCCGGCCACACCGAGATATCGACCCAGCCTCGCCAACGCCTGGGTGCGATCCGGGGCGAGGAGGATCCCCGCCGCGACGGCGGCGAGGCCGATGGCGGGCAGGACCCAGGCCAGGAACCCCACGCTGTCGGCGATCCGCCACAGCCCGAGTCCGACCGACAGATCACGCAGGTGGATCAAGGTGCCCTCGATGTCGGACGGGATGGCCTCGGCGGCCTCCGGAGAGATCGAGCGGACGGTGTCCACGAGCAGGAGCACGGCCTCGTTGGCCGTCACCAACACGTTGTCCGTCGGCTCGACACTGAAGAACGTGTGGGCTCCCGCGACCGCCGATTCGAACACGTCACCGAACTGGCTGGAGGCGACGACGGTCTCGGCTGCGCCCTCGAGTATGGGCTGGAAGACGAGGAGGTCGCGATCGGCCTTGACGACGCCGCTCACGAGCGTCCGGGCGACGACCCGGCGCATCGACTCCGATTCCTCC
This sequence comes from Acidimicrobiia bacterium, assembly GCA_035763745.1. Classification (GTDB taxonomy): domain Bacteria; phylum Actinomycetota; class Acidimicrobiia; order IMCC26256; family PALSA-555; genus DASUAO01. Next base: position 75,720 of record DASUAO010000021.1, read on the forward strand.
AACGCCTGGCGCGAGCGCGCTGCGAGATTCTCGCTGTCGAGCAGCGTGAGTGACGCCCAGCCCGCCAGCGCACCCGCGAGCAACGAGAACACCCCGACCAGCCCGGCGACCCGCGCGACGAGCGGGCGAGGACGAGCCATTCAGCCGCGAGTGCCGGCGAGACGCGGCACCATGAAATCCGATGTCGTCACGAGTGGCGGGTCAGCAGAGCCAGGAGGCGGAGCATCGTCGAGTAGATCCGAGCGAAGGATTCCCGGAGGCGTCGGTCTCGAGCAAGGATGTCGCCACGGTCGTTCCTGTCAGCGGTAGGGGCGGCGAGGTGCGGGCCGCGTCAATCTAGACGCGTGCCCCTACGTCGCGGACCGAGTCCTCGGCTGGCCGCCGCGTTGGTCGTCGCGCTAGCCATGGGGGCGCATGGAGCACGAGATCGCGGACGATGGGCTCCACAAGAACTGGGACGCCCCCGTGTGGCGTGAGTGCATCACGATGGTGCTCTATGTCTCGATCGTGCTGCTCGCGACCCTCGCTGCGCTCCCTTCCGGGGACTCGGGCGCAGCAGCCGTTCACGACGACGACGGTGTGCACGGTCTGGCGCTCGGCGGCCTCATCTGGGGAACCACCGTTGGCCTCGCCATGGCCCACTGGTTCGCCTTTCACATGACCGCGCTGGGGTTCGGGCGCGGAAAGGCCAGCCGCGAAGATCTCAAGGGCGGTGTGGCCCAGCTCGCGGGGGCGGCGTTCGTCGCGCTGCTCGCCACGATCCCACTGCTCGTCTTCGATGACGATCTCGACGTTCAGGCTTCGACCTTCGTCCCGGCGGTGCTGATCGGGCTCGCGGGCTACCTCGCGTACCGCGCGGCCGGGCGCTCCCGGGCTCAGGCGCTCGCCCGCGGGGCGGTCGTGCTGACCATCGGGCTCGCGGTCGCGGCGATGAAGAACATCCTCGGCGGGCACTGAGGGCACTCGCGCCCAGCGGGGCGGCCCGTGTGGCCAGGCCGCCCCGGGTCGCTCAACCGATGATCTTGGCCTTCAGTCGCGTGAACTCGGCGTCGTCGATGACGCCCTGGGCCTTGAGGTCGTTGAGGCGGGCGAGCTCGTCGGCGGGGCTCCCCGAGGTGCCGGTCGCGTCGCGGATGTAGGCCCGCTGCGCGGCATCCCGGGCCTGAGCCGCCGCGAGTGCGTGCTCACCCATCTTCTGGCCTCGTGCGATGAGGTACACGAACACCCCGAGGTAGGGGACGAGGATCACGAAGAAGCACCACAGGAACTTGGCGAAGCCGCTGAGATCGGTACTGCGGAAGATGTCCCCGAAGACCGAGATCAGGAGCCAGACCCAGATGAAGAACAGGGTGAACCAGACGATGGACCAGAGCACCTGGCCGGTTCCGAACTCTACTGCGAGCACGAGTCACTCCTCGGGATCGAACATGCGGAAGATTTGGCGGGGCAACTCTCGCCGCGCGACACGTCAACCTAGTCGCCCCGGAGGATCCGGAGCGCAATCGTCTGCCGTTCCGGTCGCACCCGATGGGGTCTTGGAACTGGCCGCGATCGCCGCGGTCAGGGTCCCGCGGTCTCCCGCTCTGGCACCGGCTCGAGGAGGCGGGCCTCGAGGTCGAGCTCGGCTGGCACCGGTTCGCCGGCGTGCTCCGCCCTGCGGTACCAGAAGGCAGCGTCGAGCGCGATCGAGGCGGTGACGATGCGACCCAGCAAGTAGGCCCAGAGCAGCAGCGCGAGTGAGGCGCCGATTGCGCCGTAGGTCTCGGTCTTCGACCGGACCGAGTAGCCGAACCAGTAGACGGTGATCGCGTGGAGAACCTGCACACCGATCGCGAACAACGCGGCCCCCGGGATCAACCACCACCACGGGCACTCGGCACGCGGGAGCCGACTCGACACGAACAGCCACAGCGCGAACGGGACCGCGGTCGACACCACGATCCCGGCAAGCCCGAGAACCATGGACTCGGATCGCAGCCAGGACACGACGCCCATCGTCAGCATCAACGCGATGACCAGTCCGATGAACGCCCCCACCGCGCGGGCGGAGCCCCGTCGCCACTTGATCGGCACCTGCCAGATGAGGCCGCTCGCCACGCGCAGCACCTTCACCATGCCGCGCGCGCCCAACAGCAGGGCGAAGCCGCTGACGAACAGCACGGTCAGCCGCTCACCGAGACCGAGGTTCCCCGCGTTCCTGATCGCGCTCGTGGCGAGACCGGCGATGCCCGCCGAGCTCGTCAGCTCGACCGGGTCCCCGTGGGCCGCTTCGGACGCGATGCCGACTCCCACCACGAAGAAGAACACGAACGGAATGAGGAACATGAAGATGCGGAACGCGACTGCGGCAGACAGGACGCCGCCGCCGGTCGCGGCGTCGCGCTCGAGAGTCCGGAACACCGTGTCGATCCACCTGGAGCCCGGTCGAGCCCCCTCGAGGCGGGCCCGCGTCGCCTCGATCCGCCCGGTGACCCGCTCGCGGTGGTCGCGCAGTCGCCGCGCGAGGGACTGCTCGGCGTCGTCCTCCAACTGTCCCCGGTCCGTCGGGGACCCTTTGGCGCGCTCGTCGGAAGTCACTCCGACAAGCCCTCGTCGGTCGCGCTGCGCCGAGTCCGCCCCAGGTTGCCGACGACGAGAGCCACCACGCTCACGAGATACAGCTGCCCGATGAGAGCCTCAATGATCGCGAGCATCCGGCCGAGGTCGAGCCGAGCCGTCAGGTCCCCGTACCCGAGCGTCGTGAGCGTCGTGAAGCTGAAGTAGACGAAGTCGATTGCGCTCCCGGCGCCGGGCTGCACGAAGAACGGGCCGTCGACGATGTCGATCACTCCGAACACGTGGGCGAAGAAGAGGCCCACGAGGAGGTAGATGCAGAGCGTCGCGGTGACGGTCGTCAGATCGATCCGGAGATGGGATCGCATCCGCCGTGCGATGGCGATCGGCGCGACGAACGCCAGCAGCGCCCCGGCCAATCCGGCACCCGCGGTGCGACTGTCCGTTGCCACGGAGAGGACCGTGGCAACGACGGAGACGATCACGAGCACGGCGACGATCCTGAACATCCGCGCGGACACGATCGAAGCACGGAAGATCACCAGCACCGTCATGCCCTGGAGCACGACGACGAAGATCTGCCCTACTCCGCCGTCACCCGACGCCGTGTAGGCGATGATCGTGACGACGATCAGCGCGAGGGCGAGCAGGTATCGGTCGCCGAGCCGACCATCGGGACCTCGCGGCGTCGCCATCAGACGTGGATAGTAGGAGCAACTCCGGAACCGGGTTCGTGCTCGCGGATCGGGGCCGTGATCGTCGGCCATGTTCCAGATCTGACCCCTCCCGGAGACCGCTTGCGTCACTCGCGGACCAGATGGTGGACTCCGGGAGCCATCAAGACGAAGGCAACGACCATCCGAAAGGAACTCATGTGGAAGCCATGACGAAGAAGGGTGATGGGTGGATCGGGTTCGCCGGCATGACACTCATCATCGTCGGCCTGCTCGATGTGATCTACGGACTATGGGCCTTGGACCGCAAGGGCACCATCGCCGAACTGTTCTACGAGTCCAACCTCGAGACCTGGGGCTGGATCTACCTGATCGGCGGCGTCGTCGTGGTCTGCGCCGGCTTCGCCGTCCTCAACCGTGCGCAGTGGGCTCGGTTCGTGGGGATCACGGTCGCCATGATCTCGGTCGTCGTGAACGTGCTGTGGGCGTTCGCGTTTCCCATCCAATCGCTCATCCTCGTGCTCATCGGGGTCTCGGTCATCTACGCGCTCACCGTCTACGGCGGCAAAGAGACCGTCTGACGACGAGACCAACGTCCACGAATGAGAGTCTCCCGGCGCGGGATCCTCGCCGCGCCGGGAGCATCTCACCTGCCTCGACGGAGCCCTCGCGACTCGCCACGTCGAGCGGTCACGGGGAGGCTTCGGGCTGATCGGGTGGGCCGGGCGTTCGCTGCGTGACCCACGCGACCGCGTCGCGGTATGCCCGCTCGACGGTCCTGCCGAGCCACTCATCCGACCGGTAGATGTTGTCGCCCCCGATCGTCTCCGCGACTCCCGTGGCGAGGAGCTGGTCGTGGACCCGATCGCTGTCGGACACCAGCACGAGCTTGCTCCCGACGGCGCTCAGCGACGTCGCGTACCGGGCCAGCACGTCGATGAAAGTGGCGCCGACGTCGCTGCGTCCTCGCAGCCGTAGGATCACGACCGAGCTCCGCGATCCCTCGGTGATGGTGGGGAGCTGCTGTTCGAACACGGGCGCTGCGGCGAAGAAGAGGCTCCCGTAGGGCTGGAGGACCACGACCTCGCTCGGACCGACTTCCGCCGGTGGATCGACCTCGCGTACCCGACCGGACTCGTCGACGACGAGACGGCGCGTTGTCAGCTGGTTCGACTGACGGACGACGTACAGGATGAGCGAGATCCCGACCCCGACCAGCACCGCGTACTGCAACGGGATCAGCATCGTGAGCACGGCGGTCACCACCACGACGGTGGCTTGGACCGTGCCGGTCTTCGCGACCGACACCATTTCGGTCGGCTTGACCGTTCGCATGCCCACGACGATCAGCAATCCCGCGAGCGCCGGCATGGCGATGTACCCGACGGCGCCTGCCAACACGAGGACGATGGCTGCCATGACCACGCCGGCGATCAGGAGCGCACGACGGGTCTTCGCGCCCGCGGCCACGACCAACGAGCTGGCCGACATCGAGCCGCCGACCGGCATGCCTCGGAACAGACCCGCCGCGACATTGGCGGCTCCCTGCCCGATGAAGTCCCGCGAGGCGTCGGCCCTCGTACCGTCTGGGTTGGGGAACCCCGCCGAGACGGCCGCGCCCTGGACGAGCCCGACGAATGCCAGCGAGATCGCGGGGACGAGCAGGGCCGGAATCTCCCGCAGCAAGGGGAGCGTGAACGCCGGCAGCGCGCGCGGGACGGTCGCGAGGTCCCTGATGAGCGCAACGTCGCGGTCGAGTGCGGTGAACCCTGCAGCCAGTGCGGAGCCGATCACGATCGCGACGACCATGCCGAGTGCGCCGAGTCGGGTCCGCTCCAGCACGAGAATCATCCCGATCGTCGCCGTCCCCACCGCGACTGTCGGCACGTCGACGCTCGTGACGTGCACGAGGAGGTCCAGTGTCTTGCTGATCCGGTTCGAGCCGGAGGCCTCGAAGCCGGTGAAGTTCCCGAGCTGTCCCAGCACGATGCTCACGCCGACCGCCGCGATGAACCCCGCCATGACCGAGCTCGAGACGAACCGCAGGACCGACCCGAGCCTGAGGAGTCCTGCGGCGACCATGACGAGGCCGGTGAGGATCGAGAGCGTGAACAGGGCCCGTCCCTGGTCGGGGCCCGAGTGCAGGGCATCGACGTCGGCGACGATGATCGCCATCGCACCGGTCGCCTGGACTGCCATGAACGACGTGCTCGTGACGAGCGCGCCGAAGAAGGTCCCGTACATGTACGCGTAGAGCCCGGCCACGGGGTTCACGCCGGCGAGCAGCGCGGCCGCGAGCCCATCGGGGACGCTCTCGACGCCGAGGACGAGCCCGGCGACCGCGTCCTCGGACAGGGACTCCTTCTGGAAGACGGCGCGAAGCCTCAACTGCTCACAGACGGCTCGGTCGCTGCCAGCGCGGGTGCTCGTGCTACGTCGGCGGTTGGTTGGCCCGCCGCAGGGATGCGATCTTGGTGTCGATCCAGTTCACCACACCGTGCACCACGAGGGCGAAGATCCCGTACATGATGATCGCGAAGAGCACTGCGAAGTCGATCACCGAGCCCCGGCCGAAGGAGACCGACGGGAAGATCCCCCGGAACGGCTCGAGCACGCGATCCCCGCTGCGATACACCCATTCGGTGAATCCCGCGGTGGGGTTGGCATTGAACAGCTGCAAGAAGAACGCAGCGACCAGGATGATCAGCGCCAGGACGAAGTAGGCGTACACGAGCCACACCAGGACCTTGGCGAAGGTCAGTCCCTTGACCGCCGGGTCGTTCTTCGCCCGTGTCTCGTCGAGTGCAGTCATGTCCTGGCTCCTCGGCATCGATCGAAGGGCGACAGTACTCGCGCCAACTGACGCCACTCAGCCTGGATCCAGCGCGTCCAGCCTCGATACATCGGTCGCGGCGGCTGCGACCTCGAACGACGACCCGTCCGAGGTGGTGAGCAGTCGACCGACCGCGTCCGCGGGCTTGCGGGGCGGCGGGTTGATCACCACCTCCAGGACCCGATCGACCTCGTGGATCGAGGTCCGGAGCAGCGCCACGCCCCGATTGACCACCAGGACCCCGCGGAGACAGCGGGCGTAGGCAACCGTTCGAGGCCACTTCGACTCGCCCGCGCGGCGGATCGACACCGCGAAGGTGTCCTCCTGCCCCTTGAGCGCGCGCCGGCTCAGGAAGACCGTCAACAGCGCACCGACGATCAGCCAGATCGGGATGCCGAGCGCACCAGCGAGGACAGCCCAGATCACAGTTCTTCCATCCTTGGGAAGAGATCGCTGCGTCGGCCAAGCATGTCATCATTCTCGAGTCGGCGAAGGCGAATGGAGGCGGCGGATGCGGTGAGGTCCACGTCCCCGAGCTCACGATCGGTCCCGACGAGTGCACCGGCGGCTTCGGCTCGGCGCAGGTGACTCTCGTCAGCGATCACCGGCTGAACCCGACACGCACCGGAACCCGAGATGGCTCATCCCGGTGTCGATCATCTGTGGTCGTCGGGCCGCAGGGCGGTACCGCATGCAGTAGCTGTCGGCGCACAGATGCGAACCACCCTTGATCACCTTGCGGGGGATCGGGAACTGCGGCTGCGAGGAATCGAGGCTCTCGCGCTCGTCTCCTCCTCGGGGGTTCTCCGGGACACAGCACGCCCCGTCGACCGGGGGACTGGCGTACCAGTCGTCGGTCCACTCCCACACGTTGCCCGCCATGTCGTAGAGCCCGAAGCCGTTCGGCGGGAACGACCCGACCGGTGATGTGCGGGACCAGCCGCTCTCGCCCGTGCTTCGCCAGGGGAAGTCAGGTCCGTCCCACGTGTTCGCCATGACCCGACCCTCGTGACGGGGCTCGTCACCCCAGGTGAACTCCGCGCCCTCGAGTCCCCCGCGGGCGGCATACTCCCACTGCGCCTCGGTGGGCAACGCTGCGCCCGACCACGCCGCGTATGTGGAGGCGTCCTCGAAGGCGACGTGCACGACGGGGTGGCGCTGTCGATCGGTCAGGTCGCTGTGCGGTCCTTCGGGCGCCCGCCACGACGCACCCGGGACCCACGTCCACCATTGGCTCATGTGTCGCAGGTCCACCGGGCCCGGCGTCGGCGTGAACACGAGAGATCCCGGGACCAGGTTCTCGGGAGGCGCGTCCGGGAAGTCGGCGGGGTCGGGTGGCCGTTCCGCGACCGTGACGTATCCGGTCGACTCGACGAACGCACCGAACTGCTCGTTGGTGACTTCGAACCGGTCGATCTCGAACGCGTCGACAAGGACTCGACGCGCCGGTGCTTCCTCCGGGTAGTGCACGTCCGAGCCCATGACGAACGACCCGCCCGGCAGGCGGACCATGTCGCTGGATGCCGGGTTGCGCGGGCGCTCGGACGAGGACCCGTGCTCAAGCGCTGGGGACACCGGCCTCGAGCTTGGCGACGACTGCCTCCAGATTGAACGCGGCCGGCTTCTGGGTCGGCGGGAACTCGGCGAGCGTCTCGAGCATCTGCGCGGCATAGGCCTGGGCCGGGACGAGGAGCCAGGCGTGATCGAGCATCCAGTCGTAGTACGTGTTCGAGGTGATGTCAGCCCGCTCGTACGGGTCGGTGCGCAGGTTGAAGATCTTGGGGACGCGCAGATGGGTGTATGGCTCGGCCCACACGTTCAGGGTCCCAGGAGCCCGTTGCTCGAGGAACACCAGCTTCCAGTTGTCGAAGCGGAGCGCGGTCAGGTCGCCGTCGTCGGAGACGTAGAAGAAGTGCTTGCGCGGGCTCTCGTCGACCTCGCCGGTGAGGTACGGGATCTGGTTGTGACCGTCGAGGTGGACCTTGTAGGTCGTCCCGTTCAACTCGACGCCGGCGCGCAGCTGCTCGGCGATGTCGGGAACCCCGGCCGCGGCGAGGAGCGTCACGAACCAGTCGTTGTGGCTCATCATTCCGTTCAGGACGCGACCCGGCTCGATCCGGCCCGGCCAGCGCACCATCGCCGGGACCCGGTAGGCGCCCTCCCAATTCGAGTTCTTCTCGTTGCGGAACGGCGTCATCCCGGCATCGGGCCATGAGTTCATGTGCGGCCCGTTGTCGGTCGAGTAGACGACGATCGTGTCGTCCGCCAGGCCGAGCTCGTCGAGCGTGTCGAGGAGGCTCCCGACGACGTCGTCGTGGTCGAGCATGGTGTCGTGGTACTCGGACTGCCAGCGGCCGGCCCGTCCACGGCTCTCGGGCTTGCCGTGGGTGCGGAAGTGCATGTGCGTCGAGTTGAACCAGAGGAAGAACGGCTTGCCCTCCTCCTTCTGGCGCCTCATGAACTCGACGGCGGCGTCCCTGAACTCCTCGTCGACGGTCTCCATGCGCTTCTTGGTGAGCGGGCCGGTGTCCTCGATCCTCTGAGAGCCGTCCGCGTTCGCCCATGAGTGCAGCACACCGCGAGGGCCGAAGCGCTCGCGGAAGTTCGGGAAGTCCTCGTCGCTCGGGTAGTCCCGCAGCTCCGGCTCCTCCTCGGCGTTGAGGTGATAGAGGTTGCCGAAGAACTCGTCGAACCCGTGCGCGGTGGGGAGGAACTCGTCGCGGTCGCCGAGGTGGTTCTTGCCGAACTGTCCCGTCGCGTAGCCCTGGGCCTTGAGCGCGGTCGCGATGGTCGGGTCCTTGGCGCGCAGCCCGATGTCGGCGCCCGGCATCCCGACCTTGGTCAGCCCGGTTCGGTAGGGATTCTGCCCGGTGATGAACGCGGCGCGTCCAGCCGTACAGCTCTGCTCGCCGTAGTAATCGGTGAACCGGACGCCTTCTTCGGCGATGCGGTCGATGTTCGGGGTGCGATACCCCATGACGCCGTCGCTGTAGCACGACAGGTTGCTGAGTCCGATGTCGTCTCCCCAGATGACCACGATGTTGGGTGTGTCCGGCATCGTCCCTGAACTCCGTTCCCCGTCGAAAGCGACCATCCGTGCGGCGGCTGGCCAACGTATCGCACGGCGATGTGCGACTCCCGATCTCCAGGCTCGTCGTCCAGCCGCTGGTGGAGAATGGACCCCCTCTTCCCTTCCCTTCACGAGGTGTCCACGATGACCGACGACACGCTTCCCACCTGGCGACCGGGGCTCGCTCGGGACGCGGTCGGTGGCTTCCTTGCTGCCGCTGAGGACGTCCCTGCGGAGGAGCGGGTCGCGGTCTTCGACGTCGACGGGACGCTCTGGTGCGAGAAGCCGCGCTACATCCAGCTCGACTTCTTCCTTGCCGAGCTCCAGCGAGCAGTGGCCTCGCACCCGGAGCTCGAGGAACGCAGTGAGTACCGCGCGCTCCTCGCCGGCGACCAGGTGGCGATCGCTGACATCGGTCTCGTGCCGATCGCCGCGGCCCTCGTCGAGCTCTGCGAGGGCATGACGCCAGAGGAGTTCGAGGAGCGGGTCCGAGGCTTCTTCGCCGACGCCCGGCATGGAGATCGAGGAGTGTCCATGCGGGAGATGCGATACCAGCCGATGCTCGACCTCGTGCGAGCGCTTCGCTCGAAAGGATTCGAGGTGTTCCTGGTCACGGGAGGTGGCACTGAGTTCGTGCGTGCGGTCAGCCGATCGCTCTTCGGCGTGCCGCCCGAAGGTGTCGTCGGTTCCCAGGTCGGGTACGAGCTCGTTCGCGTCGACGGTCGTCCACAGCTACGACGCACCGACGAGCTGTTCGGCGCAGTGAACGAAGGGGCGCCGAAGATCTCGAACATCCAGAGGCTGCTCGGTCGCCGACCGATCTTCGCCGCGGGCAACTCGCCCGGCGACCGCGAGATGCTGGAGTACGCGACTTCGGGCCGTACCCCCTCCCTCGCGATCCTGGTCGAGCACGATGACGCGGAGCGCGAGTACGCCTACCGCAGCGTGGCCGGGACGTTCGACTCCGACGAGCCCATCGAGGCGACGGCCGAGCGACTCGGATGGACCTCGGTCAGCATGCGCGACGACTGGGAGACCGTCTTCGCTCGCTAGAGGTCGCCGCGGCCGAGGAGGTCGACGGGGTCCTGCATACGGACCATGCCGAGGTAGCCGCCACCGCGGGGGATGCTGTCGTGCATGCCGTAGCCGAGCAGCTCCTGGGCGCGGCGCGGCAGCGTGCACGCGACCCCGGGTGGCACCGAGAGGAGGTTGGCCTCCTCGGTGCGCAACCATCCCAGGCAGTACGAGAGGTGCGCGCCCCGGCGGGGGACGTCCGTCGAGTTCGCGCCGCCGGCGTGGATGGTTCCACCCGAGTACACGACGGCCGAGCCGGCCGGCATCTCGGCGAACGCGATCTCGTCGGGTTCGGGCTGGCGGGCGGCCATCTGTTCGGCCGGCGTGAGGTTGCGCTCGGGCCAGCGGTGACTTCCCGGCACGAGTCGGGTCGCGCCGTTCTCCTTCGTGAAGTCGACGAACGCGATGACCGATGCCACCTGGACCTCGGGATGCGGCTGGGGCAGGTCGCTCCAGACCGCCTCGTCCCTGTGCAGCCACTGCTCCTCGGCGCCGGGACCACGCTGCAGCAGGTGGCCGAGGTTGAGCTGGTAGCTGGCGCACGAGGGCAAGAGGATGCGGTCACACAGCGCGAGCAGCAGCGGGTGACACATCACATCGGTGGCGAACGTGGGCGAGATCCCGGGCACGCCCGCGACCTGCTTCGTGCAGGGCCCGTGGAAGGCGGACATGACCTCGTTGAAGTAGGCCTCGTCGGGATCGGCGGCGGAGACCGCGGCCTCGACCTCGTCGTTGACGCGGTCGACCACGTCGAGGGGGAGCAGCCCTTCGACGATCGCGGCACCGTCCCGTTCGATGGTGTCGGCGATCTCTGCCGGGTCGGCCGAGGCCGAGAACCGTTCGACCGCTGCGGGCATGCGGAGATCGTAGCGACGGGCGGCCGAGACCGTTCCGGTGCGCGACCATGGGTCGATGCTCCCGTACGACGATGCCCGCTGGCCGGTGCGCGAGGACCTCGCGACCGCGCACGCCGCGACCGTTGTGCACTGGGCCGCGCCGGGTACCTGGTGGACAGCCGAGCAGCGCCTGGCCCTGGTGAGCGAGGCCCGGCGGGCGCGGGCCGCACCGGAGGCCCCCGCGTGGCACGCGCCCTCGGCCGTCGAGCCGGCTCGGGTCGCGGCGCTCCCGGTCCCGGCGGCCGCGGTCGACGCGGTGTGGCGCATCACCCGGCACCCCGGGTCGCTCGTCGCGTCCTGGTACGAGTCGATCGTCGGGGAGTCAGGCGTGAGTGTCGAGCAGTACGTGGAGCTGGTCGGCATCGTCGCCGAAGCGGCGAGCCTCGACTCCTTCGCACGCGCGATCGGCGTGGCACCGCTCGCCCTTCCCGACGCCGCGCCAGGAGCACCGACCCACGCGCGTCCCGACGGCGTCGCGGGGCACGGACACTGGGTCCCGATCGTCGACGACGGTGGGCCGAACGTGACGAAGGCGTTGAGCCTCGTCCCGGCCGAGACCAGCGCCGTGCGGCGACTCGCCGAGGCGCAGTACCTCCCGGGCGACGCGCTGATGGGTGACCTGGCCTGGAGTCGCGGGCGCCTCGACCGGATGCAGACCGAGCTCATCGCTGCCAGGACCTCGGCGCTCAACGAGTGCTTCTACTGAACGACGTCCCACGGGTTGCTGCTCGGTCTGAGCAGCATGGTGCACGAGACCGAGGTCGACGTCGCGACGATCGCCGGTTCCGATGCCGGTGACGGCGGCGTCGCGTACGGAGCGCTGCTCACCGGCTTCGTCGAGGCCATCCAGAACCGCGACGCGGAGACGCTCGAACAGGCGCGTAGTCGCGTCGTCGACGCGATGGGTGCCGAGGCGATGATCGACGCCGCCGCGGTGTGCGCGAACTTCCACATGATGACCCGCATCGCCGATGCCACCGGCACGCCCCTCGACGAGATGAGCGACGCCCCGTCGGAGCAGCTGCGGGCCGACCTCGGCCTCGACGCGCTCGTGAGCGCGCGCCGATCCGTCGGACCCGGCTGATGGCCCCCGACCCCGACGCGGTGGCCCTGGCGCGGACGATCCCGAAGGCCGAGCTGCACCTCCACATCGAGGGGACGCTCGAGCCGGAGCTGATGTTCGAGCTCGCGGCCCGCAACGGCGTCATCCTGCCCTACGAAGACGTGGACGCGGTCCGGCGTGCGTACGTCTTCGACGACCTCCAGTCGTTCCTCGACCTCTACTACGCGGGTTGCGACGTCCTCAGGACCGAGCAGGATTTCCACGACCTCACCCGCGCGTACCTCGGGCGTGCGGCCGCGGATCACGTCCGTCACGTCGAGATCTTCTTCGACCCCCAGACCCACACCGACCGAGAGGTCGCGTTCGCCACGGTCGTGCGGGGGATCGGCCGGGCGCTCACGGACGGGCAGCGTGACCTCGGGATCACCTGGCGCCTGATCTGCTGCTTCCTCCGCGACCAGAGCGCCGACGCCGCGATGGTGACGCTCGACCGGGCCCTCGAGCACCGCGACGTGATCTCCGGTGTCGGGCTGGACTCCGCCGAGCTCGGCAACCCGCCCGAGAAGTTCCACACGGTGTTCGAGCGGGCCCATGCCGAAGGGCTCCTGGCAGTCGCGCACGCGGGTGAGGAGGGACCACCCGACTACATCCGTCAGGCCATCGATGTGCTCGGGGTGGCTCGGATCGACCACGGGGTGCGCTGTACGGAGGACGACCTGCTCGTCGAGCGACTGGTCGCCGAGCAGATCCCGCTCACCGTGTGCCCACTGTCCAACGTCAAGCTGCGGGTCTTCGACACGATCGCCGACCACAACCTGGCGGCCATGCTCCGGCGTGGGCTGCTCGTCACGGTCAACTCCGACGATCCCGCGTACTTCGGCGGCTACGTGGCCGACAATTTCGTCGCGGTCGTCGAGGCGCTCGGCCTCGGCGCCGGCGACGTGGTCCGCCTGGCGCGCAACTCCTTCCTGGCGTCGTTCCTCGACGACGCGGCCCGCGACCGCCACGTCGCCGAGGTCGAGGCGCACGTCGCGGACTGACCGCTACGCTCCGCGGGATGGCGGCGCAGTACCAGGTCCACTATCCGAAGCGGAAGCGCCACGGCAGCTGGGCGCGGCGCGTCGTGCACGGGCTCGACCGCGCGCTCCTGGGCGTCGTGCTCGGCACCGCCGCGTTCACGATCGAGAAGATCGTCCTGCGTGCGACCCGTCGGTCGAACGCGGCGGCCCGACCGGGTGGGGACTCGCCGGAGCGCTCCTAGCGTCGGTACCCGCGGAAGATGTCGCCCACGAGGGTGAGGGTGAGCACGATCGCGACGCCGCCGAAGGTCGGGGCGACCCATCCCGACACGTTCGTCGAGTCGGCCGTGATCGCCGTCGCGACGAACGCCCCGGCACCCGCGAGCGACAACGACAGGCGTCGGCTCGCCCTCCGCAGGTTGGTCTCGAGGCCCTCGAGCCCCTTGAACTCGACCTGCAGGTTCGAGCCGGGTCGGGCTCCGACGAGCCGCTCGAACGCCTCGAACAGCCGCGCGGCCCGCGTGCGCAGCTTCTGGCCCTCGTAGAGCACCTGCTCGGGGTGGGTGACGCCCCGCAGCTTGTCGAAGGTCGCCCGGGCCAGGTAGCTCCCCGCCACCGCGAACGGGTCGACGTCGGGGTCGAGCTCCGCGGTGGCGTGCTGGATCTGCGCCAGCGCCTTCCCGGTGAGGATGAGCGTCGGTGGGAGCGGGACGTCGAAGCGCACCGCGATGGTCGTGATGTCCTGGAGCATCGGGCCCAGCTCGAGCTCGCGCAGCGGGAGGTGGCGGTACCGACTCACGAGCTCGCCGATCGCGAGCTGGAACCCGGCGAGGTCGATGTCGGGGCTGCCCTCTTCGCCGCCGAGCATCAGGACGGTCTCGGACAGGAACGCCTGGTCCTCCTGCCAGAACGCGAGCAACAGGAGCACGAGGCCCTCCCGCAGCTCGGGGCCCACCTCGCCGACCATGCCGAAGTCGAGGAACCACACCTTGTCGTCGCACCACTTCAGGTTCCCGGGGTGCGGGTCGGCGTGGAAGAACCCCTCGGTGAGGATCTGGCGGTAGTAGGACTCGATGAGCTGGCGTGCCGCCTCGCTGCGTTCCGGCCCCTCGGGAGCGTCGGAGATCGGGCCACCCCCGACCTCTTCCATGACGAGCAGACGGCTGGTGGAGAAGTCCGTGTAGACGGCGGGAACGTCGAGGCGCGGGTACGCGTCGAGCACCGCGCGCATCCGCTCCATGTTCGCCGCCTCCTGGCGGAAGTCGAGCTCGGCCTGCAGCGACTCCGACAGGTGCTTGATCACCGCCGCCGGGTCGACGACCTGGCGCAGGCCCGGACGGGTCGCGCTCTTGCGGGCGAACACGCCGAGGAGCCCGAGGTCACGGGTGATCTCTTCGTGGGCACCCGGGCGCTGCACCTTGACGACGACCCGCTCGCCGGTGGCGAGCGTCGCCTTGTGCACCTGGGCGATCGAGCCGGTGGCGAGCGGCTCGTGGTCGATGCTCTCGAAGACGTCGTCCCACGGGACGTGCAGCTCCTCCTCCATCACCTTGACGACCTCGGCCTCGGTGAGGGTGGGCACCTGGTCGCGTAGCGCGGCGAGCTCCTCGATGTACGCGGGCGGCACGAGGTCGGGCCGGGTCGAGAGCACCTGGCCGAGCTTGCAGAACGTGGGCCCGAGCTCCTCGAACGCCACCCGCAGGCGCTTGGCGCTCTCCCGCACGGCCTCGTCGCGGGGGCCGGACTTGCGCCGACTGAACAGCTCGGAAAGTCCCTGCTTCCCGATGACCCGGGCGATCTTCGCGGCGCGTCCGGTGAGCAGGAGCTCGTCGTCGTCGGGGACCTCGGGCTCGGCGACGACCGTCGTACGGCCGTCGAGCTCGGCCGTGTTCACGGTGATGACCGTGCAGTGCGCGGCATGCGTGATGCGGTTCGGGATGTTGCTCAAGAGGAACTTCTTGTTGCCGCTCATGCCGGCGTTGCCGACCACGATCACGTCGGCGCCCGACTCGTGCGCGACGGCGACGACGGCCTCGGCCGGGCGGTCGTCGACGACCACCCTCCCCTTGCCGCTGGGACCGATCGCCTCCTGGGCGACCCGGGTGAGCTCGACCTGGGCGGCGGCCAGGGTCTCCGGGTCGAGCTCTCCGTTCCCGTCGTCGCCGGGCGCGGGGATGAGCACCTCGACCAGGAGCAGCTCGGCGGTGAAGCGCCGGGCGAGGTCGGCGGCCCAGGTGACGGCCCGTTGCGCCGTCGGCGACCCGTCCGTTGCGACCACGATCCGTTGCACTCGCCGGCCTCCGAGGGGTGGGTGCGATCGCCGCAGACAGTAGGCGAATGCGTAGCCTCCGGGGATGCCGGCCCGCGGGTCGCTCCTCCACCCCTCGCGGGGCCATCCAGACCCCGCACCGGTTCCGAAGAGCCTCCGATGACCGACGTGGATCGAACCGGCGCCGGCGCGCGCCCGGGGAGGCTGAAGTACGCGGTGCTCGCCCTCGCGCTGGTCGTCGCGGCGGCCGCGGGAGTCGTGGTCGCCAGCAGCTCCGACCCGAGCAGCGTGAGCGCTCCCGTCGACACCGAGAACCTCCCGGTCGGACCGCCCCCGCCGTCGATGGCGCTCGCCAAGGGGTGGATCAACAGTGAGCCGCTCACGACGGCTGACCTCCGGGACAAGGTCGTCGTCTACGACATCTGGACGTACTCCTGCATCAACTGCATCCGCACGTTCCCGTACCTGCGCGCCTGGTACGAGCGCTATGCCGACGACGGGCTGGTCATCATCGGTGTCCACTCACCGGAGTTCGAGTTCGAGAAGGTCCACTCCAACGTCGAGGACGCGGTCGATCGAAACGCGATCGAGTACCCGGTCGCGCTCGACGACGACATGGACATCTGGAACGCATTCGGCAACCGGTACTGGCCCGCGAAGTACATCGCCGATCGGAAGGGTCGGGTCCGGTACCTCCACTTCGGGGAGGGTGGGTACGAGGAGAGCGAGGCGGTCATCCGGACGCTCCTCGGCGTGAGGGCGGGCGAGCCGTTCGCCGCCGTCGACGACGCCAGCCCCGACCGGCCCCAGCTGGATCGTCCGGTCACCGCCGAGACGTACCTCGGAGTCCCGCGGGGCAGCACCGGCGCCCCGCTCGGGGCCTCTACGTCACCGGAGCCCGGCGACCTCGCGGCGGGTGACGCGCGCCTCGTCGGCGCGTGGACGTCCGGCAACGAAGAAGTGGAGAGCGACGAGGCCGGGGCCGCGATCGTGATGCGCTACCAGGCCGGTGAGGTGAACCTGGTGATGGCCGCGCCCGACGGTACGCCGATCGACGTGACCGTCGAGCTCGACGGGGAGCCTCTCCCGCCCGGGTTCCGCACGCCCCAGACCATGGTCGACGAGTCCGGGGCGACCTTCGTGCGGGTCACGGTGTCGGACCTGTACCGGCTCGTGCTCGCACCCGAGATCGGCGACCACACGCTGCGGCTCACCGCTCGCGCCCCCGGGCTCCAGGCGTTCGCGTTCACGTTCGGCGCCTGAGGCCCCGCGGTGGGCACCGATCTCATCGCGCTCTTCGGAGCCGGGGTCGCGTCGTTCCTCGCGCCCTGCATCGTTCCTCTGGTTCCCGCGTATCTCGGGATCATCGCCGGCGAGGCCGCCGACGCGAAGGACCCGGCTCGGGTCGTTCCAGCGACCTTCGTCTTCGTGCTGGGCTTCGCGGTGGTGTTCGCCGGGCTCGGCGCGTCGGCCGGGCTCGTGGGCCATTCCCTCTCCGACGTGCAGGACTGGATCCGCCGCATCGGCGGCGTCGTGGTGGCGATCATGGGCCTCGCGCTGCTCGGCGTGATCCGCGGTCCGCTCGCACGCGAGCGTCGTCTGATGCCGGTCGTGTCGCAGCGGGGTGGCCGGGCGCGGCCCTTCGTCGTGGGCGTGGCCTTCGGTGCCGCGTGGAGTCCGTGTGTCGGGCCGTTGCTGGCAGCCGCGCTCACCGTGGCCGCGCAGAGCGGTGAGGCGGGACGCGGCGCGCTGTTGCTGGCCGCCTACGCGTTCGGGATCGGCGTCCCGTTCCTGCTGGCCGCGCTCGGTCTCGCGTCGTTCCCCGGCATCGCCGAGTGGCTGCGCCGCGTCGGCCCGATCGTCGAGCGCGTGGCCGGGGTCGCTCTGGTGATCCTGGGTGTCCTGCTGACCACCGGCCTGTACACGCACCTCACCTCGTACCTCGCGCGCTTCACCCCGTCGGTCGGCGGTCTCTGACCGCGTCCATCTCAGGGGCAGCCACTCACCTCGACGTCGGCCTGGCCCACGGGTGCGATCGACCCCGGTGCGCCGCTGCCGTCGAAGCGCTGCGTGATCCACTGCACCATGTCGGGTGCCGACGGGCCGATGACCCCGGCATGGGACTGGCCGGGGTACACCCAGCGCTCGAGTGCCTGACCGATGCCGCAGAGGTGATCCTGGAGCAGCACCGACGACACGGTCGGGATCTGCTCGTCCTCGCCGCCGTGGATGATGAGCAGCGGGACGTCGTTGGCGGTGTCGAACGACTGCGGGTCGTTCTGGGTCAGGAGCGCGCCCCACGCCGGGACCGTGAACGGGTCGGCGAGCAGGACGTCGTCGATCTGCACGTCGACCGTCTCGTCGCGGATGTGGCCAGAGCAACCACCCTCGAGCACGGGGAGCAGGTCGATGCCGTCCCGTGTGAGGACCTCGTCGAGGGGCGCGGCTTCGTCGCCGTACGCGGCGTTCAGTCCACCGGCGGCCATGAGCAGGTAGTGCTTGTACGGGCTGGTCTTGAGGAACGTGTAGATCAGGTTGAACTGCGACGGCGGGGCGCCGGCCACCACGCCGTCGAGCGTGAGCTCGGGCGCGTAGTCGGCCGCGATGTTGTGGGCGAACATCGCCGTGTGCCCACCCTGCGAGTGGCCCCACACGACGTAGTCGGTGCTCGCGTGCGCGGCCTTCAGCTGCTGCGCGGCCCGCACGATGTCGATGGAGTCCCGCGCTGCGGCGAAGCCGGCGATGTACGGGTGCAGCCCGGGCGTGCCCTCGCCGCGGTAGTCGCTCGCCACGACGAGCCAGCCTTCATCGACGAGTCCGTTGGCGAGCTCGGACAGGTCGTCGGGGTCGGCCGACACCGCGCACTCGTCGGCCATCCCGTTGGTGCCATGGGCCCAGCTGACGACGGGGAACCCACCGTCGGGGGCCGGGCCGTCGGGTACGACGATCAGCCCCGTCACGGCGACCGGTGAGTCGTCCTCCAGCGAGGTGGACGCGTACATGACGCGGTAGACGGTGCCGTCGGAGTCCGGCGCCTCGACCTTCTGCGACTTCAGCAGCTCGCCGGGTTCGGCCTTCGCCAGCGACGACGGGACCGCGTAGAACGAGGGGAGCCCTTTGGGTGCGGGCGTCTTCTTCGTGGTGGTGCCGGCGCCGGTCGCCCCGGCGAACACGACGACGAGCGCGACCGCGAGCGTTCCGACCATCGACGTCCGGCGTGCGCTGTGCGTCCTCGGCATCCCTGTCCCGCCCGTGTCTCGAGTCTGTGACGGGGCCAGCGTAGGCCCAAGCCGGCTCAGGTCATCGACCGCGCGCCCTCGGTGCTCAGGGACGGGCCGCACCGATCGGTGAGCCCCAGATGCCCTGGATCCGCACGACGGCGCCGGTGTAGGGCGCCGAGATGATCTTGCCGCCACCGATGTAGATGGCGACGTGCTCGCTCCCACCGGGACCCCAGAAGATCAGGTCGCCGGGCTGGAGTGCGTGCATCGAGACCTTCGTCAGCCGTGAGTACTGCGCACCGGAGTAGTGGGGGAGCGAGACGCCGCCGGCGCGCCACGCGGCCATCGTGAGCCCCGAGCAGTCGTAGGCATTCGGACCCGAGGCGGCGTACACGTACGGCTTGCCGAGCTGCGCGTGCGCGAACGCGACGGCCGCTGCGGCTCCCGACGAGGGAGCGGGTGCCGAAGGCGGGGGAGGTGCCGGCGCGGGGCTGGTCGGCGCGGGGGTCGTGGGCGCCGGTGGGGCCGGTGCCGGTGTCCCCGGAGTGCCGATCGGCGGCGCGCCGGCTGCGGGGGTGCTGGGTCCAGCGGTGCCGGATCCGGCGGTGGCCGTCGGGTCGGTCAGCCGCTGGGTCACCTCGGGCGGGGCGGCTGCGAGCAGCGCCTGCTGGCGGGCTTCGGCCGCCACGAGCTCGTCGCGGGCGCGCACGAGGTCGTCGCGCTCGTCCTGGGCCGCTTGGCGCGCGTCGTCGGCCCGCGCCTCCTGCTCGGCGACTGCGGCCTGCGACGCGACGAGGCTGGCCACGAGGCGACGGGTGGCGTCCGCAGCCGCGGCGCCGTAGCGGATGCGCCGGCGCGCGGTCGCGTTCTGACCGGTGACCTCGAGCGGGACGAGGTTCCCCTCCGACGCGTTGCGGTAGATGCCGGCCCCTTCGCGAGCGAGCCGCGCTCGGTCCTCGGCGATCTGCACCTTCAGCGCCTCGATCTGCGCGCGGGCGTCGGCCAGCTTCGCCTTCGCCTCACTGAGTCGGAGCTCCGCCCCCTTGAGTGCCTCGGCGAGCGCCACGGCCCGGTGCCCGTTCTGCTCGATCGCCCGGGCCGCGTCGGCGGCACCGGAGGTGTCGGGTGCCGCGCCGACGCCATTCGCGCCGAACGAGACGGTGGCCAGCACCGCGACGACGGCGAGCGAGGTGACGCGACGGACGAACATCGTGCCGCGCGTATCGGCGGTCGCGGTCGCCCGGTTGAGGGTCGGACCGCGTCGGCGGTCAGTGGCGGAGCCGAGACGGGTAGCTGCTCGGGTACGGCTCCTCGGGCAGCTGCCAGATCAGGCCGCGACCCCACCAGCGGAGCCCTTCGAGCACCCGGTGACGCCGGTGCGCATGGATGCGGTGTCCCATGGTGTGCCTCCCAGCTCGTGCACCATCGGTCGCCCTGGGGATCGGCCCGTGGGGGCCGGGACGTGAGGGTGCCGGTCGGGCGGGAGCGGGCGATCGGGCGCGGCCGATCGGGGCAGGGCCGATCGGGGCAGGGGCGATCGGGGCAGGGCCGGTCGGGGCAGGGCCGGTCGGGGCAGGGGCGGTCGGGCAGGTCGGGCGCGGTCGGCTGTCACACCCCCCGGGCAGAGTGTCCCCATGGGCATGATCGAACATACGTTCGCATTGGAGCGGGTCGTGGAAGCGGTCCGCCAGACCGTGAAGGCACTGGAGCCCGCGCGTCTCGCCGGGTCCGACGCGGCTCGGCTCACCCAGGTCGCGGCCGAGGGGGAGCGGCTGCTCGCCACCGCCAAGGCGATGCTCGCCACCCGCGCCGAGGAGACCCACGCCTGGCGCGGGGGACGGTCGGCGAGCCCCGAGCAGTGGCTGGCCGAGGCATCCGGCTGCTCGGAGGGCCAGGCCCGGGAAGCGCTGACGACGGCGAAGCGGGTGGAGACGCTCCCCCGGACCCGCGACCGCCTCCTCGACGGGCGGCTCTCGATCGCCCAGGCCGCCCAGGTCGCCGCCGGCGCGGCAGTGGACCCGGCGGCCGAGTCCCGGCTGCTGAAGACCGCGTCACGCTCGGGCATGCGCGGCCTGCGCCGGGAGAAGGAGCGGATCGTCGCCGCGGCGACCGACGCCGAGGCCGCGGCCCGTCGGGCGCACCGCGAGCGGCACCTGCGGGTGTGGACCGACGGGGTCGCGACCCGTGGGACGTTCTCCGGGCCCACGAGCGAGGTCGCCGACCTGCTCGAGGCGCTCGAACCGCTCGCGAAGCGCCGGTTCGAGGCGGCCCGGAAGACGGGGCACCACGAGTCGCACGACGCCTACCGGTTCGACGCGCTGGTCGACCTGGCTCGGGCCGACGGCCGGGCGACGCCGTCGCGTCCGAAGCACGTCGCGCGGGTCCGGGTCGACCTCCCGGCGCTGCTCCGCGGGCACGCCGAACCGGGCGAGACGTGCGAGATCCCCGGTGTCGGGCCCGTCCCGGTGGCCGACGCCCGCCAGGTGCTCTCGCACGGACTCCTCCAGCTCGTGATCACCGACGGTGTCGACGTCCAGACCGTGGTGAGCACCACCCGCCACGTGCCGGCCCCGCTGAAGATCGCGATCGCCGAGCGCGACCGCACCTGCAAGATCCGTGGGTGCGACCGCGACAACAACCTCCATCGTCATCACACCGAGGAGTTCGCCCGATCGGGGCGCACCACGTACACCGAGCTGGGCAATCTCTGCACCCGCCATCACCATCTCGTCCACGACGACGGCTACGAGATCATCGTCCACGACGACGGCACCTGGGACCTCCGGGCTCCCGACCGCGGCGAGGGCCGAGCGCCGCCGGAACGGGCGGCGGCCTGACGCCCCCGGGCCCACGAGGCGACGACGACACACGCCGGGCTGTCGCGCCGACCGCGGACCGGTCAGCCCACGGATCCGTAGCGTCCGGTCTCGAGATCCTCGAGGATGTGCTCGAGCGTCGCCGGGCGCACGGCGAGCGAGCCCGTGAACGGCACCGAGATCGCGACGAGCAGGGCGAGGTCGAGTGCGATCGTGATCACGATCCCGCCGAGCGCGACTGCGTCGCGGTCGTGTGTGGTCGGCGAGCTGAAGGAATCGGACACCAGCCGGGGTCACTCGTGTTCGAGGACCGATCGCAGGTAGGACGCGAGGTCGGTGCGGATCGGGACTCCGTCGCAGTGCGGTGCCGCGCTCGCCCACGCGAGCCGGACGCACGCGTCGGCCTACATCCCCACGGTGTGCTCGGCGTCGCGGTGCTGGGTCCACTCCGACGCGATCACGAAGCCGGTGAGGAACGCGAACAGCACGCCCACGGCCCCCATCATCGATCCGGCCACCCCGCTCAGGTCGGGCTGACGCTCGGGCGCCACGATCGCGTCGAGGACGAGGAACGCCGCCACCGTCCAGACGATGAACCAGGCCAGCGAGATCGCGAACAGCGCCCACGAGGATCGACCGGCGAGCCAGCGGACGGCGCGGGCGACCGGCGCACGAACCGGCGCGTGCGGGAGGCGAGCTGCTGCTTCGACCGTGCACGAAACCTACCGGGCGCAGCCCGGACGCTACGGGGACGCGACCGTCGCCGCGATCCAGTCGGACGCTGCGGCCACCCGCGTGTAGACGCCCGGGCTGTCGGGGAGGCCACAGCCCCGGTCGCCCCACGCCACAATGCCGATCTGCACATACCCACCCAACGTCGGCACGAGCAGCGGCCCGCCGCTGTCACCGTCGCAGGCGTCGGTCCCGCCGCGCGCGACGTCGCCGGCGCACAGCTCGAACGCATCCGGGCCGACGGCTTCGG
Organism: Acidimicrobiia bacterium; assembly: GCA_035763745.1. GTDB lineage: Bacteria > Actinomycetota > Acidimicrobiia > IMCC26256 > PALSA-555 > DASUAO01. The sequence goes on from DASUAO010000021.1 coordinate 98,190, forward strand.
CGTCCATCAGGTTGCGACACGTGCGGGCGGGGACGAGCGGGACGTCGGCGGCGAGCAGCTGCTCCGACGCCTCGGCGTGGCGGACCACTCGGTTGCCCCCCGCCGTGCTGACGCCCCAACCGACGACCCGAGCCGGACTGCCCGGGGTGAGCAGCGCGGTGTCGTCCGCTCCGGGGAGACCGACGAGCGGGGCGTCGGCGTCGCGCACGAGGTGCACGAGCGCGAGGTCGATGTCGTCGTCCGGATCGATGCGATCCGGGTGCACGACGACCCGGTCCACGGCGATGCGCTCACCGCCGCGACGGGAGAGGTCGTCGCGCCCGATGAGCGCCTCGATCCGGCTCACCTTGTCGGGCCTGCCGTCACGCGGGCGCGTGACGCAGTGCGCGGCGGTGAGCACCCAGTCGGGCGCGATGAGGGAGGCCCCGCAGAACTGCGACTCCGCCGCACCCCAACCGGGTTCCACCAGCGCCACGACGAACGGGTACTCGTCGGTCGACGCCGGCACACCCCCGACAACGGCTCCGGCGGGCCGGGTGGTTCCGACCGGGACGAGCGCGACCGTGAGGGCCGCGACCACCGACAGCGTGCGGGGCGAGCGCCGAGCGCGAGACGGGCGCTGAGCGGCAGAGAGGAGCGAGCGCCGAGCGGGAGACGGGGACGGAGCGGGAGACGGGGACGGAGCGGAAGACGGGGACGTAGGGATTCGAGTCACGGCGGGATCGTGACCGATCCCGCGTGAAGCGAACGTGAAGGTCAGGGCTTCTTGCCCGAGCCTTCGGTCCGCCCATGGGTCCACGGCCAGGAGCCGTCGATCTCCACTTCGAGCGAGAAGCTGAGCATGATCCGGATCACCACGATGATCCCCAGCACCCCGACGCTCTCGAGGGTGGGATCCACGATGATCGTGCGCACGATGTCGGCGATGATCAGCACCTCGAGGCCGAGCAGGATCGCCCGGCCGAGGTTGCGGCGCAGCTCCTGGTATCCGTCGGACCCCGAGTCCATGCAGCGGCGGGCGTACAGCAGCACCGCGTAGAGCCCGCCGAGGATCATGATCAGCGAGCCCACGGCCTCGACGACCCGCACGACCTCCTCGACGGCGTCCTTGTAGCTCGACGAGGCGAGGCCGGTCGTGGTGAGGAAGGACACCGCTACCAGCCCCAGGGGTACCCGTCGTCGGGCCAGTAGACGACCCCGTCGGCGCGGAGTCGTTCCTGCTCGGCGCCGTTCACGCCGAGGTCCTCGAGGATCTCACGGCTGTGCTCGCCCATCCGGGGCGGGGGACCATGGATCAGTCCCGGGGTCTCCGAGAAGTGGACGAGCTCCCCGAACTGGCGCATGCGGCCCATGATCGGGTGGTCGTACTCGGCGACCATCCCCAGTCGCTCGAGGTCGGCGTCGTAGAGCCCGACCATGCCGTTCTGCACGTCGAGCGCGATCTCGTTGGGGACTCCCGCGTCGTCGAGCGTGTGGGACCACATCACCGCGGTCTTCGTGGTGAACGCCGCCTCGAGCTCGGGCTCCACGTCGGCGCGTGACCGTCCTACCGCGTCCACGCCGAGGGCGGCGCACATCGCGGCGAAGTGGTCGTCGCCGATCGCGGCCACGCAGACCCAGCCGTCGTTCGTCTCGTAGAGGCGGTACCCCGGGTCGAAGCCCTGTTGCCTCGCGTCGACCTTCGGTCGCGCCGCGGGCGTCCCGTCCGGGAGCAGCAGCGTGTCGGACGCGAAGACCGCGCCACCGTCCATGAGGCTGGTCCACAGCTCCTGACCTTCGCCCGTCCGCTCGCGGTGGACGAGCGCCTCCAGCACGCCGACGATCGAGAGCAGGGCGTTCGCGGCGTCGCACATTCCGTAGCGGTAGTAGAGGGGATCGTGGCCGTGGTTCACGGCGCCGAGCTCGTGCTCGATGCCGGACGACGCCTGGTAGAGCGGGTCGAGCCCACCGAAGTGCGACAGCGGACCCTCGAGCCCGTAGGCGTACGTGTTGCAGTAGACGATGTCGTCGCGCACCGCCTTGCAGGCTGCGTAGTCGAGGTCGAGACGGCTCGCGGTGCCCTTCGTCATGTTGTGGTGCACGACGTCGGCCGTGCCGACCAGGCGCAACGCGAGCTCGTGACCCTCGGGCTTCTTCAGGTCGAGCGCCAGGTCGCGCTTGCCCCGCTGGCACCCGAAGAACGGGGTCGCGGCCATGCGCATGCCGTCGCCGGCGACCGGCTCGACCTTCACGACGTCCATGCCGAGGTCGCCGAGGATCATCGGGCCGAACGGACCGGCGAGGTACTGCCCGAAGTCGATCAGCCGGTACTTGCCGAGCGCGCGGTGCTCGGGCTCGCCGTCGGGGATCCGCAGCCGGGCGCGCACCCGGGGTCCGTCGGCCGGAGAGGACTTCGATGCGCCGGTCGACGTCGACGCCGGGCTGGATGTCGCCGTGCCGGTGACGGCACCGAGCGCGTCGGCGGCGATGCCGACCTCGCCCCACACCTCGGCGTCGTGCTCCCCGACCCCCGGCTGGGGGCCCTGGATCGCGCCCGGGGTCCCCAAGAGGTGGATGGGGACGCCGATCTGCGTGGTCGAGCCGAGGTCGGGGTCCTCGACGGTCGCGACCATCTGGTTCGCCATGAGCTGGGGATGCGCGAACTGGTCCTCGGGCTCGACGATGACCTCGGCGATGTGCCCGGCCTCGACGAGCGCGGCGACGAGCTCGGCGCACTTCCACTGCTTGAACGCGCTGCCCCGGCGCTCGGTCATGCGTTGGTGCTGCTCGAGGGGGAGCAGCCCCTCGAGCTCTGCGGCGGGGATCGGCTCGGTGCCGAGGATCTCGTCGAGCGTCTTCGTGGGGGTCATGCCGCTCATGACGGACACGTGCACGAACTCCCGGTCCGCGCACTCGAAGATCATCCCCTGGTGCACGCCGGGCGGGTGGCTCTTGGCCATCATCGAGTAGACGGACGCGTCCGCGTGCTCGAGCGACTGCCAGATCTGGGTCGAGTACAGCCAGACGCCCTGGAGCAGCGAGGTCTGCACGTGCTGGCCCCGCCCCGTCGTCTCCCGCGCCAGCAGCCCGGACAGCACACCGCTCGCGGCGAGGAAGATCGCCCCCATGCTGGGGAGCGGCATCGGGAGGAAGATCGGGCCCGGTCGCCAGCCCGGTTGCTCCCACTGCGCGCCGGACGCGGCCTGCACCAGAGCGTCGTACCCGGGACGGTCGGCGTTGCGGTGCCCGGCGGGGTAGCCCGGGACCGAGCCGAGCAGGAGGCGGGGGTTGGCGGCGTGGAGCGCGTCCCACCCGACGCCGAGCCGATCGAGCACCCCGGGCCGGAACGACTCGACGACGACGTCGGCCGTCGCGGCGAGGTCGAGGAAGGCCATCCGGCCGGCCTCGGAGGCCAGGTCGCACCGCACCGAGCGCCGGGACCGGGTCCAGACCTTGTAGCCGTCGTAGCCCCGGAACGGGTCACCCGTGGGCGGCTCGACCTTGATCACGTCGGCGCCCTGCTCGGCCAGCAGCAGCACCGCGAGCGGCCCGGCCGACCCCCAGGTGAGGTCGAGGATCCTGATCCCGTCCAGCGCTCCTGGCACGTCTTCCCCTGGCACGTCTTCCCCTGGCACGTCTCGGCCTTGCTCGGTGATCACGCGGTGCGGGGGCATCCTCGCACGGACCTGGCAGCCGTGTCAGAGGGCTGCCGCTCCCGTCGTCCCCATGACGCGGATGCGATCAGTGCCGGGCTCCCGGCCACGGAGAACTCAGGCCTCGGCCGATTCAGGGCGATACGACGGGGATGGAACGACCCGCGGCGTCGCCGTCGCCCGACCCCCGCGCGTCCCGCGGGCCCGCGACGAGGACGCGACCTCCTGGTGGGCGCTGCACGACCTCGGATGCGAGAGCGCGCAGGGGTACTTCCTGAGCCACCCGCTGCGCTCCGGGGATCTCGTGCCCTGGGTCCGGGCATGGGAGCCCCCGACCCGGTTTCGAGTCGGTTCCGCTGCGGATCGTCGGTTCCGCGACCCGACCCGGTGCACCGGGCCCTCGGAACGGGGGTGCGGGCGGCCCTAGAAATACCACGGAGAGTGGTGTTACTCTCACTCCATGCGCGTCGGGGGTGATCGATGGGGCCTGGGGGCCGGGCCACGACTCGCCGCGGCCGCCGGCGCGCTCGCAGGCCTCGTGGCGATCCTGCTCGCCGGGGGCACGGTCCCGTGGTCCCGTGTGCCGGCGCCCGTGCACGTCGACCTCCTCTGGTTGACTGCCCTCTTCGCCATCACCGACCTCCTCGTGCTCTCGCTGCAGGACCGTTGGCAGATCTCGTCGGTCTCGCTCTCCCAGGTCCCGCTCGTGATCGGGCTGTACTTCGTGGCTCCGCCGGGGCTGCTCCTCGCCCGGGTCGTCGGAATCTGCTTCGCGCTCCTCGTGCACCGCCGCCTCCTGCGCGCGACGACACCGATCCGGGTCCTCGGCTCGCTCGCGGCCACGACCGTCGCGCTCGCGGTGTTCCGGGCCTTGCTCGGCGACTCCTCCGCCATCACGGCGTACGGTTGGCTCGCCGCCGGCGTTGCCGTCCTCGCCGCTGACGCGCTCTCAGCGGCCGTCCGCCGCTCCTGCGCGAGGATCGATGACCGCCGGGCGCACGTCAGGTCGTGGTGGGCCGCCGGGATCGGTGTCGCGGCGTCAATGGCCGGCACCAGCCTCGCCCTGCTCGCCGTGGTCGTCGCGTGGCGGGACCCGGCTGCCGCGCTCCTGCTCGTCGTGATCGCCGTGGCCATCTTCTTCGCGTACCGCGCCTACGCCTCGCTCCGGCAGCGCTACCAGGGGCTGGCGGTCGTCGCGGACTTCACCGGTCAGGTCGCACGCACGCTCGAGGTCGACTCCGTCGTCGACGTCGTCCTACGCGAGGCCCGCGCCGCCACCGGCGCCGCGCGGGCCGAGGTCGTCCTGCTCGGTCGTCGGGCGGGCGAGGGGCTCCTGCGGGTCGCGAGCGACGACACCGGTGCCGAAGCGATCGCGGCGGCGAGCGTCGACCCGGCCGACCTCGTCTGGGCGCTCGCCGTTGCACGCGACTCCGCCTTCGTCCTCACGGCGGCGAACGACCGGTCCCGCCTCGGGGCCCACCTCGCCGAGCGGGGGATCCACAGCGGAGTCGTCGCTCCGCTCCACGGCGACGACGGCATCTCCGGAATGCTCCTCGTCGCGAACCGTCCGAGGGGGGCGCGGCCCTTCGACGCCGACGACGTCGAGCTCCTCGAGGCGCTGGCCGCCCACGCGAGTGTGTCGCTCGAGAACGGTCGGCTGCTCGACGCCCTGCGCCGGGAAGCGGCCGAGAAGGAGCACCAGTCGCTCCACGACCCGCTCACCGGGCTCGCGAACCGCACCCAGTTCGTCACCGAGATCGACGACGCGCTGGATCGGAGGTCCGACGCCGCGATCATCGGCGTCCTGCTCCTCGATCTCGACGAGTTCAAGGCGATCAACGACACCTACGGCCATCACGATGGTGACGACGCGTTGCGGCAGGTCGCGGCTCGGCTGCGCAATGCGGTGCGTCCCGACGACGTGATCGCCCGCCTCGGCGGCGACGAGTTCGCGGTCCTGTTGCGCCAGGTCCCCGACGAGGACGCGGCGGTCGAACGGGCCTGGGCGATCCACGCCGCGATCTGCGCACCGATGAAGATCGACGCGGCGCAGGTCGTCGTCGGTGCGAGCATCGGGATCGCACTCGCTCCCACGCACAGCTGCGACTCGACGGGGCTCCTCCGCCAGGCCGACGCCGCGATGTACCTCGCGAAGACCGAGCGCACCGGGTGCCAGGTGTTCGCCGACACCGACGCCGCGACGGCGCAGCTGTCGCGCCAGGTCCGGGCCGCGGTCGATGACGACCAGCTCGTCGTGCACTACCAGCCCAAGGCCGACCTCCTCACCGGCGCGGTCACCGGGGTCGAGGCGCTCGTGCGGTGGGCGCACCCCGAGCGGGGGATCATCGGGCCGGACGCGTTCCTTCCCGCGGCCGAGCACGCCGGGATCACGTTCTCCATCACGATGCGGGTCCTCGAGGAGACGCTGTGCCAGCGTGGCCGTTGGTGCGACGCCGGATACCCGCTCGACGTCGCGGTGAACCTGACGGCACGCGACCTCGTCGACAGCCGGCTCCTCGCCGAGATCCCCCGACTGATCGAGGCGTGGGAGGTCCCGGTCGGCGCACTGACTCTCGAGATCACGGAAGCCCAGGTCATGGGCGACGCGGCCCGGGTCGCCGAGGCGCTCGCGAGGATCAGCGGCCTCGGGGTCCGGTTCTCGATCGACGACTTCGGCACCGGGTACTCGTCGGTCACGTCGCTCCAGCGGCTTCCGATCGACGAGATCAAGATCGACCGATCGTTCGTCTCCGGCATGGCGAACGACACGCGGGATGCGATCGTCGTGCGCTCGACGACCGAGCTCGCCCGGAACCTCGGGCTCCGGGTCGTGGCCGAGGGAGTCGAGGATGCCGGCGCCTGGTCGGAGCTGGCGCGCATGGGTTGCGATGCCGGGCAGGGCTACTTCCTCGGTCGTCCCGTCGCGGGCGACGCCCTCCTCCGGTGGCTGGCCGAGCACCCGTCGCCCCCGGCCCTCCCGATGGCGGGATCGCTGCCTCACGCGTAGGCCGCCCGGTGCCGTCGGGGGCGACACCACCGACGTGCACGTGGGGGACCGGATGGGTCGACGCGAGCGATCGGGCTCGGTCGGGACGACGACACGGCCCGACCTGCAGACCCTCGGGTCGGACGCGCTCGCGGAGCGGTTCATGTTCTCGTTCGACCCCCAGCCCGGCCCAGTGCCGACCCCGGAACCGCCCGTGCGACGGCGTCGGCAGCTCGTGGCCGATCCGGTGTGGGCCGTCAGCGCGGTCGTACTGAGTCAGCCTTGCCCGATCGGGTCGGGGGCTCCAGACTGGGGCCGTGGGAGCAGGTTCGTGGGGGCCCGAGGGGACCTTCGACGAGCACGGTGAGTGGGTCCGCCCGGTGCGTGCGGGGAGCGCGCGCAGGGGTCAGGGTGCAACGGGGCGCCGTCGGGGTGGTTCGGGCGGCTGGTCGCCGCGGGGCTCGATGGGTGCGCTGCCGGCGATCCCCACGCTGCTCATCGCGAGCGTCGTCGTCGTGTTCGCGTTCGTCCTGGGTCGGGCCACCGGCGGCGGCGAGACCGTCGTGCGTCGCGTCGTCGCCGCACCCGCGACGACCACGACGACTGCCGCACCGATCCAGCACACGGTCGCCCGGGGCGAGAGCATCTCGGGGATCGCGAGCAAGTACGGGATCGAGCCGGGCGTGCTCGCCGCGGCCAACGGGATCACCGACTTCAACCAGGTGCTCGTGGGGCAGGTGCTGCTCGTCCCCGTGCCGGCGCCGGTCGCTGTGACCACGACGACGAAGGCGAAGAAGTAGGCACAGGAGACGGGAATCGGGGGGTGTCCGCCGGTCCCGTTGCGAGCGTGGGGGCCGCCGTGGCCGACCATGGCGGTGTGGACCCGAACCGAACCCCGAACCGGCGGCGCCGGGCGGGTGCGCGGGTGGCCGTGGGGTTGCTCGCGACGTGGGGGCTGCTCGCGGTGGGAATCGTGCCTGCGGCCGCGTCGCTCCGCTCGGTCGAGGTCCGCACCGGCATCGCCTGGCGGACGATCTCGGGCGAGACCCTGCTCCTCGACCTCTACCTGCCCGACGACGCGCTTCTGCCCTACGCGCCGGACGCGGTGCGCGCATCGCGTTCGGCGATGGTCCTCGTGCACGGTGGGGGATGGCGCGGCGGTGACCGCTCCGACCTCGCGATCGAAGGAGAGGCGATCGCCCAGCGTGGCGGCGTCGCCGTGAGCATCGACTACCGGCTCGTCCCCGAGCACCCGTACCCCGCGGCATTGGACGACGTGCTTGCCGCGGTGCGGTGGCTCCGCGACGACGCCCAGGCGCGGCGCTTCGGCATCGATACGGCCCGGATCGCGATCGGAGGCGTGTCGGCGGGGGGACAGCTCGCCGCGATGGCGGGGACCATCGGCCGCGGGTCCGAGCGGGTGGCGGCCGTCGTCACGTGGTCGGGTGTGTTCGACTTCAACGCGCTCGACATCCTCGACCCCGCGGTCCTCGGCTGCGCACCGGGGCAGTGCCCCCTTCTGGCAGCCCTGGCGTCCCCGATCACCCACGTGGGGCCCGGCGACGCCCCGATGCTCCTGGTGACCGGCCGTCGGGACCAGATCACGCCGGTCGCCCAGGCGAGGGAGATGGCCGCGACCCTCCAGAGGGCCGGCGTCGACCATCGGCTGGTCACGGTCTCCGGCCGCGGCCACGCGACCCAGCTCGCACCCGAGGCGGCGGCGCCGTCACTCGACTTCCTCGCCCAGACGGTCGGGCTCGACACCATCGCCCTGCTCTGACCGGGCGCGCCGACGGAGCGGTCGGCCCGGCTGACGCCCCGTCAGGTCCGCGCTAGCGTCGGCGCACGGCCCTTCGGACGAAGTGGCCCGACGACGGCCCGCGCGCGGGCCAACAGGACGAGGAGACCAGACGTGGACGCACGCGACCAACTGTTCATCGGCGGCGAGTGGGTGAAGCCGCAGGGCTCGGGCGTGATCGAGGTGATCTCCCCCCACACCGAAGCGGTGATCGGCTCGGTCCCCGACGCCTCCCCGGCCGACCTCGACGCGGCCGTCGCCGCCGCCCGCCGGGCGTTCGACGACGGGCCGTGGCCGCGGATGACCCCCGAGGAGCGCGCCGAAGGGCTCAAGCGCCTCTCGGGCGCGCTGCAGTCGCGCGCGCAGGACATCGCCGATCTCATCTCGAGCCAGAACGGGTCCCCGAAGAGCTGGTCGATCATGGGCCAGGTCTTCTCCTCGACGATGGTGCTCGACACCTACGCCGGGCTCGCCTCCGGGTACCCGTGGGAAGACCGGCGCGACGGCGCCCTCGGTTCCCCCGTCCTGGTCCGGCGCGCGCCGGTCGGTGTCGCGGTCGGGATCATCCCCTGGAACGTGCCCCTGTTCATCTCGGCGCTCAAGCTCGGTCCCGCGATGGCGGCAGGCTGTCCGATCGTGCTGAAGCCGGCACCGGAGACCCCGCTCGACGCGTACCTCCTCGCCGAAGCGGTCATCGAGGCCGACCTCCCGCCCGGTGTCGTGAACATCGTGGCCGCGGGTCGTGAAGCCGCCGGGCACCTCCTCACCCACCCTGGCGTCGACAAGGTCAGCTTCACCGGTTCGACCGCCGTCGGTCGCCACATCGGTGAGGTGTGTGGCGGCCAGCTGAAGCGCTTCACCCTCGAGCTCGGCGGCAAGTCGGCTGCGATCGTCCTCGACGACGCGAACCTCGACGACGCCACGATGGGCAACCTCGTGATGTCGGGGCTCATGAACAACGGGCAGGTCTGCGGGGCGCAGAGCCGGATCCTCGTGAGCCGGAAGCGCTACGACGAGGTCACCGAGGCGCTCGGCGCCGCGGTCGGCGCGCTGAAGGTGGGCGACCCGCTCGACGAGACGGTGCAGGTCGGGCCGCTCGTCGCCGAGCGCCAGCGCGACCGGGTCGAGGGGTTCCTCGAGGCCGGGAAGTCGGCCGGCGCCCGTGCGGTCGTCGGCGGCGGCCGTCCGGCCGACCTCGACACCGGGTGGTACGTGGAGCCGACCGTCTTCGCCGACGTGACCAACGACATGAAGATCGCCCGCGAGGAGATCTTCGGCCCGGTGCTGTCGGTGATCCCCTACGACGACGAGGCGCACGCGATCGCGATCGCCAACGACTCCGACTACGGCCTGTGCGGATCGGTGTGGACCGCCGATGCCGAGCACGGTGCCGCGGTCGCAGCCCAGGTCCGTACCGGTGTCGTGGCGATCAACTCGTCGACGATCCTCGACTTCAATGCGCCGTTCGGTGGCTTCAAGCAGTCGGGCATGGGTCGCGAGCTGGGGCCCGAAGGCATCGATCCCTACACCGAGCTCCAGTCGATCATCCTCCCAGCTGGTTGACCGGCCGAGCCGGCTGACTCCGCCCGTCGGGTTCGCCGAGAAGGAGATCGATCCATGGCCGTGATGTCGATGGCTCGCTTCAACTGCGTGCAGCCCGGGGTACAGGCCGACGAGATGTCGGCGCGGTACCAGGCGTTCGTGGAGATGGCCGGGTACGCCGACGAGCACGGCTTCGCGATGGTCACGCTCGAGGAGCACCACGGTGCGGAGAACGGTTGGAGTCCGTCACCGCTGGTGATGGCCGGGCTCGTGTTCGGGCGGACCAAGTCCATCGGCATCTCGCTGTCGGCGCTGCTCCTCCCCCTCCACGATCCGCTGCGGATCGCCGAGGACCTCGCGGTGCTCGACCTCGCCAGCGGCGGACGGATGACCACGATCGTCGGTCTCGGGTATCGCCCGTCGGAGTACGCGGCGCACGGCAAGGACTGGTCCGCGCGCGGCGCGCTCATGGACGAGGGCATCGACGCGTTGCTCAAGGCCTGGACGGGGGAGCCGTTCGAGTACCGGGGCACGACCGTGCGGGTCACGCCCACGCCGGTCACCAAGCCCCACCCGATGCTGCTCGTCGGTGGGACGAGCAAGCCGGCCGCGCGGCGGGCCGCGCGCTTCGGGCTCCCGATGTTCCCGGCCGCGCACCTCCCGGAGATCGAGGCCTACTACTACGAGCAGTGCGCCGAGCAGGGCACGCAAGGGTTCTGCATGATGCCGTCGGCCGACACGGCGATGGTCCATGTCGCCGACGACCCTGATCGGGTCTGGGCCGAGCTCGGCGTGCATTTCCTGCACGAGGCGAGCACGTACGCGTCGTGGCAGACGCCCGACATCAGGTCGGCGGTGCACTCCCACGCGACGTCCGTCGATGACCTGCGCGCCGAGGGCATCTACCAGGTCCTCACGCCCGCGGAGTGCGTGGCGCGAGCGACCGAGACCGGGGCGATCAACCTCCACCCGCTGGTCGGCGGCATGCCGATCGAGGCCGGCTGGGACAGCCTGCGCCTCTACTGCGAGCAGGTCCTCCCGAACCTCCCCCGTTGAACCGGCCGACCTGAGCGGCGGGCCGCGCGGGTCGAGCCGCACCCGACGCAGTTCCCGCCGAGGGCTCGTTCGTCGCACATGGGGAGAACTACCCCTTTCACTCACCGGCGGGGCCGGTCACGATGAGCGGTCCATCCAAGGCCGGGGGTCGAGCGTGCAGGTCGTCGAGCGTTCGAACGCGCCACCACGTCCCAGGCCCTTCGTAGGGTGCGCGTCGTGACATCTCCTCGGACGCAGCCCTCGGCACCGCTCCGGCTGGCGGCGATCGTGCCGCACACGATCGTCCGGCGAGGCATGGAGGCAGTGTTCGAGGCTGCGCCGGAGATCGAGCTGATCCAGATGGGGGTCGAGGCGTCCGACCTCGACGAGTTCCCGCCCGACGGCTTCGATGCCGTCCTCGTCCTCGTCACGACCCACAGCGGGTTCGAGGACCTCCGCCTGCTCGCGGGCCGAGGGCACCGGATCCTGGGGATGGGCTCGTCCGAGCATCGCAACCAGGCGCTCGCTGCTGGTGCCGGTGCCTTTCTCAGTGGCGAGTCCGAACCGGACGTGCTGATCTGGGCGCTGGGCCAGGTGGCCTCGGGAGCACAGGCTGCGTCGGCCGAGCCGCCGCGCCCCGAGATCCGCGTGGCCATCGTCGTGTCGAACCCTCTCGGCCGGATGCTCTTCCCGCCGATCTTCGACGGGTCGCGGTGCAACGTCGTCGCCACCGCCACCGAGCCCCGGGAGCTCGAGGAAGCCCCACCGTTCGACGTGGTGATCCTCGGCGTGGGCACACACCACCCCGAAGCGCAGACCCGCATCGAGGCTGCGCTCCAGTTCGACCGTCCTGTCCTGTGCCTCGGCACCACTCAGTACCGTGAGGTCGCGCTCGCGGCGGGTGTGCGCGGGTTCATGCGCGGCGCCGAGGTCCCCGACGAGATCGTGCACGCGATCGAGGTGCTGGCCGAGGGCGGGACCTTTCACCCCGACGAGCGAGGCAGCCTCACCAGCGTGCTCAGCCCACGCGAGCAGGAGGTCCTCCAGCACCTCGCAGGAGGATGCACCGACCGCGAGATCGGCGACCGCCTCGGGATCTCGATGCGCACGGTGCAGTCCCACCTCGATCGCATCCGCGAGAAGACGGGCCATCGACGCCGGGCCGAGCTCACGAGGCTCGCGATCGAGCTCGGCGCGTAGCCCGAGGATGACGGGCGCCGCGCCTCGGGATCTCGATGCGCACCGTGCACTCGCACCTCGACCGCATCCGTGAGAAGACGGGACGACGCGATCACGCCGAGCTGACCCGGCTCGCGTTCGAGCTCGGGGTCTCGACCGGAGGAGACGGCGAGCCGGAGTGACCGTGCCCGGTCATCGGGGATGGGATACTCGGGTCCACGCCCGCTGACGTCGAGAAGGACCTCCGATGCCCCCTCGCCCGACTGCCACGCGCCGGGTCGCGTGCCTGCTCGCGATGGTCGCCACGGCGGCCACGCTCGTGCCGGCCGTGCTCGTGCCCGCCGCGGCCGCCGTCGTTCCGGACAAGCCGCTCCCCGTCAAGACGTGGCGCAAGGCCGCCAACGACATCTGTCGCCAGAGCGGGATCCTACGCAGCGACATCGCCGACGAGGTGTTCGTCGACCTTCCCGCCGACGCGCAGCCGAGCATCGAGCTCATGACGGCCTACGTCGAGCAGATCGAACCCGTCGTGCAGCAGCAGATCGACTCCATCGATGCACTCCAGGAACCGAAGAACCTCCGGAAGAAGGTCGGCCGGATGCTCGCCACCGCCCAGGACGAGCTCGACGCGCTCGTCGAGGACCCTTCCATCGGCCTCGAGGCCAATCCGTTCAGCGCGACCGAGCTCGCGGCCAAGAAGCTCAAGCTGAAGCAGTGCTCCTAGATCCCCGAGGCGCGGGTGCCTGAGGAGTCGCTGTTCGGGGAGTCGGCAGCCGGGGAGTCGGCGCCGGAGGAGCACACATATCGCGTCGGCGAGCTCGACCAGGCAATCGCGCAGGCGATCGCCGACACCCTTCCACCCAAGGTCTGGGTCCGCGGGGAGATCGCGCAGCTCAAGACTTCGGCGAACGGGCACGTCTACTTCGACCTCGTCGAGAAGGACGAGCGCCGAGGTCACGTGCGAGCGAAGCTCTCGGTCGCACTGTTCCGCAAGGATCGCCAAGGGGTGAACCGCACCCTGCGCGCTGCCGACCTCGCGCTCGGCGATGGTGTCGAGGTGCGGGTCCGGGGTCGGGTCGACTTCTACCCTGCCGGCGGGCGGCTCCAGCTCATCATGGACGGCGTCGACCCCGTGTTCACGGTCGGCAAGCTCGCGGCCGAGCGCGCCCGGGTGCTCAGAGCACTCGCAGCCGATGGCCTCCTGGATCGTCAGCAGGCGCTGGAGCTCCCGCTCGTCCCCCTGAGGATCGGGTTGGTGACCAGCGGCGGGAGCGCGGCGTACCACGACTTCGTCTCGGAGCTCGAGGCGTCGGCGCACGCGTTCCGCGTCGTGCACGCCGACGTTCGGGTGCAGGGCCAGGGCGCCGACCGACGGATCGTCTACGGCCTTCGTTCCCTCGGTGCACTGGACCTCGACGTCATCGTCGTCGCGCGCGGAGGCGGCGCACGGAGCGACCTGGGGGCGTTCGACGGCGAGCTGGTCGCCCGCGCCATCGCGCAGTGCCCGATCCCCGTCGTGACCGGGATCGGGCACGAGGTCGATCGCACCGTGGCCGACGCGGTCGCACACACGTACGTGAAGACGCCGACCGCGGCCGCCGGGATCCTCCTCGAGGCGGTCGACGACTTCAGCGCGACACTGGGGCGGATCGCCCATCGCGTGTCACTGCGCGCCCGGAGTGCGTGCACGATCGCACGTCGGGACCTGCTCGCTCGCTCGGCTCGCGTGCGGCGCACCGTCCCTGTCGTGCTCGACCGGGAGCGGCGCACTGTCGACGGGCATCGCCGTCGAACCATCGAGGCGGGTGGCCGACGGGTCCGCGACGCGTCGGCTCGGGTGCTGACCGTGCAGCGGACCATCACGACGTCAGCCACCCGCGGCCTCCGCGACGGCGGTCGCCGCCTGGACGCGTGCGGCGATCGTCTCCGGGCGCTCGACCCGCGCCGGGTGCTCGAACGCGGGTACACGATCACGCGGACGAGCGAGGGAGCGGCGATCCGCCGGGCAGCCGACGTCGTCCCGGGTACCGTCCTCGAGACCGAGACCGCTGAGGGTACGGTCCGCAGCCGGGTGGAGACAGTGGAGGACCAGCAGACATGAGTGCAGAGGAACCCGGCTACGCCGAGGCGCTCGCCGAGCTCGAGGTCATCCTCGACGAGCTCGAGGGCGACGACCTCGATGTCGACGTCCTCGCCGATCGGGTCCGACGGGCCGGCGAGCTGTTGGCGGTGTGCCGGAAGCGGATCGAACGCGCCCAGGCCGATGTTGACACGATCGTGACCGAGCTCGACTCCTTCGTCGGACCCGACGACCCCGACGCCGGCTGAGAGAGCCGCGCGTGGCGTCCTACGAGGCTGCGATCGCGTCGACGGCCCCGGCGAGCGCGTCGTCGAACGGCCAGTTCCCCTCGACGTGCCGGTTGCCCTCGACCTGCATGTCGTAGAGCCACCAAAGGGTGTAGATGCCGCACGTCAGGACGGTCGCGACGATCCGCCCGACATAGTTGTGCTTTCCTTTGACCCGAGACGGGTCGGGGACCGGCAACGACCATCCAAGCCGCTCGTAGATCGTGGCGAGGTCCGCCTCCAGGGCACCTTCGGCACGGTCGTGCGTGTCGAGGTCCTGGTCGATGAACACGAACCCCACGATCTGCGCGAGACCGGACGCCAGCAATGCGATCACCACCCAGATCACCGGGTCGCGAAACTCGGTTGTCTGGCGTTGCATCGTCTGCAGCTGCGTCGCGTTGCGTTCGAAGACGGGACGCAGCTCCTCGGCGAGCCCCTGCGATTCGGCCTGCTCCCAGGCGAACGCATTCGCCCCGGCGAGGAGCTCGTACCGGCGGCGCAGGTGATCACGGTCCCGTCGCATCAGCTGGTAGAAGAGGTAGAGGCCGAAGATGCCGCACGTGAGGATCGTGAGGACCACGTTGATCCCCGGTCCCGTGAACACGTAGTCGGACTCGGCGCGGCGCCTGTACGCCGACCTGACCTGCTCCAGCGCCGAGGCCGGCGGCGCCGACCATCCCGACGGGGGCGCGGGCGGCGAACTGTCGGGCGGCGGACTGTCGGGCGGAGGTGGGTTCGTCATGGACGCGAACCTACGCGCTGCTGGTGGCCTCGCGCCCACCGAGCCTTCCCGACGCGCGCTCGCCCCCACGCGTGGGGAGGAACACCTAGTGTCGGGGAGCATCGGCATCGCGACCCGGAGAGGTCGCGGCCCAAGGGGGTGTTCGTCCGTGCCGCTCGTCCTCGGTGTCGCGTCATCGCCCCGTGGTGCCACCGTCGAGCTGCGCGACTCCGACGACGGTCGGGTCTACGGGACCGGGCGCGGATCGGTCCCCGTCGACGCCGTCTCGACCGTCGAGCAGGACCCGGCGCTCTGGTGGCAGGCGCTGGTGGACGCCCGCCACGACGCGGGTGGCGCCCTCGGGATCGCGGGCATCGCGGTGGCCGCGACGGTCCCCGGACTGGTCCTGGTCGACGCGAACGGTCGGCTGCTCCGGCCGGCGCGCCTCCCCGGCGGGCGCGCGGCCGAGCCGGATGTCCGCGCGCTGGTGGATCGGCTGGGTCCCACCGACTGGTGCGCGGCCACGGGCTCGGTTCCCGACGCCGCGGCCGCGATCGCGCAGCTGGCCTGGTTGCGTCGATCCGAGCCCGACGCGTACGCCCGCGTCGCCGGGGTGCTCGCGCCGCCCGACTGGCTCACGTTCCGTCTCGGTCGTCGGGCCGTCACCGATCGCGGCGCCGCATCGACGACGGGCTTCTGGTCGCCTCGTGAGGAGCAGTGGCGCGCGGACCTCCTCGCGCTGGTCGACGACCAGCGCGACTGGGGTGCATGCCTGCCGAGAGTGATTGCTCCGGGGGAGCCGGCGGGTGACCGCGACGGCGTGCTGATCGCGGCCGGCACCGGGGACGTCATGAGCGCGGCCGTGGGCCTCGGTCTCGCTCCTCACGACGTCGGTATCTCGCTCGGTTCGCCGAGCGCGGTCTTCGCGCTCCGTGAGCGACCCACGGCGGATCGGACGGGCTCCGTGCGTGGGTTCGCCGGCGTGAGTCAGTTCCTCCCCTGCGCTCCGACCCTCGACGTCGACACCGCGATCGGGTCGTTCACTCGCCTCCTCGGGGTGGAACGCACGCACTTCGACCGCCTCGCGCTCCATGCCCCGCTCGGGGCGAACGGGATGGTGTTCGTGCCCCCCGCGCGGACCGGTGGTACCGGTGCTCTCGCCGGGATCCCCGACGACGTCGGTCCGGAGCTGATCGCCCGTGCGGTGCTCGAAGGTGTTGCGTGCGCAGTGCTCGACGCCCTCGACGACCTGCGTGCTGCCGACGTACCGATCGGCGGGACCCTCTCCCTGATCGGCGACCCCACGCCCTCTCGCGCGTTCGCGCAGCTCCTCGCCGACCTCGCACAACGACCGGTCGCGGTCCCCACGGGCGATCGCGTGGCCACGGGCGCGTGCGTCCTCGCAGCATCGGTCGTGACCGGCCGGCCGGCCGACGAGGTCGCGGCGGCATGGCGGCTCGGGGAGGCCCGCGTGTTCGAGCCCGACGCACGGGCTTTGGGAGCCGACGTGCGTGCGCAGGTGCAGCACGCATGGGCGCGCGTGCGGGGCGACGAACGGGATGCCCCGGAGGGGTCGACCTAGGAGCCGTCCGTTCCCGAGTCCTGTGCAGTGGACTCGCGTGTGGCGGCGCGGGCGCGGCGGCGACGGTGCCACGCGAGCCCGCCTTCGAGCGCCGCGAGGATCGTGTCGTTGTCGCGCGAGATCCGGCGGTGGACCCAGCGTTCGAGGCCGAGCCGCCGGAACCACGGGTTGAACGCCTCGTACGTCTCCTCGAAGTGCACCCGCGTGCGCCCGTCACCGAGGTCCTCGAGCCGAGTGTGCCCGGTCGCCCGTGACCACAGGGGCTTGCCGACCGCGTCGTAGCGCCACGACTCGGGTGGTCGGACCTCGGTGAGCCACTCCCACGACTGACCGACCCCACCCGAGCCGAGGACGCGGGGGACGGGGAAGTGACAGTGACGCACGAGACCCTCGCCGACCTCGTCGCCGGGATGGAGGATGTCGATGCGCGTGGCGACGTCGCGCGGCTGGGGTCGGTCGTCTGCTCGGTACCAGAACAGCTCCCACACCTCTTCGCGCGGGGCGTCGACGTCGATCGAGTACGTGTGGCGCTGCATCAGCCCTCGTTCTCCGGGTGCAAAGCATGGTCCCACTCGACGAGGCAGAACTCGTTCCCTGCCGGGTCCTGCATCACCTGGAACCGCCCGTCGTCCTCCTCGACGACGTCGCCGACGGCGGTGGCGCCGAGCTCGACGGTTCGGGTGATCGCGGCCGTGATCCCACGGACGTTCACGTCGAGATGCAGGCGGTTCTTCCCGACCTTGCCTTCGGGCACCACCTGGAACGCGAGGTGCGGTCCGCCCGGCGTGACCGGCTCGAGCGAGATCCAGGTGGCGTCCCGGGACCGGACCGACGTCCCGAGGACGGCCGACCAGAACTCGACGAGCGGCTCGGGGTCGTTGCAGTCGACCGCCACGACGTCGAGAGTCCCGATCGGCTCCACGCAGGGCAGCGTAGGCCGCGACGCGTGCCGGGTACCGTGGTCCCGTGACCACACCCCGCGGCGGCGACTCCGGCGAACCGCAGATCGCCGACTCGCTCCTCGACCTCGTCGGCAACACGCCGCTCGTTCGACTCAAGCGCGTGGGCGCCGACCTCGCCTGCGATCTCGTCGCGAAGGTCGAGATGCTCAACCCGGGTGGGAGCGTGAAGGACCGACCCGCGATCGCGATGATCGACGCGGCCGAACGGTCGGGCGAGCTCGTCCCTGGCGGGACGATCGTCGAGCCGACGTCCGGCAACACCGGGGTCGGGCTCGCCATCGTCGCCGCACAACGCGGGTACCGGTGCGTCTTCGTGATGTCCGACAAGATGAGCGACGAGAAGGTCGCGCTCCTGCGCGCGTACGGCGCCGAGGTGGTCGTGTGCCCGACCGCGGTTCCGCCCGAGCACCCCGATTCGTACTACTCCGTCGCCGACCGGCTCACCGCGGAGATCCCGAACGCCTACCGCCCCAACCAGTACTACAACCAGGCCAACCCGGCCGAGCACGAGCGCACCACCGGTCCGGAGATCTGGGAGCAGACGGCCGGCCGCATCACCCACTTCGTCGCCGGAATCGGGACCGGTGGGACGATCACGGGTGTGGCGCGGTACTTGAAGGCGCAGAACCCCGACATCCAGATCATCGGTGCCGACCCCGAGGGCTCGGTCTACTCGGGCGGCACCGGTCGGCCCTACCTGGTCGAGGGGGTGGGTGAGGACTTCTGGCCGCCCACGCACGACCACTCGCTCGTCGACCGGACGATCCTCGTCACCGACACCGAGTCGTTCCACGCGGCCCGGCGGGTCACTCGTGAGGAGGGCCTGCTGATCGGGGGCTCGTGCGGGACCGCCGTGCACGCCGCGCTCGTGGTCGGCGCCGATCTCGGCCCCGAGCACCTCGTCGTCGTGCTCCTCCCCGACTCCGGACGGGGCTACCTCTCGAAGATCTACAACGACGAGTGGATGATGCGCTTCGGCTTCTTGCGCGCCGACGGCCCCACCGTCGGCGACGTGCTCGACGCGAAGGGCGTGGCCGACCGCGACGAGGCGATCCCGAACCTCGTGCTGGTGACCCCCGACGAGCCGGCCCGGCGCGGATTCTCGCTGATGCGCGACCTCGGGGTCTCGCAGGTGATCGTGAGCGTGAGCAAGGAGCAGCCGCTCGCTGCCAAGGAGGTGAGCGGGACACTCTCGGAGCTCGAGCTCATGGACAAGGCGTTCCGGGACCCGTCCGTGCTCGATCGCCCCGCGGCGGAGGTGATGGAGCCCGCCATGCCGATGGTCGGGATCGGCGAGACCGTCAGCGACGTCGTCGACCGGCTCGACACCGCGTCGTCGGTCCTGGTGCTCGACGGTGGTCACCCGATCGGCGTGGTGACCCGCTCCGACGTGCTCAGCTTCCTCGCCGCGCGTTCCCCGGGATAGGCCGGCGGGAGATGAGCGACTTCGACGGGACCGAATTCGAGCATGCCGGCTTCGAGACGCGTGCGATCCACGTCGGTCAGGACCCCGATCCGGTCACCGGCGCCGTCGTCACGCCGATCAGCCTCGCGACGACGTTCGCCCAGGACGAGGTCGGCAAGCACGGTGGCTTCGAGTACGCGCGCACCGGCAACCCCACGCGCCGGGCGCTGGAGACGTGCGTCGCATCGCTGGAAGGTGCCGCGCACGGCCTCGCGTTCGCCAGCGGGATGGCTGCCGAGGACACGGTGCTGCGCGCGCTCGTCGGGCCGGGAGACCACGTGGTCATCCCCAACGACGCGTACGGCGGCACGTACCGGCTCGTGGCCCGGGTCTTCGCGGCGATGGGCGTGGAGTGGACGGCCGCCGATCCCAACGAAGCCGACGAACTCGCCGGTGCGATGCGGCCGCGCACCAAGGTCGTGTGGGTCGAGACGCCGACCAACCCGATGCTCACCGTCGTCGACATCGCCGCGGTCGCCGAGGTCGCCCACGCGGCCGGGGCGCGGCTGGTCGTCGACAACACCTTCGCCACGCCGTACCTCCAGACCCCGCTCGCCGAGGGTGCCGACGTCGTCGTCCACTCGAGCACGAA
This sequence comes from Acidimicrobiia bacterium, assembly GCA_035763745.1. Taxonomy (GTDB): domain Bacteria; phylum Actinomycetota; class Acidimicrobiia; order IMCC26256; family PALSA-555; genus DASUAO01. Next base: position 118,033 of record DASUAO010000021.1, read on the forward strand.
GTACCTCGGCGGCCACTCCGACGTCGTCGGGGGTTTCGTGGCCACGAACGACGCGGGGGTCGCCGAGCAGCTGGCGTTCCTCCAGAACGCCGTCGGCGCGGTGCCCTCGCCGTTCGACTGCTACCTCGTGCTGCGCGGCGTGAAGACGCTCGGCGTCCGGATGGAGCGCCACGGTGCTGCCGCGGCAGCGGTCGTGGACATGCTCGAGGCGCACCCTGCGGTTGCCCGGGTGCTGTACCCGGGGTTGACCGGGCATCCCGGGCACGAGGTGGCGCAGCGTCAGATGCGAGGCTTCGGGGGGATGGTGAGCTTCCTCGCCGCGGGCGGAGAGGACGCCGCGCTCGCCGCCGTCGCGGCGACGAGGGTGTTCACGCTCGCCGAGTCCCTCGGGGCAGTGGAGTCGCTGATCGAGCACCCGGCTCGGATGACCCACGCATCGGCCGTCGACTCGCCGCTCGCCGTCGATCCCGCACTGGTGCGACTCTCCGTCGGCCTCGAGTCGATCGACGATCTCGTCACCGACCTCCGAGGAGCGCTCGACTCCGTCACGTAGTTGCCGGGTCGGGACAAGGCGGGCAGTCTGGTCCGCAGATGGATCGAGGGAGGTGCCATGAAGTTCGTGCAGATCATCGAGTTCACGACGTCGAAGGCCGACGAGGTGGCCAAGCTGGACGAGGACTGGATCGCGGCGACCAAGGGCAAGACGACCGCGACCCGCGTGCTGCGGTGCGTCGACCGCAACGACCCGACCCGTCAGTTCACGATCGTGGAGTTCCCGTCCTACGACGCAGCGATGAAGAACTCCGAGATGCCGGAGACGGGAGCGATGGCCGAGAAGATGGCCGCGCTCTGCGACGGGCCACCGACGTTCTACGACCTGGACGTGACCGAGAGCCGCGACCTCGGCTGAGGTCGGGCCGGCCGGGGAGACCGGCTCCTACGGCTGGCTGGCGAGGCGGCGCTGCTTGAACTGGGCGCGGATGTAGTCGCGGTTCATCAGCGCGATGAAGTCGATCGAGATCTCCTTCGGGCACGCGGCTTCGCACTCGCCGTGGTTCGTGCACGAGCCGAACCACCGCTCCATCTCGTCGACCATCGCGATGGTGCGGTTCCACCGCTCCGGCTGCCCCTGCGGAAGCAGGTTCAGGTGCTCGAGCTTCGCGGCGGTGAAGAGCTGCGCCGCGCTGTTGGGGCATGCGGCGACGCACGCGCCGCACCCGATGCACGCGGCGGCGTCCATCGCGGTGTCGGACACCTCCTTGGGCACGAGGATCAGGTTCGCGTCGGGTGCAGTGCCGGTGGGGGCGGTGATGTAGCCGCCGGCCTCGACGATGCGGTCGAACGACGACCGGTCGACGCAGAGGTCCTTCAGGATGGGGAACGCCCGGGCCCGCCACGGCTCGACGGTGATGTGCGCACCGTCCTCGAACTTGCGCATGTGCAGCTGACAGGTGGCGGTGCCCAGCTCGGGGCCGTGGGGCCGTCCGTTGATCATCATCGAGCACGATCCGCAGATGCCCTCACGGCAGTCGTGGTCGAACGCGACCGGCTCCACGTCGTCGACGATGAGCCGGTCGTTGAGCACGTCGAAGAGCTCGAGGATCGACATGTCGGGGCTCACGTCGTCGACGTCGTAGGACTCGAAGGCGCCGGGCGCGTCCGGTCCCTGCTGTCGCCAGACCTTGAGGGTGACCTTCACCGTGGGGCTGCTCCTACTTGTAGGACCGCTGGGCGAGCTGGACGGCCTCGAACTCGAGGTCCTCCTTGTGCAGCGTGGGCTTCGCGAGGTCGCCCGAGTACTCCCACGCGGCGACGTATGCGAACTCGTCGTCGTTGCGGAGGGCCTCGCCTTCCTCGGTCTGGTGCTCGACCCGGAAGTGCCCACCGCAGCTCTCTTCTCGATGCAGCGCGTCGCGCACCATGAGCTCGCCGAACTCGAAGAAGTCCTCGACCCGACCTGCCTTCTCGAGCGACTGGTTCAACGACTCACCGTCGCCGATCACCTTCACGTCGCGGTGGAACTCGTCTCGGAGCGCCGGGAGGTCGGTGAGCGCCTGCCCGAGCGACTCCTTGCTGCGGGCCATGCCGCACTGGTCCCAGAGGATCTTCCCGAGCTCGCGGTGGAAGTCGTCGACGGTGCGGGTCCCGTTGACCGAGAGCAGGGACTGCACACGGTCGTTGACCTCGGCCTCGACCGTCGCGAACGCAGGGTCGTCGGTCGGGACCGGGTCCTCACCGAGCTGTGGTGCGAGGTAGTCGCCGATGGTCGCCGGGAGTACGAAGTAGCCGTCGGCGAGGCCCTGCATCAGTGCGCTCGCACCCAGGCGGTTGGCGCCGTGGTCCGAGAAGTTCGCCTCGCCGAGCACGTAGAGCCCGGGGACGTTGCTCATCAGGTTGTAGTCGACCCAGAGCCCGCCCATCGTGTAATGGACCGCGGGGTAGATGCGCATCGGCATCTGGTACGGGTCCTCGCCGGTGATCCGGTCGTACATCTGGAAGAGGTTCCCGTAGCGCTCCTCGATGGCGTGGCGACCGAGCCGAGCGGTGGCCTCGGCGAAGTCGAGGTACACCCCGTTCTTGCGCGCGCCGACCCCACGACCGTCGTCGACCTCCTTCTTGGCGGCGCGCGAGGCGACGTCGCGGGGGACGAGGTTGCCGAACGCCGGGTAGCGGCGCTCGAGGTAGTAGTCGCGCTCGCTCTCGGGGATCTCCGCGGCCGGGCGCGGGTCGTCGGCCTGCGCCGGGACCCAGATCCGGCCGTCGTTGCGGAGGGACTCGCTCATCAGCGTGAGCTTCGACTGGAAGTCGTCGCTCGCGGGGATGCACGTCGGGTGGATCTGGGTGTAGCAGGGGTTCGCGAACGCGGCGCCGCGCCGGTGGGCCCTCCAGATCGCAGAGGCGTTCGAGTTCTTCGCGTTCGTCGACAGGTAGAAGGCGTTCCCGTAGCCGCCGGTGGCCAGCACGACCGCGTGACCCGAGAACGACCGCACCTCACCCGACACGAGGTCGCGGGTGACGACACCGACCGCGCGTCCGTCGGCCAGGACGAGGTCGAGCATCTCGGTGCGCGGGTGCAGCGACACGTTGCCGAGGTGCACCTGGCGGGCGAGGGCCTGGTAGGCGCCGAGGAGGAGCTGCTGACCGGTCTGGCCGCGTGCGTAGAACGTGCGCGAGACCTGGGCGCCACCGAAGCTCCGGTTGTCGAGGAGCCCGCCGTACTCGCGGGCGAACGGGACCCCCTGGGCGACGCACTGGTCGATGATGTTGACGCTCAGCTGGGCGAGGCGGTGCACGTTGGCCTCACGGGCGCGGTAGTCGCCGCCCTTGACCGTGTCGTAGAAGAGCCGGTGCACGCTGTCGCCGTCGTTGCGGTAGTTCTTCGCCGCGTTGATCCCGCCCTGGGCCGCGATGCTGTGGGCGCGCCGGGGCGAGTCGTGGAAGGTGAGCAGCTCGACCTCGTAGCCGAGCTCGCCGAGGGTCGCCGCGGCGGAGGCTCCCGCGAGGCCGCTTCCGACGACGACCACCTTGAACTTCCGGCGGTTCGACGGGTTGACGAGCTTCACCGAGAACTTGTGGTTGTCCCACTTCTCGGCGAGAGGACCCTCGGGGATGCGGGCGTCGAGGTCGCCCACCTTCGTCGCGGGGCTCATCGGTTCACCGCCCCGGTCGTGATGAGGAGCGGCATGCTGATGTTCCCAACGGTGATGACGACGGCGAAGACGATCGCGAACGTGCGGCGCCACTGGTTCCAGCGGGGGTTGTTGAGCCCCAGGCTCTGGAACATCGACCAGAGTCCGTGGAAGAGGTGCAGCCCGAGCGCGAGCATCGCGACGATGTAGACCGCCGCGACGGGTTCCCGCTCGAACGAGTTGAAGAGGTTGTCGTAGACCTCGCCGCGGACGAAGTCGGGGTTCGCGTTCCCCCACGTGAGGTCCATGAGGTGGAAGATCACGAAGAGGGCGACGATGATCCCGGTCCACCGCATGGTGCGCGACGCGAAGCTCGCGGCGGCGTAGTCGCGCTGGGACCGGTACCGGTCCGGGCGGGCCTTGCGGTTCATCTTGGTGAGCTGGGCGGCGGCGATGATGTGGATCGCGACCGCAGCGATCAGACCGATCCGCAGTCCCCAGAGCAGCACGGTGCGGGGGAACGCCGGCTCACCGAGATCGCGGAGCCATTCGGCGTACTCGTTGAGGTGCGACTCCCCGGTGAAGACCTTGAGGTTGCCGATCATGTGGGCGACGACGAAGCCGAACAGCGCGATGCCGCTGACCGCCATCAGCCACTTCTTCGCGACCGCCGACCGGTAGAACTCGACCAGGAACGGGGCGGAGCGGGTGGGCGGCGGGACCGGTTCGCCCGTCGACCGCGCGAGCCGCTCGGCCGCGTCGGCACCCTCGTGCTGCTCGGCCGTCGAGACGACCTCACCGTGGCCGACTGCGGTCCCTCCGGCCTTCGCCATCAACCCCTCCTGGGCCTCACCTCGCGCGCCCTCGATCGGGTCGACGCTATCGCCGGGCATGGTCCGGACGCCGACTCGGGGCACCGATCCCGGGGTGGCGGCCGGTGTGGTGGCGCCGGGGGACTCGGTCGCGGTCCCGGATAACCTGCCGGGCATGGCCACTTCCTCACGACCGGGAACACTCGGCGAGCTGCGCGCCCAGGGCTGGGTCTCGCGCCCGGTGAAGCAAGAGGTGCGTGAGCACGCCGCCGAGCGCATCGCCGCCGGACGACCCGTCATCGAAGGGGTCGTCGGGTTCGAGCAGACGGTCCTGCCGCAGGTGGAGAACGCCCTGCTGGCCGCCCACGACCTGATCTTCCTCGGCGAGCGCGGCCAGGCGAAGACCCGCATGATCCGGGCGCTCATCGAGCTGCTCGACGAGTGGATGCCGATCGTGGCGGGCAGCGAGATCAACGACGATCCGTACGCACCCATCTCCCACCACGCCCGGGTGCTGGTCGCCGAGCGGGGCGACGAGACGCCGATCGAGTGGGTGCACCGAGAGCGGCGATTCGGTGAGAAGCTCGCCACGCCCGACACGTCGATCGCCGATCTCATCGGTGAGGTCGACCCGATCAAGGTCGCGGAGGGCCGCTACCTCTCCGACGAGCTCACCATCCACTACGGCCTGGTCCCGCGCACCAACCGCGGCATCTTCGCGATCAACGAGCTCCCCGACCTCGCCGAGCGGATCCAGGTGGGGCTGCTCAACGTGCTGGAGGAGCGCGACGTCCAGATCCGGGGCTACAAGATCCGCCTCCCCCTCGACCTGATGCTCGTGGCGTCGGCGAACCCCGAGGACTACACGAACCGCGGTCGGATCATCACACCGCTCAAGGACCGGTTCGGTGCCCAGATCCGCACCCACTACCCGCTCGACGTCGACGCCGAGATGGACGTCGTCGAGCAGGAGGCCGAGATCGCGCCTACCGACGGCATCCGCGTGGACGTCCCCGACTTCATGGCCGAGATCGTCTCGGCGATCAGCCAGAACGCCCGCCGGTCACCGCACGTGAACCAACGGTCCGGGGTGTCGGTCCGGATGTCCGTCGCCAACTTCGAGACGATGGTCGCCAACGCGACGCGGCGAGCGTTGCGCAACGGCGAGGAGGACGTCGTCCCTCGCGTGAGCGATCTCGGCGCACTCGCCGCCAGCACAGCCGGGAAGATGGAGTTCGAGACCGTCGACGACGGCCGCGAGGAGCAGGTGCTCGACCGGATCGTCAGCGCCGCGACACTCGAGACGTTCCGGAGCGCATGCAGTCCGGAGAACCTCACGGCGCTCGTCGCCGCGTTCGAAGGCGGGTTGGTCGTCCACACCGGTGACGACGTGCCGGCGTCGGAGTACGCCAAGCTGCTCTCCGAGCTCCCCGGGCTCTCCGACACGCTGGAGGAGCTCGAGATCGCGGAGTCCCCGGCCGGCGTGGCGTCCGCGGTCGAGTTCGTGCTCGAGGGCCTGCACCTGTCGAAGCGTCTCAACAAGGACGCCGTCGGTGGCAAGGCGTCCTACCGAGGTCGCGGCTGACCGAGCCGACACCGTCTTGACGTCGGACAGGGTCGCCACGACACCTTCCGCGACGCCAAGAGTCTTGGGAGAGCGGGGGATCAGATCCCGCTGTCGCGCTCGTAGACGTTGCACGCCTGGTTCGCGAACCGGTTCACGTTCTCGACCGCGGTCTTGACATCGGGGTCGTCGCGGATGCCCGGCTCGGTCTCGACGCGGCGCAGCGCGTCGGCGAACGTCTCGGCGTCGGCCCTGATCTCCTCCGGCGCGGCCTCGGCGAGCGCCTCGACGAGCGGGAGCTGACGCTCGACGTCGGCCCTGCCCTTCTCTTGCGCCCGCTCCAGCTCGGTGTTGTACCGGTCGGCGGCCCGACAGAACGCGCGGGACGCCTCCGGCCGGGGCTCGGTCGAGCACGCCGCGCCGAGCGCGGCGACGGCGGCGACGGCGGCGACGGCGGAAAGCATCGGAATGCGGCGTCGACGATTGGGCACCGCGCGAGTCTGCCCGTCTCCACCGCTCCGCCGGGGATCGCGCTGGGCCCCTCGGCCCCCGGGCGAGCAAGTGACGTTCGTGGTCCGAATCGAGTCCTCGGCGTCACCTGGTCGGTGGGCGGGGACCCAAGTGCCCCACCCATCACGAGCAAGTGACGTTCGTGGTCCGAATCGAGTCCTCAGCGTCACCTGGTCGGTGGGCGGGGCGGCTCGGACGACCGGGCGGCGATGGCGTCGGCGACTTCTCCAACGACCACCTCGCGTGTCGATGCCGAGGTGTAGCGCAAGATCAACCACCCGATGATCTCGAGCGGGTTCTGTCGGGCCCGATCGCGATCGAACGCTCGGCGTCCCCGATGTGGGTCCCAGCCGTCGTACTCGATGCCGATCATCAGCTCGGGGAAGGCCAGGTCGAGTCGGAAGGCGTGTCCACCGGCCCGCACCCAATGCTGCTGGACGGGGCGGGGGAGCCCTGCACCCGTGATCCAGCGCACCAGCCTGACCTCCATGTCCGAGTCGCCGGGGTCGAACCCGGGCAGCCGCGCCTCGAGCAGCGCTCGCATCACGGTGCTGCGGCGCCTCCCGCGATTCGCCAGGTCGAGGAAGACGCGTTGGAGCCGCGTCAACGAGGTGAGCCTCTGGCGCAGCGCCTCGTCCAAGGCGTGCTCGACGTCCCATGGGAACCAGCAGGCGGTGAGATCACACAGCGTGCGGGCCGGCGAGGTCACCGCGATGCCCTGGATGACGCCACGGTGGATCGTCCCGTCGACGGTGGTGTCGTGCACCACGACCCCCGGGAGACGAGCCCGCCGCGCCCGAGGCACGGTGATCTCGATGCGATCCTCCCGAGGGCCGAGCGCCCACAGGCGCGCCGCGCTGCGGAACGACGCGACCGCGCCGTCGCCCCCCGCCAGGACCGCCGCCATCAGCTGCTGCTCCCAGGTCGCCGGTACGCCTGCAACGGCGATCACGCCAATGCGCACAGGAAGCAGGCGCCCCTGGCGCAGCCGTGCTCGTACCTGCCCGCGGGAGAGCACGGCCTCCGCCTGGGTGGTCGTGACGACGCCGTGCTGGCGGCGACTCAGCTCGAACAACTCCGCCTCGCCCATGAGGACCGGTGACGCCGCTCGGCGACCGGGTGACGGCGCCGGGCCGCGCTCATCGAGCAGGTGACGCTGGGGATCCATATCGAACGTTCAGCGTCACTTGCTCGCTCGAGGGGGGTGAGGCGGTACCGTGCCGGGCATGGGTCTGCGCCGTCGTCGCCGTCAGCGTGAAGACACCCGCGGGTTCCGGTACTCGGCGTGGGACGGGTCCCAGAAGGGCTTCGACCTCGACGCCGACGCCCTGCTCGACGAGATGACCGACGACCTCCTCTACCACGGCGACCTCCATGCCTCGCTGCGTCGCCTCATGCAGCAGGGCATGAAGGATCGCAACGGCGAGGACCTCATGGGTCTGCGCGACATGCTCCAGAAGCTCCGGGAACAGCGACGCGAGATGCTCGACCGCTACGACCTCGGCGGCGTCTACGAGGACATCGCCGAGCAGCTCCGCGAGGTCGTCGAGGCCGAGCGCGAGGGCATCGAGCGGCGTCTCGACGAAGTCCAGGCGGGCGACGACCAGCGACGCAAGGAGATCGTCGAGGAGCTCGCGCAGCAGCGCCGCGAGCAGCTCGACGCGCTCCCACCCGATCTGGCGGGGAAGGTGAGCGAGCTCCAGCGCTACGACTGGATGGACGACGCGGCGCGCCAGCGCTTCGAGGAGCTCATGGAGCAGCTCAAGGAGCAGCTGCTGCAGAGCACGTTCAACCAGATGTCCGAGGGCATGCAGAACATGGACCCGGAGCGCATGGCGCGCATGAAGGACATGCTCAACGAGCTGAACCAGATGCTCGAGCAGCGCGCCAACGGCGAGGAACCCGACTTCGACGGGTTCATGGAGCGCTACGGGGACTTCTTCCCCGGCAACCCCCAGTCCCTCGACGAGCTGCTCGAGCAGATGGCGCAGTCGATGGCCCAGATGCAGCAGATGCTCAACTCGATGACCCCGGAGCAGCGTGCCCAGCTCCAGGCGCTCTCCGAGTCGCTGCTCGAGGACATGGACCTGCGCTGGCAGGTCGACCAGCTCGCCCGCAACCTCCAGCAGGCGTTCCCGAACCTGCCGTGGGAGCGCGCCCAGCAGTTCCGGGGCGACGACCCGCTCTCGATGGGCCAGATGCCGGGCCTGCTCGAGCAGCTGGGCGACATGGACGACCTCGAGCACCTGCTCCGCCAGGCCACCCAGCCGGGCGAGCTCGCCGAGGTCGACATCGACCGAGCCCGAGAGATGCTCGGCGACGACGCGGCCCGCTCGCTCGAGCGCCTCGCCGAGCTGGCCAAGATGCTCGAGGAGGCCGGCCTCATCGAGCAGCGCGAGGGTCGCCTCGAGCTCACGCCCCGTGGGATCCGGGCGATCGGCAACAAGGCGCTCGGCGACCTGTTCCGCAAGCTCATGAAGGATCGCGGCGGCAAGCACGAGACCGAGCGCGAGGGCATCGGCCACGATCCGGCGTACGAGCACAAGCCCTACGAGTGGGGCGATCCGTTCCGACTCGACGTGCAGCAGACGATCAAGAACGCGATCTGGCGCAGCGGCGGCGGCACTCCCGTGCGGCTCACGCCCGACGACTTCGAGATCGAGCGCACCGAGCAGGTCGTGCGCAGCGCGACGGTGCTACTGCTCGACGTGTCGCTCTCCATGCCGATGCGCGACAACTTCCTGTCGGCGAAGAAGGTCGCGATGGCGCTCCACGCGCTCATCACGAGCCAGTTCCCGCGCGACTACTTCGGGCTCGTGAGCTTCGGACGCGTCGCACGCGAGGTCGCACCCGAGAAGCTCCCCGAGATGAGCTGGGACTTCGAGTGGGGCACCAACATGCAGCACGCGATGCTGCTCGCCCGCCGGATGCTGCGCCGTCAGTCCGGCACGAAGCAGATCATCATGGTCACCGACGGTGAGCCGACTGCCCACATCGAGCACGGCGAGCCCTACTTCCAGTACCCGCCGTCGCCGGTCACGATCGAGGAGACCCTGAAGGAGGTCATGCGTTGCACGCGGGACGGCATCCGCATCAACACGTTCATGCTCGACGAGAGCCACTACCTCCGCACGTTCGTCGAGCGCATGATGCAGATGAACAAGGGGCGGGCGTTCTTCACGACGCCCGACACCCTGGGCGACTACGTGCTCGTCGACTTCCTCGAGCAGCGTCGCCAGCAACGCCGGGCCGGCTGATCAGCCGTCGGCGGGTGCGGCGATCCTCGACGCTCGTCCTCGCCGTCGCGGTCGCGCTCGGCGGGTCGGTGCTCACGAGCGGGGCCGCGATCGCGGCGAAGGCCGGGAAGTGCGGAAAGGCGCCCTTCACGGGGACGGTCAGTCGGACCGACGACGGCTCCCAACCCGCGGGGGAGGTGGCCGACGGCGACATCGAGTCGGCCACCGCCTACGACTTCGGGACCCGGAGCAACTACACCCTGTACCTCGCCGAGCACGACCTCGATGAGGAGTCGCTCGGGTCGACGATCGAGGCGCCGACCGGTGAGGTGCTGGTGACGATCTTCCTGGGGGCGAAGAACCGCAAGGATCTGAAGGCGGGCCAGCGGCTGCGGACGGGTCGTGACCAGGTCACGGTGATCATCGATGCCGGTGCCGGGGCGCACTCGGTCACTCGGGGAGCCGAGGGCACGGTCACGATCCAGAAGCTCTCCAAGCGGCTCGTGTGCTTCTCGATCGACTACGACGACGAGTACCAGCAGGTCGACGGGACGGTCCGGGCCCGCATCCCCTGATCGCACGTGAGCCCAGCCCCGGGGGTTCTCGGGGCCCGTGCACGGCGCCGTCGCCGACGCCGGCCGGCGACCGACGACGGGGATCGGCGAGCCACCCGGGTCAGGCGGCGAGGGCAGCCTCGTAGACCGCCAGGGTGGCCTCGTCGAAGCAGACGAATCGGACCAGCTCGAGGTGGCGGGGCTCGGCGAGGCGGCACGTGGCCACGGCGACGGCGGTCGCCTCCCGGAGGGGAGCACCGTAGATCCCGGTGCTGATGGCCGGGAAGGCGATCGATCGGGCCTCCAGGCCGTCGGCGACGGCCAGGGACCGCTCGTAGGCCGAGCGGAGCAGCTCGACCTCGCCCCGGCCCCCGCCGTGCCAGACGGGACCGACGGCGTGCACGATCCACCGGGCCGCCAGCCCGAACCCCGGGGTCGCCACGGCATCGCCGGTCGGGCACCCGCCGAGCGCGGCGCACGCCTCGGCGAGGCCGGCCCCGGCTCGGGCGAAGATGGCGCCACAGACGCCACCGCCCCGCAGCAACTCGGGGTTCGCGGCGTTCACGATCACGTCCGTCCGCTCGAGGGTGAGGTCGCCGAGCACGGCCTCCAATCGGGGTGTCACGCGCACGCGGCTCCGATTCTCAACGAAAACTCCCGCGGAAATACGTCGAAATCGGGCAATTCCCCCGGGGCGGACGAGGTTTCCCTTGCATTGGCGCCGATCGAGGCGTCAGCATGACATCACTGTAGTTCCAACGGTGTTGTTCGGACCCGCCATCGGAGTCCGGCCGCCGCCAACTGGAGGAGATCCGTTGCTAGTCCAAGAGCTCATCCAGCAGTTCCAGCCGGGCGACGACGGTGCGAACCGGTGGCAAGAGCGAGCCAACTGCCTCGGGGTCGATCCCGACCTGTTCTTCCCCGAGCGCGGCGCCTCGACCCGGGAGGCCAAGGGCGTCTGCCGGGGCTGCGAGGTCCGGGCCGAATGCCTGGAGTACGCCCTCGCCCACGGCGAGAAGTTCGGGATCTGGGGCGGCCTCTCCGAGCGCGAGCGCCGGCGCGTGCGCCGCGAGCGGGCCATGGCCCGCCGCCAAGCCGAGACGGCCTGAGGAGCGCCACGCCGGGTCAAGTGTGTGAGCCCCCGGGTCCTCGGGCGTCGAACCGCCGAGTGCGCCGGTCCTAGCCGGTCGTCCGGGGCGCCGCAGGCACCGCCGTCGGCGGTGTGTGTGTCGCGCCGGCCACCTCGGGCTCCGGCTGCTCGGCGGGCTCCGGGTACTTCTCGGTCGTAGGGCCGATGACCGCCGGCTTCCTGTCACCGGTGCACGTCACGGTGAACGACTGCTGGTACAGGACCGTTCCGGAGACCGGGGGACCCACCCACCCGGCGTCGTACACCGCGCCGTCGTAGCGGAAGACGGCCGGAAACGTCGTGAGCCCGGGGATCTCGTACCCGCCGCTGTGGACGGTGGACCCCGAGAGGCCCGTCGTCCCGTAGTCGTTCCCCCCCTCACCGATCGGCTGGGAGACCGGGGCGGTCTCGACGATCGTGTAGTACCAGAGCGAGTTGGCCGGGACGTCCCACTCGTCGAGCACCGACCCGTTGACCACCAAGCCGGGGACCAGGGTTCCCGTCCCGTCGTCCACGTTGTCCAGCGAGCATGTGTATCCCTGGACCGTGATCCGCTCGAAGAACGGTGGACCCGACGCCGCCCGGCCAGCCCCACCGATCGCCAGCGCGACCGCGATGCCGAAGGCCGCCGTGACCGCCAGACCCTGCAGGTGAAGGCGTCGCTTCATCGCGCACCTCCTAGTCCGAGAGATGTCCGTCTCGGTCGGGAAGAAGCGATTCCGCTTCTCGCGTCAAAGGTGAGCCCTGTTGTCAGCCCGCGCCAGGGACCTTCGTCACGCCGGCGACGGTGGACGCTCGGTCGCGGCCAGGCGAGCCTCGATCGTGGCGTCGGGGCCGATCCCGGCCCATTCCCGGAACTCCGGGCTCGTCCGGTCGAGCTCGGCGGCCGGGAGCAGCCCAACCAGCTCCACCCGGGTCACGTCCCAGTCGTCACGACCCGCCAGGCGCCGGACCTCCGTGCACGCCTCCTCCAGGCCGGTCAGGGGCAGGTCCACCAGGTTCATCGAGACCTGGACGGAGTCCGCCCCCTCGAGCTCCAGGCCCAGCGCCCGCACCCCGGGCAGGCCGCCGTCGCGCTCGCGCACGGCGCGGGCGATCCGGCGGGCGACGAGTACGTCGTCGGTGTCGAGCCAGCAGTTGACGGCCACGAGCGGTGGGCGGGCGCCGACGGCCACGGCACCCAGGCGCTCGTGGGGGACCGCCGCTCCCAGGTCCGGGGACCGCTTCGTGAACGCGTCCGCCCGGAGCTCGGGGAGCGAGCGACGCAGCGGGTCGGCATCGTCGTAGAAGAAGACCGGCACGTCGAGGTCGGAGACGATCCACTCGCCGAACGCGATCGCGGCGTTGGTGGCGAGATCCCGGTCGTCGTCGAGGGCACAGAACGGCACCACGTCGAGCACGCCGATCCGGGGATGGGCGCCCTCGTGGCCCGCGAGGTCGAGGTGCTCGGCGACGGCCCGGGCCAGGGCTGCGGCGGCCGTCTCGGCATCGCGGGGCCCCGGGCCCGCGAGCGTGAACACGGCGCGGTGGTGGTCGGCGTCGTCGTGCACGTCGAGCAGCGACGGGCCGCACGCCGCGGCGAGCGCGTCGAGCACCTCGACATGGCGACCCTCGGAGACGTTGGGGACGCACTCGAGCACGCCCCCAAGGCTAGGAGCATCGGACCGCCGTCCCTCACCCCTGCCCATGGGCGGGCGAGGGGCCCATGACCGTAGGGTGGGACCGATGCGGATCGGGCTGGCACTCCCCCAGTACGACTACTCGGTGGCGGGCGAGTCACCGCTCACCTGGCCGACGCTCGCCGCGCACGCGGTTCGCGCCGAGGAGCTGGGCTACGACTCCCTGTGGCTGTCGGACCACCTCTTCCTCGACATCGCCAAGTACGGCGGGACCGACGACCCGCAGGGCGCGTTCGAGCCGATCGCGACGCTCGCCGCGCTGGCCCAGGTCACGACGCGGGCGCGCCTCGGGACGCTGGTGCTGTGCGAGGCGCTGCGCCCGCCGGCCGTCGCGGCCAAGGCGCTCGCGACCCTCGACCGGATCACCGGCGGCCGGCTCGACGTGGGCCTCGGCGCGGGCTGGTACGAGCCCGAGTACGCGGCGATCGGGATGGCGATGCCGTCGCCCGGCACCCGGATCTCGCGACTGCGCGAGGCGACCCAGATCGTCACTGCACTGCTCGGGGGCGACGAGCTCGACTTCGAGGGCGAGCACTTCCGGGTCCGCGGCGCGCGGGTCGATCCGCCGGCCACGCAGCAGCCGCGCCCGCCCGTCCTCCTCGGGGGCAAGGGCGATCGACTGCTGGCGACGGTCGCCGAGTGTGCCGACGGCTGGAACACCTGCTGGGCGTGGACCCACGACGCCTATCGCGAGCGGGTCGAGACCCTCGCCCGTGCCTGCGAGAAGGTGGGCCGCGACCCTTCGTCGGTGTGGCAGAGCCTCGGGCTGTACGCGCTGGTGGGTGAGGACGCGGCGGACCTCGACGCCCGGTACCGCCGGCTGCAGTCGCTCACGCCGCCCGGGGTGCTCGACCACGTCCCGCTCGACGAGTGGCGCGTCGGTCGGCTCGTGGGCACCGTCGACGAGGTGCGCGAGCAGGTCGCCGGGTGGGCGGAGCTGGGCGTCGAGACGCTGATCCTCGGTGCCGGGGCCCTCCCGTTCCAGGTCGGGAGCCTGGACGACGTCGAGGCGCTCGCCGCGACGCTGGGCGATGGCGACCGCTGAGGGTCGGCTCGCCCCCGGTGGCGGGTACGCTAGGTGCCTCGACCCGGAAAGGGCAGTCGCATGAACGTGGGACCCACCGAGCTCATCATCGTCTTGCTGATCGTCCTGCTGATCTTCGGCGGCGCCAAGCTTCCCAAGCTCGCCCGCTCCATGGGCCAGGCCCAGAAGGAGTTCAAGCAGGGGATGTCCGAGGGCGCGAAGGACGACGAGTCCAGCTGAGCGAGCACCCCGGGTGACCGGGGCGCGCAGGCTCCTCCGGGAACCGGCGCACTCGTGACGTCGTTGCACTGATGGTTGACGGCATCCCGACGTGGGAAGAAGTGGCCCGCGAGCATGGCCAGTTCCTCTACACGGTGGCGTTCCGTCTCACCGGCAACCGTGACGATGCACAAGATCTCGTGCAGGAAGCGCTCCTGAAGGTCCGACGAGGCCTGGAGCGCTACCAGCCGGGGTCCCTGGAAGGCTGGCTGGCCCGGATCGTGACCAACGTGTTCCTCGACGACATGCGGCGCCGGAAGCGGCGTCCCTCGTCCGCGCTCCCCGAGAACCCCGACCTCGTGCTGCCCGCGTCCCCGGCGGCCGACGAGGCGAGCCGGGAGCTGCCCGCCGACCTGCAGGCCGCGCTCTCGTCGCTCCCCGAGGACTTCCGTGTCCCCGTGGTGCTGTGCGACGTCGCCGACCAGAGCTACGAGCAGATCGCCGCCGCGCTCGACGTGCCGGTGGGGACCGTCCGCTCGAGGATCCACCGGGGTCGCCGCCTGCTGCGCGGCACGCTGGCGCCGGAAGGGGGCGGACGCGATGAGTGAGCTCGAGCTCTCCGAGGACCTCCTCTCGGCGCTCGTCGACGGCGAGCTCGACGACGCGGCCCGCGTCGCCGTCGAGTCCCGGCTCGCGTCGAGCGAGGAGTGGCAGGCGGTGCTCGCCGAGGTCGCCGAGACACGCGCCGCGATCCGTGGGCTGGCTCCTGTCGAGGCGCCGGCCGGCTTCTGGGAACGGGTGCTCGCCGAGGCACCGTCCGACGACGCGGTCGTCGACCTCGCGGTACGGCGCCGAGAGCGCAGACGTTCGGACGTGCGTCCCTCACCCCGCACTGTGCGGGTGAGGGACGCATCAAGGACACGACGGGTGGCGATGCTCGCCGGGGTCGCGGCGGCGGCCGCGTTCGTCGTCGGGGTCGCGGCGGTCCCGAGCACGCCCAACGATCGCGTCCAGCCTCCGGTCGCGGCGTTCTCCGACGCGCACTCGACGCGCTCGTCGGTGGGCGACGACGCGATCAGCACGCTCGCCCCCGTCGCGGTCTCGAGCTTCGGGCGATGAACGGTCACCTGCGTCCCGGTCACGTGCGTCGGGGGGCGTTCACCGCCACCTTCGTGGTGGGAGCGCTGGCCGTGCTCACCGTGCCGTCGGCGGCCGCTGATCCCGGACCGGCCGGGGTGATCGAGCGCGCGCGGAGCGCGTCCGCCGACACGACCATCGCCGGGACGATCGAGGTCCAGTGGCTCGAGGACGGCCGCTACCACGTGGAGCGGGCTGGTGCGCGCGCTGACGGGACCTCGTTCATCGTCGGTCGGGGCGACCGGCGAGCGGTCGGGACCGACGGCGTGCGCTGGCTGCCGGACGCCGAAGAGCCGGACACAGGAGAGGCGGTCGCGTGGGGATCGGCCCCGACGCCGGATCCTGATGCCGCGTGGGACCTCGATCTCGGGAGATCGAGCTCGGTTGCGGGCCGCGCCGCGATCGTGGTTCGGGCGCGTGACGAAGACGGGGCGGTCCGAGCGCGGTTCTTCGTCGACGAGGACACCGACGTCCTGTTGCGCCGCGACGTGCTCGATCGGGACGGCACCGTCATCCGCTCGGTGCGCTTCACCCAGATCCGCCTCGCCGAGGGCTCTCCCGCGGTCCCCAGTCCACCCACCCGCAGTCCGGCGGTGCCCCAGCCACCGAGCGACGACGACGGCTCGGAGTCCTTCCCCGCCCCGGAGCACCTCGACCCCGGGTTCCGGCTCCTCGGCCGCTACCTGCACCCCGACGGCGCGATCCAGCTCTTCTACGCCGACGGGCTGTTCAGCCTCTCGGTCTTCGAGCAGGCCGGTGTCGTCGACTGGTCGAGCATCCCGGCGGGGGGCGTCCGCGGCGAGGTCGGCGGCAATCGGGCCCACACGTTCGCGACCGCGACCGGCACCGTGGTCGTGTGGGGCACCGACGATGTCGTGCTCACGGCGATCTCCGACGCGCCACCGGACGCGGTCGCGGTGGCGCTCGAGGGCGTCAAGGCGAGTCGGGGGTTCTTCCCCCGCGCCGCCGACTTCGTGCTCGGGCCGTTCGGGTGGGACTGACCCAGTGTCGGCGCCGGAGGAGGCGCCCCATGGAAGAGTCCGTCACCACGCTCGACCCGTACCGAATCGAGAGCCCACGACGCGCGCCCGTGCTCGGCGCGACCGCGGGGTAGTCGGCCTCGTGACGCCGGATGCGAGCGGTGGCGACTCCGAGGTCAGTGGGCGGCGGTGAGGCGACGCCGCCGGAGGATGCGGCGCCGTTCCCGCTCGGAGCAGCCGCCCCAGACCCCGTGCTCGATCCGGAACTCGAGCGCGTACTCGAGGCAGGGTGCCTTCACCGGGCAGTCGGCACAGACCTTGCGCGCCCGGTCGACACCCACGCCGTCGGAGGGGAAGAACATCCCGGCCGGCGCCTCGCGGCAGAGGGCCCGGTTCATCCAGGGCGGGGTCTGGTGGTCCGGCTCCGAAGGGGTGGAGCCGGCGGCGGAACGGGAGGCATCCATCATGTGGTGGGAACGCTCGGGCGACGTCGGGGGTTCCCGAGCTTCCTCAGGTTCCTCTCATCAGGTCCGGACAGTATCGGTACGAGAACGACGCGAAGGGGCGGAACTGTTTCGACCGCTCCCGACGTTCCATCGTGGACAACGGTGACCCCGTCCCCGTATTGCACCCACCAGCAACGGAGTTGACATGGCCGAGCTCCCCTTCCCTCCTCCCACCTTCCCGTCCGCCGACACGCCGGCTCCGGGGCCGTCGTCGGCGCTCCCGCCCTGGCCGCCCCAGGAGCAGCCTTCGGGGCGTCGCGGCCGTCGTCGGTCCCGTGACGTGCTCGTGGGCGCGCTGGCCGGTGGTCTCGTCGGTGCACTCGCCGCAGGTGGGCTCGCGCTCGCGTTCGACGACGGCTCGTCGACGACGAACGTCGTGAGCTCCGGCGCCGTGCCGGTCGTGAGTCGACCGTCGTCCACGGTCGAGGGAGGCACCGACATCGCGTCGATCATCGAGAAGGCCGAGCCGGCCATCGTGGCGATCACCACCGATGACGGGCCGGGCAGCGGCACCGGCGGCGCGGGGACGGGTGTGGTGATCACCGACGACGGGTTCGTCGTGACGAACAACCATGTGGTCGAGGGCGCGTCCACCATCGAGGTCGCCTTCACCAACGGCGAGATCGAAGGGGCGACCATCGTCGGGCGCGACCCGTCGAACGACCTCGCGGTCCTGAAGGTGGCCCGCACCGGGCTGCCGGCCGTCGAGCTCGGCGACTCGGATCAGATCCAGGTCGGCGACGAGGTGGTGGCCATCGGCAACGCGCTGGCGCTCGAGGGGGGTCTGAGCGTGACCCGCGGGATCATCTCGGGCACCGACCGCACGGTCGACACCAACGTGGGGAGCAGCCTCGTCGGGATGCTCCAGACCGACGCAGCGATCAACCCTGGGAACTCGGGTGGGCCGCTGCTCGACGCGCAGGGCCGCGTGATCGGGATCAACACGGCGATCGCGAACCCAGCTTCGGCGCAGAACGTGGGCTTCGCGATCCCGATCTCGAAGGCGAGCCCGATCATCGAGGATCTGCGCCTCGGCCGGAAGGGAGCATTCCTCGGGGTCTCGACGGAGACCGTGACGCCGGCGCGGGCGCGTGAAGCCGGCCTGGCCGTGTCCACGGGGGCGATCGTCGTGCAGGTCACGCCGGGCTCCCCCGCCGAGGACGCGGGCGTGGAGGTCGGCGACGTGATCGTCGCGATCGGCGACACACCGGTGGACACGACGGCCGATGTCCAGACCGCAGTGCGTGAGAACCGGCCCGGTGACACGGTGAAGGTGATCGTCGACCGCGACGGCGAGCGCGTGACGATCGAGGCGGTCCTGGCCGAGCGGCCCGACGCGGGCTGAGCACCCGACCCCGACGCCGGACCCCGGCGCCGGGGCCAGGTACCCTCGTTGGGCGCCCGGGACCCACGATCGGCGCACGAACACGACTCGAACCAGGAGCATCATGGCGATCGAACCCGAGGAGCTCGAGCAGCTCCCTCCCGTCGGGCACGTGAAGGTCGTGTACCTCGGCCCGACGGCGCCCCACTGGGAGGTGCATGCCGTCTTCGGCGACGGTCGCCTCATCGACAACTTCCGTCAGCGCGCCATCGCCCGGCTCCAGCTCCTGCCGCCGCACGACCCGCAGTTCCGGCGCAACCGGGAGCGTGTGAACCGCGACGCCGAGCGGGAGCGCCTCATCCTCGACTGGGACCTCGGCTACCCGGAGGAATAGCTACCAGCGCTGCTCGTAGCGGTTGCGGAGCAGCACCGCGGCGAGGTTCGCGACGAGGGTGATCGCGAGCAGCACGAGGATCGCCGCCGCCGCGAGCTCGGTGTTGAACTCGGTCTTGGCGTCCGTGGCCCACTGGTACACGACCTGGGGCAGCGCCGTGTAGGTCGTCGTGAACTTGTCGAAGAAGCCGGCGTCGCCGGTCGTGAAGAACGTCCCGAAGAACGCGCCGACCAGGATCAACGGTGCCGTCTCGCCGATCGCCCGCGACAGCGACAGCACGGTGCCGGTGAGCATCCCGGCGAACGAGTTGGGGATGACCAGTCGCCGTGTGACCTCCCACTTCGTCGCGCCGACGCCGTAGCCGCCTTCTCGGAGCGACTGCGGCACCGCGCGCAAGGACTCGGATGCCGTGATGATCACGATCGGCAGGACGAGGACGGCAAGCGTGAGACCGCCGGAGATCAGGGTTCGCCCTCCCGTGAGGCCACCGCCCGACCCGAGATCGGTGCCGAGGAGCTGCACGAAGACCGCCAGACCCAAGAGTCCGTAGACGACGGAAGGCACACCGGCGAGGTTGCGGATGTTGAGTCTCACGATCCCGGTGAGCCGGTTGTCGGGCGCGTACTCCTCGAGGTAGATCGCGGTCGCGATCCCGAGGGGGAACGCGACGACGACCACGACGAGCGCCAACGCGACGGACCCGAAGATCGCTTGGGAGACACCGGCGCGCTCGGGGAGGCGCGAGAGGTTCGAAGTGAGGAAGTCTCCACCACGATCGGTGATCACACCGGCGCCGTCGGAGATCACCGTGCCGACGAGGAGCGCGATGAACGCGAGGCACGTCAGGAGGCAGAGCAGCAGCACCGCCTGGAAGCCGAGTCCCGCGAGATCGACCCGGCGCCCGTGGAGCGACCGGTCCGTCGTGAGGTTCCGGGCGATCGTGGTGTCCGCGGCCGACATCAGTACTGCTCCCGGACCCGCTTGACGAACGAGTTCCCGATGAGGTTCAGCCCGAGGGTGACGATGAAGAGCAGCAGCCCCAGGAAGAAGAGGCTGTTGTAGGCCTGTCCGGCGCCCGCGCCGCCGCCACCCGCGACCTGATCGGTGCCGGCCGCGAGCGATGCCATCGCGGCGGTCACGGTCATGCCGACGTCGGATGCGTTCGACGTGAAGCGCGCTTCACCGAAGGCTCCCGCGGCGAGCGCGACGACCATGGTCTCGCCGATCGCGCGCGACATGGCGAGGATCAGTGCCGCGACGATCCCCGAGATGGACGCGGGGATGATGACCCGGACGATCGTCGAGATCTTCCGGGCCCCCATGCCGTACGAGGCCTCACGAAGCGCGTAGGGCACCGCGCGCATCGCATCTTCGCTGACTGATGCGACGAGCGGCGTCACGAGGATGCCGACTCCCACGCCCGCGGCGGCGAGGCTGAAGACGTCGGCGCTGGTCAGGACCCGCTGGACGATCTCGGGGCCGATCCAGGCGACGGCGAAGAACCCGATGACGATGCTCGGGATGCCGGCGAGCACCTCGAGGATCGGCTTGAGGATCCTGCGTGCTCTCGGCCGTGCGTACTCCGCGAGGTAGATGGCGGCGCCGAGACCCAGCGGTGTCGCGATGAGCATCGCGATCGCGGTCACGAGGAGCGAACCCATGAAGAGCGTGGCGAGGTCGAACTGCCCGATTCGGGGCGACCACTTCTCCAGGGTCCAGAGCGAGCCCAGGTCGACGTTGGTCGCGAACTCGAACGACTTGCCGAGGAGCGATGCGACGATCGCGATGCTCACCGCGAGCGACGAGAACCCCGCGAACGAGAGGGCCCGGCGGACTCTCCGCTCGCGCCGGAGCCGCCGTGGATCTCCGGAGAGATCCAGCGGCGGAGCCGGGGCGGTGGGGGACAGCGCGGTCACGGTGTCGCGATCAGCCCTTCAATGCCTTCCAGGTCGCGATGGCCTCGCGGATCGTCGCCGACGGCTGGGGAACGTACCCGGAGTCGGCGACCGACCCGGTGAGGTTCGCCTTGGTGAAGTAGAAGTCGAGGAAGCCCTTGAGCGCCTTGTTGGCACCGACCTCGGTGTTGTTGGCGTAGACGAACAGATCACGACGCAGCGGGTACGTGCCCTTCTGGATCGTCTTCCTCGTCGCCTTCACGCACTTGCCGGTCTCGGGGCTCACGATCGCGACATCGGCGAGGTCGACCTGGTTCTCCTCGTAGTAGGCGAACCCGAAGAACCCGATGCCGTCCTTGGACCCCTCGACGCGCTTGACGATGTCGTTGTCGTTGGGGAACTGGCCGTCGGAGTTCAGCACCTGCTTCGGCACCGTCTCGCCGGAGTCATCGACGACCGTCTCGACCTTGCCCTCCTCGACGCGCTGCTCGAGGATCGACTCATAGCCGATCTCGATGAACGAGTCGTAGGTGCCGGACTCGGGTCCAGGAGTGAACTTCTTGACCGATCCCTTCGAGGGGAGCGCCTTGTTGGTGCTCCCGAGCTCGGCGGCGATCGCCTGAGCGGTCGCGAACGTCCCGTCGGACTCAGGTCCGAAGAGCCCGTAGATCTGCGGGAAGTCGACGCACTTCAGCTTGCTGGCGGTGTTCGCGACGAGCGAGAGCCCGTCGATGGCCACGGGGAACTCCGTGTACTCGACGCCGTTCTCCGCACAGGCAGTCGCCTCCTCGTCCTTGATCGGACGCGACGCGTCCGAGGCGTCGGTCTCACCCTCGCAGAAGAGCTTGAACCCGTCGCCGGTTCCCGGTCCGTCGACGCGGACCGCGACTGCGGGGTTCTCCTCGGCGTAGAACTCGGCGATCAGCGAAGTGATCGGCTCGACGGTGGATGACCCCGAGATCGAGATGTCGCTGGATCCCTGCGCGTGTGCGATACCGGTCGAGAGCGACATCGAGAGAGCGATGAGCAACGCGGCGGCCGCGCCGGCCCGTCGGTGACCTCGGTTCATGGTGTCCTCCTGGACATCCCTCGGGGGGAGGGTCGGTTGTCGATCGCAAGGTAGGAAACGCAGGTGACGACCGCCCGACGTCGCCGTGAACGCCGACCGAATTCCCGGGCAACAGGCGGTAGACCGGTTGGGTCGAGATGCGGGACCGTCACTCTTCGGACGCGTCGTCGTCGAGGCGGCTCGGGAGACGACCGGTCTCCATGAACTCCGTCCACGCGCCGACCAGCACCGCATGGTCCGCGATGCGCTCGTAGAAGCGACCGAGGAGCGCGAGCTGTACCGCGGTCTGCAAGCCGGCTTCGTCGCTCACCGACGAGGCGAAGATCTCACGGAACATGTCCTTCTGGAGGTCGTCCATCACGTCGTCCATGTCGGGGAGTGCGGCCGCGATCGCGGCATCGCCATCGGCGAACGCGTCGACTGCGAGGTCCTGTTGCGTCGTTGCCTGCTCGCCCATGCGGCGGATGAGGCCGCGGACCTTCGGTGAGAGCTCCGAGGGGTAGAGCCGGCGGGCGGCCTTCGCGATGCTGACCGTGAGGTCGGCAGTCAGCTGGATCTCGGTCAGGATCCGGAGGACGGCCAACAGGGTGCGCAGGTCGCGCGCCATGGGCTGCTGGGTGGCGAAGAGCTCGTAGACGCGGAGCTCGGTCCCTTCCTTCAGGGCATCGATGCGCTTGTCGTTGGCGATCAGCGCGTCGACCGCGGCGAGGTCGGCGTCGAGGAGGCAGTGGGTGGCCGCGCCGATCGCCTCCGACGTCAACCCGGCCAGCCGGACCACGTCGCCCCGGATCTCGTCGAGCTGCTCCGTGAAGCTGTGCCGGACCTCCTGGGGACCTTCCGGGACCGGTGCGTTCGTCTGGGCCATGGGGGCATTGTTGCGTCCTCCACCGGTGGGCGCGGGTCCAGGGCCCGGCCGCGGGCAACTGTTCACCTGGGCTTCACCTCGAGGTCACCCGCTCGATGACGAGCCATGGGAGCCACCGCGTACGCTGCTCGTGATGACCCGCGCCGGCGTTTCGAACGTCACGGTGTCCGTCGACACCTCCCCGAAGACCCCTGGCGACACGACCAGGGGCTCGGACGGGGCAACGGCCGACCGACCGGTCTTCGCGGTCGAGGGCGTCACCGTCGCGTACCACGGAACCCCGGCGATCGCCGACGTCTCTTTCGCCGTGCGCGCGAACGCGGTCACCGCGCTCATCGGGCCGTCGGGCTGTGGGAAGAGCACCTTGCTCCGATCGTTCAACCGCATGAACGATCTGATCGTGGGCGCGCGGGTCGAAGGCCGCATCGCGTACCACGGTGTCGACCTCTACGGTCCGGGCGTCGACCCGGTCGAGGTGCGGCGCCGGATCGGCATGGTGTTCCAGAAGCCCAACCCGTTCCCGAAGTCGATCTACGACAACGTCGCGTTCGGGCCTCGTCTCCGACGGAACCGCCGCGGCCTCGACGAGGTCGTCGAGCGTGCACTCACGCGCGCCGCGCTGTGGGACGAGGTGAAGGACAAGCTGAAGGAGAGCGCGTTCGCTCTCTCGGGAGGTCAGCAGCAGCGCCTCTGCATCGCTCGCTGCTTGGCGGTCGATCCCGACGTGCTCCTGATGGACGAGCCCTGTTCCGCCTTGGACCCGATCGCGACTGCGCGGATCGAGGATCTGATGGACGAGCTGAAGCAGGACGTCACGATCCTGATCGTCACGCACAACATGCAACAGGCCGCCCGGACGTCCGAGATGACCGCGTTCATCACCACCGACGTAGGCGATGACGGGACCCGCGTCGGTCGGCTCGTGGAGTACGACGAGACCGGCACGATCTTCACGACGCCCGGGGACTCCCGGACCGAGGGTTACGTCACCGGTCGGTTCGGCTGATCGATCTCGGCCCACGGGCTGCGAACGGGAGCAGGTGTGATGGCGATCAGGGGCAGGCGTTGAGACGTGGGCGCAAGGACCGTGAATCGCTCGTCCGGAGCGTACGCGAGCTCGGTGCGGCCAAGACGACTGCCGAAGCGCACGGGCTGCGGCTCGGCGCGGCACTCGACGCCCTCGACGTCGCCGTGGTCGTGGCCGACGCCGACGGGAACGTCGTGCACCGCAACGCTGCCGCCCGCCCGTTCCAGGACGCCCGCCACGGCGACGCGGTCGTCGAGGACCTGCTCGAGCGAGCGATCCCCGTGGCGTTGTCCGGGGCGCATTTCGACGAGGAGGTCGCGCTCCACGGTCCGCCGCGGCGTGTGCTCGTGGTCGAAGCGAGGCCCCTGGGCGGAGCCGCGCAGACGGGCGGCGTCGTCGCCTTCGTGCGGGACATCACCGAACTGCGGCGCACCGAGAGCATTCGGCGTGACTTCGTCGCGAACGTCAGCCACGAGCTCAAGACGCCGATCGGCGCGCTCGGAATCCTCGCCGAGACGATCCACGCCCAGGTGACGGACTCCGCCGCCGCGTCTCTCGTCGATCGTCTGGTCGACGAGTCCGAACGGCTCGGACGGATCGTCGACGACCTGCTCGACCTCAGCCTCGTGGAGGGCCAGGATGCACCGAGCCGCGATCACGTCCCCGCGGCGGCCCTTGCGGGCGAGGCGCTCGAGCGCGTGCGAGCGATCGGGCTCGAGCGCGGTCTGAGTGTCGTCGACCGGACGCCGCCTGCCGTCGATGTGCTCGTGCGCTGCGATGCCCGCCAGGTGGTGAGCGCGCTGACGAACCTGCTCGACAACGCCCTGAAGTACTCCGAGCCGGACTCCGAGGTCTCGATCGAGGTGAGCGTCGTCGACGGACGGGTGGAATTTGCAGTGCGGGATACGGGGATCGGGATCCCGAGCGGTGAGCTCGAGCGTGTCTTCGAGCGCTTCTACCGCGTCGACAAGGCGAGGAGTCGCGGCACCGGTGGGACGGGCCTGGGGCTCGCGATCGTCCGCCACGTCGCGGAATCGCACGGGGGAGAGGTCGTCGTCGAGTCGCGCGAAGGTGAAGGTTCCGTGTTCTCGTTCCTGCTGCCCATCGCCGATCCCGAGCTCCCGCTCCGATGAATGATCCCCCGCTGGTCCTGGTCGTCGACGACGAGGAGTCATATCGAGAAGCCTTGTCGGTCGCGCTGAGTCGAGAAGGCTTCGCGGTCGAGACGGCTGCCGATGGCGTGGAGGCGCTCGCTCGATTCTCGGCGACGTCGCCAGACCTCGTGCTGCTCGACGTGATGCTTCCCAAGATGTCGGGGATCGACGTCTGCCGGGAGCTCCGATCCCGATCGGGAGTTCCGATCATCATGGTCACGGCGCGTGCCGGCGAGATCGACGCGGTCGTGGGGCTCGAGGTCGGTGCCGACGACTACATCGCGAAGCCGTTCCGCTTGCGCGAGCTCATCGCGCGAGTGCGAGCCGCGCTCCGCCGAGCACCCGACCAAGCATCTGGCGCTCCGGCACTCGATGTCCTCGAGGTCGGCGAGGTGCGACTCGACCTGGCACGCCACGAGGCGTTCGTCGAGGATGCGCAGGTGGCGCTCCCGCGGAAGGAGTTCGAGCTGCTCGAGCTGCTGCTCGCCAACGCCGGACGCGTCCTGACGCGCGACGTCCTGATCGATCGGGTGTGGGGGTCGAACTACTACGGCGACACGAAGACCCTCGACGTCCACGTGAAGCGACTGCGCTCCAAGATCGAGCCGGATCCTTCGAGGCCGGTCCGACTCGTGACGGTCCGCGGGGTGGGGTACCGCTACGAGAACGCCTGAGCGAGGTCCGCGGCGAGACCGTCGGTGCCGATGGTCGTGCCCACGACCTCGCCGACTCCGCCGAGGAGGGTGTAGGCGACCTCGCCCGCGCGCACGATGGCGAGGTCGGTGCCGGGCTTCGGATCGTGGGCCCGCCCCTCGAACTCGAGCATCAGCTCACCGTGGGCGGCCGAGGAACTCCATCGCTCCGCGAACTCGGTGAGCCGCGCTTCGCGGGCGGTCTCGATCGCCTCGAGCTCCACGTTGGGGACGTTGAGGTTGAGCACCACCGGGCTGCCGCGGTCGGCCAGCCACAGGAGCGCCGCGGCAGCGATCGTCGCGGCGGTCTCCCAGTGCTCGTGTTCTCCCCAGCCGAGGCTCACGGCGACGGCAGGGACGCCCAAGACCTGTGCGGTGAGCGCGGCGCCGACCGTCCCGGAGTGCAGGACGAGGTGCCCGTAGTTGAGGCCCGGGTTCACGCCCGAGGCGACGATGTCGGGGGTCGGTCCGAACGCCCCGAGACAGCCTGCGTACACCGCCGCGGCAGGTGGGAGGTCGACGGAGTGCACGTCGGTGCCGGGAAGGTCGGCCCAGTCGACGGGTTGCCACCGGATCGGTCCGCTCCGGTGCAGCCGCCCGATGGCCGCGCCGCTGCCGCTGCGCTCGCCACTCGGTGCGACCACGACGACCTCGTGGCCCGCGTCCACGATGGCGCGTGCCAACGCGTGGACCCCCTCGGCTTCGACGCCGTCGTCGTTGGTCACGAGCACGCGCATGAGCGGACCCTATCGGGCGACGCGACGGGTCGAGCCGACGGGCTCGTCGTCATGCGCCGACGCGGCCGATCGGAGGGGCGCGAGGAGACCCTCGACGTCGTCGACGGCCGGGATCATGCAGGCGGTGGGCGGTACTCGGCAGTCGCGACCACTCCTGCCTCGAGCTCGAGGATCCAGATCGAGCCCTTCTCGAGTCGGTCGTCGCCGAGGATGACTCCGGAGCGGGCGATGTCGTTGAGCAGCCAGCCGATGACATCGCCGTGGGTCGCGAGCACCGCGGTCTCGTCACCGACCTTGCTGAGCAGCGCCCGCGTGTCGTCGAGGGGCGCACCTTCCGCGAGCGCGTCCGACAGCTCGACCGGAAGGCGAAGTCGCGCGGCGAGCGGGTCGACGGTCTGTCGGCACCGGACGTAGGGGCTGCTGATGATCCGGCTCGGTGCCGCCTCGGCGAGGCCGTCCGCGATGGCATCGGCCTGGCGACGCCCGGGCTTGGAGAGCGGGCGCTGGTCGTCGGGACGGTCCCAGCCGGATCGACTCCCGGCCTTGGCGTGGCGTACGAGGTAGATGGTCATCGGCGGAGATCCCGTACTCGTTCCAGGAGCACCCGATCGTGCTCGTAGGTGAGGAGTCTGACCGCCTCGTCGGGCCGGCACCACCGCAGCTCGTCGACCTCCCGGTTGGGCTCGAAGTCGTCGCCGGTCGCGCCAGGTGACAGCTCCATCGTCCAGTACCGGACGAGCTTGTCGCGCCCGCGTTGGTCCCGGTAGCGCGTCATGCCGATCTCGTCCCCGGCCGTGCACGCGAATCCCGTCTCCTCCTCGACCTCGCGCCGGGCGGTGGCGAGGTCGTCGCGGTCGTCCTTGTCGCGCTTGCCCTTCGGGAAGGTCCAGTCGTCGTAGCGGGGCCGGTGCACGAGCAGCACCTCGACCCGGCGCCGTCCACGGTGCCGTCGCGTGCGGCGCACCACGCCGCCCGCAGCCCGCACGTCGGGCTCGACCTCCACGCCGCGCCTCGCGCTCACAGCCAGGCCCGCAGCTGCTTCTGATGGGTTCGCTGCCAGGTCTTCGGCCACCGGCGACGGCTCCGCCGCGCGTCCCGGAGCTCGGCCGCGGCGAGCTGACCGGCCGCGAAGCCGATGCCCTCGCCTTCGTCCACGGCGATGCGGCGGAGCCACTCGGCTGCGATGACGGCGTCCTGGTGCACACCGAGGGCGTCCTGGATCTCGGTGGCCGTCTTGGCCAGTCGTCGCGCCGGTCGCCCGAGCGCCGGCGCGACCGCCTCCGCCGCGTACCGGACGCGCTTCGCCCTCCGCCGGACCAGGTGCAACGCCGGGTCGTTCGGCTCGGAGCCCAGCCCATCGACCGCATCGAGCAGCGACCGGACCGGCGCGCGGACGAGCGAGGCCAGGTCGTCGGCGTCGTCGGTGTCATCGATCTGGAGCAGCACGCGCGGGTGCGACGCCGCCTCGACCAGGCGATCGAGGAGGTGGTCGTAGCGAACGCTCCGGAGCGCGGCGAGCATCTGGGACCGGGCGCGCTCCCGATCCGCGTGCAGCCGATCGAGGAGCGTCTCGGCCGGCGGTCGGTCGACTTCCGGGAGACGCGCGATCCTGGGCACGAAGCGATCGATGAGGACGTCGGCGTCGCGGACCGCGCCGAAGACGTCGCCGAGCCAGCGCAGCTCGTCGCGGAGCGCCTCGGCCCACCCTTCGTCGAGGAGGGGCTCGAACGTCCGGAGGTCGGACCGGAGCCGCCGGGTGGCGACACGTGCCTGGTGCAGCGCCTCGGGGTCGTCGCCGAGGCGCGCGCCCGGATCGTTCCGTACGAGCCGGACGACGGAGGTCGCGATCGCGGCGCGTACGACGCTCCCCGTGGCTGGCTCCTCGGCGTCGAGGCTCGGGACCTGGACGTCGGCCGGCGCGCGTGCCGGTGCGCCGAGTGCCCGCACGATCTTCGGGGTCGGGTCGGCCGCACCCGCGCCGGCGGTGCGCAGTCGGGCGAGGAGCGCGTGCCGCTGCGACGGGGTCGCGTCGTCGGCGAGCCCCAGCTCGACTTCACGGAACACGGTGGCGCCGTGGTCCGCGCGTCGGGAGTCGATCTCGACCAGATCGTCGACCACCTCGCCGATCGCGTGGCCGTTCGGGTCGCGCAGCGCCACGACCCGCCGGATGGTGTTCAGGGTCGCGAGCGGCTCGACCGCCGCGCCCCGGGTCAGCGAGCGGACGAGGTCGAGGGCCGCGGGCGGCGGCGTCGTGTCGGATCCGCCGTCGGCAGGATCGGGTCCAGGACCTGCGACGTGGTGCTCCACCCGCACCAGCGCCTCGGGGTCGTCGCGGGTGGGGAGCTTCACGGTCCAGCCCTCCGGGTCCCGGTAGCGCAGGCTGGCCCCCGCTCGCGAGATGCGCAGGTCGCGGGTGTCGAAGTACGTCGCCGCGAGCTCGAGGGTCTCCTCGTGTCCCGCGGTGACCCCGGTGGCCGGGTCGGTGAAGAACGGGAGTCGGAAGTCGGGGGTGACCGCCAGCTTGATCTCGCGTTCGACCACGCTCATGGGCGGGTCGCGGCACGTGCCTCGGCGAGCTCCTGCAGCCGATCGTGGGTGTTGACACCGACCGTCGTCTCGACCGGACGCCACGACCCGTCGGAGCACAGCTCCCACGCGAGGGTGTCGTCGGCGAGGTTCACCTCGAGGATCTCGGCGAGTCGCCCCTTGAGGCGGGGATCGGTGACCGAGCAGGTGGCCTCGACGCGCCGATCGAGGTTGCGGGGCATCCAATCGGCCGACCCGATGAGGTACTCGGCTGTCGCCGCGTCAGCGCCGAAGCGGTAGATCCGGGAGTGCTCGAGGTAGCGGCCGATGATCGAGCGGACCCGGATGAGCTCCGAGAGCCCGGGGACCCCGGGCCGGAGGCAGCAGATGCCTCGCACGATCAGATCGATGCTCGTTCCGGCGCCGGATGCGGCGTACAGCTCGTCGATGAGGTCAGCGTCGACGAGGCTGTTCATCTTGAGGACGATGCGTCCTTCGGCGCCGAGGGCCGCCTGGTCGCGGATCCGCTGCTGGAGCCCGGAGCGCAGCGCCTCGGGCGCGACCAGGAGCTTGCGGTACCGGATCGGTCGGCTGTAGCCGGTGAGGTAGTTGAAGAGCTCGGTGAGGTCGGCGCCGATCTCCTCGTCGGTGGTGAGCAGCCCGAGGTCCTCGTAGAGCGATGCCGTCTTCGGGTTGTAGTTGCCGGTCCCCACATGGCAGTACCGGCGGATCTCGCCGTCTTCCTCGCGGCGGACGACGAGCAGGATCTTCGTGTGGGTCTTCAGGCCGACGAGCCCGTAGACGACGTGGACGCCCGCCTCCTCGAGGACGCGTGCCCGATCGATGTTGGCCTCCTCATCGAAGCGGGCCTTCAGCTCGACGAGCGCGACGACCTGCTTTCCGCTGCGCGCCGCGTCGGCGAGCGCGCTCACGATCGTGCTCTCGGGTCCCGCGGTGCGGTAGATCGTCTGCTTGATCGCCAGCACGCGCGGGTCGCGGGCGGCTTGGCGCACGAAGGCCTCGACCGACGTCGTGAACGAGTCGTACGGGTGATGGACCAGCACATCGCCCTGGCGCAGCACCCGGAAGATGTCGACAGGGACGTCGCCGACGTCGGCGAGCACCGTCGGAGTCCTCGGTGTCCACGGCTCGTCCTTGAGCTCGGGGCGGTCGAGACCGCAGACGTCCCAGAGTCCGGTGAGGTCGAGGGGACCGTCGACGGTGACGATCGCACCGTCGGGGATCTCGAGCTCGCGACAGAGCACTCCGACGACCTCGTCGGACATCGTGGCGTCGACCTCGAGGCGGACGACGTTGCCGAACTTCGTGCGGCGGTGCAGGACGGTCTCGATCGCTTCGAGCAGGTCCTCGGCTTCGTCGTCGAGCTCGAAGTCGGCGTCGCGGGTGACGCGGAAGGGGTAGTGCGCGAGCACCTCCATGCCCGGGAACAGGCGGTCGAGGTGCGCCGCGATGAGCTGCTCGAGCGGGACGAAGCGTTCGCCGTCGGGGAGTGCGACGAAGCGCGGGAGCGCGCCGGGGACCTTCACCCGCGCGAACCTCTGCTCCCCTGTGTCCGGGTCGCGCACCTCGACGGCGAGGCTCAACGACAGGTTCGAGATGTAGGGGAACGGGTGCGCAGGGTCGACCGCGAGTGGGGTGAGCACCGGGTAGACCCGGTCCTCGAACGTGATCCGGAGTGCCTCTCGATCGGCGTCGTCGAGGTCGGACCACCCGGGGAAGCGGATCCCGGCCTCCTCGAGCGCGGGCGCGACGTCCTTGGTGAAGATCGTCGTCTGGCGGGCGACGAGGTCGTGGACCTGGGCGCGCAGGGCCCGGACCGCCTCGGCGGGCTCCAGGCCGTCGGGGGAGGGGCTGCGGATCCCGAGGTCGGCCTGCTCCTGGAGCCCGGCGACCCGCACCTGGAAGTACTCGTCGAGGTTGGACGCGAAGATCGCGAGGAACTTCGCCCGCTCGAGCAGGGGGCGCGACTCGTCCTCGGCGAGCGCGAGCACGCGGGCGTTGAACTCGAGCCACGAGAGCTCCCGGTTGAGATACCGGTCCGATGCGGCGATCACCGTGGGGTCCGGGTCGGCCATGGGCTGATCGTAGCGGTGGCCGGAGACCGGTCTCCCGGGAGTACGGTCGCCGGGACATGAGTGCCGATCCCCGCTTCCTGGAGCGCACCCCGTTCTCACGCCTGATGGTGACGCACGCCGTGAGCGTGTGCGGCGACGCGTGCGTGGCCGCGTCCCTCGCCGGCTCGCTCTTCTTCGCCCAGCCGACGAACGCCGCCCGGGGCGACATCCTCCTCTACCTGCTGCTGACGATGGCCCCGTTCGCGGTGCTCGCACCCGTCATGGGACCCGCGCTCGACCGGATCCGGGGTGGCCGCCGGATCATGGTGGTCGCGACGTGTCTGGCCCGGGCACTGCTCTGCCTGGGGATGGCGCAGTTCATCGTCGAGCCGTCGCCCGAAGGGCTGCTCATCTATCCGCTCGCCTTCGGCGTGCTCGTCTCGCAGAAGACCTATTCGGTGGCGCGCGCCGCGCTCGTCCCGGCACTGGTCGACGACGAGAACGAACTGGTCCGCGCGAACTCGCGGCTCGCGATCATCAGCCTCATCGCCGGCATGGTCGGCGGCGGGCCGGCGTTCCTCGTGCAGACGTTGTTCGACGCGCGGTGGTCGCTCGTGCTCGCGATGATCGTGTTCGTGGTCGCC
Organism: Acidimicrobiia bacterium; assembly: GCA_035763745.1. Classification (GTDB taxonomy): domain Bacteria; phylum Actinomycetota; class Acidimicrobiia; order IMCC26256; family PALSA-555; genus DASUAO01. The sequence continues at coordinate 149,414 of DASUAO010000021.1, forward strand.
ACGGTCGTGGCGACCAAGATCCCGCGCACCCAGGTGGTGCAGGACCCCTCCGAGGCGCAACTCGAGGCGCAGGAGATGCACCAGCCGAGCATCCTGCTCGCGGGCAGTGCGATGGCCGTGATCCGGGTCGCGGTCGGCGTGCTGGTGTTCCTCTCGGCGTTCTCCTTCAAGGACGACAAGTTCCAGCTCGGGGTCGTGCTCGGCGCGTACGCGGTCGGGGGATTCACCGGGAACCTGCTCGCACCGTTGGCGCGGCGGCACGTGCGCGAAGAGGTGATGATCGCCGTCTCCCTGCTGATGGCGGCGGCGTTCTCCCTCTTCGGCGGACTGACGGGCGGCACCGTGGGCGGGGCCTCGCTGGCCGCGATCTCGGTGGCCATCGCGTCGTCGGCCGGCCGGGTCGGGTTCGACAGCCTCCTCCAGCGAGACGGTCCGGACGCCGCGCATGGCCGTGCGTTCGCCCGGTTCGAGACCCGGTTCCAGGTCGCCTGGGTCGCCGGCGCGCTCTTCGGGGTGGTGCCGTTCGGCGAGGGTGCCGGGCTGCTCGTGCTCGGGATCGTGCTGCTCGCCGCGGGACTGTCGTATCTCGCCGCGCTGCGTTCCGCGCGCACGCGGCCGCAGCGGACCACGCTGCGGCCCGAGGCCGTGGACCGGGCCTTCGACAAGGCGAAGGGCGAGCTGAAGGACCGGTATCGCCGAAATCGGGACGCGCGCCGCTCCGGCGCCCCGACGTCGCGTCGCGCACCCGACGATCGGAGCGGGGGCGCGCGGCGCCCGCCCGGATCGCCATCGCGGTCGAGCCCGGGACCGCGGCCGTCGGAGCCCCGTGAGCCACCGGACGCGTTCCCCGGCGGGAGCTGATGCCGAGCCGCGTCCGACCGCGGCGCGCATGTGCGCGCGGCGGGGGCTGACACCGAAACCCGCCGAGCCTCCGCGGGCGATCGCGCGCGCATCGCGGCATGGACTTCGTGGTGCGGGCGATCGACGAGCCGGAGCTGCCCGCGTTCGCGCGGGCGGATGCAGCCGGATTCGGTGAGGACACGGCGAAGTTCGAGAACCTCCAGGGCGTCTGGATGGCCGAGGACCTCGAACGCACCCGGGCCGCGTTCGAGGGCGACGAGATCGTCGGCACCAGCCGCAACCACTCGTTCGAGCTGACGTTGCCAGGCGGGGCGCAGATCCCGGCCGCGGGGGTGAGCGCGGTCGCCGTGCTACCCACGCACACGAGGAGAGGTGTCCTGCGGGCGATGATGGCGGCGCTCTTCGACGAGACGCGTGAGCGCGGGGAAGCCGTCTCGATGCTCACCGCGAGCCAGGGTGCGATCCATCAGCGGTTCGGGTTCGGCGTCTCGACGTTCGCGCGGAGCATCTCGGTCGACGTCGTTCCCCGCCGAGTCGACCGACGCCATGTTCGCGTCGACCCCGCTCCCGTTCCCCTACACCTGGTTCTGACCGCCCCGCCCCCGCTCATGAAGCGTCTCTCACACGCACATGGTGAGCTCAGGGACGCACGTCCGGAAACTCGGTCCTGCGTCTCTCACCCCGCCATAGGCGGGTGAGAGACGCATCGAAGAGGTGGGGGAGTCAGGACCAGCCGCCGGTGGCGCCGGCCACCATGCCGAACGGGCCTGTCGGCCAGCGGAAGCAGTCGACCATCAGCTGGTCGACCTGGTCGGCGGTCGCCACGCCCTCGTCGACGACGCGCTTGGCCTCGGCGATCATCGCGAAGTACACGCGGTTCGCGACGAAGCCCCACGCGGTCGGGGCGTCGTTGACGACGACCGGATGCTTGCCGCACCGGCTGGCGACGTCGCTGACCGTCGCGATCGTCTCGTCGCTCGTGTCGCGGGTGCGGACGATCTCGGCCAACGCCATGACGGGCGCCGGTGACGCCCAGTGCCAGCCCACGATCCGGTCGGGTCGGTCGGTCGCCGCGGCCATCGCCGCGATCGGGTACCCCGACGTGTTGGACGCGAGGATCGTCGCGTCGGGTGCGATGCGGTCGAGGTCGCGGAACACCTTGATCTTCAGGTCGAGTCGCTCGGGGACCGCCTCGACGACCAGGTCGGTGGCCGCCGCCTCCTCGAACGACGAGGTGAACGTGAGCCGTGCCAGCGCGGCATCGGCCTCCTCGCGGGTGAGCTTGCCGCGCTCGACACCCCGCTCGAACCCGTAGCGCCCGGCGGTGGCGTGCTCGCGTCCGCGCGCCACTGCGTCCGGGTCGATGTCGAAGCACGTGGTCTCGAAGCCGGCCGTCGCACAGACCTGGGCGATGCCGCTCCCCATGACCCCGGCCCCCAGCACACCGATCGTCGTCGCACTCACGTGTCGCCCCCCTCGTTCGGGTTCGGGTTCGGGTTCGGGTTCGGGTTCGGGTTCGGGTTCGGGTTCGGGTTCTCGTCGTCCGGGTCGAGGTCGATGCGCGCGAGCCAGAGCCCGGGCGCCTCGAGCTCGTTCAGCGTGGGCTCACGCGTCGCGTCGTCCCAGAGCCGGTTCAGACCCTCGGCGCCAGCGCGCTCGACGACCCCCCGACAGAACGCGCCACCCCGCTCGTAGTCCTCCCGGTCGGTCGCGAGCCCGAGCAGACCTCCGATGAACTGCTCGGCCTCGCCCCGCTCGATGCGGTGCCGGGCCATCGCCTCGTGCACCCGATCGAACGACGTGATCAGCGGTCGCCCGACGCGCGTGACGATCTCGTCGGCGAAGCCCCCGAGTACGCCGTGGAAGACGCGCGCGCGGGCGAGCAGCGCGTGCTGGCGTTCGCTGCGGAGCGCGCCGAGCAGCTCTTCCGGCTGGGCTGCGAGCGCACGGATCGACTCGGGGTCGCGGGGGTCGAGGTTCTCGAAGCGGCCGTCGAGGCGCGTCTCGAGGGCATCGGCGTCGACGTCGTACGCGGACACGTAGTCGGTCGCGAGGTCGACGAGTCGCTGGCTGACCCACGGCACCCCGCGGACGCCGGCGTGCACGGCCTCGTGGATGGCCACGTAGAAGCGCAGGTCGGTGCGATCCAGCGTCCAGTCCTTCTCGAACTGGTCGAGGTTGGGGATCACGAACACGAGCCCAGGGGGATCGGACGTCGGGAGGGGAAGGTCGTAGCGACCGAGCGCGTGGGTGGAGAGATGGCCGATCATCGACCCCGCCTGCACGCCGAGCAGCAAGGGGGCGAGCACCGGGAGGATGGCGCTGAAGGGGTCGCCCGCGTCGGCATCCCCCTCCTCGGGGAGCAGCTCGCGCAGCGCTTCGGGTGAGAGCGCGCTCCCCAGGGTCGTCGCGAGCACCTCCAGCACGCCTCGCAGGGCGTCGAGGTGCAACGTGGCCCAGTCCTGGCGTGCGATCGCCCGCACCGGAGCGGAGAACGCCGTGCTCAGGCCGGTCTCGGTGACGACGTGCGTCTGCGCGGCCCGGGCCAGCTCCTCGACCTGGTGCTGGTCGTCGGCGCCGATCGTCGGCTCGGCCGTACCGCCCGTCGCCATCGCGGTCGCGACCTGGCGGGCGACCTCGAGGTTGAGCGGACCCTGCGACTGGAGCATCCGGGTGACCTCGCTCAGATCGATGCCCGAGAGGTCGATCCCGGAGAAGTCGAGTCCGGGGAGGCCCGGGAAATCGGGGAACCCCGGGAACGGGCCACCGTCGCCGTCGGGCTCTTCGGGGTCCGGATCCCCGGGTTGAGGTCTGTCGTCCACGCGGCAAGTCTAGGGAGATGGTCTCGATCGCAGTCACCGGGGCGTCGGGGCTCGTCGGCGGCGCACTCGTCGCCGAGCTCGCCGACGCACCCGAGGTCACGCGCATCGTCGGCATCGATGTGCGAGTGCCGCAACGCCAGGCTCCCGGACTCGAATTCCGCCTCGCCGACGTCGCGCACTCCGAGCTGAAGCCGCTCCTCGAGGGCGTCGACGTGCTCGTGCACCTCGCATCCGTCGTCGACCCGATCCCCGACGAGCACCTCATGGCGCGCATCAACGTCGGTGGCACGCGCCGAGCACTCGACGCGGCCGCGGCCGTCGGGGTGCGCAAGGTCGTGCGCGTGTCGTCGACGGCCGTGTACGGCGCGTGGGCCAACAACGCGGTCCCACTCGACGAGGATGCGGCGCTCCGACCGAACGCCGCATTCACCCCCGCGGTGCAGGGCGCCGAGATCGAGCGGCTGCTCGCGGAGTGGCGCGAGGACCACCCCGGGGTCGTCGTCACGACGCTGCGTTCGGCCCCCGTGCTCGGGCCAGGTGCCGAGCGCCTCCCGTCCCGCCTGCTGCTCGGCCGCCCGGCGCTACGCCTCCGCAACGCCGCGCCGCTCCTGCAGGCCACCCACGTCGACGACCTCGTCGCCGCGCTCGCGCTCGTGGTCCTCGAGGACCATCCCGGGACGTTCAACGTGGCGGCCGACGGATGGCTCGAGCCGGCGGACCTGCGGGCGCTCCTCCCACCCAGTCTCGTCCCGGCGCTGCCCGCCGGGCTCGTCGAGCGACTGCTCGCACGGTCGTGGGCGACGGGGCTGGGCGACATCCCCCCGGGGGTCGTGCCCTACCTCCGGCACCCGTGGGTGGTGGCGAACGACCGGCTGAAGGCGATCGGGTGGCGTCCCCGGCACTCGAACGAGGAGGCGGTCCGGGACGGCCTCGCAGCGATGGGGCCGCCGCCCCGTCGCGGCGCCCTCGCCGGTGCCGTGCTCGCCGCGGCGCTCGGCGCAGGTCTGACGGCGTGGCTCCTCAGACGGCGGCGAGGTGCTCGGCGCGCCAGGCGTCCCACTCGTCGGTGAAGTAGCGCACGCGCGTCTTCTTGTACTCCTTCACCGACCAGAGCAACGTGTACTCGTCGATGCCGGTCTCGTCGCGGATCGCGGCGATCGTCTCCTCGCACTCCTTGGCGTTCATCCCGTGCACCATCGTGAAGACCGAGTACGGCCAGTCGTCGTAGGTGGGACGCCGGTAGCAGTGGCTCACCCGGGAGAACCCGGCCATCTGCGGTGCGAGCTCCTCGAGACGGTCCTCGGGGACGGCCCACACCCCCATCGCGTTCGCCTTGTACCCGGCGTTGCGGTGGTTCATGACCGCGGCGAAGCGACGCATGAGCTTGCGCTCCTTGAACGACGCGAGCGACGCGAGGACGTCGGCCTCGTCGCACCCGATCAGCTCGGCCTGCGCGGCGAACGGCCGCTCGACGAGCGGGAGGTCCTCCTGGACGACCCGGATCGTCGCGATCTCGAGGTCGGTGAGGTCGGGGGCGAGCATCTCGGGCTTGCGCTCCGGACGCTCGTGCTCGAGGACCTCCGTGCGGGCGTCCGTCGCGGTCTTGCCCGTCATGTCGAGCTTCACGCCGATCTTGTAGAGCTTCAGCGTGGGCAGAGGGCGGGTCACGGTCGCGCCGCTCGCCTCGTGGAGCACGTCGATGTGGGCCTGGAGGTCGTCGCCGGGCGGGACCGCGATCGTGTACCAGAGGTTGAACGCGTGGTTGCGCTTGTAGTTGTGCGAGACCCCGGGGTGCTCGCTGATGAGCGCCGCGGCGGCCTCGAGGCGGTCCGGGTCGATCTTGGCGGCGACAAGGGCGGACCCGTAGCCCAGCGCGCGCGTGTCGAAGATCGCCGAGAGCTGGCGCAGCACGTTGGCGTCCTTGACGTGCGCGACGCGGGCGCGGACCTCCGGCTCGTCGACACCGAGGCGCTCCGCGAGCACCCCGTACGGCCGCGGGTCGAGGGGGAAGTCCCATTGCACTGCGTTCAGCAGCTCGCGATCGAGTTCGGTCAGCTCGCTGGTGTCGGCCATGGGCCCCATCGTCGCACGATCTCCCGTTGGCGGCGAACCCGGTGATGGTCCGGTGGGCCGATCGAGCGGATCACGTCTGGAGCGCGGCGAGCCCGATGGCGTCGGCCGGGCGCTCGCCGAGCGATGCGTCGATCCGTCGCCGCTTGCCGTCGCGCCACACGGTCAGCTCCACCGGGTCGCCCGGTCGCAGGCGCGAGATCGCGCTGGCGAGCTCGCCGACGTCGGTGATCCGTCGCTCGCCGATCGCGGTGACGACGTCACCCACGATCAGGCCCGCGGCCGCGCCCGGCCCGGCGGCGGTCACCGCCTGCACCCGAGCACCGCCACCGTCTCGTTCGGTCTCGTCCACCGCGTACGTGCCCAGCCATCCGTGGGCTGCGCGCCCCGCCGTCGTCAGCTGGTCGGCGACGGTCCGGGCCGCATCGATCGGGACGGCGTGCCCCGGTGTCGACCCGCTGAGGATCGCGACGACCGCCCCGGACTCGTCGAGGAGGACCCCGCCCCCCGTGCCGGCGCCGTCCTCGAGATCGGTGCCGAGCATCCCGACCATGACCCGCCCGGCGGGATCGCCGAGGATCATGTCGAGACCGCTCACGATCCCCTCGTTCGCCCACCGACGCTGCGATGCGCTCGCACCCACCGCGAGGACCCAGGTCCCGACGGTCACGTCGTCGGCGGAGCCCATCCGGGCACCGGGGGCGTCGGCGCCGTCGGCCCGGAGGACGGCCAGGTCGGTCTCGGGGTCGCCGCCGAGCAGCTCGGCCGGCACCACGGATCCGTCGGAGGTCGTGACCGTGATCGTGGCACCGCCGGCGACCAGCGACACGTTCGTCAGGATCCGGTCGTCGCCCAGGACGATGCCGGTCCCGCCCCGGTCCTCACCGGCATCGCCTCCGACGGTCCGGACGGAGACGACGCTCGGGCTGACCGTCGCGACGAGCCCGGCGGTCCGATCGACGCCGAGCTCCGGGAACGCGGGGACGAACGCGGCGCGCGCCTCCGGTGCCCCGTCGCCGAACCCTCCGGTCGCCAGGACGACGCCCAAGGCCACGATCGCGCCGCAGACGGCACCGGCCAGCGCGGCGCCGAGCACGCTCCGCCAGGGCTGGGCTGCGGGAGCGGCCGACGTCGCCACGGCACCGAGCTCGCTCGGGTGCGACCAGACGCGGTCCAGGGGGTGGGGCAGCGGTCCGCGACCCTCGGGCCCGTCCCGATCCGGGTCGGGCTGATCCGAACGCGTCGGGTCGTCGGGATCCCGTTCCACCATGCCCAGTCAGTGTAAGGAGCAACCTCGCCCGGGCGACCGCGGGTCGGCCCATCGTCCCCCGAACCCGGCACCACTACGATTGGTCCGTGCCCGAGGCAGTACCGACGTCCGATTGGGTCGCGATCACCGCGGACCCGTTGCCCCTCACGGAGGCCACGGCGTGGGCTGCCACTCCCGGCGCTGGAGCCGTCGTGTCGTTCCTCGGTGTGGTCCGAGACCACTCGGAGGGGCGCGAAGGGGTCGAGGCGATCGACTACGAGGCCTACGAGACCGAGGCGCACAATCGGCTCGAGGACGTCGCAGCAGAGGTGCGGCGCCGGTGGCCGATGGTGGAGCGCCTCGTGCTCGTCCACCGGGTCGGTGAGGTGGCCCTCTCCGAGGCCTCGGTCGCCGTGGTGGTCTCGACGCCGCATCGTCCCGAGGCGTTCGAGGCAGCCCGATTCGCGATCGACACCCTGAAGGAGACGGTCCCGATCTGGAAGCGGGAGCGCTGGGGCGAGGGGTCCGACTGGGCCACCAGCGGGGTGCCCGTGCGGGCGGTGCGCGAGCGCGCCGTCGCGGAGCAGTAGTCGGATGTCGCGCGACCTCGCGATCGACCTCGGGACCGCCAACACGCTCGTGTACGCACGCGGCCAGGGCATCATCCTCAACGAGCCCACGGTCATCGCCCTCAACAGCCGGACCCAGGACGTCCTCGCCATGGGGCACGAGGCGTGGCACATGATCGGGCGCACCCCAGGGCACATCGTCGCCGTCCGGCCCCTGCGCGGCGGCGCGATCACCGACTTCGAGATCACCCAGCGTCTGATCCGGCTCATCTTCGCCCGGGCCGGGATCACCCGCATGCAGCGGGCCCGGGTGCTCGTGTGCGTCCCCTCCGCCATCACCCACGTCGAGCAACGCGCGGTGCTGGAGGCCACGCGGCGGGCCGGCGCCCAGCAGACCTACCTGATCGAGCAGCCGATGGCGGCCGCGATCGGCGCGTCGCTGCCGATCCACGAGCCACTCGGGAACATGGTCGTCGACATCGGTGGTGGGACGAGCGAGATGGCGGTCATCTCGCTCGGTGGCATCGTCTCGCTCCAGGCGGTGCGGGTCGGTGGCTTCGACTTCGACCACGCGATCCAGGCGTACCTGCGCCGCGACCACGGGATCGCGGTCGGTGAGCGCACCGCCGAGGAGATCAAGCTCGCCGTCGGCTCGGCGTTCCCTACGGCCGACGAGTTCAAGGTCGAGGTGCGTGGGCGCGACCTCATGAGCGGGCTCCCCCGCACGGTGGTGCTGGAGCCCGAGGAGGTCCGCGAGGCGATCGAGGAGCCGGTCAACGCGATCCTCGAGGCGACCAAGCAGGCCCTGTCGGAGACGCCACCCGAGCTCGCGCAGGACCTCCTCGAGATGGGGATCCACCTCGTCGGCGGTGGCGCGCTCCTGAGGGGGATGGACAAGCGCATCGAGCACGAGACGGGCGTGCCCGTCCGCCGCTCGGACCTCCCACTGGAGACCGTCGTGCTCGGTGCCGGGCGCTGCCTCGAGTCCTTCGACCGGCTCAAGGACATGTTCCTCGACCGCCCGCGGGGGTCCAGCCAGCGCTACGGAGATCGCTAGCCGCCCGCCGACGGCCCGTCGTCGACATCTCGGTCCGGGTCCGTCGACGAGGTCAGGTCCTCGGCGGCCTGGCGCACCTGCCAGTCCCGGTCCTCGAGCGCACGACGCAGCGCGGCGTCGACCGCGCCGCCCTCGAACGGCGCGAGCGCGAGCACCGCGCGTCGCCGTACTGCCGGCTTGTCCTGGGTGGCGGCGAGGATCGCAGGCAGTCCCGCGGGCTCTCCGATCGCCCCCAGCGCGGCCACCGCGGCTTCCCGGGCGATCGCGTGGGCATGGGTCGTCGTCACGTCGGCGAGTGCCGGCACTGCACCAGCCGTGATCGCGCGGGGCCCGAGCTCGCCGAGCCCCCACGCCGCCGCCTCGACGACGGTCACGTCGTCGTCGGCGAGCCGCGCGACGAGGGCGCGCGCGACCTGCTCGGCGAGGTCGGACCGAGCCCCGGCGACGCCGCGCGCGGCGAACGGCGGACCCATCTCCGCGGCGCGGCGACGGACCCGGGCGTCAGGATCCGTGATCGCCACGCCCCAGGCCGCCGACGCCGCCGATGCGTCGCCCACCCGGACGATCGCGGCGATTGCGGCCGCGCGCACGCGGGCGTCGGGATCCGCGGTGGCCGCGGCGCGCACCCGCTCGGACTCCGCCGGCGCCAGCGCCGGACCCCGCCCGAGCGCGGCCAGCGCCGCGGCCCGGTCGACGGCGGACCCGGTGGTCGCGCCCTCGGTCACACGCTGGCGTTGACCAGCGCGATCAAGGCCGCGAACGCGATGGCGATCACCGCGGCGACCCCGAACCCCACCGCGAAGATCAGCAGGACCCACCGGACCACCGCGAACCCGTGGAGCAGCGCCCGAACACCGGCGGGCCGGTCCTGGAGCCAGTCGTCGTCGGCGCGGTCGTCGCCCGGGTTCGGGTCGACGTCGCGTAGGCGCCCGGACGATCGCCGCGTCCCTCGGGCAGCGGGGCGCATGGCAGGCTGACGTTGGCGGTCCATCGGCGTCTCCGAGCTGGTCGTGACCACCATCTTCGCACCCGAGACCGGAGCAACCATGACCGACCAGCCCGGTGCCGCCGATGCGTCGGGGGGCCACGGCGCCACCACACCCCCGGCGGTGCCGCCGCGTCGTCGGTGGCCGCTGGTCGTCGGCCTCACCGGACTCGCGGTCGCCATGGCCGTCGTGGCGGTCATGGCGCTCGTCCGGGTGCCGTACGTGATCATCTCGCCGGGCGACGCCACCGCGCTCGACGACCGCGTCCTGTCGGTCTCCGGCACCCGCACCTACGACCACCGGGGGGAGGTGCTGTTCCTCACGGTGCGCATCACGAACCGCGACCCGAACCTGTGGCGTTGGCTGTTCGCCCAGCTCGACGACGACGTGCGCGTCGACAAGCGCGAGCAGGTCCTCGGCTGCGCGACCTACGACGAGAGCGGTCGGTTCAACGACGAGCTCATGCAGCAGTCCCAGGACGTCGCCAAGGAGGTCGCGTTGGAGCGACTCGGTTACGAGGTCCCCGAGCGCTCGGCTCGGGTGCTCATCGTCGGGTCCGAGTGCGACGGTCCGTCCCACGGCCAGCTGCTGCTCGGCGACGAGATCCTCGCTGTCGACGGGACGGCCGTGGCGAGTGCCGAGGAGGTCCGGCCGCTCGTGGTCGCGCACGCTCCGGGCGAGCGGGTGCAGCTGACGATCCGTCGCGATGGCGACGAGCGTGACGTCGAGGTCCGTCTCGGGCGCAACGGCGACGATGCGTTCCTCGGGATCTCCACCCAGACCTTCGTCGACTGGGATTTCCCGGTCGACATCTCCATCGACACGCTCCGGGTCAGCGGCCCCTCGGCGGGGCTGGCCTTCGCGTTGGCCATCGTCGACGATCTCACTCCCGGCGAGCTGACCGGCGGGGTCCCCGTCGCGGTCACGGGCTCCATCGCGGCCGACGGCTCGGTGGGCGTGGTCGGTGGCGTCGAGCAGAAGACCGTGACCGCACGCCGGAACGGAGCGCGCCTCATGATCGTCCCCGCGGGCGAGGCGGCGGCCGCGCGTCGCAACGCCGGAGAGATGAAGGTCGTCGCGGTGGACACCTTCGACGACGCGCTGCGAGCGTTGGCGAAGGCGGGCGGCACACCCGTCCCGGCGGCACCTGCCGTTCCTCAGGACTCGTAGCATCGGGGCGATGGCGGAGGATCCGGCGGCACAGGAGCCGCGCCGAGCGCCGGACGACCCCTCGACGCTCGAGTCGCGAGCGGCCGAGGTCCTGCGCGCGGCCGAGGAGGTCGCAGCGGCCACCGGTCGGGCGATGGTCACGGAAGCAAAGGACGTGCGCCGACGCATCCTCCAGGACGCGACCCGACGGCGCACCGAGCTCGTCGCGGAGCTCGAGCGCGTGCGCGGCCTCCTCGACCGGGCCCTGGAGGCGTTGCAGGTGCCGATCGAGCCCTCTGGCGCCCCGGTCACGGAAGAGGCCGGGGGCGAGGCGGGCGCCGACCCCGGATCCACCCCACCGGCGACCGGATCGGCGCCCGCGCCGGCGGGCACCACCGGCGACCTGTTCGCGCGGCTGCGCTCGGCCGAGCCGGTCGCGGCACCGCCCCGACGCACCACCACCCGGCGGCGGCGTCCGGCGCCACCGGAGGCCGAGGGCGAGACCGAACCGGACCCCGACACCGAGGTCGGGTCGGCCGCGGAGGGCACCGACGAGAGCGCGGCGACCGCGGCGACCGCGGCCGCCTCCGACGCCGCATCGGGATCGGAAGGCGCGCGGGCCGAGCCCGAGGACCCCGACGCTGCGCTCCGCCGGCGACGCGACGCCGTCCTCGAGCCCCTCGTGCCCGACACCGTCCGCGCGGCGAAGCGCGTCCTCCAGGATGAGCAGAACTCGCTCCTCGACGCCATCCGTCGCGCCCGCGGTCGGTACGAGCCGGCGCGCTTGCTGCCCGAGCACGAGCACCAGCGCGAAGCGTGGGTGTCGATCCTCACCCCGTCGATGGACGCGGCCTTCCTCGGCGGGCGGGCGGCGGCAGGGAAGACCGGTCGGGTCGCCGGCGCGCCGGCGCGGGTCGTGGGCCACGCCCTGTCCGTGGTCGTGACCCAGCTGCGCGAGCGGCTGGCCACGACGATCGAGTCGGTGGTCGCCGAGGGGCCCTACGAGTCGCCCCTCGAGCTGCAACGTGCGCTCGGCTCGGTGATCGGCGCGCGCTACCGGGAGTGGAAGAGCGCCGAGCTCGAGGCCCGGCTGCGCGACGCGGCGTGTGCTGCGTACGCGCGGGGCAGCTTCGAGGCCGCCGGTGCCGGCTCGTACCTCCGTTGGGTGCCCGCCGACCCCGGTCGATGCCCCGACTGCGACGACAACGCGCTCGAGCCCACGATCAAGGGGTCCTCCTTCCCGACCGGCCAGTCCCACCCCCCGGCGCATCCGGGGTGTCGCTGCCTGGTGGTCCCGCTCGACCGCGAGGGGAAGTCCACGGTCACCGCCTAGGCTCTCGACCGATATGCGCGTGACTCCGGCGAAAGGCCGTCGAACCCGGCTGCGCGGCTGGCTGATCGCCGCCGCCGTCGTCCTGCTCGTCCTGCTGTTCAGCCTGCGCGGATTGGCGGGCTTCTACACCGACTCGCTGTGGTTCGACTCGCTCGGGCAGGGCGGCACGTGGGAGCGCCTCCTCGCAGCCCGGGTCGTGCCCGCGCTGGTCTTCACCGTCCTCTTCTTCGCGATCCTGCTCCTGAGCCTGATCATCGCGGACCGTCTCGCGCCCACGTCCCGGCTCGCCACGGCCCAGACCCCCGAGGACGAGCTCATCGACCGCTACCGGCAGCTGACCGCGCGGTTCCGGGGCCGCATCCGCGTCGGCGTGGCGCTGTTCTTCGCGTTGATCGCCGGGATCGGGGTCTCCTCGCAGTGGCGCGACTGGCTGCTGTTCACGAACGGGACCGACACCGGGACGACCGATCCGCAGTTCGGCAAGGACATCGGCTTCTACCTGTTCAAGCTGCCGTTCATCAACTTCATCATCGATTGGCTGTTCGCCGGGCTCGTGATCGTGCTCCTGGTGACGGCCGTCGCCCACTACCTGAACGGCGGCATCCGGTTCCAGAGCACGGTCGAGCGCGTCACCCCCCAGGTGAAGGCGCACCTCTCGGTGATCCTGGCGATCATGGCGCTCGTCAAGACCGCCGAGTACTACTTCTCGCGCTTCGACCTGAACCTGTCGAACCGCGGCGTCGTCGACGGAGCCAGCTACACCGACGTCAACGCGCAGCTCCCCGCGCTCAAGCTGCTGATCTTCGTGTCGGTGATCGCCGCGCTGCTCTTCGTGTGGAACATCCGCCGGCGCGGCTGGGTGCTGCCCGTGATCGCGGTCGGCCTGTGGGGATTCGTGTCGCTGGTCGTCGCCACCATCTATCCCGCCGCGATCCAGAACTTCCGGGTCAAGCCCAACGAGTTCGCCAACGAGCGCAAGTTCATCGACCGCAACATCGCCGCGACCCGTGAGTCGTTCGACCTCGCGAAGGTCGACGTCAAGAACTTCGACTTCACCGGCGATGTCGCGCCCGAGGTCGTCGAGGCCAACCTGGCGACCATCGACAACGCGCGGTTGTGGGATCCCAACGTCATCCAGGACACCTACTCCACCCTGCAGGCCCTGCAGACCTACTACCGGATCAACGACGTCGACGTCGACCGGTATGACATCAATGGCCAGACGACGCAGGTCCTGCTGTCGGCCCGCGAGCTCAACGGCTCGGAGCTGCCGAGCCAGTCGTGGGTCAACGAGCACATCGTGTACACGCACGGCTACGGCGCGGTCGCGTCACCGAGCAACGAGGCCCAGAGCGACGGATCTCCGGTGTTCGTGCTCGACGACATCCCCCCGGTCGGTGAGAGCCTGACCCTCTCCGACAAGGGAGCCCAGATCTACTTCGGCGAGCGCATCGACGGCTATGTGATCGTCGACGCCAAGTCCCCCGAGCTGAACTACGCGCGCCAGGGGCGCAACGACGCGCTCACCCGTTACACCGGCAAGGACGGGATCGTGCTCTCGAACGTCATCCGCAAGGCGGCGTTCGCGCTGCGCTTCGGTGACGCCAACCCGCTGATCTCGGGGCAGGTCGACGGGGACTCGAGGGTGCTCATGCTCCGGGGGATCCGGGAGCGGGTCACCAAGCTGGCACCGTTCCTCGACTTCGACGCCGACCCGTACCCGGTCATCACGGAGGGGCGTACGACGTGGATCCTCGACGGGTACACGACGTCGGACCGGTACCCGTACGCCCAGTCGTTCTCCGGTTCCGGTGGGCTCTCGAGCACCTTCAACTACGTCCGCAACTCGGTGAAGGTCACCGTCGACGCGTACAACGGGACGGTCAAGTTCTTCGTGATCGACGCGAAGGATCCGGTGATCCGCGCGTACCAGAAGGCCTTCCCGGACCTGTTCTCCCCGTTCTCCGAGATGCCCGACGAGCTCGTCGCGCACCTCCGCTACCCGGAGGACCTCTTCAAGGTCCAGTCCGACGTGTTCTCCAAGTACCACGTGACCCAGGCGCGTCGCTTCTACACCGGCAACGAGCGCTGGCTGCTCTCGCCCGACCCGAACTCGGTCGTCGGCACGATCCCCACCGCGTCGCCGCGTTCGACGACGGCGCAGGGCCGCAGCCCGGAGATCTCGGCCACGACGAAGCGCCAGGATCCCTTCTACCTCTACATCCGGCTCCCGGGTGAGGATCGCGAGAGCTTCCTCATCCTCCAGCCGTTCGTGCCGGTCTCGAAGGACAACCAGCAGACACGGCTCGTCGCCTTCATGACCGCCAAGTCCGATCCGCGCGACTACGGCGAGCTCGACGCGTTCGTCATGCCACAGGGCGAGCAGGTGCTCGGTCCGGTACAGGTTGCCGCGAACATCAACAAGGACACGACGATCTCCCAGCGGATCACCCTGCTCGACCAGCGCGGATCGGAGGTGATCAGTGGGAACGTGCAGCTGATCCCGGTCGGCGACTCGATCGTCTACGTGCAGCCGTTCTTCACGATCGCGTCGCAGGGCGCCGAGTTCCCGCAGTTCCAGTTCGTCGCCGTGCTCGTCCAGGATCGTGCACCGGTGATCGGCGCGACCGTGGCCGATGCGCTCGCGCAGCTGTTCGGCGAGGCCCCCCAGGCGCCCACACCCGACGACACGCCCACGACCCCCGAGGGCCAGACCGTCGACCAGCTGCTCGCCCAGGCGACCGAGAAGTTCGCGGCCGCCGACGCCGCACTGCGCGACGGCGACCTCGGCACGTACCAGAGCCTCGTCAAGGAGGCCCAGGCGCTCGTCGCACAGGCCCAGGCGATCCTCGACGGCACGGCACCCACCACGACCACGACGACGAGCGCCGCGGCGCCGGCGGCCTTCCGTCGCTGATCGGCCCGCCCCTCGGACGACGTCCGGACCGGGGCGGGACCCGGGATTGAGCCGCTGCCCCCGAATTGTTACTATCGGCGTAGTGTAAATACCTCCGGCGGTCCCCCGCCGCCGGAAGCCCCGATTCGGGAGCGCTCATGGCGGTCAGCGGCATCGATCTCGGCAAGTACAAGCTCGGGTGGCACGACACCACCGACGAGTACGTCACCAAGCCCGAGAAGGGCCTGAACGAGAAGGTCGTGCGCGACATCTCCGGCGGCAAGGAAGAGCCGGAGTGGATGACGAAGTTCCGACTGAGCTCGCTGAAGCGCTTCGAGCGCAAGCCGATGCTCGAGTGGTTCGCGAAGAACATGCCCGACATCGACTTCGACGACATCTACTACTACCTCAAGCCCACCGAGGGGCAGGTCGCCGACTGGGACATGCTCCCGGAGAGCATGAAGGAGACCTACGAGAAGCTCGGCATCCCCGAGGCCGAGCGCAAATTCCTCGCCGGCGTGACGGCGCAGTACGAGTGCCTCCGTGGGTCGACCCTCGTGTCGACGACCCGTGGGATGCGCCCGATCAAGGAGCTCGTCCCGGGCGACGAGGTGTTCTCGCTCGACCAGGCGACCAAGGAGATCGTCACGGCGAAGGTGGTCGGCGCCGCGAGCTCGGGTGAGAAGGAAGTGTTCGCGATCCGCGCGCGGGGTGCGGTCATCGGTGCGTCGGCCAACCACCCGTTCCTCGTGCTGCGCGACGAACGCGCACCCGGGCGATCTCGGGCGAGGTACGCGTCCCGCTGGTTGCCGGTCGAAGACCTCCGCGAGGGCGATCTCGTCGCGGTCGCGACCGATCTCCCCGAGTTCGGGACGTCGGCGCCGATGCTGGTCCCCGATCGCGCCGACGCCGCGTCGCTGCCGCGCACGACCAACGACGACCTCTGTTGGTGGCTCGGGGTGTACCTCGGCGACGGCTTCCTCAAGCGCGGCGGCGGTTGGCCCGTCGTCCAGATCGCGGTCGACGCGAAGGACACCGCGCTCGTCGAGGAGATCATCCGCGTCGCTCGCGAGCAGCTCGGGCTCGAGTTCCGCCTCGCGAGCGACGGGCAGCGCCTCACGGCCATCGGGACCGGTGCCCTCGCCGCCTACCTCGAGCTGAACGGCCTCGGCGGGACGTCGGACACGAAGCGATTTCCCGACTGGGTGTTCTCGCTGCCGTCCTCGCAGCGTCTCGCGTTCCTCGCCGGCTACGTCGACGCCGACGGCTACGTGCGCTCCTCGGCCAAGTCCAAGGACGTGAGCCTGACGAGCACGAACCCCGATCTGCTCGAGGACGCCCGTCAGCTCGCGCGCACCTGCGGGATCCACTCGGGGCGCGTCAACTCGTTCTCGAGCCGGCACCCGTTCGACCCGGAGCGTGAGATCGTCGGGCACCGCCTCCAGCTGAGCGGTCGGTTCGACCGCCTGCCCGTCCGCTCCCCGCGGCGCACAGCGCGCCTGCGCCAGCGGGCGTACCCCCACACCTACCGGTCGGCGAAGGGCACGACGTTCCGCAGCCACACGAGCGACATGCTCGGCTACGTACGTGTCGAGTCGATCGAGTCCGTCGGCGTCGAGACGGTGTACGACATCGAGGTCGAGGGTCACCACAACTTCGTGGCCGAGGGCTTCGTCGTGCACAACTCCGAAGTCGTGTACCACAAGAACCGTGAGGACCTGGAGGCCCAGGGGATCCTGTTCACGAGCATGGACCACGCGGTCCGCGACTACCCCGAGCTCGTGCAGCAGTACTTCGGGACGGTCATCCCACCCGGCGACAACAAGTTCGCGGCGCTGAACTCCGCGGTGTGGAGCGGTGGATCGTTCATCTACGTTCCGCCGGGCGTCCACGTCGACATGCCGCTCCAGGCGTACTTCCGGATCAACCAGGAGAACGCCGGGCAGTTCGAGCGCACGCTGATCATCGCCGACGAGGGTTCGTCGGTGCACTACGTCGAGGGGTGCTCGGCGCCCGTGTACTCGACCGACTCGCTGCACTCGGCCGTCGTGGAGCTGATCGCCCGTCCGGGCGCGCGCATCCGGTACACGACCATCCAGAACTGGTCGCCGAACGTCTACAACCTCGTCACCAAGCGGGCGCGGGCCGAGACCGAGGCCACCGTCGAGTGGATCGACGGCAACCTGGGCTCCAAGCTCACGATGAAGTACCCGGCCGTGGTGCTCACCGGACCGAAGGCACACGGTGAGGTGCTCTCGGTCGCGTACGCCGGTCCCGGCCAGCACCAGGACGCCGGCGCCAAGATGACCCACGTCGCGCCCGAGACCACCTCGATCATCGACTCCAAGTCGATCTCGAAGGACGGCGGGCGCACGACGTACCGCGGCCTCGTGAAGGTGGAGGAGGGCGCGCACGACGTGAAGGCCCACGTGCGGTGCGACGCCCTGATCCTCGACGACGAGAGCCGGTCCGACACCTACCCGTACATGGAGATCGACGAGAAGGACGCCCGCATCGGCCACGAGGCGACGGTGTCGAAGGTCGGCGACGACCAGCTCTTCTACCTGATGAGCCGCGGGCTCACCGAGCAGCAGGCCACCGCGATGATCGTCAACGGCTTCATCGAGCCGATCACCAAGACGTTGCCGATGGAGTACGCGGTCGAGCTCAGCCGGCTCATCGAGCTCAACATGGAAGGGTCGGTCGGCTGACCCGTCGGTCCCGACCTGCCGGACGCCGATGACCTCCTTCACTCCCGACGCGGCGCGCGCCCTCGAGGGCCCCGACTGGCTGTCGGCCCGTCGGCTCGCCGCGGCCGAGCGGCTCGGCGAGCTCACGTGGCCGACGTCGTCCGAGGAGATCTGGCGCTACAGCCGCATCGACGACTTCGAGCTCGGGGCGTACCGCCCGGTGGAACCGTCGTCGCTCGGTCCGATCGGGAGTGACGCCGCGCCCGGCGGCGGTCCGGTCGGCGCCGAGATCGGCGCGCACGCGGGACTGCTCGTCGTCCGCAACGGACGCGTCGTGCACCACGAGCTGGACCCGGCGCTCGAGTCGAAGGGTGTCCGGGTGTGCGACCTCGCCACCTGCGACGAGGCGCGCGTCGCCGAGGTGTACGGGACCTGCGTCGATGCCTCCCCCGATGCCTTCACCACGCTGCACGACGCGTTCGTGGCAGGCGGTGCCTTCGTCGAAGTGCCGGCGGGCGTCGCCGTCGAGCATCCGATCGTGGTGCTGCACTGGTCCCAGGGCGAGGGCGTCGCCAGCTTCCCGCACACCCTGCTCGTCGCCGGCGAGGGATCCGAGGTCACGCTCGTCGAGCGGTCGGGATCGCCGACCGTCGCGGCGGGAGCCCGAAGCCATCTCGTCGACTCGGTCGTCGAGCTGCTCGTCGGCCAGAACGCGCACGTCCGCTACGTCACCGTGCAGGAGCATGCCGCGAGCACGTGGCAGGTCGGCCTCCAGCGGGCCCACCTCGCACGCGATGCGTCGCTGCAGTCGTGGGCGGTCGCCCTGGGAGGCTCGTACGCCCGGTTGCGCAGCGAGTCGCTGCTGGAGGGCGAGGGATCCCAGAGCGACCAGCTCGCCGTCTACTTCGGCGACCACGACCAGATGCTCGACTTCCGCACTCTCCAGGACCACGACGCGCCCCACACGCGGAGCGACCTGCTGTTCAAGGGCGCGGTCGAGGACGAGGCCCGGTCCGTGTACTCGGGGATGGTGCGGCTGCGGCCCACCGCGGTGAAGGCGCAGGCGTACCAGACGAACCGCAACCTCGTGCTCACCGAGGGCGCCGGCGCGGAGTCGATCCCGAACCTCGAGATCGAGGCGAGCGACGTGAAGTGCTCCCACGCGAGCGCGGTCGGGCCGATCGACGACGAGCAGCGCTACTACCTCGAGTCGCGGGGCATCCCGCCCGAGGAGGCCGAGCGGCTCATCGTCCTCGGGTTCTTCGACGACGTGTTCGCACGCCTGCCCGTCCCGGCGCTGGTCGGGCCGCTCCGCCGCACGGTCGTCGAGAAGATCGAGCACCGCTCCGACGGGTCGGACGCGTCATGAGCACCGAGGTGCGCGTCTGCGCGATCGGCGACGTGGAGTCCGGGTCGTCGAAGCGCTTCGACGTCGACGGCCATCGCCTCGCGATCGTCCACATCGACGACTCGTGGTATGTGGTCGGCGACGAGTGCTCTCACGAGGACTACTCGCTGTCCGAGGGTGACGTGTGGCCCGAGGAGTGCGAGATCGAGTGCCCGAAGCACGGGTCGACGTTCTCACTCACGACGGGTGAGCCCCAGACGCTCCCGGCCACCAAGCCCGTCCCCGTCTACGCCGTGCGCGTCGACGGCTCCGACGTCCTGGTGACGCTGTGACCAGCGCCGCAAGTCCCGGCTCCACCCCGTTTTGGCGTCGGACATACCCGCCTCAGCCCGCCTCTGCGACGCCAAAACGATGGGGGTGGCGGCGGTGAGCACGTTGGTGGTGCGCGACCTGCGGGCGTCGGTGGCCGGGCTCGACGTCCTGCGCGGGGTCGACCTCGAGATCACCTCAGGTGAGGTGCACGCGCTCATGGGCCCGAACGGCTCGGGGAAGTCGACGCTGTCGCACGTCCTGATGGGTCGCGGCGACTACGAGGTCACCGCAGGGTCGCTCACGATCGACGGCGAGGAGCTCCTCGGCCTTCCGACGTGGGAGCGGGCAGTGCGCGGGCTGTTCCTCGCCATGCAGTACCCGGTAGCGGTCCCTGGCGTCCCCGTCGGCGAGCTCGTGGCCGCCGCGGCGAGGACCTCGACCAGCTCGGGCGTCGAGGGCCTCGAGGAGCGGCTCCGCGCCGAGGCGGCCCGCCTCGCGATCCGCGACGAGTTCCTCGCCAGGGGAGTGAACGACGACTTCTCGGGTGGTGAGCAGAAGCGCATGGAGACCCTGCAGCTCGCGGTGCTGAAGCCGAAGTTCGCGATCCTCGACGAGATCGACTCGGGACTCGACATCGACGCGCTGCGCGACGTGTCGCGCCGGGTCGAGGAGATGACCCACGAGGACGGGCTCGGCGTGCTCGCGATCACGCACTACGCGCGCCTGCTCACCGAGCTGCGACCCGACCGGGTCCACGTGCTGATGGCCGGCCGCATCGTCGCGAGCGGGGGTCCCGAGCTTGCCGACACGCTCGAGGAGCGCGGCTACGAGGGCCTGGCGGCCGAGCTCGGCGTCGAGGAGCTGTCGGTCGAGCGGCCGGTCGAGGTCGACCCGTTCTCCGAACCCGGCTTCTAGCCGACGCCGGCCGCCGGGACCGCCACACGGGCCGTCTCCAGTCTCGAGCCGCGCGTCTCGGCCGACAGCGCCGGCTCGCCGACCGTCGTCGACGTGCAGCAGAACAGAGTGCGGCCGTCGTCGCCGCCCAGCGCGCACGCGATGGCGTGGCGTCCTGGGCACTCGACCGTGTCGAGGACCTCACCGCCTTCACGCACCCGCACGAACCGGTCCGAGACCGGTGACGCGATCCACACTGCGTCCTCGGCGTCGATGCAGATGCCGTCCGGGTAGTCGGGGAGCGGGGCCCAGGTCCGCGTGCCGCCGAGCGTCCCGTCGTCGGCGAGGTCGAAGGCGACGAGGTCCTTCCCCATGGACTGGGCCACCACGAGCGTTCGCTGGTCGGCGGTGATCACGATGCCGTTCGCCATCCGGAGGCCGTCGGTGACCGCCCTCACCGAGCCGTCGGGGTCGACGCGCAGGAGCGGCGCGTCCCGGAACGGTGCACCGCCGTGGAAGTCGAACCCGAACTGGCTGATGAACGCGTGCCCGTGCCGATCGACGCACATGTCGTTGATCTCGTTCGGCGCCAGGGCGGTGCAGTCGGCCGCTTCCGTGAGGTCGCCATCGGGTTCGAGCCGGAGCACTCGCCGGTCGTGCATGGAGACCACGAGCATCCGCCCGTCCGGGAGCCACCCCAGCCCGGAAGGCGGTCCGTCGAGCGACGCGACGACCGAGACGTCACCGTCGAACGCGACCCGGAGCACCTCGTGCGCGTGCATGTCGGAGACCCAGAGCGCACCGTCGTGCCAGCGCGGCCCCTCGAGGAACGCCCGCCCGTCGACCAGTGTCTCCACGCAGCAGCGGGGCCGCTAGATCGGGGTGCTGGAGAGGATCTGGGCGGGTTGGCCGCCCTCGACGTAGACGGGTGCGTCCATGGTCACGAGGGTGTGGAAGTACTCGGCGATGTGCATCGGGATGCGTGAGCAGCCGTGCGACGCGGGGTACGGCGGGACGTCCTCGTAGCCGTGCACCGCGATGCCCTTGTTGAAGTAGAAGGGGTTGTACAGCGCCCCGAGGTCACCCTTGTGCCAGCCGTCGTAATAGAAGTAGTAGGTGTAGCGGCCCGACGGCGTGGCCGCGACCTCGCACACGCGGCGGGTCGGTGCCGCCTTCGGGGTGTTGTAGCAGTAGTTCTCGCCCGACGCGGTCGACGTCGTGGAGATCAGCCGCACCTGGTAGTTCTCGTAGAGCGTCAGCACCTGCTTCGTGACGTCGATCTCGGTGCGGTTCGGCTCGGCTTCGGGGTGCAGCGGTAACGGGTACTGGAAGGTCTCGAGCGCGGCCTTCTCGGCGACGGAGATGCGGCCGTTGCGGTCGATCCCCGCGATCTTCTGGAGCGCGTGCACGGCGTAGGTCGTCGCCTGGTCGTAGACGCCGTCGACGGCACCCGGATCGAAGCGGAGGTCGGCGAGGCGCTGCTCGTACGGACCGACCAGCTCGGCCGGTGAGCCGGGACCGAGCACCGGGTAGAGCGGCAGGGCCGGGAGCGTCACCACGGTCGGCTGCACCAGCTGCGGGAGCGTGGGAACGGTCGTGGGCGGCAGCGTGCTGGTCGTCGTGGTGGGCGCGGTGGGGGCGGTGGTGACCGGGGCCTCGGCGACCGATGACCCGCCGGAGTCGTCGTCGCGCAGGGCCGCGCCCGCCGCGACGACACCGCTGATCAGGAGGAACGCCAGGAGGAGCCCGACGATCACCTGGACCGGGAACGCTCGTTGCACCATGGGCGAACCAGCGTACCGTCCGAGCGGTACCGGGCGTCAGGCCGTGATGGTGACCGGCGCGCCGAGGGGGACGAGGCCCGCGATCTGGAGGATCGTGTCGTTGAGGACGCGCACACACCCGGCCGAGACGCCTGTTCCCAGCTGCGACTCCCACGCGCCGCCGTGGATCGCCAGCTGGCCGTCGCCGCCGCGGAACGACGTGAGCACGTCGGAGTAGCCGGAGATGCCGATCGCGAACACGCCGTAGTCGCTGTTGGGATCGGACGAGAGGTCGAGCGGGTCCGTCACGTAGAACTGGCCGACCGTGGTCGGGGTGGTCTCCTTGCCGATGGCGACCCGGGTCTCGAGGACCGGGACGCCCGCGTCGAGCAGCACGAGCTGGTGCGCCGACAGGCTCACCTTGATCTCCATGGTCGTGGACCCCAGGGTGACGTCGGCGGCGCGCACCCAGCCGAGTGATCCGGTGGGACGCATGGGCAGCAGCGCCTGGACCCAGCCTTCCTGCTGCGCGGTGACGAGCAGGGTCCGGGGGAAGCCGTACTCGGTGAGGGCGCTGAACGTCTCCACGGGCGCCGCGCCCTCGACCGGCTCGGTGTAGGCGACCAGGTCGGCGCCGTTCGTCGTGGCGGTGACGAACGGCGTGAACGC
>DASUAO010000022.1:2500-51914 GCA_035763745.1 Acidimicrobiia bacterium
AGGTTCCTCACGTGTTCCTCACCCGTTCGCCACTGTCCGCCCGGAGCAAGCTCCGAGCTTCTCGTTCGACTTGCATGTGTTAAGCGCGCCGCCAGCGTTCGTCCTGAGCCAGGATCAAACTCTCCATCAAGATCTCTCTCGCTCCGCCGGCCTGCCCGAGGGCGAACCGAAGGTGCGAGAAGAAATCGGAGAGCCGCCGTCGGACCCACTGCTGGGTCGTCGGGCGACAGCACGACCGTCATCGATGCGCCTCCCTGCGAGCAGGTCGGTGCGTCGAGCGGACAGCCGTGCGAATTGCGTTGACAGCGTTGCCGACTCGGTCCGGGCCTCGAGAGGCCCTCGCGTCGACGACAACGCCCGCACTGGCGTTCATGGCGTCACTGTTCCGTTGTCAAGGAGCTGCGACGAGGCATGCGCCGCCACTCGGGCGGAGCGCCTCGCTGTCGGGGCGGTTCGCCCACACCCACTCCGCCGCTGTCCGGAAGACCCGTGACAGCGAGTGATGCAGCGATCCGTTGCCCGTCCAGGTGCCCGTGGTCCCGTCGATGAGGACGGCCTTCGGGCGGAAACGGAATCCTATGGGATCCGGGCACCCCGGTCAAGCCGGAGCCCGGACTTCTGCGGATCCGGCCTTCTGAGGTCCTGGCGCATCGCGGTCGAAGGCTCCCTCCGGCGGGCGGCCGAACCCGTCACCCCGACCGTATCCGGACCCACCGGCGCCGCCCCACCTGGAGGGTCGCGCCATCGAGGTCGTCGGGTGCGAACGCGGCCTGGGGATCGGTGACGACCACCCCGTCACGGCGGACCCCGCCCTGGTCGATGAGGCGCCGGCCCTCCTTGTTGGATGCGGCGAGGCCGGCCTGGCGCAGCACGGTCGCCAGGAAGATCCGGCCCTCGCGCGCCTCGGTGACGTCGAGGACGTGCTCGGAGATGTCGGAGGGCGCCTCGTGGGCGCGGAACACCTGGTCGAACTCGGCCTCCGCTGCGGCCCCTGCTCCCTCGCCGTGGTACAGATCGACGACGCTGCGGGCGAGCAGCCGCTTCGCCTCGACCGGCGCGAGCGACCCGGACTCGAGCGCCGTGGTGACCTCTGCCACCCGGGCCGGCTCCCAGCCCGTCGTCAACGCGAAGTACCGGCCCATGAGCCCGTCGGGGATCGACATGAGCTTGCCGAACTGCTCTGCGGGGGCCTCGGCGACCCCGACCACGTTGCCGAGGGACTTCGACATCTTCTGGACCCCGTCGAGCCCCTCCAGGAGCGGCATGGTGAGCACCACCTGGGGCTCCTGGCCCTCCTGCTCCTGGAGGGTTCGCCCTACCAGGTTGTTGAACAGCTGGTCGGTGCCACCCAGCTCCACGTCGGCCTCGACCATCACCGAGTCCCAGCCCTGGAGGAGCGGGTAGAGCAGCTCGGAGATCGAGATGGGCTTTCCCTCCCGGTAGCGGGTGGCGAAGTCGTTGCGCTCGAGCATCTGGGCGACGGTCGCCCGGGTCGCGAGACGGAGGGCGCCGTCGATCCCCATCGTCCCCAGCCACTCGGAGTTGCGACGCACCTCGAGCCGCTCCGGCGAGAGGATCTGGGTGAGCTGGTCGACGTAGGTGGCGGCGTGCTCGTCGATCTCCTCGACGGAGAGCTGCGGCCGGGTGGCCGAGCGTCCGGTCGGGTCGCCGACCCGGGCCGTGAAGTCCCCGACGATCAGCACTGCCGTGTGCCCGAGGTCCTGGAACTGGCGCAGCTTGCGGAGCACGACCGCGAAGCCGAGGTGCAGATCCGACGCGGTCGGGTCGATCCCGAGCTTCACCCGGAGCGGGATCCCCCGCCGGAGCTTCCCGGCGAGGCCGGCCTCGGTGACGACGTCGACCGTACCGGCGCACAGCTGCCGGAGGTCGTCGTCCACGATGCCCGACGCTAGCCGGGGCCACCCGGGACCGAGCGCCTCCTCGTCTGCGCTCCGGTCGGCCGACGACTCAGGACCGGGGACGTGGTCCGGGGCTGACGTTCGGGTCGCCCGTGACGTACCAACGCCACGGATGCTCGTCGCCGCGGCCCGCGCGCAGCCCGACCCGCGTCGAGACACCCGGCGCCGCGGGTGGCGTCGTGCCGTCGTCCAGGATCCGCACCGGACCCCGCACGAGGTCGGACCCGTCGTGGTCGCGGCCGATCCCGAACGCCTGGGTCAGCTTCGCCGGCCCCGAGCAGAGCTCCCGGTCCCGGCGCGCCGCGGCGCGCCGGGCGCGCATCGCGTCGATCCCCATCATCGGGGCCACGGCCCGCAGCAGGACCGCGGACGCGACCCCGGGCTCCCCCGCGACGACGTTGGCACACCAGTGCATCCCGTAGGTGAAGTAGACGTAGAGGTGACCGGGCGGCCCGAACATCGTGGTCGTGCGGGGCGTGGGCCCGCGGTACGCATGGCTCCCCGGGTCCTCGCTGCCCGCGTAGGCCTCGACCTCCACGATCCGCGCCCGGATGGGTCCCGCGACCGGGTCGTCGTGGGCCAGGACCTTGCCGAGGAGCAGCGGTGCGAGGTCGCGGGAGTCGCGGGCATAGAAGGCGCGAGGGAGCGTCCGCGGTCGCGTGCCCCTGGCGTCGTGGCGGCCACTCACCGGCGGCGCTTCAGGCGTCGAGCCACGCCTGCTGCTCGGCGAGCACGCGCGCCGCCGCCTCGAGCTGGGCGACGAGCGGAGCCGGTCCGGCACCGCCGGGCGTCGTCCGGTTGCGCACACCGGCGCCCGGCTCGAGGTCCTCCAGGGCGTCGGGCCCCAGCCGCGGGTCGGTGAGCACGAGCTCTTCCAGGGGGATCCCCCGCTCCACCGACTGTCGGACCAGGCTCCCGACGGCTGCGTGGGCCTCGCGGAACGGGACCCCGGACCGCACCATGCGCTCGGCGAGGTCCGTCGCGGCGCTCGCCGGCTGATCGGCGGCACGTCGCATCTGGTCGAGGTCGAAGTCGGCGGTCTCGACGAGCCCCGTCAGGGCACCGAGGCTCAGCACGCAGGTGTCCACCGCGTCGAACAGTGGCTCCTTGTCCTCCTGGAGGTCGCGGTTGTACGCGAGGGGCAGGCCCTTGAGGGTCGCGAGGAACCCGGTGAGATCGCCGATGAGGCGCCCGGCCTTGCCCCGGGCGAGCTCGGCGATGTCGGGGTTCTTCTTCTGCGGCAGCATCGAGGAGCCCGTGCTGTGCGAGTCCGCCAGTCGGAGGAACCCGAACTCGTCGCTCGCGAACAGGACGATCTCCTCACCCAGACGCGAGAGGTGCACCTGCTCGAGCGCGGCGACGAACAGCGCCTCGGCGACGAAGTCGCGGTCGGAGACGGCGTCGAGGGAGTTCTCGAACCGATGCGCGAACCCGAGGGCGGCCGCGGTCGCGTCGGGGTCGATCGGCAGGCTCGACCCGGCGAGCGCACCGGCACCGAGCGGCGAGACGTCGGCGCGCGCCAGTGCGTCCCGCCACCGGGCGACGTCCCGTGCGAGTGCCCAGTGGTGGGCGAGCAGGTGGTGGGCCAGCAGGACGGGTTGGGCCCGCTGCAGGTGGGTGTACCCGGGGAGGTAGGCGTCGGTCGGGCACTCCCCCGCCCGCCGGACCAGGACGGCCTGGAGGGCGTGGGTCCGGCGCACCACCTCTCGACCCGCGTCGCGGAGCCAGAGGCGCACGTCGGTCGCGATCTGGTCGTTGCGGCTCCGTCCGGTGTGGAGCTTCGCGCCGGCGTCACCGGCGAGCTCGGTGACCCGCCGCTCGACAGCCGTGTGGATGTCCTCGTCGGTCGGCGCGAACACGAGCTCGCCGGCCTCGAGCTCACGTCCCACCGCGTCGAGCGCGTCGACGAGCGACGCGACCTCGTCGGTCGTGAGGATCCCGGCCGTCCCGAGCATGCGGGCGTGAGCCCGCGACCCCTCGAGGTCGGCGGCGGCGAGGCGCACGTCGAACGGCAGGCTGACCGTGAACGCCCACAGCTCGTCGCTCGGACCAGCGGCGAAGCGCCCGTGCCAGAGCGGCTGGCCTGCCCCCCGGTCCTCGCGCATCCGGTCCTCAGGCATCCGGTCTTCAGGCATCCGGTCTTCAGGCATCAGGAGGTCCCTGTCGACGGGCGACGGTCTCCAGGCCCAGGCCCCAGAGCCGCACGAATCCGGACGCGTCCTCATGACGGAACGCATCGGCCGCGTCGTACGTCGCGAGCTCGTAGTCGTAGAGACCGACGGGTGAACGGCGTCCGGACACCGTGCAGCGTCCCGGCTCCAGGCGGAGCCGCACCTCACCCGTCACGGACGCCTGGGATGCGTCGACGAACGCGTCGAGCGCGCTCCGCAAGGGCGAGAACCAGAGCCCGTCGTAGACCAGCTCGGCGTAGCGCGGCTCGAGCCGCGCCTTCTCCCGCAACAGGTCCCGCTCGAGGGTGATCGACTCGAGGTCGGCGTGGGCGAGGATCAGCGCGAGCGCTCCGGGGCACTCGTACACCTCGCGGCTCTTGATCCCCACCCGGCGGTTCTCGACCATGTCGAGGCGTCCCCACCCGTAGCTGCCCACGAGCTTCCCGACTTCGCCGACGAGCTGGTGCAACGGCATCGCTTCGCCGTCGAGGCTGACCGGCACGCCCGACTCGAACCCGAGCACGAGCTCCCAGGGGTCGGTCGGCGCCTGCGAAGGGTCGGTCGTGAGCGCGTACGGCTCCGACGGCGGCGCGGCCCACGGGTCCTCGATCGCTCCACACTCGATCGCCCGACCCCACAGGTTCTCGTCGATGGAGTACGGGTTGTCCTTGCGGACCTTGATCGGGATGTCGTGCGCAGCGGCATAGTCGATCGAGTCCTCGCGCGTGAAGCCCCACACCCGGACCGGCGCGAGCACCTCGAGGTCGGGCGCGAGTGCACGGCTCGAGACCTCGAAGCGGACCTGGTCGTTGCCCTTGCCGGTACAGCCGTGGGCGACTGCGTCGGCTCCGTGCTCGCGGGCGGCGCGGACCAGGTGCTTCACGATCACCGGGCGCGACAGGGCCGACACGAGTGGGTACTTCCCCTCGTAGAGCGCGTTGGCCCGAAGCGCCGGGAGGCAGTAGTCGGTCGCGAACTCCTCCTGGGCGTCGACGACGATCGCCTCGACGGCGCCGGCCGCGAGGGCGCGCTGGCGGATCGTCTCCCAGTCATCGTCGGCGCTCTGACCCACGTCGACCGCGAGGGCGACGACCTCCGCGCCCCACTCCTCCTGGATCCACTTCACCGCGACCGACGTGTCGAGCCCGCCCGAGTAGGCGAGGACGACGCGCTGCGCGTCCGGGGTGCTGGCGTGGGTCATCGTGCTCCTGGTCGGTCGGTGGTGGTCACGGTCAGAGTCCGGCGAGCTCGGCGAGCTCGGCGGCGACCGCGGCGCCCCCCGCCCGTTCGGAGCACACGAGGATCAGGGTGTCGTCACCGGCCACCGTCCCGAGCACGTCGGGGATCCCCGAGCGGTCGAGGGCCGAGCCGATCACGTGGGCCGAGCCGGGCGGGGTCCGCAGCACGACGAGGTTGCCGCTCGAGGCCACCTCGACCACGAACTCCCCCATCACCCGGCGGAGGACGTCGTCGGGCGCTGCGCGCTCGGTCGGCTGCTCGGGGATGGCGTAGGCCATCGCGCCGCCCGGGATCCGCACCTTCACGGCTCCGAGCTCCTCCAGATCGCGGCTGACGGTCGCCTGGGTGGCCAGCACCCCGGCGGCGGCGAGGAGCTCGACCAGCTGGGCCTGGCTCGAGACGGCCTGGTCCTCGAGCAGACGTGCGATCCGGTGCTGGCGTTGGGGCTTGCCGAGCGTCGCCATCAGTCGGCACCTCCCGAGCCCGGGGCGACCAGGTGCGCGAACAACGCCCGGATCGCGTGCATGCGGTTCGCCGCCTGGGCCCACACCGCGGAGCGCGGCCCGTCGATGACCTCGGCGGCGACCTCCTCGCCTCGGTGGGCGGGCAGGCAGTGCAGGAACCACGCGTCGGCGCCGGCCGCGTCCATCAGAGCGTCGTCGACGCGGTAGCCGGCGAACGCCGCTCGACGCGCGTCGGACTCGTCCTCCTGGCCCATCGAGGTCCACACGTCGGTGTAGACGGCGTCGGCGCCCCGGACGGCGTCGTACGGATCCGCGACCTGCTCCACCGCCCCGCCCAGGTTGCGGGCCCGATCGAGGACCTGGTCGTCGAGCTCGTACCCCGGCGGGGACGCGACCACGAGCTCCACGCCGGAGAGCGACGCGCCGAACGCGAGCGACGCGGCGACGTTGTTGCCGTCGCCCACGTAGGCGAGTCGCCGACCGTCGAGGCCGCCACAGAGCTCACGCAGCGTGAGGAGATCGGCCAGGGCCTGGCACGGATGCGCCCGGTCCGACAGGAGGTTGACGACCGGGACGTCGACACAGGCGCGCCAGGTGTCGAGCGTGGCGTGGTCGAAGACCCGGGCCGCGATCACCGCCACGTAGCCCGCGAACGTCCGGGCCACGTCCTCGACGGACTCCCGGACGCCCAGTCCGACCTCCTCGGCCCGCACGTACACCGGGTGCCCCCCGAGGGTGTGCACGGCCATCTCGGTGCTCACCCGGGTCCGCGCGCTGGGCTTCTCGAAGAACAGCGCGACGCCTTGTCCGGTCAGGCACCGCCGTGCAGCGGCGCCGTCTCGCTTCCAGGCCTCGGCGTCGTCGAGGATCGACGCGAGCTGCGCCGGGTCGAGATCGTCGACCTCGAGGAACGAGCAAGGACCCTCGCGCAGATCGGTCATGTCCGAGCCTCCTCGGGGACGTGGTCGCGGAGCACGGCGTCGAGGAGGCCGAGCGCGTCGTCGATCTCGGTGTCGGTCACCAGCAGCGACGGGGCCAACCGCAGCGCGGACGGGGTCACGGCGTTCAGGACGAGTCCGGCGTCGAGGCAGCTCTGGGCCACCGCGCCGGCCGCGATCCCCGGCGCGAGCTCCGCGGCGAGCAGCAACCCGTGCCCTCGGACCGCGACGACGCCCGGGAGCGCCGCCAGCCCCGATCCCAGCCGCGCACCGGCAGAGGCGGCACGGGCCGGGATGTCGGCGGCTTCCATCACGTCGAGCACCGCGAGCGCGGCGCGCGCGGCGAGGGGCTGCCCACCGAAGGTGGAGGCGTGGTCGCCGGCCCGGAACGCCGTCGCGACGTCGGCCCGAGCCCAGCAGGCCCCGATCGGGACGCCGTTCCCGAGCGCCTTCGCCATCGTCACGATGTCGGGTGCGATCCCCGCGTGCTGGAAGCCGAACCAGCGGCCGGTCCGCCCGAGACCGGTCTGCACCTCGTCGATGATCAGGAGCGCCTCGCGCTCGTCGCAGAGGGCACGCACCGCCTCGAGGTACCCGGGCGAGGCCGGCTGGACGCCACCCTCGCCCTGCACCGCCTCGAGCATCACGGCACACGTTCGCTCGTCGAGCGCCGCGGCGAGTGCGTCGATGTCGTCGTAGAGGACGTAGCGGAAGCCGGGAGGCAGCGGCTGGAACGCCTCGTGCTTCTGGGGCTGGCCCGTTGCGGCGAGCGACGCGAGCGTACGCCCGTGGAACGACCCGTACGCGCTGACGATCTCGTGGCGGGCGGGGCCGCCCCGGGTCTGGCCGTGGCGCCGCGCGAGCTTGATCGCGCACTCGTTCGCCTCGGCGCCCGAGTTGGCGAAGAACGTCTGCCCGCCGCCCCCGAGGAGGGCATCGAGCCGGGCGGCGAGCCGAGGCTGGATCGCGTTGTAGTACAGGTTCGAGACGTGCAGCAGCGTCGTCGCCTGATCGGCGATCGCCGTCGCGACCGCCGGGTGGGCGTGGCCGATCGAGGTCACCGCGAGTCCGGAGAGGAAGTCCAGGTATCGACGGCCCGCGGAGTCCCACAGGATCGTGCCCTCGCCGCGGACGAAAGCGACGGGGATCCGACCGTACGTCTGCATGACGTGCGCGGCGTCGAGCACCACGAGGTCGTCGAGGTTCGTCGTCTCGTCGGTCATCGGTCGATCACCGTGCCCACCCCCTCGCGGGTGAAGAACTCGAGCAGGAGCGCATGGGGCACCCGGCCGTCGAGCACGTGGGCCCGGTGGACGCCCTGCTCGAGGGCTGCGATGCAGGACCGGACCTTCGGGATCATGCCCTCCCCCACCTTGCCCGACGCGAGCAGCTGTTCGAGCCCCGCCACATCCGTCTGGGAGACGAGTGACGAGTCGTCGCCGAAGTCGGAGTAGACGCCCGCGACGTCCGTCAGGTACACGAGCTTCTCGGCGCCGAGCGCGCTCGCGATCGCCCCCGCCGCGGTGTCGGCGTTGACGTTGTAGGGCCGTCCCTCCGCGTCGGCACCGATCGTCGCCACGACCGGGATCAGCTCCTCGCGCAGGACCCGTTCGAGCACCGACGGGTCGACGTGGCGGATGTCGCCGACGAAGCCCAGGCGGATGTCGCGCTGGGAGACCCGCAGGAGGCTGGCGTCCTCCCCGGAGAGCCCCATCGCGTACGAGCCGTGACGGTTGAGCGTGGTCACGATGTCGCGGTTCACCTTGCCCACGAGGGCCATGCGGGCGATGTCGATCGTCTCGGCGTCGGTGACCCGCAGGCCGTCGATGAACTCGGGCTCCTTCCCGAGCCGACGCATCAGGTCGCTGATCTGCGGTCCCCCGCCGTGCACCACGATCGGGTTCATTCCGACGAGACGCATGAGCACGACGTCCTCGGCGAAGAGCTCCGCGAGCGAGGGGTCCTCCATCGCGCTCCCGCCGTACTTGATCACGACCGTGCGCCCCGAGAACTCCCGGATGTAGGGCAGCGCCTCGGCGAGGACGCCCGCCTTGGCGTGAGCGTCGCGCAGGCGCTCGTCGGTCATGACGTCCCCATGTTCTCGTCGACGTAGGCATGGGTCAGGTCGGTGAAGCGCACCGACGCGCGCGCCATCCCCTGGTGCAGCGCGCAGGTGATCGTGATCTGGCGCTCGGCCATCGCGGCCTCGATGGCACCCTCGTCGTGCAGGGCGGCCACGCCGCTACGACAGACCTCGATGCCGTTGTAGGAGATGTCGACCCGCTCGGGGTCGAAGTAGGCGCCGCTGGCGCCGAGCTCGGCCAGGACCCGACCCCAGTACGGGTCCTGGCCGTAGAGCGAGCACTGGACCAGCTGGCTCCCGGCCACGGCCCGCGCGGCCCGCCGCGCCTCCTCGACCGAACGTGCACCCTCGACGACGACCGTCGCCAGCTTCGTCGCGCCCTCCGCGTCGGCCGCCATCGCCGCTGCGAGGCCGTCGCACGCCTCGGTGACCGCCTCGACCAGCGCGTGGTAGGCGTGGCCGCTCGAGCCGATCGGGGGGTTGCCGGCCGCGCCGTTCGCGAGAAGGAGCACCGTGTCGTTCGTGCTCATCGAGCCATCGACGACGAGCGCGTTGAAGGTGTCCCGCACCGCGTGCTCCAGGGCGCCGTGCAGCGCCGACGGATCGGCGGCGGCATCGGTGACCAGCACCGCGAGCATGGTGGCCATCGCGGGTGCGAGCATCGCCGCGCCCTTGGCCATGCCCCCGACCACGAACCCCGGCCCCCCGGAGAGCTCGGCCTGCACGTCCGACTCCTTGCGGACCGTGTCGGTCGTGAGGATCGCGTCGGCTGCCGCGTGGCCCGCGGCGACGCTGCTCCCGAGCCCGGCGACGAGCGGCTCGATGCCCGACTCGACGGCGTCGATCGGCAGCGGGATCCCGATGAGACCGGTCGAGCACACCAGCACGTCCTCGGGCCGGACGCCGAGACGATCGGCGACCCACCCACACGTCTGCGCCGCGTGCTCCCGCCCCGCCTCGCCGGTCGCCGCGTTGGCGTTTCCGGAGTTGAGCACGACCGCCGAGGCGCGGCCGTCGCGGAGATGCACCCGCGACACCTGGACCGGGGCTGCGCACGCGAGGTTCGTGGTGAAGACCCCGGCCGCGGCGGCCGGGTGGCGGTCGGTGGTCGCCACGAGCGAGAGATCGGGGTCGCCCGAGGCCTTGATGCCACACGCGACGCCGGCGGCCTCGAAGCCGGGGACCGCGGTGATGCTCACGGCATGATCCCGACGGCCGTGAGCCCGGTGTCCTCCGGGAGGCCCAGCACGACGTTCGTCGCCTGGACCGCCTGGCCTGCCGCGCCCTTCACGAGGTTGTCGATCGCGGCGAGCGCGAGGATCGAGCGGGTGCGGGGGTCGTACCGCACGGTCAGATGGCACGCGTTCGAGCCCGCGGTCGCCTTCGTCGTGGGTGGGGTCTCGCTCACGACCACGAACGGCTCGTCGGCGTAGTGCTCGCGGTACACGGCCAGCAGGTCCTCGGTGCCGAGCCCCTCGCCTGCCGGCCCCGCGACCGGGCGCGCGTGGCAGGTGGCGAAGACGCCCCGGGTCATCGGCACGAGGTGGGGGGTGAAGAGCACCGTCGGCGGCGTGGCGGCCTCGGGGGCGGCCATCCCCAGGGCGTGCTCGATCTCGCCGGTGTGGCGATGGGTGAGCAGCCCGTACGCGGTGTAGGCCTCGTTGGCCTCGGCGAACAGGCTCGGCGCCGACAGGCCTCGGCCCCGCCCGGAGATCCCCGAGGCCGCATCGACCACGATCCCCTGCGGGTCGGCCAGGCCGTTCGCCAGGAGCGGTGCGAGTGCGAGCGTCGCCGCGGTCGGGTAGCACCCGGGCGCCGCGACGTGCGGACGGGCCACGAGGTCGGCCCGGCCCAGCTCGGGCAGGCCGTAGGCGAAGCTCGCCAGGTGCTCCGGCGCGGTGTGCGCCTCGCCGTACCACTCGGCGTAGGAGTCCGCGGGGAGCCGGAAGTCGGCCCCCAGGTCGACGATGTGGGTCACCGTGTCCGCGAGGTCGGGCACGAGCCGCTGCGAGTGCCCGTGCGGGAGGGCCAGGAAGGCGACGTCGATGCCGGCCAGGTCCTCGGGTGTCGCCGCCTCGTAGCGCACCGACGGGTAGGCGGGAGCGAGCGACGGGTAGAGGTCGGCGACCGCCGCGCCGGCGTTCGAGTCGGCCGTCACCACGACGACCTCGATGTCGGGGTGCCCTGCGAGGAGACGCAGCAGCTCGGCGCCCGTGTACCCCGAACCACCGACCACTGCCGCGCGCAACGCCATCGTGGAATCATACATCACAATGAATACTCATGCAAAGCCGAGCCCAGGGCACCCGGAGGAGCCCGAGGACCGGGAGGACCGGGAGGACCGGGAAAAGCAGGCGCCGGGCCCGGGCCGGCGTGGACCTGACGGTCCGCACACGCGTGCCGGAGCGCTGCGAGCGGCGCGACCGCACCCACGTCGTGGGCGAAGCCCTCGTGCTGCTCACGGGCGAGGAGCTGCGCTGGACCTCGCGCGCCACGTTCACCGAGGTCGCCACGGGCCGGTCCTCGTGGGGACCGCACGATGGACGGCCGCCGAGCGTTCGTGAACGTCAGCCGCGTAGCCGCGCGTCGTGCACGCGTTCGACCTCCGCGATGACGCGACCCCGCACGTCGGCCACCTCGGCGTCGGTCAACGTCCGGTCGGGAGCCCGCAGCCGCAACGTGAACGCGAGGCTGCGACGGCCAGCGCCGAGATCGTCGGAGCGGAACTCGTCGAAGGCGCGCACCGACTCGGTCCACGACCCCGCGGCGTCCCGGATCGTGGTGACGACCACGCCTGCGGGGACCTCGTCGGCCAGGACGAAGGCGAGGTCGATCGCCGAAGGCGGGAAGGGTGAGGGCGCCACGTAGTCGTCGCCCGAGTCCCGACGGGCCTCGGCGATCGCGAGGAT
This sequence comes from Acidimicrobiia bacterium, assembly GCA_035763745.1. Lineage (GTDB taxonomy): Bacteria > Actinomycetota > Acidimicrobiia > IMCC26256 > PALSA-555 > DASUAO01. The sequence goes on from DASUAO010000022.1 coordinate 14,224, forward strand.
CGCACCCAGCTCGAGCTCGCAGGCCGCGACCGTCCCGGAGAGACCTGCGGCCCCGACGAGGTCCGGCGCGAGCTCCCCCACCGCTCCGATCACAGACGTCGTGCCGTCGACCACGAGCACGACGGAGGCAGCTCGGCGCGGATGCCAGCCCGGACGATCGGATCCCGTCCCGGCGTCCAACGCAACCGTGCCGGCACCGACCGCACCGAGTCCGAGCGCCACGGTGACGGTCGACAGGAGGTCGACCGCGTCGAAGCCGTCGACGGATCGGTCGTCCTCGACGGGCCGGCGGTCGACCGTCCCCGTGAGCACGAGCGCGAGGTGTTCCCGTTCGTCGGGGAGCGGCGCGTCATCGCTCGACGCGGCGTCGCCGGGTTGCCGGAACACGACCCCTTGCTCGAAGAGGCTCACCGCGCCCTGGCCGCGGGCCGTGTTGAAGCCGGCTGCGGCCACGAGACCGGGGAGCAGCGCCGTCCGCAGGACCGACTCCTCGGCGCGGAGCGGGTTGGCGAGCTCGATCGCGTCGCCGGACCCGTACCGCGCGAGCACCGCCGGCGCGACCAGCGGCAGCGTCATCGCCTCGGACGCCCCTGCGCCGACGAGCGCGTCGGCGACCGTTCGTCGGGCTCGCTGCCGCGTCGTGAGTGCACCCACCTGGTGCTCGGGCTTGGGCACGGTCCGCCCGATCGCGTCGAACCCGACCCGCCGGGCCACCTCCTCGACGAGGTCGATCTCACGCTCGAGGTCGGGACGGAAGCTCGGGGGGACGGCCTGCAGCGCATCGCCCGAGCCCGATACGTCGATGCCGAGCGGCGAGAGCGCCTCGGCGACCCGCGTGTCGTCGAGCGCGGTCCCGAGGACGGCGTTCACCTTCGAGGTGCGAACCGTGATCGTCGGGCGCTCGGCCGGCCGGTCGTAGACGTCGACGACGCCGTCGGCGACCTCGGCGGCGGCGACCTCCACGAGCAGCTCGAGCGCGCGGTCGGCGTGCACCGCGACACCCTCGGGGTCCAGGCCCCGCTCGAAGCGGGCGCTCGCCTCGGACCGGAGCTTGAGCCGCTTCGAGGACCGGGCGATGCCCATCCGCTCGAAGTACGCGGACTCGAGGAGGATCTCGGTGGTGTCGGCGCCGACCTCGGACGTCGCGCCGCCCATGATCCCGGCGATCGCCTGCGGTGCCCGTTCGGCGTCGCAGATGAGCAGGTCGTCGGGCTCCAGGGTGCGCTCCACGTCGTCGAGCGTCCGCAGCCGCTCCCCTACCTCGGCCGTCCGCACGACGATGCCCCGCCCCGCCAGCCGCCCCAGGTCGAAGGCGTGCAGAGGCTGGTTGCGCTCGAGGAGGACGTAGTTCGTGACATCCACGACGTTGCTGATGGGCCGCATGCCGGCCTTGATCAGACGCTGCTGCATCCACACCGGCGACGGGCCCATCGTGACCCGCGCGACCCGCGCGAGGTAGCGCGGGCACCGGTCGGGCGCCTCGACCACCACCGTCGCATCGGCGACGACGTGGTCCGTCGTCGGTACCTCGGGGATCGGGATCTCGAGCGGTTGGCCGAGATGCGCAGCGAGCTCGCGGGCCACCCCCATCACGCACATGGCGTCGGGTCGGTTCGGGGTGATCGAGAGGTCGAACACGACGTCGTCGAGCCCGAGCACCTCACGGACGTCGTCTCCTGGTGCCGCACCCGGGTCGAGCACGAGGATCCCGCCGTGGTCGTCGCCGAGTCCCAGCTCCTTGGCCGAGCAGAGCATGCCATCGGAGACCTGGCCCCGGATCGTACGACGCTCGAGGACGAAGCCGCCGGGCAGCGTTGCGCCGCTGGGGGCGAGGGGGACGAGCTGGCCCGCCTCGATGTTCGGTGCACCGCACACGACACGAGTGGTGCCGTCGCCGAACTCCACGTCGGCGAGACGCAACCGGTCGGCGTCGGGGTGCGGGAGCACCTCCAGGATCCGGGCGACACGCACACCCAGCACCTCCCGGCCCGGGTCCTCCACGCCCTCCACCTCGAGTCCCAGCTGGTTGAGCGCGGCCACGAGCGCGTCGATCGGCGCGTCGGCCGGCGTGAAGTCACGGATCCACGACAGGGGGACGCGCATCAGAACTGCCCCAGGAAGCGGACGTCGTTGTCGAAGAACGTGCGGATCTCGTCGATGCCGTGCCGGATCATCGCGATCCGCTCCAGGCCGAAGCCGAACGCGAAGCCCTGCCACTCCTCGGGGTCGACGCCGACGGCCTGGAACACGTTGGGGTCCACCATCCCGCAGCCCCCGAGCTCGATCCATCCGGTGTGCGAGCACACCCGACAGCCGTCGCCGTGGCAGAACACGCAGCTCACGGCGAGCTCGGCCGACGGCTCGGTGTACGGGAAGAAGTCGGAGCGGAAGCGGGTACGGACTGAGTCGTCGTCGAAGAGCCGTTGGGCGAACGCCTCGATGGTGCCGAAGAGGTCGGCCATGGTGAGCCCGCGGTCGACGGCGAAGCCCTCCATCTGGTGGAAGACCGGCGAGTGGCGGGCGTCCAGGGTCTCGTTCCGGTAGGTGCGCCCGGGTGCCACCACGTAGATCGGCGGCTCCTGTCCCTCCAGCGTGCGGATCTGCACCGGCGACGTGTGCGTCCGGAGCATCACCTGCTCCTCGTGCCCGAGCCGCACGTACAGCGTGTCCTGCATCGAGCGGGCCGGGTGGGCCGGCGGGATGTTGAGCGCCTCGAAGTTGTGCCAGTCGTCCTCGACCTCGGGACCCTCGGCGACCTGGTAGCCGAGGCCGACGAAGATGTCCTCCAGCTCGCGTCGGACCTGGGTGACCAGGTGGAGGTGCCCGCGTCGACGACCGTGGCCTCCGAGGGTCAGGTCGAGGAGCGGCCCGCCGAGCGACTCGGCTGCCGCGAGCTCGGCCCGCCGGCCCGCGAGGAGCGCGGCGACGGCCTTCGAGTACGCACCGAGGAGGCGGCCGGCTTCGGGACGGTCGCCCGGCTCCAGGTCCTTGATCGACTCCTTGGCGGTCGCGCTCGGGGATCGCTTCCCCATCAGCGCACGCTCGAGCGCGTTGATCGCGTCGAGGTCCGGTGCCTCGGGGATCTCGGCGCGCGCTCGTGCGAGCGCGGCATCGAGGCTCTCGCCGAGACGTTCCAGACTCACGACGGCTGCTCCGCCGCGCGACGTTGGCGGGCCACCTCGAAGGCCACGATGCTGGCGGCCATCGCCACGTTCAGCGACTCCGCGGGGGGCGCGAGCTCGATCGTGATCCAACCGTCGATGACGGCGTCGAAGTCGGCGCTGAGCCCGTGGGCCTCGTTCCCGAGCACGATCGCGCACGGATCCGCGAGGTCGGCCCGTTCGAGCGGCTCGCCGCCCTCGGCGCGCGTCGCGAACCGGCGCCGTCCGGTCCGGCCGAGCTGTTCGAGCGTCACCATCGCGTCGTCGGCCTCCACGGTCGTGACGCCGAACACGGCGCCGGCGGACGACCGTACGACCTTCGGGTTGGAGACGTCGACCGAGCTGCCGCACACGACGACGCCGACCAGTCCGGCGGCCTCCGCGCTGCGGATGATGGTCCCCACGTTCCCGGGATCGGCGACGTCGGCCAGGACCAGCACCGTGCCGCCGGCCCCGAGGTCGTCGAGGGACGACCGGGGGCGATCGACGACGGCCAGGACGGGTTGGGGCGTCCGGGTGGTGCCGAGCTTCTCCAGCACGCCTTCCTTGAGCTCGGCGACGCGGGCACCGGTCGCGGCTGCCCGCTGCACCAGCGGCGCGAATGCGCGCATGGAGCCGGATCCGACGTAGATCGCTTCGATCGCGACCCCGCGATCGAGTGCTGCGCCGATGACGCGTGGCCCCTCGAGCCCCATGGCGCCCGCGTCGTCGCGGGCGCGGCGATCGCGCAGGAGGGCGCGGAGTCGTTGGACCTCACCATGTCGAGGACCGAGCGATTCGCTCAAGCGGCTTCGAGCGCTCCCCGCGCGGCTTCGACGAGCGCGCCGAACGCCGCGTCGTCGCGCACCGCGAGGTCGGCCAGGATCTTGCGGTCGACGTCGATCTCGGCCCGCTTCAGGCCGGCCACGAACCGCGAGTACGAGATGCCGTGGTTGCGGCAGGCCGCGTTGATCCGGACGATCCAGAGCCGACGGAACTCGCCCTTGCGCGCGCGGCGGTCGCGGTACGCGTACCGGCCCGAGTGCATGACCTGCTCGGTCGCCTTGCGGATGTGGCGACTCCGCGCGCCGGAGTAGCCCTCGGCTGCCTCGAGGACGGCGCGGCGACGCTTCTTCGAATGGACGGAACGCTTCACGCGTGCCATGACGGTGTGCTCCTGGTCTGGGGTGCGCCCGGCCTGGGTGGTCGGGTGTCGGTGTGACGGGCGTCGGTGTGACGGTTCAGGCGCGCCCGAGCAGACGCTCGACGCGCTTCTTGTCGCCGCCTTCGACGGCGGCCGGACGGCCGAGCCGCCGGGTGCGGGTGCTCGACTTCTTCTCGAGCAGGTGCGAGCGGTTCTGCTTGCGGCGCCGGATCTTGCCGGACCCGGTGACCTTGAACCGCTTCGCGGCTCCGCGGTGCGTCTTCATCTTCGGCATCAAGTGGCTCCGGTCGCTCCCCCGCCGGCAGGCGGGGAGGTAGGGGTAGGGGTCGGGGTCTCGGCGGAACCGGCCGCCGCGGGTGCGGGGTCGGGGGTGGCGCTCGCGTCGGGCTTCGCCTTCGGCTTGCGGCCGTCCTTCTTGAGCGGGTGCAGGACCATGGTCATGTTGCGTCCGTCCTGGCGGGGTGCGGACTCCACGATCGCGATCTCGCCGACCTCCTCCGCGATGCGCTCGAGGATGCGGAGGCCGAGCTCGGGGTGTGCCATCTCCCGACCGCGGAACATGATCGTGAGCTTGACCTTGTTGCCCTCGCCGAGGAACTTCTTCACGTGGCGCATCTTGGTCGTGTAGTCGTGGATGTCGATCTTGGGACGGAACTTCATCTCCTTGATCACGACCTGGGTGGCCTTGCGACGAGACTCCTTGCGCCGCTGCTGCTCCTCGTACTGGTGACGCCGGAAGTCCATGATCCGGCAGACGGGGGGCGAGGCATCGGGGGCGACCTCGACGAGGTCGAGGTCGCGGTCCCTGGCGGCGGCCAGTGCTACGGGGAGGGGGGTCACCCCCATCTGGCCCCCGTTCTCGTCGATCAGGCGGACCTCGCGGGCCCGGATCCGATCATTGATCCTTGGTTCGTCGGTGGCGATCAGTGCACCTCGGTCTCGGCGGGTTCCGCGCCGGGCGCACCCGGACGCGAAGATGGCGGACGCAGGAACGTCCGCCATCGGTCGACACCGGCGAACCGGTGCCATGCTCGTTGGACGGACCCGGTCACGACACTCGGCTCCCGCAGGAGCCGAGTACCGGCCGGGTGGGGGCTCGCCGGTCCTGCCGCACGGGCACGGCCGGAGGCCCCACTTCCCACATCGATTGTCGAACTGCGAGGATACCAGCGTGAGCACCCTGTGGACACCTTCCGGCGGCGAGCCGCGTCCGAGCACCGAGACGGCGGCCCCGACGGCCTCCGAGCCGCCGGGAGCGGGCGACGAGATGACCGAGGCCCAGGTGGCCGAGGAGATGCGGCGCGTGCGGGCCGAGCTGGCGTCGACGCCCGTCGTCGACCTCGTGGCGAACCACGCGATCGGCCTGTGGCAGCTCGCGGTGCTGCACCTCACCCCCGAGGAAGGGACGAGCCCGGACCTCGAGGAAGCCTCCCTCGCGATCGACGCGATGGGAGCCCTCGTCGACGGGCTCGGACCCCGTCTCGGCGACAACGCCGAGCCGCTCCAGGAGGCGCTCTCCCAGCTCCGCCTGGCGTTCGTGCAGGTCTCGGGATCCGGAGCGACCCCCGAGTAGCGCGTCAGGCGACCCGGTCCAGCCCGGTCGCCTCCCAGACACCGAGGGGGCTGGCGGCGAGCTCGTAGCGGACGCGGGTCCCGACCCGGATCGTGCGCGAGCCGTCGGCGATCTGGGTGCAGTGGAACCCGAGCGTGGCGCCGTCCTCGGCGCGCACCGTTCCGATCCCCCGGGCCTCGTCGAACGCGAGGACCTCGCCGACGTGCGTGGCCCCGATCACGGTCCGGCGATCGCGACGGCGGCCATCAGTGGACGATCTTGGCGATCGGGAGCTCGATGATCCCGGTCGCGCCGCGGTCCTTCAGGGCCGGGATCAGCACGTTGATCTCGCTCTTCGCCACGACCGTCTCCACCGCGAACCCGTCCTCGCCGAACAGCTCGGACACCGTCGGCGACCGCAGCGCCGGCAGGAGCCCGATGACCGCGTCGCGGTTCGCGGCATCGACGTTCAGCTTGAGGAGCACCCGGCCGCGCGCCTCGAGGGCGCCCGAGAGGAGGATCCGCAGCTGCTCCATCGCCGCCCGCTTGTCGGGGTCAGCGGCGGCAACAGGGTTCGCGATCAGCTCGGTGTGTGAGACGAGCATCGTCTCCAGGATCCGGAGGCCGGCGGCGCGCAGCGCACGCCCGGTCTCGGTGATCTCCACGACCGCGTCCGCGATGTCGGGGACCTTCGCCTCCGTCGCTCCGTAGGAGAGCTGGACGTCGGCGTCGACCCCGTGCTCGGCCAAGTACCGCTTGGTGAGCTCCGGGTACTCGGTGTGCACGCGCACACCCGCCGGGAGGTCGGCGACCCCCTGGGCCGGCGAGTCCCCCGCGACGGCCAGGACCACACGGATGGGTCGGGCGGTCGCCTTCGAGTAGTGGAGCTCGGTGAGGGTCTCCACCTCCGCGCCGGTCTCCTCGATCCAGTCCCGACCCGTGATCCCGACGTCGAACAGCCCGTCGGCGACGTAGCGCGGGATCTCCTGCGGCCGGAGGATGCGCACATCGTCGACGCGCGGGTCGTCGATCGTCGCCCGGTAGTCGACGTCGGAGGACCGACTGACTGCGAGGTCGGCGTCGTCGAACAACGCGAGGGTCGCCCGTTCGAGCGAGCCCTTGGGGAGCACGATCCTCAACACGGGTTCAGCCCTCCCTCTCCGAGTCGCCGGCGTCGATCCGCCGGAGCACGTCGACCGTCTCGACCGCGGTCGCCGCGGCTTCCGCACCCTTGTTGCCCTCGCAGCCGCCGGTGCGGTCGAGCGCCTGCTGCTCGTCGTTGGTCGTGAGCACCCCGAAGACCACGGGGATGCCCGTGTCGAGGGCCACGCGAGCACAGCCGTCGGCACAGGGGCCGGCCACGTACTCGAAGTGCGGGGTGTCGCCCCGGACGACGGCCCCGAGGCAGATCACGGCGTCGACCTTTCCGGTGCGGGCGACCCGCTGGGCGACGATCGGGATCTCGAACGCACCGGGGACCCAGTGCACGGCGGGCTCCGGCGGGTGACCGAGGTCGGAGAGCGTCGTGCGCGCGCCGTCGACGAGGCTCCGCGTGAGGTGGTCGTTGAAGCGCGCCGCGACGATCGCGATACGCATGTCGCTCGCGTCGGGTGGGGTCGCCGGCGCCGCGTAGTCACCCATGCTTGGCTCCTCCGGGCTCCCCGGGGGTCGTCCCGCTCAGCTTCGTCGTGCTCGGGCGCATCACACCTGGGCTTCGCCGAGATCGAGGAAGTGGCCGAGCTTCGCCTGCTTCGCCCGCAGGTACGAGATGTTCTCGTCGTTGGGCTCCACGCGCAGGGGCACCCGCTCGACGATCTCCAGACCGTAGCCCTCGAGGCCCCCGTACTTCGACGGATTGTTGGTCATGAGGCGCATCGTCGTCACCCCGAGGTCGACGAGGATCTGTGACCCGATGCCGTACTCGCGGGAGTCGACCGCGAAGCCCAGCTCCACGTTGGCCTCGACGGTGTCGCGGCCTTCGTCCTGGAGCGTGTAGGCGCGCAGCTTGTGGCCCAGGCCGATCCCGCGGCCCTCGTGCCCCCGGAGGTACACGACCACCCCCCGGCCCTCGTCGGCGACGCGCTGCAGCGCGGAGTCGAGCTGGCCGCCGCAGTCGCAGCGCATCGACCCGAAGACGTCGCCGGTGAGGCACTCGGAGTGCACCCGTACCAACGTGTTCTCGCTCCCGGCGATCTCGCCGCGGACGAAGGCGAGGTGCTCGACGCCGTCGAGGATGCTCTCGAAGACGTAGGCGGTGAAGTCGCCGTGGCGGGTCGGGATCCGGGCCTCCGAGACCCGGCGGACCAGCTTCTCCTGGTGGCGCCGGTACCGGATCAGGTCCGCGATCGAGATCATCTGGAGCCCGTGCTGCTCGGCGAAGCGCTCCAGCTCGGGCATGCGGGCCATGGTGCCGTCGTCGTTGACGACCTCGGCGAGCACCCCGGAGGGCGTCAGCCCGGCCAGGCGGGCGAGGTCGACTGCGGCCTCGGTGTGCCCGGCCCGCTTGAGCACGCCTCCTTCGCGATAACGCAGCGGGAAGATGTGCCCGGGACGGGCGAGGTCGTCGGGTCGGGTCTCGCCGTCGATCAGCGCGTGGACCGTCGCGGCGCGGTCGGCGGCCGAGATGCCGGTGGTCGTGCCGACGCGAGCGTCGACCGACACGGTGAACGCGGTCCGCTGCACCTCTGTGTTGTGGGCGACCATCAGGGGCAGCTGGAGCGCGTCGCAGCGCGCGCCCTCGAGTGGCTGGCAGATGACCCCGCTCGTGTGCCGGATCATGAACGCGATCGCCTCGGGCGTGACCCTGTCGGCCGCCATGATGAGGTCGCCCTCGTTCTCGCGGTCGGCGTCGTCGACGACGATCACGAGCTCACCGCGCTCGATGGCCTCGATCGCGTTCGTGATGTGGGTGAACGGCATCAGCTGGATCTCCTTGGTGGGAGCAGTCGTTCCACGTACTTGGCGAGCACATCGACCTCGACGTTGACGCCGTCGCCGACAGCACGGGCGCCGAACGTGGTGACGGCGAGGGTGTGCGGGATCACCGCGATCCCGATCCGCACGTCGGCCTCGGCATCGCTGGTCCCGTCGGTCGTGTCGGACGCATCCAGCACATCGGTCACCGTGAGGCTCACGCCGTCGAGGGTGATCGAGCCCTTCTCGACGACGTACCGGCCCGTGCCGGCGTCGAGGGCGACCTGGAAGCGCACCGAGCCGTCGCCCTCGGGCGTGCGGGCCACGATGGTCCCGACCCCGTCGACGTGGCCCTGCACGAGATGGCCGCCGAGACGATCGGCGAGGCGCACCGGGCGCTCCAGGTTCACGGGCGCACCCTCGACGAGCCGACCGAGGGTCGTTCGGGCGAGGGACTCCGGTTGGGCGTCGGCCGCCCACCAGCCCTCGCCGAGCTCCACGACGGTGAGACAGCACCCGTCGACGGCGATGGAGTCGCCCGGGCGCGCTCCCTCGAGCACGGTCGAGCAGGCGATCTCGATCCGCGCCCCGTCGGCGCGGGGGGCGATCGCCCGGACGGTGCCGAGCTCCTCCACGATCCCGGTGAACACCTCAGCCCTCCCCGCCGGCAACAGGGACGAGGTCGAGGCGGACGTCGTCGCCGAGCGCCGTTGCACTCCGGAGACCGAAGCGAGGGGCGGCGGCGAGCGTCGGTGGCCCGTCCCACTCGAGGCTCGGTCGTCCTCGGGGTCCGAGCGCCACGCCCGCGACGTAGGCGACGATCCGATCGACGAGCCCGGCCGCCAGCAGCCCGCCGTGGACCGTCGGCCCGCCCTCGAACATCGCCTGGAGCACGCCCTCGCGTCCGAGGAGCGCGAGCGCCGCCTCGAGGTCGACGCCGACGCCGCGTGGTCCGGCCCCGATGGTCTCGACCTCGGCGCCCGCGCACCGCCACTGGTCCACGGTTTCGATCGGGGCGGCGTCGGTCGTGAGCACCATGGTCGGGGCGATCGAGGTGTCGAAGAGGTCGCCGCCGGCGGGCACCCGGCCGCGCCCGTCGAGCACGACGCGCAGCGGGGGGACGCGCGGCGTGACCGTGACGTCGCGAACGTCCAGGGTGGGGCGGTCGGCGAGTGCGGTCGCCGAGCCGATGACGACCGCCTGGGAGTCGGCGCGCAGCTCGTGGGCGTCGGCCCGGGCGGCCGGGCCGGTGATCCATCGCGACGTACCGTCAGCGGCGGTGACCCGACCGTCGAGGCTGGACGCCGTCTTCGCGACGCACCACGCGCGGCCGGTTCGGCGATGGTGCAGGTACGGCGCCAACGAACGGGCGGCAGCCGCGTCGTCGTGCACCGCGACGTCGACACCACCGGCGCGCAGACGAGCGATCCCCTCACCCTGGACCCTCGGGTCGGGGTCCGCCAGCGCGACCTGCACGCGCGCGACGCCTGCGTCGAGGAGGGCGTCGGCGCACGGTGGGGTCCGACCGTGGTGCGAGCACGGCTCGAGCGTCACGAAGGCGGTCGCCCCGCACGCCCGGCTGCCGGCCTCTGCGAGCGCGAGCACCTCGGCGTGTCGCCCGCCCGCGGGCTCGCTGGCCCCTTCGCCGACGACCACACCGTCGCGCACGAGCACGCACCCCACCCAGGGGTTCGGGGCGGTCCGGCGTCGGGCCGCGTCGCCCAGCGCGACTGCCCGGGCCATCGGCTCCTGGTGCCGGTCCTCGAGCTGGTCCATCGGCGCTCTCGTCACCATCTGCGGGCGCCCGACCCTGCTGGCCGGACGTGGCTCCTAGCGGGCAGGGACAGACGGCGCGCGTCGAGCACGCGTCGAGCGCCCTCTCCCATCCGGACTCTCACCGTCGGCTCCGGCATCACACCGGATCAACCACACGGCCGGCTGCCGTGGGCTCGCGGGCTCCCGCAGGGGTGCCGGACGATCCTCGGACCGCTCGTCACCCCGGCGGACACCGCCGGTCGGGACTCGCACCCATACCCCGAGGGCTTCTCGTGGTCCTGTGAGCGTAGCGGATCTCGCCGGAAAATGGAACAGGTTCTAGTTCGGGCGGCGGGCGACACCTCCGCTCAGTGCGGGCGGCCACCCCGGAGCAGGTCGAGGGCGTGCGGGATCGCGCCCTCCACGGCGGTGAGGCACTCGATCGCCCCCGACGAGGAGCCCGGGAGGTTGCAGACCAGGCTGGCGCCCACGGTGCCGCAGACGCCCCGGGAGAGCATGCCGAACCCCCGCCCGTCGGCGTCGCTCGTCCGCCGCATCGCCTCTGCGAGGCCCGGCGCCTCCCGCTCCAGCACCCGTCGGGTCCCCTCGGGCGTGAGGTCCCGTGGGCCGAACCCCGTCCCCCCGGTCGTGACGACCACCCCGGCGAACCCCGAGGTGAGGTCGCGGAGCGCGTCGGCCACGGACTCGACCCCGTCGGGCACCACGCGGTGCTCGACGACCTCCGCACCGATCTCCTGCAGCCGCTCCACCAGGGCCCGTCCCGACCGGTCGTCGCGGACGCCCTCGGCGACGCCGTCGGAGACGGTCAGCACCTTCGCCGCGAATGACGGGGTGCCGTTGCCGGGCATCGTTCAGGTCTCGGTGCCGCGAGCCGGCCAACCCGCGGCGCGGATGGCGTGCGCGGCCGCCGCCGGGTCGTCGGCTCGAAAGACCGCGCTGCCCGCGACGAGGATGTCGACCCCGGCGGCCACGGCGAGCGGTGCCGTCTCGACGTTGATCCCGCCGTCGATCTCGACCTCCACCGCGAGGCCCTCCTCCTCGATCACGCGCCGGGCGACCCGCACCTTCTCGAGCACCTCGGGGATGAAGGACTGCCCACCGAACCCGGGGTGCACGCTCATGACGAGCAGGAGGTCGACGTCGGCGAGGTACGGAAGGACGTCGTCGACCGGGGTGTCGGGGTTCAGGGTGATCCCGACACCGGTGCCGAGCGCACGCATCTCGTCGAAGAGCGGCCGCGGGTCGCCGAGCTCGACGTGCACGATGCAGCGGTCGGCCCCGGCCTTGACGAAGTCGGCGAGCAGGACATCGGGGTTGTCGACCATCAGGTGACAGTCGAGGAACAGGTCGGTCTCGGGACGGAGCGCTTCGACGACGAGCGGGCCGAGCGTCAGGTTGGGCACGAAGTGCCCGTCCATCACGTCGACGTGCAGGAGGTCGGCCGCATCGGCGACCCGCGCCACGTCGCGCGCCAGGTGGGCGAAGTCGGCGGACAGGATCGACGGCGCGATCTTCCCGGTCATCGCCACCGACGCTACCCGGCGGCGCGGCGAAGGCCGGCGACGTACATGCCGTCGGTCCCCGCGGCCTGCGGGAGGAGCAACGCCCCGGACCCCGAGGGCTCCCACGGAGGCGCCGGCGGTGCCATCGGCACCAGGTCCGGGCGCCGGGCGACCGTGGCGTCGACCACGGCACGGGTCTCCTCGGCGGTCAGCGTGCACACCGAGTAGACGAGGACACCGCCGGGGCGCACGGCTCGCGCGGCCTCCAGGAGCAGGTCCCGCTGCAGCCCGGCCAGCTCGCTGATCGAGTCGGGCTCCAGCCGCCAGCGGGACTCGGCGCGACGCGCGAGCACGCCCATGCCGCTGCACGGAGCATCGAGCAGCACCCGATCGAACGCGGCACCGTCCACGGGGAGATGGCGGCCGTCGGCCACCAGGAGGTCGACGGTGTCGAGCCCGAGCCGCGACGACGCCCGCCCGACGAGCCCGAGCCGGCCGGCGTTGCGGTCGAGCGCGAGCACCCGCCCCTCGCGGCCCACGCGCTCGGCGATCCCGGTCGCCTTCCCACCCGGAGCCGCGGCGATGTCGAGCACCCGGTCGCCGGGCTGCGGGTCGAGATACGCCACGACCGCCTGGCTCCCCTGGTCCTGGGGAGTCGCACGACCGTCGGCGACGGGGAGCAGCCGGGCCGGGTCCCCTCCCCCCCGCACGACGAGCGCGCTCGGCACGAGACGACCCCGCTCGACCTCGGCACCCGCCTCGCGGAGCGCAGCCTCGAGGGCGTCGACCTCGGTGCGGCCCGGGTTCGGGCGCAGCGTGAGCGCACCCGGCTCGTTGCCGGCCACCATGACCGCGGTCGCACGCTCGGGACCGAGGTCCGCGCGGAGGCGATCGGCGAGCCAGTCCGGGTACGACAGCGCCACTGCCTCGCTCTCGGGCTCGGGCCACGGCGGCCCCAGGCGGGTCAACGCGCGGAGCACACCGTTCACGAACCCCTGCGCCCGCGCCGGCGCGGCCGAGACCGTCTCGCCGACGGCGGCATGCGGCGGGACGCCGGAGAGCAGCTGGTGTGCGCCGAGGCGGAGCGCGGCGCGCACCGGGGGGTCCATCCGGGCGATCCGCCGCGTGCTGGCACGCCCGATCAGGTCGTCGAGGCGGCGTTGGCCCCGCAGGGTCCGGTACACGAGGTCGGTGACCTGGGCCCGGTCACGCGCGCTCAGGTGGGACTCGCGGAGCATCGCCGGGAGCGCGAGATGCGAGTACGCACCCCCTTCGATGCGCACGAGGGCGTCCCGGGCCAGCCGGCGCACGGTCGGCTTCACCGGCCACCTTCGGGCGTCTCGGCGTCGGGAGCTGCGGAGACACGCCAGCTCGTGAAGCGAGCATGGTGGGCGGTCATCCCGGGACGTCCAGGGTCGGGGTGTCGTCGCGGAGGCCGGCGCGCCAGGCGCTCGCCGTCATGGCGGCGCGGCCCTCGGGTTGGACCTCCTCGAGGACGAGCACACCGGTCCCCGTCCCGACCGCGCCCCGGCGATCGACACGCCCGATCGCGATCTCGTCGGTGGGCTGCTCCTCGACACGGGCGCGCAGCACCTTGAGCCGTCGCCCCGACACCACTCCCCACGCACCCGGGCGAGGGTTCCCGGCCCGGACCAGACGCGCCAGCTCCTCGGCCGGACGCCGGGGGTCGAGGCGGAACTCGTCGACCGAGAGCTTGGGTGCCAGCGTGGCCTCGCCCTCCTGCGGGCGCGGTGTCGTCTCCTCGACCCGGGGCACGGTCCGGACGAGCAGGTCGGTCCCGAGGTCGACGAGCCTCGCCCGCAGCGCCCCGGCCGGCTCGTCGGGGCCGATGGACGTGCGCACGCAGTCGTACACCGGACCCGTGTCGAGGCCCTCGTCGAGTGCCATCACGCACGCGCCCGTCTCGACATCTCCGGCGAGCACGGCGCGCTCCACCGGTGCCGCACCCCGCCACCGGGGCAGCAGCGAGAAGTGCAGGTTCACGAAGCCGAGCCGACACGACTCGAGCAGCGCGGCCGGGAGGAGCTGACCGAAGGCGACGACGACGCCGAGGTCGGCGGCGAGCGCAGCGACCTCGGACGCGACCTCCACGGCCCGGCTCGGGGTGCGGACGGGTAGGCCCAGCTCATCGGCGGCGCGCTTCACCGGGCTGGGCGCGGTGGCACCGCCCCGGCCCCGCCGCCGATCCGGCTGGGTGACCACGAGCGCGACGTCGTGGCCGTCCGCGTGCAGGGCCCGCAGCGCGGGGACGGCGTCGGCCGGGGTCCCGAAGTAGACGACACGCACCGGGGTGGTCAGAGTCTCCGCACGCCGTCGTCGGCAGCGCCGACGATCGAGTCGTCGAGCTGGGCTCGACGCATCTCCCGCAGGACGTCCTTGCGACGGTCGGGCTCGAGCCGGTCGAGGAGGAGCACACCGTCGAGGTGGTCGATCTCGTGCTGGATGAGGCGCCCCATGAGCTCGTCGCCCTCGAGGACGACCTCCTTGCCGTCGAGGTCGAGGCCCTGCACCGTGATGACCTTGGGTCGGACGATCTCGACGTGGACCCCCGGCACCGAGAGGCACCCCTCGTCGTAGGTCCACTCCCCGGTCGCGTCGACGATCTCGGGGTTGACGAGCACCGCCGGACCGTCCCCCACGTCGTAGGTGTAGAGCCGCTTCAGCACACCGACCTGCGGTGCGGCGAGCCCGACCCCGAGCGCCTCGTACATCGTCTCCACCATGCGTTGGGACAGCGTGACGAGGTCGCCGTCGAGCTCCTCGACCTCGCGTGCGCGTTGGCGCAGCACGGGATCACCGAAGATCCGCACGTCGAAGGTCGCCATGGCTCCAGGGTACCGGCAGCCTCCGGTGGCTCCGCGGCCGGCTCGTGCGCCCCGAGCGCGCGACCGTCAGACCCGGAGCGGGTCGACGTCGATGCGCAGTCGTCCCCGCGCGCGGGCCGGACCGAGGTCGGTCGTCGCGAGGGCGGCTGTCAGGGTGCTCGTGTCGGGCGCCCGTACCAGGGCCCGGTCGCCGTTGGGGCCGAGGACGGTGAGCGAACCTGTGAGTGCGATGCACGCGGCCGCGACCGCCTCCGGAGCACCGCGCAGCTCCGCCAACCCGCCGAACGGCGGGAACCCGAGGTCGCGTCGGCGCGCGGTCTCGACCGACCGCGCGATCGACGGATCGGCTTCCTCGTACGCTCGCAGCACCTCGTGCTCGGGCACGCGGGTCTGCACCAGCACGAGCCCATCGCGTCCGCCGGACCCTGCGGTGCGTGACCCGACGGCTCGCGCCGCGCGCACGAGGAGCCAGAGCGCCTGCTCAGCGGCGCGATGGCGCGGGGCCAGCAGCTCCTGGTCGAAGTCGAGGAACGCGACGAGCCCGATCGGGTTCGACTCCCCGCGGACGCGGTGCAGGACCGCCTCGGTCCCCACCGCCACGTCGAACGCCGGCAGTGCAGTGCTCGCCGCGTCCACGGCGAGCACGCGATGGCGAGGGACCAGGCCCGCGAGGTCGTCGCGGAGACGGACCACACCCGGACGCGCACCCCGGAAACGCGCCGAGCCGCAATGCCGGCAGCGGAGCTCGGCCACGGTCTCGCAGCGCGCGCACCGGAGCCCGGCGTCGACCTCGGCCACGGTCGCATCGCAGCGCTCGCACCGCGCCGGCTCACCGCATGCTCGACACAGGAGGAGATGGGCACGACCCTTGCGGTTCATCACGCACACCGCCCGGGTCCCGGCGTCGAGCGCCCGGTGCAGCGCGGGTCCGAGCTGCGCCGAGAGCAGGCCGAGCCCCGGAGGGTCGTCGCGCCGGTCGACGACCTCGAGGCGCGGCCACCCGCTCCGGGCCTGCGGACGTGGTGCTGCGATCGGCTCGCCGGCGAGCGCGACCGCCTCGACCGTCGGCGCGGGGCTCAGGATGTCGAGGCGGGCGCCCACCCCCGCGGCGCGCTGGGCGGCGAGGTCGCGGGCGTGCCAGGACGGCGCGCGCTCGTCGGCCAGAGCCTCGTCGGCGTCGTCGAGGACGATCACGGCCCGCAGATCGGGAACGGGCGCGAAGATTGCGATCCGACCCCCGACCACCACGCGCGCGCCGTGCCGCGCCGTTTCCCACGTGCGGGTGCGGCTGGCGTCGGTCTCGTCGGTGCGGAACGCGACCACCTCGCGACCCGTGGCCGCGAGGTGGGCGACGAGCGCGTCGGCCTCCGCGCGGTCGGGGACCAGGACGATCGTCGAGCCCTCGGGAGCCAAGAGGGAGGCGATCAGCGTCGCGCGCTCGGTCGCCGGGGGCGTCTCGACGACGCGCCGGTCGCGATCGGGGATCGACACCGGCGGCACCGAGGTCGGGTAGATGCCGACCTCGGGCACCGGCACTGGCCCGGGCGCGACGTTGTTGGGGGGCGAGGCCGGGCGGAGGAACGCGGTGCGGGGTCCGGCCCAGCGGCGGGCCGCCTCGTCCGCGAGGGCGACGAGCTCGGCCGGAGGTCCCGCGGAGACCACCGCGCGGATCGGCAGGAGTCGCTCGACCGGGGTCGCGGGCTCGACGTCGAGCGCGACGACCCAGCCCCGGACCCGCCGCCCGTGCAGCGGCACCCGTACGATCGTCCCGACCGCGAGCGCGGCCCCGAGGTCGTCGGGGACGAGATAGTCGAGGGCCCGGTCGAGCGCGGGGACGTCCGGGAGGACGCGGACGACCCGGGCCGCCGGGCCCGAACCGGCCGGGCCCGAGCCGGCCTGACCCGGTCCGGTCAGGCCAGGGCCTCGGCAGCCTTGCGGAAGCTCTCGGCGTGGTCGGTGTGCTCCCACGAGAACGTCGGCTCCGGGCGGCCGAAGTGCCCGTAGGCCGCGGTCTTCCGGAAGATCGGACGCCGCAGCTGGAGGCGGTCGATGATCGCGGCAGGGCGCAGGTCGAAGTGCTCCTGGACCAGCCCGGCGAGCTTCTCGGGGTCGATCTCGGAGGTCCCGAAGTCCTCGACCATGATCGACACCGGGCGCGCGACCCCGATCGCGTACGCAACCTGGACCTCACAGCGCTTGGCGACCCCGGCGGCCACGATGTTCTTCGCGGCGTGACGCACCGCGTAGGCCGCCGACCGGTCGACCTTTGTGGGGTCCTTGCCGCTGAAGGCGCCACCACCGTGCCGTGCCATCCCGCCGTAGGTGTCCACGATGATCTTGCGACCCGTGAGGCCGCAGTCCGCGTGTGGTCCTCCGAGCTCGAAGTTGCCGGTCGGGTTGCAGAGGACCTCGAAGTCGTCGTCGGCGAACTGGGCCGGGAGCAGCGGCCGGATCACGTGCTCGACCAGATCGGGCTTGAGCAGCGTGTCGACGTCGACGCCCGGGCCGGTCTGCGTGGAGATCAGCACGGTGGAGAGGCGCTTCGGGACACCGCCTTCGTACTCGAACGTGACCTGGGTCTTGCCGTCGGGCCGGAGGTACGGGAGCACACCCGACTTGCGGACCTCGGCGAGCCGATGTGCGAACCGGTGCGCGAGCCAGATCGGCATCGGCATCAGGTCCTCGGTGTCGTCGCAGGCGTACCCGAACATCATCCCCTGGTCGCCGGCACCGATCTCGTCGAACATCTCACCGGTCCCCGCGCGCTGCTCCGTCGCCTTGTCGACGCCCATCGCGATGTCCGGGGACTGCTCGTCGATCGTCGTGATGACGGCGCAGGTCTTGCCGTCGAATCCGAACGACTCGCGGTCGTAGCCGATGCTGCGCACGGTGTCGCGCACGACCCGCGGGATGTCGACGTAGGCGGTCGTGCTGATCTCGCCCGCGACCACGACGAGCCCGGTGGTCGCCATCGTCTCGCAGGCGACTCGGCTGTGGGGGTCCTCCTCGAAGATCGCGTCGAGGATCGCGTCGCTGATCTGGTCGCACATCTTGTCGGGGTGACCCTCGGTCACCGATTCCGATGTGAAGGTGAAGCGGTCCACGGAGCTCCTTGTCAGGTTCGTGATGCGTCGGGTCGACCGGCGGACGGACGCGCCGGGGTCGGAACGGGCAGCAACGCACCCACGCGATCGAGGATCACATCGGCGAGTGCGAGCTTGGTGCGGAGCGGGACGTCCTCGGCGTGCCCGGAAGCATCGAGGATCACCGCCCGGTTGGTGTCGACCTCGAAGCCGGCGTCCGGCTCCGAGACGTCGTTGGCGACCATCAGGTCGACCCGCTTCGCGGCCAGCTTGGCGGCCGCGTTCGCCCGGACGTCCTCGGTCTCGGCCGCGAAGCCGACGAGCACCTGATGGGCCTTGCGTCGCCCCAGCTCGGCCAGGACGTCGGGCGTCGGCTCGAGGTGGAGCTCGGGGAGACCGTCGCGCTTCTTGATCTTCTCCGCCACACTCGCCTTCGGACGGAAGTCGGCGACGGCGGCCGCCATCACGACGGCGTCCGTGTGGGCGTAGGCCCCGAGGACCGCGTCGGCGAGCTCCTCGGCCGTGGTCACGCGCACGACGTGCGCGCCGTCGGGCGTAGGCCGGTCCGTCGTCGTGACGAGCGTGACCGCGGCACCCCGGCGCGCTGCAGCGTCGGCGATCGCGTGCCCCATCTTCCCCGACGAGCGGTTGCCGATGAACCGGACCGGGTCGATCGGCTCGCGCGTCCCACCGGCGGTCACGAGGACACGGACACCGGCGAGGTCGCCGTCGCGCGCGAGTACGGCTGCTGCAGCCTCGACGATCGTCTCCGGGTCGGCCAGCCGGCCCTCCCCGACGTCGCCGCCGGCGAGCCGTCCGCTCATCGGCTCGACGACCCGGACGCCTCTCGTGCGCAGCGTGTCGAGGTTGGCCTGCACTGCCGGGTGCTCCCACATCTCGGTGTGCATCGCCGGCGCCACCAGCACCGGCGCGCGGGTCGCGAGCAGGGTCGTGGTGAGGAGGTCGTCGGAGATCCCGCAGGCGTACTTCCCCAGGAGCTTGGCCGTCGCCGGCGCGACGACGAGGAGATCGGCGCCCTGGCCGAGACGGGTGTGCGGGATCGGGTCGCCGCCCTCGGCGCCCGTGAACAACGACGTGCGCGCCGGCTCGGACGCGAGCGCCGAGAACGTCACCGCTCCGACGAAGCGCTGCGCGTCATCGGTGAGCACGGGGATGACGTGCGCGCCGGCGTCCACGAGACGCCGACAGATCTCGACCGCCTTGTACGCGGCGATCCCGCCGGTGATCCCGAGCACGACGCGGCTGCCGCGGAGCGCGACCGGACCCGGGAGCAGCGTCCCGGGTTCCGAGGTGGGGTCCACAGTCATGCGCAGGTGGTCCTGGGTGGGCCAGACGGCGCGGGCGCGCCGCGCGCGCTACTCGGTGCCGGGCTCGTCCGAGCCCTCGGCCACGAGGATCGCGTCTGCGCCGTCCTCGGCGCCCTCGACGATCTCGGGCTCTTCGGGCATCGGGGCCGCCTCGATCTTGCCCA
Organism: Acidimicrobiia bacterium; assembly: GCA_035763745.1. GTDB lineage: Bacteria > Actinomycetota > Acidimicrobiia > IMCC26256 > PALSA-555 > DASUAO01. The sequence goes on from DASUAO010000022.1 coordinate 33,693, forward strand.
CCTGGATCTCCTCGAGCGAGATCGTGAGCGGCTTGCGGGACACGGACGTGACCTGCGGCGGCACGATCTTGCCCAGGCCTTCGCCCAGCTGGTTGTAGTAGTCGTTGATCTCCCTGGCGCGCATCGCAGCCAGGGTGACGAGCGTGAACTTGGAGCCCACCCGGTCGAGGAGGTGCTCCATCCGGGGTTCCATGAGCGAGGCGCGGACTTCGGGCATTCGGGGCTTCCCCTCGGGAGGCTCGATCTCGGGCGGACCGGCTGGTCGAGCGCGGGGCACGTGATGCGCACGCACCACGAGCAGCGGTGGACCGGACGTTCATCGTATCAGCGGGGAGCCGTCGTCAGGCGCCTCGGGACCGCCGCCCTGCGAGCACCCCGAGGACCTCCTCCACCGCCCCGTCGATGTCCTCGTTGACCACCACGGCGTCGAACGCCGACGCCAGCTCCTCTTCCCGTTCGGCTGCGGCCAGCCGGGTCTCGATCTGCGCCGCGTCGGCATCCGGGTCCCGGGCCACGAGGCGCTCTCGCTGCACCGCCCGGGACGGTGGACGCACGAACACCAGCAGGGCCTCGGGGAACACCTCGCGGACGGCCATCGCCCCCTGGACGTCCACCTCCAGCAGCACGTCCTGGCCGGCGGCGAGCCGCTCCTCGATCGGCGCCCGAGGCGTCCCCTTGAGGTCGCCGTAGACCTCGAACCACTCGAGGAGCCCGCCCGCGTCGCGCACCGCGCAGAACTCCTCGCGGTCGACGAACCGGTAGTCGCGACCTTCGACCTCCCCGGGCCGGGGAGCACGGTCGGTCATGGACACCGAGAACCAGAGCCGCGGGTCACGCGCGAGCAGCTCCCGCACGATCGTGCCCTTCCCGACTCCCGAAGGGCCGGCGACGACGAGCAGGACGCTCAGGGGTTCGGACCGAAGTGCTCGAGGAGCTTCTGGCGTTGGTTCGGCCCGAGGCCCCGGATCCGACGGCGTTCGCTGATGTCGAGGTCGCGCATCAGCCGCCGTGCCTTCACCTTCCCGGTGTTCGGCATCGACTCCAGCATGCTCACGACCTTGAGGTTGGCGAGGATCTCGTCACCCCCGGCGCGCTCGAACAGCTGGGAGAGCGTGATCCGCTCGTCCTTGAGCTGCTCCTTGACATCGGCGCGGATGCGCCGCGCCTCGGCCGCCTTCTCGAGCGCGGCGAGGCGTTGCTCGGGAGTGAGGGCCGGGGGCTGTGGCATCGCCGCGTCAGCATACCCAGCGGCCTCACCGATCCGGTCGGGCAGCCGCGTGAGGTCAGTTCGCGCCCATGAGCGCGTCGGCGACCTCGACCGCGAGTGCCGCGGACGCGGCTTCGGGATCCGGTGCGGCGGTCACGGTGCGACCGATCACCATCCAGTCGGCCCCGGCCGCCGCCGCGGCGGCGGGCGTGGCGACGCGCGCCTGATCATCGGCGCCACTGCCCGCGAGTCGGAGACCCGGGACCATGGTCCGCAGCCCGACCGTGCGGACATCCGCGATCTCGAGCGCGGAGCACACCACCCCGTCGCAGCCCGCGTCCCGCGCCGCTTCGAGCCGTGCGGCGAACGCGCTGGTGTCGGGCTCGCTCGTGAGGACGGTCACACCGAGGGCCACCGGTTCGGGGTGGCCGGCCTCGGCCGCGCCGGCACGCAGCCCGTCGACCCCCGCCCGGAGCATCTCGACCCCGCCGGCCGCGTGGAAGTTGAGGAAATCCACACCGTGCCGCCCCAGCGCGCGGGCGCCCCGGCCGACGGTCGTCGGGATGTCGTGCAGCTTGAGATCGGCGAAGACGCGGAGCCCCAGCTCGTGCACCACGTCGAACGCCGCGGGGCCTGCCGTCGCGTACAGCTCGTAGCCCACCTTTGCCGCACCGAACCACGGCTGCAGTCGCGTGGCCAGCGAGACGGCCTCGTCGAGGTCTGGGACGTCGAGCGCGAGCACCATGCGCTCGCGCGCGGGACCGGTCATGGCGTGGCTCCCTGGTGGGGGTTCGGGATCGGACCGAGCGCTCCCGTGAGCGACCGGACCTCGGTGACACCGGCCCGTCGGCACCAGCGCTCGAGCTCGCCGAGGATGCGCAACATGGCTCGGGGCTCCGCGAAGGTCGCGGTCCCCACCCCCACCGCAGCGGCTCCGGCGAGCAGCATCTCGACCGCATCGATGCCGGACGTGATGCCGCCGGTGCCCACGATCGGGACCTCGGGGAACGCGGCGTGCACGTCGTGCACCGCGCGGAGCGCGACGGGCTTGATCGCGGGGCCGGAGAGCCCGCCGCCGCTGCTCCCGAGGGCGGGTCGTCGCGCGTCGGCGTCGATGGCGAAGGCCCGGACCGTGTTGATCAGCGTGAGGCCGGTCGCGCCGGCCCCGACCGCCGCGCCCGCGATGGCGACGAGATCGGCCACCCCACCGCTCAGCTTCGCCAGCACGGGGACCTGCCCGGCCACGCTGGCCACCGCGCCCACCACTCCTCCGGTGAGCCGAGCGTCGTGGGCGAAGATCGCATCTCCGGCACGCTGATTGGGACAGCTCAGGTTGACCTCGAGTGCAGTGATCCGGTCGCCCGCGGCCGCGACGAGACGCGCCGCGTCGACGTAGTCGTCCACCGAGTGACCCCAGATCGAGGCGATCACCCGCGCCCCCCGGCTGAGGAGCGGGTCGAGGTCGTGCTCGAGCCAGTGCGCGGCACCCCGACCCTGGAGCCCGACCGCGTTGAGCATCCCACCCGCGGCCGGGAGGAGGCGCGGCGGCGGGTTCCCCGGCCAGTCGAAGGCGGCCTGCGACTTCACGGTGACCGCGCCGAGCGCCGCGGGGTCGCAGAGCTCCGCGAGCTCGGCACCGTGCCCGAACGTCCCGGACGCGGCCACGATCGGGTTCGGGAGCCGGATCGGGCCCAGCGAGACCGCCGTGTCGACGATCCCTTCCGTGGCACGGCCGCTGCGGTTCATCGGGCGTTCAGACCTCCAGGCGCATCTGGGAGTCGCGGTGGTACTCCTGCAGCGGTCGCACGATCGGATCGCCGCCGGCGCGCGCCGCGATCCCCGCCGCGGCCGCGAGCGCGGCGGCGACGGTCGTGATGCACGGGACCTTGCACCGGGTCGCCTCACGACGGATGTGGGCGCCGTCGGCGCGGGGCCCACGCCCGCGCGGCGTGTTCACCACGAGGTCGACCTTGCCCGACGCGATGAGGTCGACAGCGTCGACGCCGGAGGCCTCGCCGACCTTCGCCACCACCGTGGCGACCGGGACAGCCTCGGACTCGAGCATCCGTGCGGTCCCGCTCGTCGCGGCGATCGTGAACCCGAGCTCGACGAACCGACGCGCGACGTCGAGGCCGCCCCGCTTGTCGCGATCGGCCAGCGACAGGAAGATCGTCCCCGACTCCGGGAGCGCGTTGCCGGCCGCAGCCTGGCTCTTGGCGAACGCGAGCCCGAACGAGCGGTCGATCCCCATGACCTCGCCCGTCGATCGCATCTCCGGGCCGAGGAGCGTGTCGACCTCGGGGAACCGGTCGAACGGGAGGACCGCCTCCTTCACCGACACGTGGCCACCCGACGCGGGGGGCTGGAGGAGGCCTTCCTCCCGGAGACCGGCGAGCGTCGCGCCGAGCATCACCCGGGCCGCGACCTTGGCGAGCGGGACGCCGGTCGCCTTGCTCACGAACGGGACCGTGCGACTCGCTCGGGGGTTGGCCTCGATCACGACGACCCGCTCGTCCTTGACCGCGTACTGCACGTTCAGCAGTCCGCGGACGTCGAGCGCGTCGGCGAGGGCCGAGGTGTGGGTCCCGATCTGGGCGATGACCTCGGCGCTGAGCGTGGGCGGGGGAATCGCGCACGCCGAGTCGCCCGAATGCACTCCGGCCTCTTCGATGTGCTCCATGATCCCGCCGACGAGCACCTCGCCGGTCCCATCGCGGATGGCGTCGACGTCGACCTCGATCGCGTCCTCCAGGAACCGGTCGACGAGCGCGGGCCGCTCGGCCGAGAGGCCTCCCTCGCGTCCGAGGCTCCCGCTGTGGGCGAGCGCCGTCATGGCCTCGTCGAGCTCGTGGTCGTCGTAGACGATTCTCATTGCCCGCCCGCCGAGGACGTACGACGGACGGACGAGGACCGGGTAGCCCACGGAGCCCGCGATCGCGCGCGCTGCGTCGGCCGACACCGCAGTACCCCCCGCGGGCTGCGGGATCCCGAGGCGGTCGCAGAGCGCGTTGAAGTGCTCGCGGTCCTCGGCGAGGTCGATCGACGCGGGGCTCGTGCCGAGAACCGGGATGCCGGCGTCCTCCAGTGCGTGGGCGAGCTTGAGCGGTGTCTGACCTCCGAGTGCGACGATCACCCCGGCGAGACCCCCTGCGCCGGGCGCCGCGCGCAAGGCGTCGCACACGTTGCGGACTCCCTCGACGGACAGCGGCTCGAAGAACAGCCGGTCGCTGGTGTCGTAGTCGGTCGAGACGGTCTCGGGGTTGCAATTGACCATCACGGTCTCGTACCCGGCGTCGGAGAGCGCGAAGGCGGCGTGCACACAGCAGTAGTCGAACTCGACACCCTGGCCGATGCGGTTCGGGCCGCTCCCGAGGATCACGACCGCGGATCGTTCGAGCGGCGCGATCTCGTCCTCGTCCTCGTAGGTGCCGTAGTGGTACGGGGTGGATGCCGCGAACTCGGCCGCGCACGTGTCGACGGTCTTGTAGGTCACCGGTACGCCGGCGTCGAGGCGGGCGCGACGCACCGCGTCGCTCGTGGTCCCCCACAGTCGCGCCAGCTGCGCGTCGCCGAAGCCCAGTCGCTTCACCCGACGCCACCCGGCGCGGTCGAGCGTCGACGGGTCCACCTCGGCGAGTGCTGCTCGGGCCTCGATGATCTGGAGCATCTGATCGAGGAACCACGGGTCGACCCCCGTCGCCTCGTGGAGCCGCTCCACGGGGACCCCCCGCCGCAACGCCGTCGCGATGAGCAGGATCCGCTCCGGCGTGGGGGTCGCGGCCGAGCGGACGAGCTCGTCGGTGTCGAGGGTGTCCAGCTCGGCCTCGGCGGCGTCGAGCCCCAGGCCCTCGCGCCCGGTCTCCAGGCTGCGGAGCGCCTTCTGGAGCGACTCCGGGAACGTGCGTCCGATCGCCATGACCTCGCCGACCGACTGCATCTGCGTGCCGAGGACCGGGCTCGCGCCGGGGAGCTTCTCGAACGCCCACCGCGGGATCTTCGTCACCACGTAGTCGATCGTCGGCTCGAACGACGCGGGGGTCTCCTTCGTGATGTCGTTGCGGATCTCGTCGAGCGTGTAGCCCACGGCGAGACGAGCCGCGATCTTCGCGATGGCGAAGCCGGTGGCCTTGCTGGCGAGGGCGCTCGAGCGCGACACCCTCGGGTTCATCTCGATCACCACCATGTCGCCGTTCGCTGGGTTGACCGCGAACTGGATGTTCGAGCCGCCCGTGTCGACGCCGATGCGGCGGATGCACGCGAACGCCGCGTCGCGCATCCGCTGGTACTCCACGTCGGAGAGAGTCTGCGCCGGGGCGACGGTGATCGAGTCCCCGGTGTGCACCCCCATCGGGTCGAAGTTCTCGATCGAGCAGACGACGACCACGTTGTCGGCGTGGTCGCGCATCAGCTCGAGCTCGTACTCCTTCCACCCGAGCACCGACTGCTCGATGAGGATCTCCCCGACCGGGCTGGCGGCGAGCCCACGCTCCGCGAGCGCGCGCATCTCGTCGTCGTCGGCCGCGAAGCCGGTGCCGCCGCCACCGAGGATGAACGACGGCCGGCAGATCACGGGGTACCCGACCTCGCCCGCGATCTCGACCGCCTCGTCGATGTCGTAGGCGAGGCCCGACAGCGGCACCGAGAGGCCGATCTCGAGCATCGCCTCCTTGAAGCGCGACCGGTCCTCGGCGGTGTGGATCGCCTCGACGTCGGCGCCGATCATCTCGACGCCGTACCGCTCGAGCACTCCGGCATCGTGGAGCCCGATCGCGAGGTTGAGCGCGGTCTGACCGCCGAGCGTGGGCAGAACGGCGTCGGGACGCTCCCGCTCGATGATGCGGGTGACCGTCTCGATGTCGAGCGGTTCGACGTAGGTGGCGTCGGCGAACTCGGGGTCGGTCATGATCGTCGCCGGGTTCGAGTTCACGAGGACGACGCGGTACCCGTCGTCGCGCAGCACCCGGCACGCCTGGGTGCCCGAGTAGTCGAACTCGCAGGCCTGGCCGATCACGATGGGCCCGCTGCCGAGGATGAGGATCGTGTGGAGGTCGTCGCGTCGGGGCATCTCAGCGGCGCCCAGCGGTCGAGCCGGCGTTGATGATCGCGTGGTTCATCATCGAGCCTGGGTCATGAGGTCCGTGAACTCCTCGAACAGGTAGGCGGCGTCGTGGGGGCCGGGGCCGGCTTCCGGATGGTGCTGCACCCCGAGCGCCGGGGCGTCGAGCAGCCGGAAGCCCTCGACCACGCCGTCGTTGAGGTTCACGTGCGTGAGCTCGGCCCGGTCGAGACCGTCGATCGCGATCGCGTAGTTGTGGTTCTGGCTCGTGATCTCGACACGCCCCGTGGCCTGGTGGCGGACCGGGTGGTTGGCGCCGTGGTGGCCGAACAGGAGCCGCTGCTTCCTCGCCCCGACCGCGAGTCCGAGGATCTGGTGACCGAGGCAGATCCCGAACACCGGGACCGCATCCACGAGCGCGCCGATCTCCGTCACGGCACCGGCCACCCCCTCGGGGTCGCCGGGTCCGTTCGAGAGGAACACGCCGTCGGGTGCTCGCCCGAGCACGTCGGCGGCCGAGGTACCGGCCGGGACCACCTCGACCCGGCACCCCGAGCCCACGAGGTGACGGAGGATCGTGCGCTTGATCCCGAAGTCGTAGGCCACCACCGAGAACGGGGCGTCGTCGTCGCCGACGACGTACGGCTCGGTGGTGGTCACCTCGGCCACGAGGTCGCGCCCCTCGGTCGGGGGTGCGGCCACCGCGGCGGCGCGCGCGGTCGCCTCGTCGGTGCCGAACGCGCCGGGGATCGCGCCGGTGTCGCGCAGATGGCGGGTGAGCCGGCGCGTGTCGATGCCGGCGATCGCGGGGACCCCGTGGTTGCGCAGCAGATCGTCGAGGCTCGCCTCCGAGCGCCAATTGCTCGCCCGTCGCGCGAGGTCCCGCACGATCACGCCGCGACAGAACGGGCGGCGACTCTCGTCGTCGTCGCCGGTCACCCCGTAGTTCCCGATGTGCGGGTACGTGAACGTGATCATCTGCCCGGCGTAGGACGGGTCGGTGATGATCTCCTGGTAGCCGGAGAGCGCGGTGTTGAAGACGACCTCCCCCACCGCGACCTCGGCGCCCATGTCGGTCGCGCCCGCGAGCTCGCCCTCGAAGGTGGTGCCGTCGGCCAGGACGAGGACCGCATCCCGGACCTTCGCTCCCGTTGCCGTCATCGCTGGGCCTCGCCGTCGATCACGACCGCTTCTCCTCTGCAGATGGTGTGACGGGCCTTGCCCGTGAGCCGGCGTCCCTCGTACGGCGTGTTCCGTGCCCGGCTCGCGAGCCGCTCCGCCTCGACCTGCCATTCGAGCCGCGGATCGATCACGCAGAGGTTGGCGGAGGCACCGGCCTCGATCGTGCGGCCGTGCTCGGCGAGCCCCGCGATCGCGGCGGGACCCCACGAGAGACGGGCGAGCGCATCGGTGAGCGAGAGCACTCCCGGCTCCACCAGCTCCGTGAGGGTCAGGGCGAGCGCGGTCTCGAGGCCCAGCATCCCGGGCGGCGCGTCCTCGAACGGTCGTTCCTTGGACTCGGTGGGATGCGGAGCGTGGTCGCTGGCGATGGCGTCGATGGTGCCGTCGGCGAGCCCGGCCTTGATCGCGGCGATGTCGGCCTCGGTGCGCAACGGTGGGTGCACCTTGTAGCGCGGGTCGAACGACGCGCAGCAGGCATCGGTGAGCGTGAAATGGTGGGGTGCGACCTCGGCGGTGACCGGCAGTCCCCTCGCTCTGGCGGCGCGCACGATCTCCACGGACCCGGCAGTGGAGACGTGCAGGAAGTGGACCGGCGTCCCGGTGAGCTCGACCAGCGCGCAGTCGCGGGCGATGATCGTCTCCTCGGCGATCGCCGGCCGTCCCGGGATGCCGAGCCGGCTCGACCACTCCCCTTCGTGCATGTGGCCGGTGGCGAGCGTCGGGTCCTCGGCGTGCTGGCCGAGGACCGCACCCGGGAGCGATCCCGCGTACTCCAACGCGCTCCGCATCACGCCCGCTGACGCGACGCATGCGCCGTCGTCGGTGAAGATCCGGACCCCGAGCGCGTGGAGCTCGCCCATTGGAGCGAGCTCTTCGCCGGCGCGACCCCTGGTGATCGCACCGGCCGCGTGGACGTCGCAGACCGATGCGGCGCCCGCGGCGAGGACGGCGGCGACCACGGCGGGATCGTCCTGGGGCGGCTCCGTGTTGGGCATCGCGACGACCGCGGTGAAGCCGCCGAGCGCCGCGGCGCGGGCTCCCGTCTCGATCGTCTCGGCATCCTCACCGCCGGGCTCACGCAGGTGCACGTGGAGGTCGACGAGCCCCGGAGCGACGATGCATCCCTCCGCGTCGAGGACACGGTCGCCGGTCAGCGCCGCGCCCACCTCCACGACCCGGCCGTCGGCGACACGCACGTCGGCCATCCGCTCGCCGGACGCGTCGATGACGCGCCCGCCGCGGAGCACGAGCTCGCCACCGCGTGCAGAGCTGGAACGGTCGGTGTCAGGCAACGGGCCCTCCCGAGCCGAGGATCGAGTAGAGCACGGCCATGCGGATCGCGACGCCGTTGGCGACCTGCTCCGTGATCACCGACGCGGGCCCCTCGGCGACCTCGGGCGCGATCTCGACACCCCGGTTCATCGGACCGGGATGCATGATCAGCACCTCCGGGCCGAGGCGCGCCGCCCGCTCGACCGTGAGTCCGTAGCGCGTCGTGTACTCGCGCAGGGACGGGAAGCGGGTGCCGTCCACGCGCTCGTGCTGGATGCGGAGCAGGTAGACCACGTCGGCCTTCGTGAGCACGTCGTCGAGGTCGGACGTCGCGTCGCCGGGCCAGCACTCGAGCGACTCGGGCAGCATCGTCGGCGGACCGACGAGCGTGACGTCGGCGCCGAGCGTCGCCATGGCCTTCGCGGTGCTGCGCGCGACCCGCGACCGGCGGACGTCGCCGACGATCGCGACCCGTGCGCCGTCGAACCCGCTGCCCCGGTGCTTCAGGAGCGTGAACACGTCGAGCAGCGCCTGTGTGGGGTGCTCGTGACGCCCGTCGCCCGCGTTCACCACCGCGGCGTCGACCCACTCCGCGACCCGGTGCGGTGCGCCGGCCGCGCCGTGGCGCACGACCATCGCGTCGACGCCCATCGCCTCGATCGTCTGGACGGTGTCGCGCAGCGACTCGCCCTTCTTCACGGATGACGCCGACACCGAGAAGCTCATCGTGTCGGCCGAGAGCCGCTTGGCCGCGGTCTCGAACGAGAGCCGGGTGCGCGTGGAGTCCTCGTAGAAGACGGTGGCGACGGTCTTGCCCCGCAGCGCGGGGACCTTGGGGATCTCGCGGCTGGTGACCTCGAGGAACGAGGTGGCCAGCGCACAGACCTCCTCGATGCCGTCGCGTCCGAGGTCGTCGATCGAGAGCAGATGCCTCATGCGTCGGCCCCCTCACTGCCCGCGGGCGCCCCCCAGAGGGCGATGCCGTCGCCCGGGCCGTCGGGCGGCGCGCCGTCGACCTCCGCGAGGCGCACCCGCACGTCGTCGAAGAGCATCGTGGGGAGGTTCTTGCCCACGTAGTCGGCCCGGATCGGCAGCTCGCGGTGGCCCCGGTCGACGAGCACCGCGAGCTGCACTGCCCGGGGGCGGCCCAGCTCGGTGAGCGAGTCGAGCGCCGCCCGCACGGTGCGCCCGGTGAAGAGGACGTCGTCGACGAGGACGACGATGCGCCCACTGACGTCGACCGGCACCTCCGTGGGCCCGAGCGGCTGCACCGGCCGCAGGGCGATGTCGTCCCGGTAGAAGGCGACGTCGAGGGCTCCGACCGGGACCTCCACGTGCTCGAACGACTCGATCGCGGCGGCGAGCCGGTGCGCGATGGCGACGCCGCGGGTGTAGAGGCCGATCAGGACGAGGCGCTCGGCCCCGTGGTTGCGCTCGACGATCTCGTGGGCGATGCGGGTGTGGGCCCGGCGCAGGTCGTCGGCGTCGAGGACCTCGGCCCGGAAGACGAGATCGGACCGGGACACGAAACGGCCGCCTCCCGAGCTGTCGGGGGCGGCCGCGGCCTCGTTCGGTTGTCCGGCGCTCGTGGCGTCGGGCATCTGCAGCTCTCTTCGGTTCCGTAGGAGCCTCTCGGGACTCCCTTCACGGTCGAAGCATGTATAGCAGAGCCATCGACACCCGCCGAGCGTGGCTCGAGATGTCCGGCGAACGACCCTGCCCCACACGCGACGATGGCCCCATACCCGAGCCCCAAGGGGCGGAACCCCAGATGCCCGAACCCCAGATGCCCGAAGCCGACGCGGTCGCGATCCTCGACGCGCTCGCCGACGCCGGCGTCGGGATCTGGGTCGATGGCGGGTGGGCCGTCGACGCATTGCTCGGGCGCCAGACCCGCCCGCATCGCGACCTCGACCTCACCCTGGAGCATTGCGACGAGGCCGACCTGCTCGCGACGCTCGGTGCCCGTGGGCTCCGCGAGAAGGACGAGCCGTATGCGCGGCCCTTCAACTACATCCTCGAGGATGACGACGGGCACGAGATCGATCTGCACATCGTCGAGCTCGACGAGCGCGGGAACGGTGACTACGGCGGTGACGGCGGCAAGAGCTACACGGCGAGCGCACTGAGTGGCCGGGGAACGTTGGGTGGGCGCGCGGTCCGGTGCATCGCAGCCGCGGAGCTCGTTGGCTTCCACACCGACTACGAGCTGCGCGGCTCCGACTTCCACGACGTCGCGCTCCTCTGCGAGGCGTTCGACATCCCACTCCCCGAGGAGCACCGCGACCGCTGACGACGGACGGTGACTGTCACACCCCCGTGCTTCGATGCAGGCATGGACCGGTGCACCGACGTCGCAGCCGAGGAGCGAGACCTCTCGACTGCCCGTCGCGCGCCGGGGGTGACTGTCACACCCCCCTGTCACGATGCAGGCATGGATCGATGGGCACGCGTCGTCGCTGAACTCGAAGACCTCGTCGCCGACCTCGAGGTCGCGCGCTTCGAAGGTCGCGATGCGCTCCGACTCGTGCGCGTCGCGGCGAGGGCCGAACGGCTGTCCGCGACCGCCAAGGCACACCTCGCCCAGCGCTGCGTCGACACCGGCGTCTGGTCCACCGACCGGGAGGCGCGGGTGCCGGCGGTCACCCCGGCGGAATGGCTCGCCGACCTCTCCGGTTCCGGGATCGGACCCGCGAAAGATGCGCTCGCGGTCACCAGCGCGCTGCACGAGGGCTCGAAGACCGACGCGGCACTTCGCTCGGGCGAGCTCTCACTCACGCTCGCCCACCAGGTGACCACTGCGACGCAGGTCGGCGGCGAGGCTGCCGAGCGTCGTGTGCTCCGGAAGGCGACCGATGAAGGGCTGCGGGCGGCCAAGACCGAGGCCGCTCGGGTGCTCGCGACCGCGAAGGACGCAGCCGAGCGGCAGGCCCGGATCCATCGTGAGCGGTCCCGTCGCCGGTGGACGCAGCACGGGGTCTGGCACCTGTCGCTCCAGGGACCCATCGCGCTCGGCGCCGAGATCGACGCCTGTCTCGCCCGCTTCGACGACGCCGCCTGGGATCATGCCGCCACGCAGCCTCCGGACGGGCGCGACACACCCGAGGCGATCGCCTTCGACGGGATGCTCGCGATGGCACGCGCCGCACGCGACGGAGTCGGCGCGCCGACGACGAGCACGCCGCGAGGGCGCGTGAAGACCCGCGACCACGTCGTCGTCCACGTCGATGCCACGGCGCTCGTGGCCGGCGAGGCGCGGCCGGGCGACCGCTGCGAGGTCCCCGGGCTCGGACCGGTCCCTGTGGAGCACGCTCGTTCGATCCTCGGCGACGGCGTCCTCTCGATCCTCGTCGAGGACGGGCGCGACGTCCGCACGTTCGCACGCCCGGGTCGCAAGGTCACCGCTGCGCTCGCCCAGCTGCTCGCCGCCCGGGACCCGGTCTGCACCATCGCCGGATGCGGGCGATCGATGCGCATCGAGGGCGACCACCATCGCCCGGTCAGCGAAGGGGGCGAGTCGAGCGCCGAGAATGTCGACGGGCTCTGCACCCAGCACCACCGCCGGAAGACCGCCGGGTGGACGATCGTCGAGCACGACGACGGCCGCCGAGCGATGGAGCCACCCACCGATCCAGCACGGCGAGATCGACAACCCGCGGCGGCGTGAGGCCGCGCCGGAACTGATGGAACGAGGAACGCGGGTCGACGCGCCGCAGTGGCTCTCGGCCCGGAAATGGACGCCAGGCACGAGGGCGCACGACCGAGGCGGCGTGGCGCGGCCGCACTGGTACAGCAGGGGCGGCTACTCGTTCGGCTTGTCGCCGCTGGCGGCGGCCTTGGCCATCGCCTCGAGGCGGTCGAGCATGCCCATGCGCTCCTGACCGACCTCGTCGAAGCGCTCGGCGATCTCCTCGGGCGTCCAGCGGCCGTCCTTCTTCATGCTGCGGACCTCGACCGGCTGGTTCCACACCGCGATCGTGCCGCCGTTGGCCGTGTACACCTGGCCGGTCACGTCGCGTGCCGAGTCGCCGAGCAGGAACACCACCATCGGAGCCACGTCCTCGGGCTCGCCCATCTCGATCCCGAACGGCACGTTGCCCGACATGCGGCTCTTCGCCACCGGGGCGATCACGTTCGCGGTCACCCCGTACTTGTGCATGCCGACCGCCGCGCTGCGGGTGAGCGACACGATGCCACCCTTCGCCGCCGAGTAGTTGGCCTGGGCGACACTGCCGGCGAAGGCGCCGGACGTGAAGCCGATCATGGTGCCGGACTTCTGGGCCCGCATCAGGGGCGCGGCGGCCCGAAAGACGGTGAAGGTGCCCTTCAGGTGCGTCTCGATGACCGGGTCCCACTCCTCCTCGGACATGTTGAAGAGCATCCGCTCCCGCAGGATGCCGGCGATGCAGACGACGCCGTCGATCCTCCCGTAGGTGTCGACGGCCGCCTGCACGATGCGGGCGCCGCCTTCCATCGTGGTCACGGTGTCGGCGACGGCGATCGCGTTCCCACCTGCTGCCTCGATCTCGGCGACGACCGCGTCGGCGACCTCGCTCGACGGGTCGTTGCCGTCGATGCTCACGCCGTAGTCGTTGACCACGACGTTCGCGCCCGCGGCGGCGCACGCCAGCGCGACGGCGCGGCCGATGCCCCGCCCTGCTCCGGTCACTGCGATCGTCTTGCCGTCGAGATACGCCACCTGCACTCCTGTTCATGTCGTTCGGGGAAGGTCGGGGGCCTGCGAGCCGCTCGACCCTACCCGGGGCGGCTCGGCGGCCGGGAAGCCTTTCCCCACCGCCCAGATCAGTCGGGGCCGGGATCAGCCGGGGAGCTCACCGAGCAGCACCTCGACCAGCTCGCCCTCGAGGTAGGTGAGCCAGCCGTAGGCGATGAACGCCGGGGCGCGGGGATCGTCGGGATCGATCGCCGCGAGGTCGGTCTCGTCGGTGACCTCGAGCCGGGTCCCCAACGTGAGTCGGGCGTCGTTCAACACGCGGAGCAGCGCCGGGACGTCGTCCTCGGCGAGGTCCACGTGCACCCGTCCCTTCCGATCCACGGTGCCGTCGGCAAGCACCATCGCGAGCCGGTCGATCGCATCGATCCGCTGGCGCAGCAGCTCCGGGTGCTGCAGCGCGCGCCACACCGCCTCCGCCTCGTCCTCGGTGGGGTCGAGGTAGGCGCGCGGGAACAACCGCTGGACGGCAGGGTCGTCGGGGTCCGATCGGTAGAGGGTGCGTAGCTCGTCGGGGAGGTGAACGAGGAGGTCACGCTCGTCCTCGGCCAACGTCAGGCGCAGCCCGGCGCCCTTCCGCACGAAGCGGCGGCTCACGGTTCGCGTCTCATGCGCAGATGCCCGATCGCCGGCTCATGCAGGATGCTCCATCGTGGCCCAGAGCCCGCGCCCGTGGAGCCGCCCGACGTGGCCCTCGCACTGCTCCCGTGTGCCGTCGGCGACGACGGCCTTGCCCTCGTGGTGCACCGCGAGCATGAGCCGCGTCGCCTTCTCGCGGGAATACCCGAACAGCTCCTGGAGCACGTAGACCACGTACGACATCAGGTTCACCGGGTCGTTCCAGACGATGACGATCCACGGCTTGTCGGTGGAGATGGCCTCATCGAGCTCCGGATCGACGAGGTCCGGTTCGATCACGGCGGGCTCGGCGATCTCGACGGGCATCGAAGTCATCGGCGGCACCGAGACCACCCCGGACGGCCAGGTCATGGCCGGAGCTCCACCGCCATCTTCGACAGCAGGGCGTTCACGAATCGCCCGGAGTCCTTCGTGGAGAAGCGACGGGCGAGCTCGACCGCTTCGTCGATCACGATGGCGGTCGCGAGGTCGGGCTCCCACCCCAGCTCGTAGCCACCGATCCGGAGCACCGCGCGGTCCACCGCCGGCATGCGCTCGAGGGTCCAGTTCTCCGAGACCCGGGACACCAGCTCGTCGAGCTCCGCCCGGTGCGTGTCGACGCCGCGCACGAGCCGCACCGCGTACTCGTCGGGCTCCACCACCAGCTCGGCGAGCACCTCGTCGGCGGTCATGGCCCTCGACTCCACCTCGTAGCAGAGTTCCAGCGCTCGCTCACGTGCCTCGCGTCGGGTCGCCACGTTCCTTCCGCCCGTCAGGCGCGGGCGAGGTACTCCCCGGTGCGGGTGTCGACCTTCACGACCTCGTCGGGCTCGATGAACAGCGGGACCTGCACGACGAGACCGGTCTCGAGCGTCGCGGCTTTGCGGGCACCGGAGACCCGGTCACCCTGGATCCCCGGTTCGGTCTCGGTCACGGTCAGCTCCACGGCGGCGGGCAGCTCGACGCCGACGACCTGGTCGTCGTGGACGGGCAGGACCGCGAGGTTCCCCTCCTTGAGGAACTGCACCGCGTCGCCGAGATCGGCGGCCTCGACGTGCAGCTGCTCGTAGCTCTCGTTGTCCATGAAGACGAGCGCCGAACCCTCGCGGTAGAGGTACTGCATCTCCCGCTTGTCGATCACCGCCATCGGCACCTTCTCGTCGGCACGGAACGTGCGCTCCACGACCGCGCCGGTGCGGACGTTCTTCAGCTTCGTCCGCACGAACGCACCGCCCTTGCCGGGCTTCACGTGCTGGAACTCGACCACGGTCACGAGGCCCTCGGGGAGGTCGAGCGCCATCCCGTTCTTCAGACTGTTGGTGGAGACGTTCATCGGCAGCGAACCAGCTCTCTCGTGGGGCGGCGGTCTTGGAACGGTGGGCCTTCTGAAGCGATGGACCTTCGGAACGTTCGACCCTGACGACGGCGCCGAGGCGGAGCGGATCAGGCCTCGACGAGCAGGGTCTTCGGGAACTCGGTGAGCGCATCGGCGCCCGTCGAGGTCACGACGACCGTGTCCTCGAGCCGCACGCCCCCGACACCGGGGAGGTACACGCCGGGCTCGACCGTCACGACGACGCCGCGGTCCAAGGTACCAGAGGCCGTCTTCGCGACCCGAGGCGCCTCGTGGATCTCGAGGCCGACGCCATGCCCGGTGCCGTGCGAGAAGAGCTCGCCCCAGCCGGCGTCGTCGATCACGGCGCGGCTCGCGCGGTCGACGGCCGCGCACGCCACGCCCTCGGCCACCGCCGCGCGGCCGGCGTTCTGGCTCTCGCGCACGACGTCCCACAGCCGTCGGGCGTCCGGACCGGGATCGCCGAGGCTGACGGTTCGGGTCATGTCGGAGCAGTAGCCGTCGACGATGCACCCGAAGTCGATGACGACGAGCTCGCCCGGCTCGATGGGCCGGGCGCTCGGGCGGGCGTGCGGCATCGCGCCGTTGGGACCGGACGCGACGATCGAGTCGAAGCTCGTCCCTGACGCGCCGCGCTCGCGCATCCCGACCTCGAGCGCGAGCGCGAACTGCTGCTCGGTCGGGCGATCGGCCAGCATCGGCAGCGTCGCCTGCAAGGCGTCATCGGCGATCGCGCATGCGGCACGGATCCGGGCGACCTCCCCGGACTCCTTGACGCGCCGCAGTCCTTCGACGACCTCCTCGGTCGCGACGAGGCTGCAGGCTGCGAGCGCGTCCGCGAAGCCACGCTGCTGCGCCCAGGTGACGCCGTGCGCCTCCAGCCCGACACGGGTGCCCGGTGCGCAATGCGAGCGGATCCGGTCGAATTGAAGGGCCGACGACGCGACGATGTCGACCTCCGCGGTCACTCCGGCGGCGTCGAGCTGTTCCCGGGACTGCGTCGTGTAGCGCCCGTCGGTGAGGAGTACGAGCTCGTCCGGCATCACGAGCACGACGCCCGCAGATCCGGTGAAGCCGGTGAGGTACCGGACGTTGGGGAGCCGAGTGACGACGAGCACGTCACAACCGGCGTCGGCGACGCGAGCCCGCACGCGATCGGCCCGCGCCGCGACGTCCATCGCGGGAAGGGTCGTCACGACGACGAGAGGGCGCCCACCGTCGCCTCGAGGGCGAGGCGGTAGCCCGCGCGTCCGAATCCGGCGACGGTGCCGGTCACGTAGGGCGCGACGACGGAGCGTCGGCGCCATTCCTCCCGCGACGACGGGTTCGAGAGGTGCAGCTCGACCTTGACCCCGTCGAAGGCGGCAAGCGCATCCGCGAGCGCGTACGAGTAGTGGGTGAGCGCTCCGGGGTTCACGACGACCGCTGCACAGCGCCCCCGTGCCGCCTGGATCGCCTCCACGAGCGCGCCCTCGTGGTTCGACTGCAGGTGCTCCAGGGTGTGGCCCGCGGCCTCCGCCGCCGCCCGGGCGTCGCCGACGCAGTCGTCGAGGGTGTCGGTCCCGTAGATGTCGGGCTCACGTTCGCCGAGAAGGTTCAGGTTGGGCCCGGAGAGCAGCAGGATCGTCGCCATGGGCCCTCAGCCTCCCACGCCGACGGCCGCGAACGCCGCGTCGAGGGCCGCGACGGGCGGGTCGTCGACCACCGAGAGGCCGTCCGGCCCGGGGAGGACGAAGCTGAGGCCACCGGTCGACTTCTTGTCCCGGCGCATGACCGCCACGAGGTCGTCGCGCGTGAGGGCGGCGGGCACCGCGACCGGCAGACCGAGGCCGGCCACCACGCCGTGCACGCGATCGACGACGTCGAGCCCGACCCGCTCGAGGGCATGGGCCAGGTGCACGTCGAAGACGAGCCCGACCGCGACCGCTTCCCCGTGCGGCATCGGGTCGCTCCCCTGGGCGCCGGTCGTGGTCTCGAGCGCGTGCGCGAAGGTGTGCCCGTAGTTGAGCACCGCGCGTCGACCCGACCGCTCGTACGGGTCGGCACCGATGACCCCGGCCTTGATCTCGACGCTGGCGCCGACGAGCGTGGCCAGCGCCTCCGGCTCGCGGGCGAGCACGGCATCGGTTCGGAGTCGGAGCAGGTCGAGGATCTCGCCGCCTTCGGGCATCGACGCGTACTTCGCGATCTCGCCGAGGCCGCTGCGAAAGTCGGGTGAGGGAAGCGACGCGAGCAGCTCCGTGTCGCAGAGGACCCCGAGCGGCTGGTGGAACGCGCCCACGAGGTTCTTGCCCTCGGGCAGGTTCACCGCGGTCTTGCCACCGATCGCGGCATCGACCTGGGCGAGGAGGCTCGTCGGGACCTGCACGACGTCGACCCCCCGGTGGTACACGGCCGCCGCGAGCCCGGCGGTGTCGCCGACGACCCCCCCGCCCAGGGCCACCACGACGTCGTCGCGCAGGAGACCGCCCGCGGCGAACGCGCGGCAGAGATCCTCGACGGTCGCGAGGGTCTTCGCGGACTCGCCGTCGCCGATCGTCACGACCCACGGATCGGGTCCGAGTCGATCGCCGACCCGCGGGCCGAGCGCGTCGAGGAGGCGCGCCTGGCTGACGACGACGCTGCGCCGATGGCCGGCCACCATCTGCGGGAGCGCGTCCAGGGCGCCCGCGCCCACGACGACGTCGTAGGGCGGCTCGACGCCGACCGTCACGCGGCGCATCGGTCGACCTCCACGAGCACGGCGTCGACCACCTGTTCGACGTCGCGCTCGTCGGTCGGCACGGCCACGTCGGCGACCG
>DASUAO010000023.1:0-86013 GCA_035763745.1 Acidimicrobiia bacterium
CATGCCGAGCGCGACACCGGCAGGTTCGGGATGGTCACCACCGTGAGCGTCGAGGCGTGCCCCGTGCGTGCGTCGGCAACCCCCACTGACGGCGGGTTGCCGACGCCGAAACGCGAGGGACGCCGTCGACGATCTCGGGGAGCCGGCCGAGGTAGCGCACGACACCGTCGACCGCGGTGTCGGCCCACGTGGAGTGGAACACGTCGAACGCATGGGGAGCCCCCGGGAGCTCGACGAGGACTGCCTCGACACCCGCATCCTGGAGGAGCGTCGCGAGGCGGCGCGCCTGCTCGAGCGGGACGAGGTTGTCGATCGTCCCGTGGATCAGCAGGAACGGCGGCGCGTCGGGGGTCACGTTGTGCAGGGGCGACGCGTCGCGATACGCGGCCCGTTCCTCCGGGGTGCGGGTGTGCGCGCCGACGACCATGTGGCCCATGAACGACGAGATCCGACGCCCGAGGCGCGATCCGGCATGGGTGAAGAGCTCCTCGAGGTCGTACGCGCCGTAGATGGGGACGCTCGCAGCGACCGACGTGTCGACGTCCTCGAAGCCGGGCTGATACCGGGGGTCGTTCGCGGTGAGCGCGACCATCGCCGCGAGGTGGCCGCCGGCCGAGCCGCCGGTGACCACGACCCGGTCGGGATCACCGCCGTACTCGGCGATGTGCTCGCGGATCCAGCGGAGCGCGAGCTTGCAGTCGACGAGATGATCGGGGTACTTGGAACGGGGGCTGAGCCGGTAGTTGATCGCGACACAGACCCAGCCGGCCGCGGCCAACGCGTTCATCAACGGCCGACCCTGGGTGTTCTTCGTCCCGACCATCCACGCTCCACCGTGGATCTGCAGCAGCACCGGCGCGTTCCGGGCTCCGGAGGCGGGGCGGTGGATGTCGAGCAGGTGGCGGTGGCCGGCCTCGTCGGCATAGCGGATCCCCTTGATGCGCTCGACGGCGCGACTGCGCATCGACATCGGGAGGATGATCGAACGAGGGGTGCGGCGGATGCGCCGACGGGGCTCGAGCTCGAGCAACGAGAGGGCATCGTCGAACGCACGGACACCGGCACGAGCCCGGCTCCACTGCCAGCCCAGGCCCACCATCGCGGCGACGACCAACGCGAGTCCCACCCAGCCCGGCCAGTCGTCGAGCGCACCCATCGCGACGAGGACGTAGGTGGTGGCCGGGATCAGCACGAGCCACCAGGTGACGAGCCCGGCGCCGAGCCACGAGACGAAGAACGTGGGGAAGAGCAGCATCCAGTGACGGACCGCGACCAGGGCCGGTGTCGTGATGAGGGCCAGGACGATGCCGACCGCGAACAGCACCCAGGAGACGGTCATTCCGGGTGCTCGTCCGGGAAGAGCGAGTCCTCCCGCGTTCCGGGAGGCGCGCCGCGACGGACGAACCACTCGGTGCCGAAGACGGCCGCGAACGCCTCGTCGGGCATCGCGAGGAAGAACGAGGTCTCGTCGACCTGGCTCGCGTGTGCGGCGAGCGCATTGCGCTTGGTCACGACGAACTCCGAGACGTCGACCGCGGTCGTGATCTGCGACGCGGGGAGTCCCATCGTGATGTCGTCGGGATCCTCGATCCCCTCGGGGATCTCGGCGCCGTTGGTGCGGAGCTCGTCGTAGCGTTCGCGTGCGATCGTCTGGATGTGGTCGCGGTTCATCGTCGCTTCGTACACGCGTGGCGTCGCGGCGAGCTCGCCGGCGCGCGCGCCGACCCGGTGCACCTGGATGTGGTCGGGATGTCCGTAGTTGCCGTTCTCGTCGTAGATCGTGAGCACCTCGGCGTCCTCCTCGCGGAGGATCGCCGCGACGCGCGCGGCGACTTCCTCGACGTCAGCGGACCAGAACGAGCCCTCTGCGTGGTTGTCGTCGGTGTCGACCATCCCGGAGTCCCGGTACCCGAGCCACTCGATCCGAGCGATGCCCAGGATCTCCGCGGCCGTCTCGGTCTCCCGCACTCGGCGCTCGAAGAGCGTCTCGCCGGGGTCGAGGAAGCCGTCGGCGACCTCACCGACCTCACCGCCGGTCGCGACGACCAGCACCACCCGGTGCCCGGCGGCAGCCGCCTGCGCGATCACACCGCCCGTGGCGATGCACTCGTCGTCGGGATGGGCGTGGAGGCTCACGAGGGTGCCGGGCACGCTCCCATGGTCGCGCACCCGACGCGCACGCTCGGGAGCCGGTCGACAGGAGTCGATGCCGCGCCGCCTCGCCACGGGGGGTGAACCTGACGTCTGCGTCATTCCTGGCTAGAGTGCCGCCGTCGACGGAGACAGCAGTCTCCCGTGGCACTGGACTCGGAACCGGGGGGATACCGATGCGCCGGATCATCTCGCTCGTGGCAGCCGCCACGATGCTCGTCACCACCGCGGGGGTCGCCACCGTCGGCGCCCAGGGGAACGATCGACCGGGCGTGACCAAGTCCGAGATCCGGGTCGGTGGCCTCGCGAGCCCCGTCAGCGTCCTCAACGTGCCGTACAAAGACGGCTTCGACGGGGTGCAGGCCTACTTCGACCTGATCAACAAGCAGGGCGGGGTGTTCGGCCGGAAGCTGAAGCTCGTCGCCCAGCTCGACGACCAGGGCGCGCCATCCGGGAACATCCGGGCGATCCGCACGCTCGTCGAGGAGAAGAAGGTCTTCGCCGTCATGCCGATGATGTCGAACTCCTTCGCCGGCGGGTCGTACCTCGCCGAGAACAACGTCCCGACGTTCGGCATCAACGTCGACGCCGGCTGGTGCGGCACCACGGCCGAGCAGGAGGCCGTCGAGGCGGCCGTCAAGGCGGGTGACCTGTCGGCGCAGTGCCCTCGCAGCACGCTCTTCGGTGAGAAGGGCTCGTTCCTCTGCTTCACGTGTCCGTCGATCGCACCGGCGTTCATCGCCCAGTCCAAGGGTCTCACCAAGGGCGCGATCTTCACCTACACGCACCCGTCCTCCACGCGGTGCGCCGAGGGCACCGAGTTCTCGTTCGAGAAGTACGGGATCGATCTCGTGTTCGAGGACAAGTCGCTCGAATTCGGGTTCACCGACGTGAGCTCCGACATCCAGGCCATGAAGGACGCCGGCGCAGAGTTCGTCGCCACGTGCATGGACTTCGGCGGCGCGTTCAAGATCTCCGAAGGTCTGCGCCAGGCCGGCATCGACGACGTGGTCTTCTATGCGCCCGAGGGCTACCGCGACGAGACGATCGACAAGTTCGGAGACCGCCTCAACAACTGGGTCTTCGGGCTCTCGTGGTGGCCATGGCAGGAGAAGCAGGGCATGCCCAAGGCCGTCAAGCAGTACCTCGCCGCGATGAAGAAGCGGGGGATCAGCCCGAGCGAGCAGAGCCAGGCCGGCTGGATGAACGCGATGCTGTTCGTCGAGGGTCTGAAGCAGGCGGGCAAGGACTTCACTCAGGCGTCGCTCGTCGAGGCGATCAACAACCTCACCGACTGGAACTACAACGGCATGCGGCCGGACATCGACTGGGGTCAGGATGGCCACGGTGCCGGTCGCGAGGCGTGCGCGGCCTACGTCGAGGCGGTCGACGGCAAGTTCGTGCCCCGGTTCGGGAAGCCCGGTCAGCCGTTCGTGTGCTTCCCGGAGAACCCGCTGCCCGAAAACCTCGACAGCCCGTGGTACAAGCCGCTGAAGCCCGGAGAGGAAGACCCGGCTGCGGCGTTGACGCCGTAGTCGCCGTCGCGCCAGGGAGGACGAGACCGACGGAGTAGGTCGCTACCTTGGATCAAGTCATCCAGTGGGTCATCGAGGGCGCGCCCGTCGGGTGCGTGTACGCCCTCGTCGCCGTCGGCCTCGTCCTCACCTACAAGACCTCCGGGGTCTTCAACCTCGCCTTCAGCGCCCAGGCGTTCGCCGCCGGCGCGGTTTTCTACGAGATCGTCGCGAACCAGGACCAGCCGCTGTGGTTCGGCTTCGTGATCGCGGTGTTCGTGTTCGGGCCCCTGTTCGGGCTCCTGCTGGACCGGGCGCTGTTCCGCTACATGCGGACCGCGTCGTGGCAGGTGAAGCTGGTCACCGCGCTCGGGCTGCTCATCTCGCTGCCCGAGATCGTCAAGTTCTTCTTCGGTCAGCAGCCCGGGCTCGCGCCGCCGAGCGTCGCCCCGCTGTTCGGCGTCGACGCGTTCAAGGTGTTCGACATCGGCGGCTACGTCGTCTCGGCGGACCGGATGGCCACCGTGGTCGTGACACTCGTCGCAGTCGTGCTCCTCGGCCTGATGTTCCGGTACACCGCGGTCGGGTTGCAGATGCGGGCGGTCGTCGAGAGCCCGCGGATGGTCGAGCTCGCGGGTGTCGACTCCGACCGGGTGAGCATGGTGTCGTGGATGCTCTCCAGCGTCTTCGCGAGCCTCGCCGGGATCCTGCTCGCCCCGCTGTACTTCGAGCTGAACGGCAACCTCTACACGTTGCTCATCGTCGCCGCGATCGCCGCTGCGGCGGTCGGGCGGTTCTCGAGCATCCCGCTGACCCTGGTGGGCGGGCTGCTGATGGGCATCGGGGAGCGGGGGCTCCCTGACGTCATCGGCGTGACCAGCGACTTCGCCCAGGACCTGCGGCCGTCGTTCCCCTTCCTGCTCCTCTTCGTGTTGCTCGTGTTCTGGCCCAAGCTGCGGGAGAGTCGAGCGGTCACCGATCCGCTCGCCGGCGTCGACCCGCCCCCGCCGTCGATGGCCCACGAGTACAAGGATGCCGCGCTCCAGCGGGCGTCCAAGATCATGTTCGCGGTCTTCATCGGCGTCTTCTTGCTGGTGATGGTCACGATCGTGAGCCCGCTCTGGGTGACCCGGATCACCGACGCCCTCGCGCTCGCCGTCGTGTTCCTCTCCATCACGATCTTCACCGGCCTCGGCGGCCAGATCTCGCTCGCGCAGGCCACTTTCGCCGGGTTCGGCGGGTTCGCGATGGCGAACTTCGCGACCGATCTCGACGTCCCGGTGCTGCTCGCCGCGGTGATCGGAGCGGTGATCGCGGCCGCATGCGGCGCGCTGTTCGTGTTGCTGATCGACGGGCTCCCCGCCGCGATCGGCCGACTCCGGGGCCGAGCGGTGGGTCGGCTGTCCGGGCTGTACCTGTCGCTCGCCACACTCGCGTTCGCGCTCATGGCCGAGCGGGTCATCTTCCGCCGCGAGGAGATCTCGAACGGCGAGTTCGGCATCGACGTCAAGCGCCCCGACTTCGTGACCGGCGACGACTTCCTGCACCACGACCGGAAGTGGTTCCTCGTCGTCTTCGCGATCTTCGCGATCGTCGGCTTCGCGGTGATCCTCATCCGCAAGGGGACGACCGGTCGCTACCTGGCCGCGCTCCGGGGGAGCGAGACGGCCGCCGCGTCGATCGGGATCAACGCGACCTCGCTCCGGATCACGATGTTCGCGCTCTCGGCCGGCGTCGCGGGCCTGGGTGGCGCACTGATCGGGATCTCGCAGGGGAAGGTCGAGCCCGTCGCGACGTATCCCGCCCTCTTCGGCGTCGTCTGGGTCGTGCTCGTGGTGACGCTCGGGTCGCGCACCGTGGACGGTGCGGTGAACGCCGCGCTGGGCTTCATCGTCTTCCAGTGGTTGCTCGAAGCACTCGGGTTCCCCCCGACGATCGCCGTCATCGGGTTCGGGCTCGGTGCGATCACGTACGCGCGCCACCCCGAGGGCATCGTCGAGTTCCAGACCCGCAAGAGCATCCTGCGG
The DNA here is from genome assembly GCA_035763745.1 of Acidimicrobiia bacterium. Classification (GTDB taxonomy): domain Bacteria; phylum Actinomycetota; class Acidimicrobiia; order IMCC26256; family PALSA-555; genus DASUAO01. The sequence continues at coordinate 5,693 of DASUAO010000023.1, forward strand.
ACCGTGCGCCAGGGGGCTCTCGCGACGCGGGCGAAGGAGCTCGCCGCTGCCGGCACCCTCCCCGAGGGCTTCCGACCCGCGCGCTACGTGGTCCTGCCCGTGCTCGCCGGGCCGCTCGGCTACCTGCTCTACGTGCTCGGCCGCAGTGCGATCCAGGGCCACTGGGTGACCGTGCACAGCGGGACGCTCCTGTTGTTCATCGTGCCGAGCCTGGTCTTCCTGCTGGGATGGATCGTCCTCAGCGACCACCGGTTCCGTCGGCTCGGAGGTGTGCAGCGCGGACCGCTCCTCCTCGCGGCGGGAGGCGGCGCGGGCGCGCTCATGGGCCTGCTCTTCGCGAGCCGGGACTGGGTGCCCCACGCCGGCCTGCTCGAGTGCCTGCTGGTCGGTGTTCCTGCCGGGATCGCCGGGGTCGCCTTCATCCTGCTGCCCGTGCACGTGCAGATGATCGCCCGGAGACGCGGGTGGCTCACGAGCCCGATCACCTGGCACGACGGTCGCGCCCCGCTCGGCTTCGTGCTCATCGGGACGTACCTCTTCTTCCGCACCGGGGTCGAGCCGGGGGTCTCCGACGCCAGTCCGATCGACCACGGGTTCCCGCCGGCGGGTTGGCCGGTGTTCTTCGTGGTGAGCCTGTTCGTGATCGTGTGGATCCAGTGGGTCACAGCTGTGCAGAGCGCCGCGAACGAGCTCGCCGTCGGCGGCGAGAGCTATGAGCCCCCGGCCGAACGGGTGGCGACGAGCGTCCGCGCCGAGTCCCCTGCGGGAGCGCCGGCATGAGCGTCCAGGACCTCACCGCGGGTACCGGCGGCGGACGCGGCCGGATGGGCCTGCTCGAGGCCGTCGGAATCACGAAGCGCTTCGCGGGGATCGTCGCGCTGGACTCGGTGGACCTCGACGTCGCCCACGGCGAGATGGTGGGGCTCATCGGTCCCAACGGTGCAGGGAAGACGACCTTCTTCAACTGCCTGCTCGGCATGGTGCGTCCCGACGCAGGAACGGTGCGCCTCGACGGGGTCGACATCAGCGGCCTCCCCGACTATCAGCGGGCCCGCATGGGGATCGGCCGGACCTTCCAGCGCCTCGAGCTCTTCGGGGGCACGACGGTCCGGGACCACTTCCTCGTGACCGAGCGGCGCCGGAACGGGTCGGGGAGCCTCTGGAAGGACCTGCTGGGCCGGTCCGCTCCGTCGGCCGAGGAGTCGGAGCGCGTCGACCGGATGATCGATCTCCTCAACCTGCACGCCGAGGCCGACGAGCCCGTCGAGTCGCTGAGCCTCGGCCGGGGCCGTCTCGTGGAGCTCGGCCGCGCGCTCATGTCCCAGCCGAAGCTGTTGCTGCTCGACGAGCCCTCGTCGGGACTCGACGTGAAGGAGACGGCGGCGCTCGCCGAGCGGCTCCGGACCGTCCAGGCCGAGCACGAGTTCGCGGTGCTCCTGGTCGAGCACGACGTCGAGATGGTCCAGAGCCTCGTGACCCGCCTCTACGTCCTCGACTTCGGCACGATGATCGCCGCGGGGCCGACCGAGGACGTCCTCGGAGACACGGCCGTCCGCAAGGCCTACCTGGGGGACCTGTGACGGCGACCGCGCCTGCGACAAACCCTCCGCCGGCGTCCGGGGCCCCACCGCTGCTCGAGGTCCGCGACGTCGAGGCCAGCTACGGCCCCTTCCGGTCTCTGTTCGGCGTGTCGTTCTCGATCCGCGAGGGGTCCGTGATGGCCCTCCTCGGTTCGAACGGCTCGGGCAAGACGTCGGTCGTCCGCGTGTGCTGCGGGCTCGTCGTCCCGGACTCGGGGAACCTGCTGTTCCGCGGCGACGACGTCACCGGCCGCCGGGCGTTCCGCCTCGCCCGGCTCGGGATCGTCCACGCTCCGGAGGGCCGGTCGGTCTTCGGCTCGCTCACCGTCGAGGAGAACCTGGCCCTCACCTTCCGCCAGGTCTTCGGTCGACGGGGGAGCCGCACCGCGCTCGCCACTGCCTACGAGCTGTTCCCGCGGCTCGGCGAGCGACGACGGCAGGTCGCGGGGACCCTCTCCGGCGGGGAGCAGCGGATGGTGTCGCTCGCCCGGGTGCTGGTGCACTCGCCGAAGCTGCTCATCACCGACGAGCTGTCGCTCGGCCTCGCTCCGGTGATCATCGACGAGGTGTACGAGACCCTTGCCACGATCCGCGGTGCCGGGACGTCGCTCCTGATCGTCGAGCAACACGTGCGCCAGGCGCTGACCCTCGCCGACGACGTGGTGGTCATGTCGAAGGGCAAGGTTGCGCTCTCGGGGAGCACCGAGGAGCTCGGCGACCTGAGCGATCGGATCCTCCCGGCCGTCCACGGCGAGTTCGTCGCCGACTGAGCCGAGTCGGGACGCGAAGCGGGGCCGCCCCGACAGGGACGGCCCCGCGTCACATGCGGTCGTGCTCGGAACGGGTCAGATGAGCTCGTCGAGGACGATCTCGGAGCACGGCGGCGTCTCGAGCGTCGTCGGGTCACCGAGCGCCTGCGTGTTGCACAGGGTGAGCCCCGAGACCTTCCACGTCTTGCCCTCGAGGACCGCGCCACCCGGAGGGGCGAGCCCTTCGAGGCGGGAACCTTCGATGACCAGCGTGAAGATCACCTCTGCGGTCGTCTTGCTCTCGCAGGTGACCTCGTCGACTTCGACGTTCGTCGTCGCAGCCGCGGCCGCGTTCGCCTCGGAGCTCGCGATGAACTTGTCGAGGAGCTCCTGGCTGAACTTCTTCCCGCTCAGGTACTGGATGTACGGAGCCTTGTCCTCGACTGCGTCGGGATAGGTCGCACCATCGAGGAAGTGCGCGTACGCGTCCTCGATCGCCGCGACGGCCTTGGCCTTGGTCTTGCCGGCGCACACGATCTTCTTCGACTTCTTCTCGGCGGTCGACGCTCCGGCCGTTCCCGCGACCCCGACTGCAAGCGACGCTGCAGTCAGGACGGCGATGATCAGCGCGCCTGCTCGCTTTCGCATTGGTCCCCCCTGGGTGCTCGTTGTCTGACGATGGTGTCAGGAATATATCCCTGCTGTCGCGCGTGCGGTAGTCAACCCCGGTGGCCGTCTGACGCGACGTCAGATCGGCCGCCGATCGCCGCGCACATGACCGCGGCCATGACGTCGCGCGCGGCTGCGGGGTCCGCGTCGAGCTGTCGGGACTCCACGTAGTAGCTGGTGCGCTCGATCATGGAGACGAGCGCGAACGCGGTGAGCCCGGCGTCGAGGTCGGGGGCGGCGTCGCGCACGCGCGCCGCCATCTGGCGTGAGAACTCGGTCACGAGGTCGTCGCCGATGCGACCGAGGTCGGTGTCGCCGATCTCGGCCTCGGTCCACGTCCTGATGAACGCCCCGTGGCGCCCGTACAGCGCGGCGAAGCGGTCGAGCCAGTCGCGCATCGCGACCGCCGTCCCGGTGCCTTCGGGGACGAGCGAGGGGAGCTCGCGGGCGAGGTCGGCCATCTCGGCCGCGACGTCGAGCGCGAGAGCTCGGAACAGGTCCTCCTTGGAGGAGAAGTAGAGGTAGAAGGTGCCGTGCGAGGTCTTGGCCGCCTTCACGATGTCGTCGACCCGTGCGGCGTGGTAGCCCCGGGCCGCGAAGACGACCGCGCCGGCGTCGAGGAGCGCCGCGAGCGTCCGCTTGCCGCGGGCCCGCAGCTCGCGGCCCTGGGCGGGAGTGCCACCCGGGTCGCGCACCGCCGGTGGGGTTGCCATCCGCAGGAGGCTACGAGGGGCTGACACTCGTGTCACCTTTCGTCCACCCGCGCTACGCTCCCTCGCCATGACCGCACCCAGCTACGACTCGCTCGAGGTCGGCGCCGAGGCACCCCCGCTCGTCGTCGAGAACCTCACCCGCACCAACTTCGTCCGGTACGCCGGGGCGTCGGGCGACTTCAACCCGATGCACCACGACGACACGATCGCCACCCAGGTGGGCAACCCGTCGGTCTTCGGCCACGGCATGCTCACCGCGGGCCTGATGGCGCGGGTCGTGAAGGACTGGTTCGGACCCGAGGCCATGCGGCGGTTCCAGGTGCGTTTCGCCAAGCAGGTCTGGCCCGGCGACACGATCACCTTCGCCGCCAAGGTCACCGCCAAGCGCGAGGACGACGGCGCCAAGCTCGCCGACCTCGAGTGCACGGCCACGAACCAGGACGGGGTCGAGGTGCTCACCGGCACCGCGACCGCCGTCTGCGGCTGAACGCCCTGTGGGGCTCCTCGACGGGCGCGTCGCGGTCGTCACGGGCTCGGGCCGGGGCATCGGCCGCGAGTTCGCGCTGTGCCTCGCTCGCGAAGGCGCCAAGCTGGTCGTGAACGACGTCGGCGTGAGCCTCGACGGTCGGGGGACCGAGGAGGACCCGGCCGTCCAGGTGTGCAAGGAGATCGAAGGGCTCGGTGGCCAGGCCGTCCCGAGCTACGGGTCGGTCACCGACTTCGTCGCCGCCGAGGGGATCGTGCAGACGGCCGTCGACGCGTTCGGCACGATCGACATCCTGGTGAACAACGCCGGGATCGTGCGGGACCGCACCCTGGTGAAGATGACCGAGCAGGACTTCGACGACGTCGTCGCCGTCCACATGAAGGGCGCCTTCAACTGCGCGCGCCACGCCGCGCCCATCATGAAGGAGCGCGGCTACGGGCGGATCATCAACATCACGTCGTCGGCCGGCCTCCGGGGCAACTTCGGCCAGACCAACTACGGCGGGGCCAAGGCCGCGCTCATGGGCATGACCTTCATCTGGGCCCTCGAGCTCGGGAAGTCGGGGATCACCGTGAACGCGGTCGCCCCGTCGGGCGCGACGCGCATGACCGCGGCGTTGTTCGAACGGACCGGGAGCGAGCCGCCGCCCGAGCAGGACCCATCGCTCAACGCGCCGCTCGTCGCCTTCCTCGCGTCGGAGCGCGCCGCGCACGTCAACGGCCAGATCCTCGGACGCAGCGACTACTCGTACACGCTGTTCCAGCACCCGAAGCAGATCGCGTGGATGTGGCGTGAGGGTGGCTGGACCCCCGAGCTGGTCGCCGAGCACTTCGACGCCACACTCGGCCAGCAGCTGCAGACCGTCGGCATGGTCATGCCCGGGGGCATGGAGCGAACGACCGACAAGAAGTAGCAGGTCGTCGCATGGGTCGGTACCGCCTCGGCGTGGTCGACGTCGTGTTCTGGTCCGAGCCGGTCGAGCGGCGCGCGGAGCACGCCGCCGAGCTCGGGTTCGAGCACATCGACGTCATGGTCGACGTCGATCCCGCCACGCTCCCGATCCCCGTCGGGTGCCCGACGTCGTACCCGAAGCCGGTCGCGGGGTGGTGCTCCACACCCGCCCCGGCGCGTGCGGCGGGTACCGACATGTGGGAGCGAGCGGTCCGCTGGTGGCAGCGGTCGCCGGGCGCGCTCCTCGAGCCCTGGGCGGGCGCGGTCGTGCACTCGCTGGAGACGGCGCAGGCGATGATGGCCGAGGTCCCGGGGCTGCGGCTGCTCGTCGACACGGGGCACGTCGCCGACTGGGGCGGTGACCCGCTGGAGCTTCTCGAGTACGCCGGGCACGTCCAGCTGCGCCAGGGCGCGCCCGGCTCCACCCAGGTGCACGTCGACGACGCACGCGGGGTCGTCGACTTCGCGGCCGTGCTCAGCCGGCTCGACGACCTCGGCTACGAGGGCAGCCTGTCGGTGGAGTACTTCGACATCCCGGAGCAGGGCTGGGGCCTCGACGACCCGATCGCCTGGGCGGTCGACCTCCGGCACCACGTGCGCGCGCTGCTGGGCGATTGAGCGTCCCCGGCTCGGACCGTCGCGGCTCGGGGCTCAGGTGTCCCCGCCGAGGTAGGTCTCGGCGGCCGCAGCCTCGGCGTCCGCAGTCGAGCCACGCCACGCGACCTGTCCCCGGCGCAGGATCAGAGCCGTGTCGCACAGCGCGAGCGCGCGGCCGACGAACTGCTCGATCAGCAGAAGCGTGGCCCCCGCCTCGCGTGCCTCGTGCAGGGCCTCGAAGACCTCGTCGATGAGCAGCGGCGCGAGGCCGAGCGAGAGCTCGTCGGCGACGACGAGGTGGGGCGGTGCGGCGAGGACTCGGGCGAGCGCGAGCATCTGCTGCTGGCCGCCCGACAACGTGGACGCGCGCTGGCCGAGCCGCTCGGCAAGGATGGGAAACCGGGTGAGGGCTCGCTCGATGGCGGCGCTACGTTCGTGACGGGGGACCGCGTGGCGCAGCCCCATGCGAAGGTTGTCGAGGACCGTGAGGGCGGGGAAGATCCCTCGTCCCTCTGGTACATGGGCCACGCCGAGCCGGGCGATGCGGTGCGGTGACCACCGGGTGACCCGCCTGTCGTCGATCAGCACCTCGCCCCGGCTGGGAGTGACGACTCCGGTGATCGCCCGGGCGAGCGAGCTCTTGCCGGCCCCGTTGGCCCCGAGGATTGCGAGCGCGCTCCCGGGCTCGACGTCGAGCGACACGCCCGAGAGCGCACGTGCGGCCCCGTAGCGGACGTCGATGGTGTCGACGACCAGGTGTACGCCGCTCACGACTCCACCTCCGTCCCGAGGTAAGCGGCACGCACGGCGGGATCCGAGCGGATCGCGTCGGGTGCTCCCGACGCGATGCACCGGCCGAAGTCGAGGACGTACACGTGGTCGGAGAGCCCGAGGACGAGATCGACGTCGTGCTCGACGAGGAGGAAGGCGACGGTCGAGCCGAGCCGGGCGCGGCGCAGCGCATCGGCGAGGAGCTCGGTCTCGTGCTCGTCGAGTCCGGCGCTCGGCTCGTCGAGGAGGACGACGTCGGGATCGGCCGCGAGCGCGCGACCGACCTCGACGAGGCGACCCGTCCCGAGTGGAAGCGCGTCCGCGAGCTGTCCGGCCACGTCGCCGAGGCGGAGGCTGTCGAGCAGCCCGTCGACCGTGGCGTCCTCCTGGGCGTCGTGGTGGCGGCCGAGACCGAGGAGGTCGAGGGTGAGGTGATGCCGGCGTCGGCGGGCCCGGTAGGCGAGCACGAGGTTCTCCCGCACCGTCAGCTCCGAGAACAGCTCGCTGCGCTGGTACGTGCGGGCCAGGCCGCGCCGAGCCCGGGCCGGCGGGCTGAGACGGTTCACGTCGCGTCCGGCGAGCGAGACGGTGCCCTCGTCGGGCGCCAGCAGTCCGGACATCACATTGAAGAGGGTCGTCTTGCCGGCGCCGTTCGGCCCGACGAGGCCCACGGTCGTGGCGGGCGCGACGTCGAGGTCGATCGCGTCGAGTGCGGTGAGGCCTCCGAAGCGGACCGTGACGGCCGACACGGCCAGCGCAGGTGCAGCGGGGGCGGACACGGCGGGTGTCGCCACCGGGTCGGCGCTCACCCGTGGCTCCTCGCGGTCGGGCGGGCGAGGCGGCCCCGGGACCACCCGGCGAGCCCGCGCAGCTGCTGGGCTTGCAGGGCGAGCATGCCGCGCGGCTCGCGGGCGAGGCCGATCGCACCGAGGCCGAATCCGACCGCGGTGAGCAGCACGTAGCGCGGTTCGAGGTTGTCGCTGACGAGCTGGGAGATGACCGGGAGCGCGAGGCCCGCCACGAGTGCACCCCAGGGGGAGCGGATGCCCCAGGTGACGACCACCGCGAGCCAGACGATGCCGAGGAGCGCGTTGTAGTCGCTCGGCAGCGCGAGATAACGGTAGGTCGCGAGCAGGCCGCCGCCGATGCCGGCGATGAACGCGCTGAACGTGAACGCGGTCAATTTGGTCCGTACGACGCTGACGCCGATCGTCGCCGTGGCCGTCTCGCTCGACCGCACGGCCCCGAGCTCGAGACCGGTCGTCGACCGACGCAGGTTGGCGATCAGGAGCGCGAGGACGGCGAAGACCGCGAGGAGCAGGTAGTAGAAGCGCTCGTCGGAGTCGAACGTGAAGGAGCCGATCGCCGGTCGGTTCAGGAACACGCCCGCGCCCACCTGGTCGAAGTCCTCGATGCGGAAGATGATGTTGTCGAGCAGCAGGGCGAACGACAGCGTCGCGAGGCCGAGGTAGAGGTCGCCGAGGCGCACGGCCAGCATCGCGACGAGCATCCCGCAGGGCATCGCGATCACACCGCCCACCAGGATCGCCAGTCCGATCGGCCAGCCGTGCTCGGTTGCCAGCTGGGCCGTGGCGATCGCACCCACGCCGGCGAAGGAGATCTGGCAGAGCGAGATCATGCCGCCCTCTCCGGTCACGACCGTGAACGAGAGGAAGATGATCGCGAGCGCGACGCCGCCGGCGACGATCCCGATCCAGAAGGTGTCGAGGAGCTGGGGGCCGAGCAGGAGGATCGCGGCGCCCGCCAGGTAGGTCGTTCCCCGCTGCCACCACGGCCGATCCCCCGGAGCGCGATGGTGAGTGGGGCCGCGTGGTGCGGCACCGGCCGGGTCGGGCTGGCTCGGCTCCTTGCCCAGGTTGCTGTACAGGAGCAGGAACACGGCCATCACCGCGAACGGGATGCTCGGGCGGATGCCCTGCGACAGGATGCCGCTGCTCGGGAGGAACTTCACGCTCAGTCCCTGGATGACGCCGACGAGCAGCGCACCCCCGAACGCGAGCGTGAGGCTCTCCATGCGCGCGATGACGGCGGCTGCGAACGACGCGATCACGAAGACCGCGTAGCTCCCGGGACTGAGGTTGATGATCGGGGCGACGAGCACGCCCGCGAGCCCGGCGAGGAAGGATCCGATCGCCCACGTCGCCGCCGAGATCGCCTTGGAGTTCGTCCCGACCAGCTCGCTCATCGTCTGGGAGTCGACGACGCCGCGGACGCTGAGTCCGAAGCCGGTGAAGCGCAGGACGATCGCGAGCACCACCGCGACGGTGAGCGCGGCCCCGAAGATGATGAGCTGGTCGGCGTCGAGGCGGGTCCCGAGGACGTTCACGATGTCGGGCGTGTCCCCTGCGAGGCCGGGTGCCCGGAAGATCTGCTCGTCGCCGAAGACGAACTGCGTGGCGGGAGGGATGGCGACGAAGAGCCCGACCGTCGACACGAGCTTGATCGTCGGCGTGGCCCGGGTGAGACGTCGGAACAGCACCGCCCAGAGCGCGAGCCCGACGGTGGGGCCGATGATGCCGATCGAGACCACCGCGGCAGCGCCGATCGACCAGCCGCGACGGGTGTTGAGCTCGTAGAAGCAGCTCGCGACCAGGTAGGCGATCGCGCCGTGGGCGAAGTTGAAGATGTGCGATGCCTTGTAGGTCAGGACGAGCCCGACCGCGGAGATCGCGTAGACGCCACCGAGCACGAACCCCGCGATGATGAATGCCGACAGCGCGTCCTACCTCCGTATCGGGTCGGGTCGGGTCGGGTCGGGTCGGGTCGGGTCGGTGGTGCAGGTGGCTATGGCCGCTTGACCACCTTGCCGCAGAGTGGCACCGCACCGTCGACCAGCTCGAACTTCGTGCCGTCCGCCGACACCTGCACGTAGTTGTAGCAACGCTGCGCCTTGCCGAAGGTCTTCGCCTGGTTGATCGGCGTGAGCAGGAGACCGTCGGCGTCGTAGTCCTTGACCTTGCGCAGGTTCTTGATGAACGCCTTGCGCGTCGGGCACTTCCCGGCTTCCTGGAGCCCGCGGATGGCGAGGTCGGCCGCGAGCCACCCGTTCATGCTGAGCTGCTGCTTCGCCGGCTGCGCGTCCGGCTCGTACTCGGCCATCGCGTCCTCGAACGTCTGGTGCGCCGGGAGGTCGAGCTCGAAGGGCGCGAAGTCGACGAGGAAGTACACACCGGCGATCTTCGGGCCGAAGGCGTCGACGATCCGCTGGTCGTAGCCGGTCGGCGAGAGCGCGGCCTTGAAGTCGATCCCGGCGTCCTTGGCCTTCAGGTAGAGCTGGGTGTAGAGGGGCTGCTGGATCGAACCCCAGAGGGTGTCGACGCCCTTCTCCTTCATGGCCGCGACATCCGCGGTGTAGTCGGTGCCGGTCGGCGGGATGTCGGTCTTGAGGTACCCGACCTTCAGGCCCACCGCCTTGGCCGCGTCGGCCGAGCCCTTGGCGGCGGTGGCGGACTCGGTGACGTCGATCCCGATCGAGGCCACGTTCGTTGCGCCGTGGGCCTTCAGGAACTCCGCGCCTCCGGTGGTCACCGTCGGCCCGCCGTCGGGCTGGGGCACCGTGCTCCCGGCGTGGCCGAACATGTTCTTGTAGACGCCCCACACGTAGTTGATCGGCCAGCCGGTGACCGGGACACCCTTCTGGTTCAGGTACTTCGCCGACGGCCCCTTCGATGCCGGGCTCGCCTCGATCACCATGAACACGCCCTCGGAGTCGACGAGCTGACGCGCGGCGGCGAAGTTCGCCGTGAGGTCGCCCTTGTCGTCGGCCTCGGTGTAGACGAGCTCGCGCCCGTTCACGCCCCCGTTGGTGGCGTTCTCGTACGCGAGGCGGGCGCGCACCCCGGCGCCGTAGGGGAGGAACTGGCTCCCGAAGGCCTCGCTCGTCTGCGGGTAGAGCGCCCCGATCTTGATCTCCTTGGCGGTGACCCCGGGGCTGTCGCACGACGCGGCGCCCGCTGCAGTGACGCCGGGACCGGTCGTGGCGAGCGTGGCCGCGAGCAGCGCGACGATCCCGACGAGCGAGACGAGGCGAACGGACGGCGCTTCGGTGATCGTGCGCATGGTTCCCCCTACCTGGCCTCGTGTCGGGCCATGAGGTCCGAACCCTAGCGACGGACGGGGATCACCGACAACGACGTCGGGTCGGCCTCAGGTGCGCCGCAGGCGCTCCCGCAGTCGGCCCTTCACGATCTTGCCCATGGCGTTGCGCTCGAAGGAGTCGACCGCGTGGAACTCCTCCGGAACCTTGTAGCGGGCGAGGTTCGCCGTGCAGTGGGCCCGGAGTGCCTCGATGTCGAGCTTCGTGCCGTCGGCGGGCTGGACGAAGGCCACGACGCGCTCGCCGAGGCGGTCGTCGGGTCGGCCGACGACCGCGCACGCGGCCACGGTGGCGTCGTCGTGGAGCACGCGCTCCACCTCGGCCGGGTATACGTTCGACCCGCCCCGGATCACGAGGTCGTGGCGACGGTCCTTCACGTAGACCTCGCCGTCCTCGTCGACCAGCCCGAGGTCGCCGGTGTGCAGGAGGCCTCCGCGCAGTGCCGCCGCGGTCTCGGCCGGGCGGTTCCAGTAGCCGAGCATCGGGGTGTAGACGCCCGCCCAGGGGCCGTCGAGCGCCGGTCCGATGCAGATCTCGCCGACCTCGCCGGGCGCGACCTCGGCCCCGGCCTCGTCGAGGACGGCGATCCTCACGTGTGGGAGGGCCCGGCCCGCGCTCCCGGGCACCGCCGGTGCGTCGGGGGCGGTCATCGTCACCGCGGTCGGAGCCTCGGTGAGGCCGTAGCCGACCGTCACCTCGGCTCCGAAGCGGCGGCGGTAGAGGTCCCGGAAGGAGTCGGGGCAGTCGGCGCCCCCGACGCCCGGCACCCGCAGCGACGCGAGGTCGGTGGCCTCCACGCCGGGATGGGTCATGAGGTCGTGCATGATCGTCGGCACGGTCGAGATCGTGGTGACCTGCTCGTCGCGGATCCAGCCCGCGAGCCCCGGGGCGTCGACCCGGTCGATCGCGACGCAGGTCGCGCCGACCTGCCATGCGAGCAGCGGGCCGAGCGCGATCAGGTTCACGATCGTGAGCGGGAGGACGACGCCGACCCGGTCGCCGTCGCGGTACTGCGCGCGTGAGCGAGCGACGGCCCCCGGGAGGAGGAGGTTGTGCTGGCTGTGGACGGCCCCCTTCGGGCGGCCGGTGGTTCCCGAGGTGTACGCGATCGCCGCCGGACCGTGCGGGTCGACGCTCCTGCCGAGGGATGTGGCGTCGGCGGCCGCCACCCGGGCGCGCCATTCGTCGCGATCGCCCTCCCGGTCGACGGCGACGATGCGACTCGCCGTCGTTGTCGTATCCCGGAGCTCGGCGGCGACCGCCGGTGTCGCCAGCACGACCGCGGCGCCGGAGTCCTCGAGCAGGTACGCCTTCTCGGGGGGCGCGAGGGCGAGGCTGCAGCCGAGCCACACTGCGCCGAGGCGCATGCACCCCAGGAACCCGATCACGATGTCGACGTCGTTGGGGAGCGCCATGGCCACCCGGTCACCGGGCGCCACACCGAGCGCGACGAGGGCGTGCGCCGCCCGGTTCGCCTCCGCGTCGAGCTCGGCCCAGGTGAAACGCCCGTGCCGGCCCACGAGGGCCTCGCGGGCGGGGTGTCGCTCGAGCCCGGCGTCGAGCACCGCGGCGGCGCTCGCCGGTCCGCCGGGGATCGTGGGCCCGACGGGCCCGGGACCCGTCACGGCGACATGTACCAGCCGCCGCTGGCGTTGATCGTCTCGCCGGTCACGAAGCTGGACTCGTCCGATGCGAGCCAGGCGACGACGGCAGCGATCTCCTCGGGCGTGCCGAGGCGGCGAAGGGGGGTGCGCTCCGCCTCCGGCGCGAGGGACGCTGCGTGCTTCTCGACGAACTTGGTCCACACGATGCCGACGGCCACCGCGTTGGCGCGCACCCCGCGCGGTCCGGCCTCGGCGGCCACGGTGCGGGTGAGCGACTGCAACCCGGCCTTGGCTGCGGCGTACGGGCCCTCGGTGCCGCCCCCGCCCAGGTACCCCGCGACCGACGAGATGTTCACGATGCTGCCCCATCCCTGCGCGGTCATCGCCGGGAGCGCCGCCCGCATGAGGTACCAGCATGCGGTCAGGTCGACGTCGAGGACGCGGTCCCAGTCGTCGGGGTCGTAGTCGACGACCGTGCCGAGCACGTTCACGGCGGCGTTGTTCACGAGGATGTCGACCGGACCGAGCGTGGCCGCGACCTCCGCGAAGACCTCGTCGACCCGGGCGCGATCGCTCACGTCGAGCGTGTGCCCGACCACCGGCACGGGCGCCAGCCCCGACGCGAGCTCCGCAACGGTCTCGGTGGTCCGGCGCTCGTGCGCGTCGGTCACGACCACGGCGGCGCCGTCGCGGCCGAGGCGTCGCGCGCAGGCCTTGCCGATCCCGGCGCCGGCGGCGCCGGTGACGAGCGCGACCCGGCCCGCGAGCGGGCCGCTCACGGGGTTGCGGTCACGAGACCGAGGAGCCCGCGCAGGTTGTCGCGCATGATCCGACGGACGGAGTCGGCGCCGAGGGACTGGACGCACTCGGCGAAGTCGCGGGGCTCGGCGAGGCCCTCGGCGTGGGGGTAGTCGGAGCCGAAGAGCACCCGGTCGTCACCGATGAGACCCGCGAGCGCGACGACGTCCTCCTCGTGGTACGGGGAGACGGCGACGTGACGCTTGAAGATGTCGCTCGGCCGCTCGGTGATGCGCCCTCCGAGCCAGGGGCCGTTGCGCCCCATGCCGTTCATCTTGTTCATCGCCTTGAGCAGGTACGGCACGAAGAGCGATCCGTTCTCGACGCTGAGGCACTGGACGTTGGGGAAGCGCCCGAACAGGTTGTGCAGCACGAGCGCCGAGAACGTGTCCATGATCGGCCGGTCGCCGTAGAAGCTCGTCCACTGGAACGCCGACTGCTGGTGCGACGACGGGTTCGCCTGCTCGCCCCACGCGGTGCTGTAGAGCTCGTTGTACCCCGACTCGGCGATGTGGAAGCACACCGGGATCCGCGCCTCGTCGACCCTCGCCCAGAACGGGTCGAAGTGCGGGTCCGCGGGGGAGCGCCCGAACGCGGGCCCGGGACGCAGGCCGATGGCGCGCGCGCCGCGGCCGAGCACGAACTCGAGCTCGGCGACGGCCCGGTCGACGTCGCGGAGCGAGAGCAGGGGCACGCCGAAGATCCGACCCTGGTAGTCGAAGCCCCAGTCGTCGTCGAGCCAGCGGTTGAAAGCGTGGACGTTCGCGTAGAGCTGCTCGGGGTCGTCCTTCATGAAGTGCTCGACGCACACCGCGAGCGTCGGGAAGATCAGGATCGCCTCGACCCCCTGCGCGTCCATGAGCGCGAGTCGCGCGTCGCGGTTCACGTACTCGGGCTGGATGGGCTCGGTGGAGTCGGATTCGGTGATGCTGCCCGAGCTCATCGCCCGGAGCATCTCCCGCAGCGACCCCGGCTTCGAGGTCGTCTCCCGGAACGGGTCGAGGAGGAAGGTGAACGGGCGGTCGCCGACGAGGACGCGCTCGCGGCCGTCGTCGTCGGTGACGACGCGGATCGCCCGCTCGGCCATGGCCGGTTCGATGTAGCGGGTGAAGCAGTCCCGCGGCTCGTAGTAGTGGTTGTCGGAGTCCCAGAGGCCGCTCGGTACCTCGATGTCGTCGGCAGGCACGACGCCCCCCTTCGCGTGCAGGTGATTGTCGTCCATACTGCCCCAGGATCCCCGGTGCCGGTGCCGAGGATCCATGGATCACGGATCGGGGGGACTCATGGGGGAGCCGCTGTCGCGTCGGGAGGCGTTGGTGCGCGGGGCCGGGTTGGCCGCTGCGCTCGGGATGGGCGGAGTGACGCTCGCGAGCGCCGCGTCCGCCCTCGGCCGCTCTGCGGGCGGCAAGGCGGGAAGGGGAGTCACGGTGGTGCTGCCCGACTACCCGTTCTTCCCCGGGACGCTGATGGAGGAGGCCCCCGAGCTCCTCGACTCGCTCGCTCGCACGTACGTCAAGGGCGAGGGGAACGAGGATGCGGTGATGACTCGCTTCCTCTTCTCGTACGTCCCGGTGACGATGTTCGACCGCATCTACGACGCGAAGTCTCCGGCCGCCACCCTCCCGATGGGGGGAGTCCTCTGGTTGTTCCACCTCTCGGGCTACTTCGGTGGCGTCTGGCTGCGCGACGAGCTGGTCCGCACCGGGAAGAACCCGGCGATCTCGGGGTACAGCGACCCGCAGGACGAAGCAGGATTCGTCGCCCTGGTGGGAAAGGCGCAGGCACGGCTCGACGCGGCGACGGGACGTCGCCACGAGGTGCTCGAGGCGAACGAGGCCAGCCTGTACGACATCCCGTCGGAGACCCCGGGCGAGGACCCCGAGCGCGGGCTGATCGACACGTTCGGGTACAACGAGGGCTACCTGCTCCAGATCGCCGAGAAGCCACCCGAGGGGCTCAGCACGCCCGCCGACTTCGTGGACTGTCCGGCGGAACCGTCGTCTCGACCGCTGTACTGCGGCTACGGCACGTCTCGACTCGAGGCGCTGCGCCGCTTCGACCCGATCAGCCGTCGCCTCGCGAAGGGTGCCGGTGCGTACGGCGCCCTGGCGTCCGAGATCCCCGCGCTCCAGGAGGCTGCGATCGCGCGCGGGCGCATGGTGTGGGACGGGCTGCTGGACGTGCAGGGCTTCTCCCAGGACGCGTACGAGCAGCTGCTCGACATCTCGTCGGCGTTCCTCGAGACGGTCCAGGCGACCGTGCTGGCCGCGGTCGAAGCGGTGGCCGAGAGGGATGTGGCCGTCGGCCGCCAGGCCGCGACCGCGAATGCGTGCATGGGCGTGTGGCTCGGCTCGTACATCACCGGCCTGACCGATGGGCGCGCAGGGCGGGCGCTGCCCGAGTTCGAGTCGCCCTGATCCCCCCGCCCGGTCCGGTGCCCGTCGACGCGGCGCAGCGAGGCGAAGGACCTGACACGGGGGTCAGGTCCGTCGCGTACGATCGCGAGGCAACGCCGAGACCCGACCCGATGTGAGGAGCAGCTGCATGGCCCGCATCTCCGTGCTCGATCCGACGGCCGCGCCCCCCGAGGTCGACGCCGATCCCGGACCCGACGCCGGCGCCCTGGTGGGGAGGACCGTCGGCATCCGTTACGACTCGGCCTGGCGATCGTGGGAGTGGGCGCTCGACGAGTGGCGCCAGGCGCTCGAAGCCGCCGGCGCCACGGTCCGGCTCTGGTCGGCCGGGAACCGGATCGGCGACGAGGGCGAGCGCACGTTCGCCGAGCTCGCCGAGTTCGTCGACGCGGTCGACGTCGCCGTCATCGGACTGGGCAACTGAGGCTCCTGCACCTCCTGGAGCGTCCACGACACCGTCGCGGCCGCCAACGGAGGCAAGACGGCGGTCGTCGTCGTGACCCAGGAGTTCGAGCACCTCGCCCACACCATGGCCGCCAACGCCGGACGCGCGGGCCTGCGCGTCCACGTGCTGCCGTATCCACTCGAGATGCGCCCCGAGGCCGAGGTGCGTGCGATCGCGCGCGACCACTGGCCGGCGTTCCTCGAGACCATCGGAGCTCGGACCGGATGACCCCGTGAGCGACAGCGAGATCGCATCCCGCGTCGACTGTGGCCCCGACGGCTGCACGATCGACTGGCTCTCCAGCGAGCGGATCGAGGTCGACGACGACCCGGTCGCCTTCACGAAGCTCGCCACCGACGCGGGCTGGGGCGACGGTCTGCCCTTGATCCCGCCGACGGAGGAGCGGGTGCGCTCGTTCGTTGCCGCATCCGGCCGGTTCCCCGACGAGTGCCTTGCCGAGCTCCCCCCGCGCGGTGGGCGCGCCACCGTCGAGAAGCTGGCGATCAACGCGGTCATGGCCGGTGCACCGGCCGAGTCGATGCCGCTGCTCTGCGCGTCGATCGAGGCGATGGCCGATCCGATCCACAACCTCTTCGCGCTCAACACCACCACGTGCTGCGTGGTTCCGGGCATGTT
Source organism: Acidimicrobiia bacterium (assembly GCA_035763745.1). GTDB lineage: Bacteria > Actinomycetota > Acidimicrobiia > IMCC26256 > PALSA-555 > DASUAO01. The sequence continues at coordinate 22,224 of DASUAO010000023.1, forward strand.
CGTGAACGGTCCGAGCCGCGACGCGCTCGGGATTCCCTACGACGCAGGGTGCTTCGGGGGCGCAACGGGTCCGGGCCCGGCGATCGGGCGGGCGACCCGCCTCGCGATGCGCAACATCGGAGGGCAGGTCGTCGGGATCTCCTCGAAGAGCGTGTTCGGCCAGCCCGGACGCGTCGTCGGCATCGTCGTGGGGGAGTGGGAGGAGCGGTCGCCCTGGGCGCCACTCGCCGAGCGCCGAGGCGTGGCGGGCGACGCGGTGACGGTGCACGGAGCGACCGGCACCATCGACATCGCCGACATCGTCGCCGACGACGGCGCAACCCTGCTCGAGATCATCGGCAAGTCGCTCGCCTTCCCGGGCACGAACGCGTTCATCGGGGACCACCACGGCGCCGAGATCATGGTGTGCATCGCGCCCCCGTGGGCCGATCTCATCGCGACGGCGTACCCGTCGATCGAGGACGTGGCCGAACGGCTGCACGCGCACGCGGCGCTCCCGCTCGACTGGTGGCCGGAGCCGCACCAGCGCAAGGCCGAGGCGGCCGGTCGGATCGACGACCAGGGGATGGTCCACCTCGTGGAGAGTCCCGAGCACATGCTCGTGATGGTGAACGGCGGGCTCGGGAACCTCCACGCGCTCGCGCTGCACTCGTTCGGCCCGACGCGCGCCGTCACCCGGGCCTTCTGAGGACCGAGGTCCCATGCCGATCCGAGTGATCACACTGATGGGCGAGCAGGCTGCCGAGGCCGCGCGTGTCGCGGTGCCCGATGTGGAGGTCGTCGTCCTGGGGTTCGGCGACCCGGTGCCCGCCGAACTGCGTGGCGACGTGCTCTTCGGCGGATGGCACGGCCACCCGGCCTACGACCGTCTCGACGAGATCGGCGTGCGGTGGGTGCACCTCCCGGGCACCGGGATCGATGGCTGGCCCCGCCATCAGCTCGAAGGTCGGCTCGTCACGTGCTCGCGTGGCGTGAGCGCGATTCCCATCTCGGAGTTCGTGCTGGCGTCGATGCTCGCGTTCGTGAAGGACTTCCCGAAGACCTGGCTCGCGGAGCCACCCGAGCACTGGAACCTCGCGTCGCTCGGCGAGCTGGCCGGCCAGACCGTCGGGCTCGTGGGCATCGGGGGCATCGGTGCCGCCGTGGCGACGCGCGCGCAGGCGTTCGACATGCGCGTGCGGGCGGTGCGCCGCAACGCGAGCCGGGGTGCCCCCGATGGCGTGGAGCTCGCTGCGGATCTCCCGGACCTGCTGGGGAGCGCCGACCACCTGGTGCTGGCGGCGCCCGGAACCGACGACACGCACCACCTGCTCGACGCGGCCGCGTTCGACCAGGTGAAGCCCGGGGTGCACCTGGTGAACATCGCTCGCGGCAGCCTCGTCGACCAGGACGCACTCCGTGTCGCGCTCGACGACGGTCGGGTCGCCCGCGCGTCGCTCGACACGGTCGATCCCGAACCGCTCCCCGCCGGACACTGGCTCTACGAGCATCCGTCCGTCCGGTTGAGCGCGCACGTGTCGTGGGCGTCACCCCGTGCGTTCGACCGAATCATCGCGGCGTTCGCCGCGAACCTGGCTCGCTTCGCGTCCGATGAGCCGCTCGAGGGCATCATCGATCTCGACGCCGGGTACTGATCGTCGTGTCGGGTGGGTCGCGACCGGACGTGCCCCGAGCCGTCGTCGTCGGCTCGGGGTTCGGGTGCCGGGTGCACGTCCCGGCGCTGCGCGCCGCCGGGTTCGAGATCGCCGCACTCGTCGGACAGGATCCCGAGAGGACCGGCCGTCGCGCCCAGCGCGCCGGCATCGGGACCGCCTGCACATCGCTCGCCGACGCGCTGGCGCTCCCAGGCGTCGAGGCCGTGACGATCGCGACCCCACCGGACACGCACGCCGCTCTGGCCATCGAAGCAGCCGAGGCCGGGCGCCACGTCCTCTGCGAGAAGCCGTTCGCGCTCGACGTCGCCGAGGCCGAGGCCATGCTCGCGGCGGCCGGTGCGGCCGGCGTCACCCACCTCGTCGGCCACGAGTTCCGCTGGGCGCCCGAACGCTCCGTGGTCGGACGCGCGATCGCCGACGGGGCGATCGGCGAGCCGAGGTTCGCGACATTCGTGCAGTACGTGCCGCTCGTCGCCGATCCAGCGGCGAAGGTGCCGTCGTGGTGGTTCGACCGGAGCGCCGGAGGTGGCTGGCTCGGCGCGTCGGGCTCGCACGTCGTCGACCAGATCCGGGTCTGGCTCGGGGAGTTCGCCGAGGTGAGCGCCGAGCTCGGGCTCGTGTCCGATCGGGACGACGACGCGGCCGAGGACTCGTTCACCGTGCGCTTCCGGCTCCGCTCCGGGCTGCACGGGACGCTGCAGCAGACGGCAGCCGCGTGGGGCCCCTACGCGGGGATGACCCGGGTCGCCGGCACGGAGGGCACGATCTGGGTCGAGGGCGACGAAGCCTGGCTCGCGCGCGCCGAGGGAACAACGAGGCTCCCGGTCCCCGACGACCTGGCCCTGCCCGACCCGCCGGCCGAGAGCGACGATCCCCGCCACCGGTTCACGCATCTCGAGATCGGACCGTTCACCCGCCTGTGCGAGGTGCTGCGTGCCGGGGTCGAAGGGCGGTCGCTCCCCGACGCGGTGCCCGTGCCCACGTTCGCCGACGGCGTCGCCGACATGCGGGTCCTCGACGCGATCCGCGTCTCCGCGAGCGACGGCGGCGGGTCGATCCGCGTCTGACGCGCACCAGTCGGACGGGCCGACCTACCAGGGGGATCCGTAGCGGTCGCGGTGGGTGTGTTCGGCGAAGGGCTCGCGCCGCGGCGGCCCGAGGGGCTTGGCCGGGTAACCGAGCGGCACCACGACCTGGGGGAGCACGTGGTCGGGGAGACCCACGAGCGCCCGCAGCTCGTCGGCGAACACCGTCGTGATGGTCGTGAACGCCGAGGCCAGCCCGAGCGCCGTGGCGGCGAGGAGCAGGTTCTGGGTGGCGGGGTAGATCGACGATGCGATCGTGGCCGGAAGACACCGTTCGGTGTCGGCGGCCACGACGACGAGGACAGGGGCCTCGTGCACGCGGCCCTCGGTCATGCTCGCGTCGACCTCGGCGAGGAGCGCCGGCTCGAGCCGCTTCGCCGCAAACGCCCGTCCGCCGCCGTCCCACGCCCGCACGGTGAGCTGCTGGATAGCGGCGCGGACGCCGTCGTCGCGCACGACCACGAACTCCCACGGCTGACGGTTCTCCGCGCTCGGCGCGAACGTCGCCGCGTCGAGGATCCGAGCGAGATCGGCGTCGTCGACGAGTCGGTCCGAGAACGCGCGGCACGCGCGCTGGCGGTGGACGATCGCGAAGAGGTCGTCGTCGCTCACGCGCGGCGCTCGCCCACGCGGGCGAAGGTGTTCACGTACATGATGCGGAGCTGGTCGTGCCAGCCCCACTCCTGGAACGCCGGGGTCCCCTGGGCGCCGATGCGCTGCTCGACGAGGGGGGTCATCGACTTGAAGGCCCGTTCGGGCTCGTCGGTGTCCATCTCGTAGAAGTGCAGGTACCGGGGATCGGTGTCGGAGCACGCGGCGCCGAGCACGTTCTCGAACGGCGTGATCATCGTGTATCCGGGCACCCCGACGTCGGAGATGTGGCGGATGTGCACGAAGTCGCCCCAGTCGCGGAGGTCCTGGGCGCGGCTTGCGTCCTTCGGGCTGATGAGCACGAGCGAGAGGCCGATCGTCGGCCGCCCCGAGAGGCTGCCCTGGCCGGGTCGGGCGGTGCGGAGGAAGTGGTGCCCGGTGATCCCCTGGGGAAGGTCCACCGGAGCGCCGAACTCCCCGTCGACCTCGTAGACGCCGAGCACGTCGAACTCGGGGAGCACGCGGGGGAGGTCGGTGCGGTCGCGCTTGACGTTGGTCCACCACGTCGCCCGTTCGACCCCGGGGAGCGCGAGCACGTCGGGGACCCGGTCGGTGGCGTACCCGTCGGCGTCGCGCTCGGTCATCTCGAGGTAGAGCGAGGGCGTCAGCCGGTCCTCCATGCCGGGTGAGTCTAGGGTCCGGTCCATGGGACTGAACCCGACGATCAAGAGCCCGCGTTGGTTCCTCACGACCTTCTCGGGGCTGCACAAGGTCTGGTACCGACTCACCGGAGGCAAGATCGGCGGGAAGTTCCACGGCGCGCCGCTGGTCCTGCTCACCACGACCGGTCGGAAGTCGGGCGCGGAGCGCACGTGGCCGCTCCTCGCACTGCGCGATGGCGACGCGTACCTGTTCGCAGCGTCCAACAGCGGCCACGACCACCATCCCGCGTGGTACCTGAACCTCGAGGCGAGCCCCGAGGTGACGGTGCGCGACGGCGGCACGACCGTCTCCGGTCGGGCGCGCATCACGACCGGCACCGAGCGGGCCGAGAAGTACCGGCGATTCGTCGACGTGTTCGACAACTACGCGAAGTACGAGCAGGCGACCGATCGGGAGATCCCGGTCGTCGTGGTCGAGCCCGCATGATCCGGTCGCGTCGACCGCTGGAGTCGCTAACCTGACGCCCGTGTCAGCCACCCGTCCGGAGTCGCCCAGCCTGCGACGGAAGGCCGTGCCGGCGCCCGGCGAGGCGCCGATGCCGGCAGACGACGCGGCGGCGCTCCTGCGCCGGAACGCCGCCGATCCCGACCTCCGGGATCGACCGGCGGTCAAGTTCGGGGACCGGGTGTGGACCCACGCCGAGTACGTCGCCGAGTGCCACCGGTTCGCGAACCTCTTCCTCGCGCGGGCGACGCCCGGTGCCGATCGCGGCGTCCACGTGGGCGTCCTGCTCGACAACACCCCGGACTACCTCTTCGCGCTCGGCGGCGCCGCGCTGGCGGGCGCGGCCGTCGTCGGCCTGAACCACACCCGGCGCGACGAGCACCTGCTGCGCGACGTCACCCACACGCACTGCGACCTGGTGATCAGCGAGCCCCGTCACCTCCCGTTGCTGGAGCCGATCGCAGCCGATCTCCCGGAGCTGCTGGTGTCGAACCGGTATCCCGATCCCGCCGATCCCGCCCCCGATCAGACCGGCGGTCTCGGCTCCGACCTCGACGCAGCACTCGAGGGAGTGAGCGCCGACGACGCCGGCGTGGAGCCGGGACCCGACACCCTCTGGGCCCTCATCTTCACGTCGGGGACGTCCGATGCCCCGAAGGCGGTGGTCTGCACGCAGCGCCGGTTCCTCGTGACCGGCACCCGCATGGGGATCATCATGGAGCTCGGACCCGACGACGTCGGCTACATCTGCATGCCCCTGTTCCACTCCAACGGGCTCATGGTCGGTTGGGCGCCGTCGATCGTCTATGGGGCCTCCGTGGGCCTGGCGCGGAAGTTCAGCGCGTCCGGGTTCCTCCCCGACATCCGCCGGTACGGGTCGACGTATTTCAACTACACGGGGAAGCCGCTGGCCTACGTGCTCGCCGTCCCGGAGGAGCCCGACGACGCCGACAACACCTTGCGCGTGGCTTTCGGGAACGAGGGATCGCCCGAGGTCGTCGACGAGTTCGCCCGGCGCTTCGCGGTCGACGTGATCGATGCCTACGGTGCGACCGAGGGCGGGGTCGCGGTCAACCGGGATGCCGAGGAGCGCCCGGGGGCACTGGGACAGGTCGGCGACAACGTCAGGGTCGTCGACGAGGCAGGCAACGAGCTGGCACGCGCTCGCTTCGACGCCGACGGCCGGCTCGTGAACGCCGAGGAGTGCGTCGGCGAGATCGTGAACACTGCCGGCGCCGGGCCGTTCGAGGGCTACTACAACAACGACGAGGCGAACGAGCGAACGTTGCGGTTCGGCTGGTACTGGACGGGCGATCTCGGCTACATCGACGACGACGCGTACCTCTACTTCGCGGGTCGCAACGCCGACTGGATGCGCGTCGACGGCGAGAACTTCCCCACCCAGCCGATCGAAGCCACCCTCGGGAGGCATCCGGATGTCGTCATCGCCGCGGTGTACGGCGTCCCCGACGACCAGGCCGGCGACCAGGTGATGGCGGGCCTCGTCCTGCGGGAGGGCGCGGAGCTCGACCCCGTCGCGTTCGCGGCGTGGCTCGACGGCCAGGACGCGATCGGCCCGAAGTGGCGACCCCGGTACGTCCGCGTGGTGCGGGAGCCGCCGACCACGGGGACGAACAAGATCGTGAAGCGGACCCTCGTCCACCAGAAGTGGCGGTCGGACCGAGTCGACGGCGACGCCGTCTTCGTCCGCGGCCGCGGGGAGGCTGCCTACCGGCCGTTCACACCCGACGACGAGGCCGCGCTCCACGCCTCGTTCGTGCAGCAGCAGCGCGAACGCTTCTGGGACCTCTGATGGCCCGTCCGGACCGGCTTCCGTCCCGTTCTCGTGACAGAACGCGCCCGCCCACCCGTTCTCGTGACGGATCGCGCCCGCCAACCTGTTCTCGTGACGGATCGCGCCCGGCAACCTGTTCTCGTGACGGATCGCGCCCGCCCGGGGGCCAGATTCGTCACGAGAACGGTTCGGGGGGCGGGAGTCGTCACCGGAACGCCGACTCCGGCGCGGTCGGCGGGCGCTGACGCCATGGACCTGTCGTTCAGCTCCGAGGAGCAGGCGTTCGCTGCGGAGGTTCGCGCCTGGCTCGAGGCCAACCTCGAGGTCCCGCCCCCGTTCGCGACGCTCGACGACGAGGTGGCGTGGGGGCGGCAGTGGCAGGCGCGACTGGCGGCCGACCGATGGGTGGGTATCCACTGGCCCGAGGAGTACGGCGGGCGGGGGGCGTCGCCCGTCGAGGTCGCGATCTACAACATGGAGTACGCGCGAGCGCGCGCCCCTCAGCCGGTGAACCGGGTCGGAGTGAACAACGTCGGCCCCACACTCCTCGCGTTCGGCACCGACGACCAGAAGCATCGGTGGGTCCCGCCGATCCTCGACGCGAGCGAGATCTGGTGCCAGCTCTTCAGCGAGCCCGGCGCGGGCTCCGACCTCGCGGCGCTCTCGACGAAGGCGACGCCGGTCGACGGCGGGTTCGTGCTGAACGGCCAGAAGGTGTGGACGAGCTACGCCCAGTGGGCCCGGTGGGGGATCTGCCTTGCCCGCACCGACCCGGACGCGTCGAAGCACGCGGGGATCTCGTACCTCGTCGTCGACATGGAGGCCGACGGCATCGAGATCCGACCCCTGGTGCAGCTGACGGGCGAGGCGGAGTTCAACGAGGTGTTCCTCGACGACGTGTTCGTCCCCGACGACCACGTCATCGGCGAGCTGCACCAGGGATGGTCGGTCGCGAGCACGACGCTCTCCCACGAACGCGGCACGATCTTTGCGTTCAAGGAGCAGGTCGTGCACGAGGTGTTCCTCGACGAGATGTTCGCACTCGCCCAGGAGCGAGGGCTGCTCGACGACGTTGAGACGGCCGATGCGCTCGTGCAGTCGTTCACCGAGCTGCGGGTGTTGCGGCTCCACAACCTCCGGACGCTGTCACGTCTCGCCAAGGGGATCGAGCCCGGCGCCGAGACGAGCTGGATCAAGCTGCACTGGAGCGAGATGAGCCAGGCGCTCTCGGCGCGGGCCGTCGACCTGACCGGCGAGGCGGCGCCGCTCTGGAAGGGCGCGCGCGACAACCCGGGCGACGGGAAGTGGCAGCGCCAGTGGCTCTGGAGCTTCGCGGCCACGATCGCCGGAGGGACGTCGGAGGTCCAGCGCAACATCATCTCCGAGCGGATCCTCGGGATGCCCCGTGGCTGACGGCCCTGCCGTTCGTGCGGTCGGGTTCGACCACCTGGTCCTGCGCACTCCCGACGTCGAGCGCTCGCTGCGCTTCTACTGCGACGATCTCGGCCTCCAGCCCGAACGGGTCGAGGAGTGGCGTCGGGGCGACGTGCTGTTCCCGTCGGTGCGCGTCGACGCGAGCACGCTGATCGACCTCCTCGCAGCCGAGCGCAGCGGCACGAACGTCGATCACCTCTGCCTGGTGATCGAGCCCACCGACCTGCACGCGCTCGCGGCGTCGGGACGCTTCCACGTCGTCGGCGACGGGCCGGCCGACGGGCTCTACGGCGCACAAGGCTTCGCGGCGAGCCTGTACGTGCGCGACCCAGACGGCAACGTCGTGGAGCTTCGGTCGTACGGCTAGGCCGGGGCCTGCTCGCGGGTCCCGGCCCAGAGGGTCACGCGGTTGACCGCGAGGTAGCCCATCCGCTCGTAGGTCGGACGCCCGGCATCGCTCGAGATGAGCGTGGCGGGGCGGTCGGGCCAGGCCAGTGTCGCGGCCCAGGTCATCGCCTCGCCGTACCCGCGGCTGCGCCGTTCCGGGTCGGAGGTGATCCACTCCACGTGGACGGCGCCGGGGCTCGCGTGCGCCATCGCGGTGCCCACCGGCTCGCCGTCGACGAGGCCCAGCAGCCATCGGTACTCGTCGCTGTCGAGCACGGCATCGATCGGGAACACCGTGCCGGCAGGTCGGTCGGCGAGCTCGGGCATGGGGTAGAAGTCGATGCACGCGCGCTCGAAGCGCAGCACGTCGTCGGGTTCGGTGACCTCGATGACCTCGAGATCGCCTGGGGGTTCCCGGCGCTCACCCCCCACCCCGCGCACCATGAACGGCGGATGACCCACGGGTGCGAGACCGAGGTGCCGGAGGTCGCGGATCGGGGTGGGCGCGAGCAGCAACCAGGGCCCGCCGCTGCCCGCGGTGAAGAAGCGCTGGGCGACCTGAATCGCACCGTCGATGTTCGCGTCGGCGAGCGGGGCGGTGATCACGGCGCCGTTGAGGTAGGCAGCCGGCGATCCGGCATCGGCCAGCACCATGTGCTCGGTGCGCTCGACTCGTCCGCCCGCGCCGGTCGCGAGGTGGGCGCACATGTCGGCGAAGCCGTCGGTGTAGGCGCGCAGGAGCGTGTCGGCGGGTGCGTCTCGCTCCCAGCCCGTCGCGAGGAACTCGCCTTCCTCGGCGACGAACGACGACTGGTCGCTCATCGTTGCGATCGAGTGGCGCGGCCCATGGCTACAGGAACCTCCGCATGAGCTTCTCCTTGCGCGCCGTGTAGGGCGGGTACGCGAGGGCGGGGTCGGGCTTCGGCCGCTTGCGCAGGACCGACTTCGTGTGCGTGAACGTGTCGAAGCTGGCCTTGCCGTGGTAGGCGCCGACACCGCTCTCGCCCACGCCGCCGAAGGGCAGCTCGGCGACCGCGGTGTGGAACAGCGTGGCGTTCACGCAGGCACCACCGCTGCTCGTCCGTGCGAGCACGCGGTCGCTCGCGTCGCCGTCGTTCGCGAACACGTAGAGGGCGAGCGGCTTGTCGCGCTCGTTCACGAACTCGATCGCCGCATCGGTGCTGTCGACCGGGAGGACGGGCAGGATCGGCCCGAAGATCTCCTCCTGCATGGCGGGGGAGTCGGGCGCGACGTCTCGCAGCACGGTGGGAGCCAGGTAGCGCTCGGCGGCGTCGTGGTCGCCCCCGGTCACCGCAGTGCCGGAGTCGAGCAGCGAGACCAGGCGCGAGAAGTGGCGGTCGTCGATGATGCGGGCGTAGTCGGGGCTGGCCTTGGGGTCGGTGCCGTAGAAGTCGGTGACCGCCTCGCGCATGAGCTCGAGGAGATGCTCCTCGTGCTGGCGGGCCACGAGCACGTAGTCGGGGGCGATGCAGGTCTGGCCGGCGTTGAGGAACCGGCCCCAGACGATGCGTCGGGCCGCCACCTCGAGGTCGGCCGACGCGTCCACGATCACCGGGCTCTTCCCGCCGAGCTCGAGCGTGACCGGCGTGAGGTGCTCGGCCGCGGCGCGCATCACGATCCGGCCGACGGTGCCGTTGCCCGTGTAGAAGATGTGGTCCCAGCGCTGAGCCAGCAGCGCCTGGGTCTCCTCCACGGCGCCTTCGACCACTGCGATCGCGTCGGTGTCGAGGGCGTCCCCGATCAGGCTGGTGAGCACCGCCGACGTGCGGGGCGCAACCTCCGACGGCTTCACGACCGCCGTGTTGCCCGCCGCGATGGCGCCGATCAGCGGTACGAGGGTGAGCTGCACCGGGTAGTTCCACGGGGAGATGATCAGCACGACGCCGAGCGGCTCGCGCACCACGCGCGCCTTCGACGGCTTCGTGGCGAGCGCGGTGCGGACCTTCGTGGGCCGGGTCCAGCGCTTCAGGTGCTTGCGAACATGGTCGATCTCGTTCAGGACGAACCCGATCTCGGTCCCCCACGCCTCGAGCGGCGGCTTCGCGAGGTCGCCCGCGAGGGCGTCGAGGATCTCGGGCTCCCGCTCGGTGAGGGCGCTCCGCAACGCGTCGAGCTGCGCCCGTCGCCACGCGAGCGGACGGGTGTGTCCGGTGTCGAACGTCCGCCGCAGGCGGGCGACGAGCGCGGGGGCGTCCAGGTCCGGGGTCGCAGGGGTGGGAGGTCGCTCGTCGGTGACGGTCACAGGTCCCTCCAGTGGGTCGGGTCGGCGGCTCGGTGACCGCTCGGGTCAGTCGAGGAGGTCGAGGACGCGCCGCAGGTCGGGGGCGGTGGCGACGGGGTCGTCGACGACGTCGGCGGGCGCGGTGGTGTCGGGCCAGTGGCCCTCGCGCTGGAGGTAGAGCGGGGTCATGCCGAGCTGGCGGGGCCCGACGACGTCCGGTCCCCAGGTGTCGCCCACGAACAGCACGTCCTCGGGGGCGACGCCCACCTTGTCGAGCGTGTGCTCGAAGATGCGGGGGTGGGGCTTGCGAGCGCCCGCCCACGCCGACGAGATGACGACGTCGACGGAGTCTGTGAGCCCGGCCTCGTCGACGGCTTCGGCGAGGTCCCAGTCCCAGTTCGAGCAGATCGCCAGCAGGACCCCCCGTGCCTTGGCGGCGGCGAGCACCTCGACGACCTCGTCATAGGGCTCGAGCACGCGGGTCTCCTGCCCCTTGCGGAACTTCTCCATCACGACCTCGTACTCGCCGGGGTGGAGGTCGGTCTCGCTGAGCATCCCCAGCATGCGCTGGCGCTGCCACTCGACGTAGTGATCGCGGCTCTGCGAGTGCTCGAGGTGCTCGACCCCGTCGAGCCCGTCGTTCCACCAGCGGCTGCGCAGGTCGTCGTCGAGCTCGACCCCGTGCTCGGCGAGCACCTCGTCGACCGCGACCCACTGGGTCGCGCGGGCGAGCGTTCCGTAGAAGTCGAGGAGGACCGCGCTGACCGCCATCGGGCCCATGGTACGCCCGGGGGTGCGCGGTCGCTCCCGGGCGAGGCCCATCGAAGTGTCGATCGAACGATGGCGCCGAGCCCGATCAGGGGCAGATGACCGAACCGTCTGAGTAGTGGTGGCAGCCGTCGTTCGGGTCGTAGTCGTAGCTCGTCGTCGTGGTGGCCGGCTGCGTTGACGGTGGTGTGGACCGGCGTCCTGGGGGGCAGCGTCGGCACGGTCGTCGTGGTCGTCGTCGGGCTGTTCCTGATCGCGTTCTCGGCGGCGTCCCGGCAGGCCTTGACGTCCGCCAGGGCCTGGGGCGGGGCCGAATCGGACTCGATCGCCCCCCGGACGCGGCCCGCCACGAGGAACCGGCGCGCCTGGAGCAACGTGGTGGAAGCGACGTGGTGGAAGCGACGTGGTGGCGCGGGCGTGCCCGGTACGAGTCCTTGCGGCGGCCGGGCCGCCACCGGGTGCGTGCACTCGCCCGCTGTCGCGGCGTCGCTAGGGGCCACCCGGACTGGTCGGGACGGGAAGGGACGCGCATTCGTCGGGGAGCGTCATCTTCCCCGGGGTCTTCGAGAACCGCTCCATCACGATCCACTCGTCGAGGTCCGGGTCGTAGAGGTTCTGCATGCCGAAGTGCAGCACCTGCCAGAAGGTGCTCGGGTCCTGCTCGTCCACGTAGAAGTCGCCCATCATGATGGGGATCCGGAGCCGCGCGTCGCTGTCGTCCGTCTCGGGGATGCCCCCCATCGGGGTGACGATGTCGGGTGGGATCACCTCGGGGGTCGGTTCCCACACCACCCCGGCTCGGAAGTGGTGCACTCGCCGGGGCTTCGCGCCCTGGAGGGTCTCCGCACCGACGTAGTGCGACTCCTCGAGGAACGCGTTGAAGTCGTCGAGGCTGAACGCCCCGACCGGGGTGCACGGGCGCCGTGCCACCCCCGGCCACTTGTAGGTGAGCGTGTAGAGGTTGCCGTCGGCGATGACGTTGGTGAAGTGGATGGGGTACGTGTCACCACCCGCGATCATCTGGCTGTTGCCGTCCCTGCCGGTCCAGGGAGAGCGTCTAGCCGGAGAGCGTCCGGTACGACTGGGACATGCAGCTCTGGAACGCCGCGGTGTCGCGGAGCTCGTCCACCGTCTTGAACTCGGTGAAGTCGGTCTCGAAGCCACCGCTGTCGTAGACGCCGAAGCCGAACTGGAGCGCGGGCACGCCGTATTTGCGGGCGGACCGCAACGCCCGCCATCCCATTGCGGTCGACTGCAGGTTGCCGCTGGCCGAGAAGCCGGCCGGGGTGCTGCGCAGCCCGAGGGCGCGCTGGGCCGCGACGCCGGGGGTCGTGGTGTGCAGCGACCCGAACGTGTCCGTGCCGGCGTTGGCGATCGCCTGTGCGGCCCGCGCGGCCTGGTAGGCCGCTCGGCCCGCGTGATCGATCACGTTCCCGGCCGCGAGCACCGTTTGCTGGGCGGAGGGCACCTGGCCCGCCGGCGGCGGCTCGTAGCCGTCCGCGGTGCCGTCCTGAAACCCCCACCTCGCGCTGCACTGGGCCAGCGTCAGCGGGGCGAGGAGCGTCCCCTTGAGGGCGGCGGTCGCGCGGCCGTCGACACCGGGGATGAAGTCGACGAGCAGGGCGCTCGCCGTGAGCGCGGCAATCGCGACCCCGCACGGCCCGCACGCGATCGTGAGGGCGATGGGTGCGGCGACCGCCAGCAGGCCGACCGCGTACTTGCCGGCCTGGGCCAGCGCCTGCTCGGTGATGTCGTCCGAGGTCAGGTACCGCGCCGTCACCGAGTTCGACGGTGCCCCCACGAGCGCCAACGCCTTGCGGTCCTGGGTCACCGTGTTGGCGATGATGCCCCCCGAGTAGCCCGCCCACTTCCCCTCGCAGGCACCGCCGCCGGCGCGGCCCTCGCCGGGGCCCGGGACCCGGGCTCCGGTCTGGAGGTCGACGTAGTAGTCGCAGTCGACGAGCTCCTCGGCGCTCACGAGCACGACGGTCCCGATCACGTACGAGTTCTGCCCGGGCGGTCCCCCCGGGCAGTTGGGCGCCGGGCTCTCGATCCTGACGCCCTTGCCGACCGACAGCGTTCCGCACTGCACCCCGTAGAGGGCGTCGGCCCTGATCCTGGGCCGGTCGGAGGTGGTCTGGACGACGATCCCCTCCTTCTCGAAGGTGCGGCCGGGATTGCTCCGGGACCGGGGCCCGCAGCGAAGGCCGGTCGTGCCCCACGTCGAACCGCCGCAGTACACCGCCGGCGTCGCGTCAGTGAAGGTGGTGACCTCGTTGTCGACCGCGGCCCAGCCGAGGAACCGGAACCCGACCGCGGGCGGCGACGTGCGCAGCTCGACGAAGCTCCCCGGGTTCCATGCACCGATCCCGCCTCCCGTGCCGATGCAGTCGGATTCGGGGTACCCCTGGATCCACGGGTAGCCGCCCATCGCCTGGCCGAAGTCGGACGGCCGGTACTCGGTCGGGTCGTTCGGGTCCACCGACCCGTCGTTCGTGATGCGCTGGATGGTCACCCCGGAGTCGATGACCTGGCACGCGTCGAACGCGACGAAGAGATCGCCGGACACCCCCTCGCGGCTCGAGCAGTTTTGCGGGAAGCAGGGTGGCGCCGCTGGCGCGCTGCCGTCTCGGCCCTGGCCGGGGGGCGTGCGCCCCCGGACGAGCGGCAGCACCGTCAGGCGGTTGTCCGGGTTCACCCTCGCGAACAGCTCGGTGCCGAACCGTTCGCGGATTTGCGCAGCATCCAAGGTGTCGCACCTCGACGAGCTGCGTCTCCCGGACGCGACGTCGGCGGCCTCCTGCAGGCAGAACGCCTTCGCCGCGTCGTAGTAGGAGCCGGGTCCGCATCCCAAAGCGCGCCTGCGGTCAGTGACTCCACGGGCCCCGGAAATGCGGGTGTCGAACTCCACGAGACCGGGCGGCGCGTTCACCTGGAGCGCAGAGCAGACGGACCCGAGGGCGAAGGTCGCGAAGGTCTCGAGGTCGTCGTCGACGACGATCGTGCGGGCATGCGGTGAAGGCGGCGCGCTCGTGCCGGGATCGGTCGTGCCGGGGTCGGTCGTGCCGGGGTCGGTCGTGCCGGGGTCGGTCGTGCCGGGGTCGGTCGTGCCGGGGTCGGTCGTGCCGGGCGTGGTCGGGGCGGGCAACGAGCGGTCGGCGTAGACGAAGGTGCCGTCGCCGTCCTGCCAGCCCGTGAAGGTCGCGCCCTCGGCCAGCACGGTGGGGTCGAGCGTCACCGAGGTCCCGGCGAGGTAGCGGGGCGAGTCGTCGGGGCAGTTCGGGGCGGAGGCGACGCTCACCTCGCCGAGCGGCGTGCCGTTCCCGTCAACTCCGGGCGCGGCCTGGGCGCGCAGGGTGAAGCACTCCACGAAGCGGGCCGTGACCGTGATCGCCGGGGCGGCGGTCTGGCTCCAGGGGTTCGGGGAGATCTCGGGGTCGTCGATGTCGACGACCGCTTCGGCGTCCCGTCCGAGTGCGGGGTCCGGGGTCCCGTCGAGGTCCCAGCCGTCGCGGACGAGGTCGTCGTCGTCCGGGGTCGCCCGGACCCGCACCTGGGTGGCGCGGGTGAAGCCGTCGACGTCGGGCGACGAGCAGTTCTCGGGGGTGAGCACCTCGGTCGTGCCCGGTTCGCTCGTGCCGGGGTCGCTCGTGCCGGGGTCGGTCGTGCCGGGGTCGGTCGTGCCGGGGTCGGTCGTGCCGGGGTCGGTCGTGCCGGACAACGAGATGGCCACGTTCACGGTCCGGCACGTCGGGCCGAACACGGCGCCGAAGGCGGTGTCGGCGGTCATCGAGAACCGCACCTGGACGTTGTTGGCGATCAGCGCGAGGGGCGTGGGGTTCCCCGGGGTCGGTGCGACGATCTGGCCCTGCTGGTTGGGGAGCACGTCGCCGATCCCGAACACCTGCGCGTCGTCCGGGAGGTTCTCGAAGCGGTAGAAGCGGTCGCGTTCGTCATAGGCGTCGTTGCGTGTACCGAAGGGGACGATCTCGAGGCCGGTGCCGTAGGTGTAGCCGTCGCTGCCGTCGGGGAGCGTGCAGTCGGGCGGGGTGTTGTGCTCGAGCCTGCCCTGCCCGATGATCGTCTCGTCCAGGCGCAGGCAGGGCACCGCGAACTCGGCCCGCAGCGCCCAGGTCGAGAAGTCGTCCCTGATCGTGAACGTGGTGGTCGCGGCACCGGTGGTCTCGTCGGGCGGCCCGCCGTCCTTGGGGAACCATCCCGCCTGCTGGTCGTCGAGGCGCAGCCAGCCGCGGAACTCGCCGCCCGGCCCGGTCGGCGTGGCGGTCACGCTGATCTCGGTGCCCTGCAGGTACCGGTCGTGGGCGGTCGGGTCGTCGCCGCCGCAGTTCGGCGGCGTGTCGACGGTCACGCTGCCCTGGGCGGGCTCGGAGGTGTAGACCTCGATCGGGTAGCAGCCCCGCACTTTGACCCCGAGCTCTTCCTCGACGCCGTTCCAGGTCGCGTCGCCCCAGTAGCGGACCCGCACGGTCGAGCGCGGCTCCTGGGCCGAGATGCGTCCGAACGTGCCGGTGCAGCCGAGCGTGCTCACGTCCACCTCGCACCAGATCCGCCCGTCGGCGAACACCGTGACCCGGCCCGTCGCACCGGCCGGCTGCACCCAGGTGACCGTGGTGGTCTGGTCCTCGACCGGCACCGGGGGCGCGATGCGGGCCCGCAGCGCCGGGTTGCCTCGGGTTCCGGTGATCGCGAACGGGGTGGCCTGGGAGGGCTCGAAGAGCGAGTCGCCGGAGTAGGTCGCGCGGTAGGAGTGCTCGGCGATCGTCGTCCAGACCACCGCGCAGGTGCCGGCCCGCCTCCCGTCGCGCAGGCGCGTCTCGCAGGTGGTGCCGTCGTCGGCGGTGATGGTGATGGTCCCGGTCGGGTCCTCAGCCGTCCCGCCGGCGCCCCGTTGGAGGGTTGCCAACACCCGGGTGGGCTCGCCGACGGGCGCCGCGTTGGCGGTGACCTCCAGGCTGGTCGTGATCCGCTCGATCGTGACCGGGTTCGCGGCCGTGCTGGGCCGGTAGGCGCGGGGGTCGGCCGGGCGGTACGCGGCCTCGATCCGCTCGACCGGCCACGCGACGTCGTCGCCGCCGTCGACGCGAGCTGTCGCCTTGCCGTCGGCGTCGACGGCGACGGCGGTGAGGAACCGGCGGGCCTCGCCGCTGTCCCGGACCTCGACGGCCTCGAAGACGACCCGACCGCGCCGGACGGCCCGGGTGCCGGCGAAGGTGACCTCGGCGACGAGCCTGGCCTCCGAGCCCAGCAGGATCCGCCCGGGTGAGGTGAGCGTGAGCGTCGTCGAGGCCGGGTCCACCTCGACGTCCGTGGTGACCGCAGGCGCGGCCCCACCGCTGCTCGAGGAGTACTCGGCGGTCACCGCCTGGGCCCCGAACCCGAGGATCGCCGCGCTCGCCGGGCACACCGCGGCGTCGCCGCCGCAGACCTCGAGTCGGGCCACCCCGGCGTCGAGGCGCACGTTCCGGGCGAGGACGTCGTTGCGGGACCGGAAGGTGATCGCCCCGGCGGCGGGACCGCCGGTCACGGCCGAGGTCGCGCGCACGACGAGCGTCCCGGCCGACCCGTGCTCGAGGCGGGTGGGGCCGCTGATGGTCAGGGTCGCCGACGCCGGCTCGGCCTGGAGCAGCGCGTACGGCGACGGGTTCTCGCCGGGCGCGTAGTTGCGGTCGCCGGCGTAGGAGGCGAGCACCAGGGTGCGCGTCCGTGACGGCGCGAAGTCGAGCTCGGCGACGCCGTCGACCAGTGGCGCGCTCCCGAGGGATCGGCGGGGGTTGACGCTCAGGTCGAAGAACTCGACGCGACCGGTCGGTCCCGCGCCGCGCACGGGGAGCGTCGCGGTGATCGTGACCTGCTCGCCGACCGTCGGCTGCGCGGGGGAGAACGCGACGTCGGGCACGGCCCGGATCTGAGCCACCTCGACCGAGATCCGGTCGTCGCGGCCGGGGTACAGGTCCAGGACGCTGCTCGGCTCGAAGTCCTCGTCGCCGAGGTACTCCGCCCAGATCCTGTGCGGCCCGCCGGGTCGGGTGGCGGGCAGCGTGTCGATGCGGAACGAGAACCGCCCGTCGGCGTCGAGCGTGGCGGTGTCGAGGAGCCCGATGTTGCCGACGAGCCGCACGGTGCCGGTCGGGGTCCCGGAGCCCGGCGTGGTGACCACCCCCTCGAAGGTGAAGGGGTCGCCGTAGTCGCGGGCCCGAGCCTGGGAGCCGAACATCCGCACCCCGGTCACCTGGCGTGCGACCGTGACGTCGAAGGTGGCGTCGGCCGGGTCGAGGTCCTCGTCGCCGGCGTAGACGGCCGTGAGCGTGCGCGGGCCCGCCGCGGTGGTCCGGAAGGTGATCGACGTCGAGGCGGTCGAGGACGTCGCGGCGGTCGAGGCCGTCGGCGCGTCGCTGCTGAGGAGCCCGGTGCCGACCTCCTCGGTGCCGTCGAGCAGGCGGATCTCCTGGCGGAACAGGTCGGCGCCGGGGATCGGCGCACTGACCACGACCCGGACCCGCACCGAGTCGCCGACCCGCGGGGCGGTGTCGGCGGTGGTGGCGCGCAGCAGCACCGGTGCCCGGCTGATCGTCTGGGCCAGCGGCGCCGAGGTGAGCGGGCGGATGCCGGCGTTCCCCGAGTAGCGGGCCTCGATCGTGTAGAGCCCCGGGGTGAGCGCGGTGGTGGTGAGCGTCGCACGGCCGTCGGCGTCGAGCGTGCCGGTGCCCAGCTCGAGCTCGCCCGACGCCGTGGGGACCGGCCCGGTCGGCGCCGCCGGGCCGGCGGGGGCCGCCGGCCGGCTCGTGGGGGTCGTGCCCGCGACTTCCTCGGCGACGACGTCGATCACCTCGTCGAAGGGTGCGAAGCCCTCGTCGCCGGCATAGGAGATCGTGATCCGGTGCGGTCCCGGACCGAACACCGCGGTGAACGTCAGGTCCTCGACGTTGTCGGCGTCGGCGGCCAGCGTGCGCGACGCGGGCGTGACCGGCACCGCACCGTCGTCGATGCGCACCGTCACCTGACCCGACGGCATGCTCGCGACCTCACCCGGGACGGACCCCGCCAGGCTGACGGTAAACGTCGTCTCGACGTCGGCCACCAGCGGCGCATCGAGGTTCGCCGAATGCGTGAGCACCGCCGCGGCGGTGCCCGTGGCCGGGGCCGAGACCCGCCGGGCGACGAACGCCACCGTGCCGGTCGCGGGGGTCCCCGCCGTCACCGTCGCCAGGAGGGTCAGCGGGTCACCGAAGGCCGTCGGGTTGCTCGACGCCGAGAGGGTGAGCAGCGGGGTCAGGGCATTGACGGTGTGGCTCTCGGTCGTCGAGCTCGGGAACCACGACCCGTCGGCCGGCACGAACGTCGCGGTCAGGGACCGGGTGCCCGGAGGCGGGACGACGCCGAGCGACACCGATCCGTCGGCCCCCAGGCCGGCCGAGCCGAGCACGGTCCCCCCGGCGGAGATCTCCACGCGACCGCGCGGCGTCTCGACGCTCGGCGCCAGGGGGGTCACCGTCACCGCCGCGGTCACGGTCTCGCCCGCCTCGGTGGGCGCGGTGGGGCTGAGCGACAGCGTCGTGCGCGTCCACGCCGGGAAGACCACGAGATCCTGCGGCGCACCCCAGTCCGAGCCGAGATGGACGGCGTCACCCAGGTACTCGGCGACCACGGCGTGGCTGCCCGGAGGGATCGACGTCGTCGTCAACGTCGCGGTCCCCCCCACCAGCGGCGCGGTCTGCGAGAACGCACCGTCGGTGGTGAAGAACCGGACGTTCCCCGTCGGCGCCGGCGCGCCACCGGTCACATCGGCCGCGTAGGTGACCGGCTGGCCGTACACCACCGGCGAGGCCGCTACGGTCACCGGCGTCGTGACGCTCGGGGCCCCCGCGACCACCGAGAACACGTGCTCGCCGGACCCGGGCGGACAGCCCACGATCGCGGGGAATCCGGGGCAGAACGTCGCGTCGCCCTCGTAGACGGCCTTGACCTCGTGCGTCCCGGCGCCGAACGTCGTCGAGAACGTGAGGACCGTGTTCGGGAAGCCGGTCTTCCCCGGCGGCAGGGTCTGGGTGCCACCGGGGAGGGGGACGTTGTCGACGTACACGCTCACGTCACCCGAGGGCTGGGTCCATTCGCAGGGTTCCGAGGAGTTCTGGTAGTCGACGGAGATCTCGAAATCGGTCGGGACGCCCGCGGCGATCGGCACGTCGAAGTCGGGGGAATGCGAGAACTCCACCGTGCTCCCGACGGGGGCGGCGGGGCAGGCGGCCGCCACGACGTCGGGGGTCGTCGGGGTCGCCGAGGCCGGAGCCGCCGACGCCGGGTTCGCCGGGAGCAGCACGACCCCCAGCTGGACCACGAGCGCCACCACGACCGCGACCGCGACGCCCGGGCGCGACGAGCCGGGCACGGGCGCGAGCGGCGGACGGTCGAGGGGCGCGGCGCCGCCGTTCCGGTACAGCACCGCGAGCGTGACGAGGAGCATCGGCGAGACCAGCACCTGGGCCAGGAGCTGGGCGACGATGACCTGCGCCGAGCCGCTCAGGATCGGCTCGAGGACCGACCGGACCGCGAAGGTGAGCCCGACGATCACCACCATCGTCACCGCGAGGTACCCGGCGACGCCGAGGGTGCGGCCCCGCACCGAACGCCAGCTGTGCGCGCACGCCCGTCGCACCCCGACGCCGTCGAGGAACACCGCGGGGAACGTCAGCGACCAGCGGGTCCCGATCAGGAACGCACCGCCGAACGGCACCACCATGACGACCAGCTCCCGCCACGACGGCCAGCGCGTCGCCCACCGGGTCCGCCGCACGACGGGCGTCAGGGCCAGACCGAGCACCCCGGCCAGGACGAACACCGGGAAGACCAGGACCGCGACGGCCACGGCGGCCATCCACACCACGAAGGCCCCGACCCCGGCCGGGAGCCGCCGCAGCGCGCGTGCCGTGGAGCGCCACGGCGAGGTCGCACGGTCCGCGTCGACCCCGTCGGCCACGAAGACGGTCGCGCCCGCCCACACGATGCCGGCCGCGCCGAGCAGCACCAGCACCGGGACCAGGGCGATGACCGCGAGCAACGTCGCGTCGCCGGTGCCGGCCCGGACGTCCTCGGCCCGGGACACCAGCAGCGGCCGCATCGCGACCGCCAGGACCACGAGGCCGACCACGTACCCGAGGAAGATCACCCCGAGCGGCAGCACCATCCGGGGCCAGACCCCCAGATACGTGCGGGTGAGGCGCCGGGGCGTCTCGGCGAACCTCACAGCGAGCAGATCTCCATTGGTCCGGCGGTGCCCTGCCGTCACGGGCCTCCGAGTGACTGTGGTCGCCCAGCATGGCACAGGCTCGTGGCGAGCCCGGCGCGGCAGCCCGCCCGGAGGAGCCCGACATGGGGCCCCACCCCAGGGTCGTGCACCGTCGCGTGCCGGACGCCCGTGTCCCCGAACCGGCGCGGCGGTCCCGGGGCGCGGCCCGCACCGTCCGGGCGCGGGCCCGGCTCGCTCCTCCAGGCCGCTGAGATCCCCCGTCGACGCCGTGCTCCGCCAGGACCACGTCGACCGCGACCCACTGGGTGGCGCGGTGCGGGTGAGGGACGCGTCACTTGACGGCGGGGACGCGGGCTTCGGCGCGGGAGGGGTCGACGACGACCTTGTAGAGCGGCACCGGCTCGTCGAGACCCTTCAGGGCGACGGCGCCCATGAACTCGGTCTCGGGTGCGTCGCTGAGACGGTCCTTCATCGACTCGGGGATGACGATCTCGCCCTTGCCGGCCTGCCCGCACAGCCGGGACGCGAGGTTCACCGTGTCGCCGACGATGTCGTACTGCCGGCGCTTCCCACCGCCGACGTGCGCAGCCACGACGTCGCCGGAGTTCATCCCGATCCCGAACGCGATCGGCGGGAGGTGCAGGTCTTCCAGCTCCTCGTCGAGCTCGGTGACACGCCGTTGGATCTCCATCGCGCACTCCAGCGCGACCTGGGGGTGGTTCTCGACGGGGAGCGGCGCACCCCACACCGCGAACACCTCGTCGCCGATGAACTTCAGCACGGTGCCACCGCTCTCGAGGATCACCTGCGTCGTCAGCTCGTAGAAGCTGTTCAGCATCTTCCGGACCCCGGCCGGCTCCAGCGTCGCCGACATCGACGTGAACCCACGGAGGTCGCAGAAGAGGCAGCTGGTGTCGAGCCGCTCACCCGACATGTGCTCCTCGAGGTGGCCCGACTCCTCGAGCTGGCGGGCGACCTCCTCGGGGACGTACTGCGCGAACAGCGACGAGACCCGTCGCCGCTTGCGGGTCTCGGTCGCGTACCGGACGGCGAGCGCGAGGACGAACGACGCAGCCATCGCCGCGAGCGCGTAGACGACGTTCAGGATCTGCCCGGCGTCGAAGCGGACGAACGCGAAGAGCAGGAAGCCCACGGCGAGGAGGAAAGTGAGGATCGCCGAGAGCCACACCGGGAAGAACAGGACGAAGAACGCCACCAGCGCAGCGACCAGCGCGACCCAGAGCGCCGTCGTCAGCGTGCTCGCTTCCGACAGGTACGACGACGTCAGCATCGTGTTCAAGGCGTTTGCGTGGATCAGCACGCCCGGGAACGTGTTCGACTTGTCGACCGGGACCGGGAAGGTGTCCTTGAGGGTCGGGTCGGTTGCGCCGACGAACACGATCTTGCTCCGCAGCCGCTCGGGCGAGATCGTGCCGTCGACCACGTCGATCGCCGAGATCACCCGCTTGTCCTTGCCGGGTGCCAGTCCGGCGGCCCAGTTCAGCCGGAGCGCGTGGCGACCCTCGGTGGGGATGAACCGACCGGCGACCTGGAGTCCGTCGGGTCGGATGATGAGCGGCCCCTCCTCGCCGGCCAGCGCGCGCAGCACGGCGACCGAGAACGCCGGGATCGGCGTCCCCTGCTGGTCGACGACCAGCGGTAACGAGCGCACCACGCCGTCGGCGCGGTCGGCCTTCACCTCGGTGACCCCGAGCGACACGCTCGGTTGGTCGGCGAGGAGAGGGACGGGAGGCTCGAACGTCGTCACGTCGAAGAGGGTCGGATCGTTCGATGAGGGGGTGCTCTCGGCGATCGCGGCCAGCACGACGCTCGGCAGGTCGGCGAGGGCCGTGGCGAGCTCGTCGTCGAACTCACGGGCCGGAGAGAAGAGGACGTCCCACACCGCCACCCGCACTCCGGCGGCGGCGAACTGCCGGGCGAGCTGCGCGTGGACGCTGCGTGGGGGGAGTGCGCCGTACCGACGCACGAATGCGTCGTCCATGCCCACGACCACGATCTCGGGGCTGGTCTTCGCCGAAGGGAAGAGGGCGTCCGAGGCTCGACGCTGGAACCCGGAGAATGCGTCGGCGCCCGATGCGACCACCGCGGCGGCGGTCACGACGACCGTGATCAGCGCGATCGACACGAGCCGCCGCAGGTACTTGCTCATGATCGCTGCTCCGCATGCACCGGGAGCGAGGTTAGGCGGGCGTGGGCCGCTCGGATCGGAGGGGCTCCTGGCCCACGAGCGCGCGTGCGGCCCGGATCGCGAGCGCCACGATGGTGAGCGTCGGGCCGTAGCCGGTGCTCGTCGGGAACACCGACGAGTCGGCCACCATCACGTTCTCGACGTCGTGGAGGCGTTGCCAGCGGTCGCACACGCTGGTGCGGGGATCGTTGCCCATGCGGGCGGTCCCCATCACGTGGCGGGACTGCGGGGTCGGGTCGGGGTTCCGCCCCCCGGGTCCCTCGACGGGCGGTGAGGTCACCCAGAAGGTCGTCTCGGCACCGGCCGCCCGCATGACCGCCTCGAGGCGCGGGGCCCAGTGCTCGGCGCAGGCGACCTCGTGGCGGTGGGGACGGTAGGTCGCCCGGCCCGATGGGTAGCCCCAGACGTCGGTGACGTGCGGGTCGAGGTCGACGCGGTTCGTGATCTGGGGCAGGTCCTCGCCCTGCATGGTGAACGCGGCCATCCGGTCGCGCATGGGCGAGGCGAGCATGCCCCGAGTGTGTCCCTCGCCCATCGGGAGGTGGACCGCCTCCATGATCGGGTGGGCGGCGCCTCCGTGCTCCACGATCCCGCCCCGGAAGTAGGGGAGACCGGCATCGCGAGCGGCGGCGATCGCGACGTCGTCGAGGAGCATCGGGTCGTCCATGAGGTGGGTGACGGCCCGCCCGCGGTGCGCGTGCAGGCGGAACCCGAAGATGCCGAGCGCCAGCGTCTGGAAGTGGTACATGAGGTAGCGCCCGACGACGTCGGGGTTTCCCATCTCCGAGCGCAGCAGCAGGCGCGGCGTCTCGAACGCGCCGGCGCCGAGCACGACGTGCTCGGCGGTCACGTCGTGCTGTTCCCCGTGCGCGTCGAGGTAGCGGACGCCCGTCGCACGCCGTCCGCCGGGTTCGCGCACGATCTCGGTCACGTAGGACTCCGGGCGGATCTCGCAGCGACCGGTCGCGAGGGCGTGGCGCAGCGGTGCGACGGGGTCGCCCTTCGCTTCGATCGGACAGCCGTAGAACGCGCAGAAGCCACAGTTGTTGCAGGCGGGACGGCCGTCGTACTCGACGCTGTTGACGCCGGTCGGGGCCCGGTACGGGTGGTACCCGAGGTCGGCGGCTGCCTGCGACGTGAGGACCGCGCAGAACATGTCGGGACCGGGCGGCATCGGGTACGGCTCGGACCGCCACGCGGCGAACGGGTTGGCGCGCGCGTCGCCGGCTACGCCGACGAGCCGTTCCGCCTCCGAGTAGTACGGCTCGAGCTCGTCGTAGTCGAGGGGCCAGTCGACGATGTCGGCGCCCTCGATCGGCCCGAGCTCCGAGCGCGCGCGGAAGTCCACCTCGCGGAAGCGGGGGAGCTTCCCGTCGGCGTGGAAGCCGCCGCCCCCGACGGTCGAGGGGAGGTTGTTCACCTCGCCGGTGAGCAGCCGGTCGCCGTCGGCCTCCGAATGGCGGAAGGTGCGCGGCTCGAGCCAGGGATCGGGGCCGAGGAAGTGGCGGGACGTGAACTTGATCTCGTCGTTGCTCACCTCGCCGAGCGGCCCGAAGGGGGCGTCGAGCGACAGCAGGTGGTTGCGCCCCTTCTCGAGCATGATCACGGACTTGCCCGCCGCAGTGAGCACCTCGGCGACCGTCGCACCCGCCGGGCCGCTCCCGACGATCACGGTGTCGCAGTCGCGCTCAGGCACGGCCCGTGACCTCCTCGTCGGTGTAGCCGCGGGGTTGCACGTCGCCCTCGTAGCGGATCGCCCGCCACGCCGCGAGGCCCCGGTTGCCCCCGTACTCGGGGGCGCCGTAGGCGCCCTCGCAGGCGTGCGGATGGAGGACACCCAGGAGCTCGGGCTGCTCGCGCAGGCGTCGGAGGCGCTCGCCGGGCTCGCAGTCGACGAAGTCGTCGCCGAGCGCGGCGAGGCCCTCCCGGTAGATCTCCTGCCACCCGCGGGTCGGGCCGTTGCGCTCACGCTCGGCGATCCCGAGCGAGCCCTCGATGCGGGTCCGCCACGCGAGCTCCTCGTGCCGTCCGAGGGGGAGGAAGGTGTCGAAGCCCGGGGCGCCGCCGTGGCGGCCCGACACGGGACCACCGGCGAAGATCCGGGGCGGGTCGTGGTCGAAGGCGCTCAGCAGCCCGTCGACGTAGTCGGCGACCCCGAGCGCGGCACCGCCCGGGTGGTCTTCGAGAGGTGGGATGAGCGCGTCGGCGGCGGCCTCGACGGCGGCGTGCTCCCCTTCGGTGAGGAACGCGTCCCCCATCGCGTCTCCCATCGAGTTCGTCGGCCTGTTCGTCGCGGCGTTCGTCGAGGCGTACCCGGGTCGGGCGCACGGGACAGGCGCGTACCTGACGCCCGTGTCAGCGGCATCGTAACCTGGCGGCCTTTCCCGGACGAGAGGTTACGCATGGCCGATGAGCAGAGCGCCCCGGTCCGTGGCATCAGCGCGTGGGCTCGGACGGAGCCGGACCGCCCCGCGATGCTGCTCGACGACGAGGTGCGGACGTTCGGGGAGCTCGAGGCGCGGGCGGGAGCGCTCGCTGGCGCGCTGTCCGAGCGAAGCGTCGGGGCCGACGGCCGGGTCGCGATCATGCTCCCCAACGGGTTCGAGTTCTTCGAGACCTGGGCCGCCGCGACGAAGCTCGGCGCGTCGGTGGTGCTCGTCAACTGGCACCTGAAGACCGACGAGCTCGCCTACATCCTGGGCGATTCGGGCGCGGAGGTGCTCGTCGCCCACGCCGAGCTGGCCGAGCACTTCGGACCCGCGCTCGCGGTCACGCCCGGCTGCTCGCTCCTCGTGGTGGGTGGCGATCCCCAGCCCGGGCTTGGGGAGGGGTTCGAGCGCGCCGTCGCCGCCGCCTCCGACCACGCGGTGGCGACCGACGTCGGCGGACTCGCATCGCCGATCTTCTACACCTCGGGCACGACGGGGCGACCCAAGGGCGTCGTCCACGGGATCTCCGATCCCGACGCCGCGGCGCGCAACATGGAGGGACAGGTCGCGCTCTGGGGTTGGACGGCCGACGACCGGTACATCCTCTCGGGGCCCGCGTACCACGGTGGCCCGGGTGGCTGGGCCATGGCCGCGCTGTACGTCGGCGCGCCGATGGTGGTGCTCCCGGCGTTCGACGCCCGCGAGTGGCTGCGCCTCGTGGACCGGCACCGTGTCACCTGCAGCTTCATGGTGCCGTCGCACTTCATCCGGATCCTCGAGGTCCCCGAGGTCGAGCGTGCGACCGTGGACCTCACCAGCCTGCGGATCATCGTGCACGCCGGTGCGCCCTGCCCGGTCGACGTGAAGCACCGGATCATCGACGCGCTCGCCCCGTGCGAGATCGCCGAGCTCTACGGTATGAGCGAAGGTGGCGCGACGCGCATCTCGATGGAGGAGTGGCTGGCGCGACCGGGGAGTGTGGGGACCCCGTGGCCCGGGGTGGAGGTGCGGATCCTCGACGAGTCGGGCGCCGAGCTGCCGACCGGTGCCACGGGGATGATCTACGTCCGCCCGCCCGGAGGGATGCGCTTCCAGTACCACGACGACCCCGACAAGACCGCGGACGCCTGGCGCGACGACGCGTTCACGGTGGGCGACGTCGGGCACCTCGACGACGAGGGCTATCTGTTCCTCACGGATCGGTCCGCCGACCTCGTGATCAGCGGTGGGGTGAACATCTACCCGCGGGAGATCGAGGAGGTGCTGCACGCCCATCCCGAGGTCGTCGACTGCGCAGTGTTCGGCGTCCCGGACGAGCGGCTGGGCGAGCGGCTGCACGCGGTCGTGGAAACGCGCACGGCGGTCGCCGACGACGCACTCGCGGAGCACTGCCGTGCCCATCTCGCCGACTACAAGGTCCCCAAGAGCTTCGAGCTCGTGGACGAGCTCCCGCGTCAGCCGAACGGGAAGGTGCTCAAGCGCGTGCTGCGCGAGCCGTACTGGGAGGGTCGCGCCAGCCGCATCATCTGACCCGGGCGCGTGACCGGGCGCGGTGACCGGGCGCGGTGACCGGGTCAGTCGAAGAGGAGCTCGGCGAGGCGGTCGTGGTGCCAGGTGGTGGTGCCGAGCCAGTGCTCGGAGCCGTAGGTGTGGCGCGTGAACAGGTGGAGGTCGTGCTCCCACGTGTACCCGATGCCCCCGTGCACCTGCTGGGCATCCTTGGCGGCTCTCGTCGCGGCACTCCCGGCAGCCGCCTTGGCGACGTGCGCGGCCCGGACCTGGTCGGCGTCGTCGGCGTCGACGGCCAACGCCGCGTACTGCACCGCCGCGACCGCCCGCTCCACGCCGAGCGAGCACTCGGCGAGGCGGTGCTGGATGGCCTGGAACGACCCGATAGGGACGTCGAACTGGATGCGCTCCTTGGCGTACGCGAGCGACATGTCGAACGACCGGCGCGCGGTCCCGACGAGCTCGGCCGCCGCAGCGACCGTCGCCCGGACGAGGGCCGCGTCGATCGCGGCGGCATCGACCGGTGTCGCATCGGCCGAGTGCGCTCCGACTTCGAACATTCGCCGGGAGAAGTCGATGGTCCCGACCCGCCGGAGGTCGGCATCGCCCGGTGCGAGGACCCGCACCTCGGCCTGGGATCCCGAGCCCCCGTCGACGACCACGATCCAGTCGACGCGGTCGGCCTCGGCGACGAACGTCTTCACCGGCTCGGTGTTGGTCCGCCAGGTCCCGTCGGCACCCGCCAGCGCCAGGGTCGCGCTCGTCGTCCCCTCCACCACCGACTGGAGGCGTTCGTCGCCGGCGGCCGCGAGGACGGGCCCGGCGAGCGCGACGGTCGGGAAGAACACTCCGGGAGCCGCGACGTAGCCGAGCTCCTCGAGGAACAGGCAGAGGTCGGCGCAGGGGCCTCCCGCGAGGGCGGCGAAGTCGCGGAGGCGCTCCCAGAGGGGGTCCGCGGCCGCGGGATCGTCGATGTGGGCGCGGAGGAGCGTCGTGGGGCACTCCTTCGCGAGCATCGTGCGCGCGGTGTCGCGCAGGAGCTGCTGGTCGTCGGAGAGCGAGAAGTTCACGAGGGCCTGCTCACGATCGGGGGAGCCCGAGGACCCGTTGGGCGATGATGTTGCGCTGGATCTCCGACGACCCGCCGGCGACGGTGTTCGCGAAGCTGAGGAAGAACATGTCGACCCAGCGGCCCTGCTCCTCGCCCCGTTCCGAGTCGCGCACGACGCCGTACGCCCCCTGGAGCTCCATCCCCAGCTCGTACGTCGCCTTGCCGAGCTCGGACGTCGCCATCTTCATGTACGAGTGCTCGGGTGCCGACGACCCCTGGGCGAAGCTCGCGAAGCCCTTGTAGCCGAGCGCGCGCAGCGACGCCGCCTGCTCGTACATCGTCGCGATCCGTCGACGGATGCCGGCGTCCTCGCCGAGGCCTCGTCGACGGGCGAGGTCGACCAGGAGGTCGACGGTGGACTCGAGGCGCGAGACTCCCTCCACCCACAGGCCGGCGCGCTCGTGCGCGAGCGAGCCCTGGGTGATGCGCCACCCGCCGTTGAGCTCACCGACCAGGTTCTCGACCGGGACCTCGACGTCGGTGAAGAACACTTCGGCGAAATGCGCAGCACCGGTGAGGTGACGCAGAGGCCGCACCTCGATCCCGGGAGTGTCCATGTCGACGATCAGCAGGCTGATCCCCTTGTGCTTCGGCACATCGGGGTCGGTGCGCACGTACACCATGCACTTCTGGGAGACGGTCGCGTACGACGTCCAGACCTTCTGTCCGTTCACGACGAAGCGGTCGCCGTCGAGCACCGCCCGCGTCTGCAGGCCGGCGAGGTCCGAGCCGGCGTTCGGCTCGCTCATGCCGATGCACCAGATCGTGTCACCGCGGATCGCGGCCGGTACGAGCGCCCGTTGCTCGTCGTTGCCGAACTCGAGCAGGCTCGGGGCGACGATCGCGTATCCGGGGAAGTGCAGCGAGCGGGGGATGCGCCGCCGCGCCATCTCCTCGAGGTAGATGAGCGTCTGCACCGGCGTGGCATTGCGTCCGCCGTGCTCGGGCGGGTAGCCGGGGATCATCCACCCGTGGTCGAACAGCGTGGCCTGCCACTCACGTGACCACTCGGGGACGATCTCGGAGCCGGCGTCGCTCGAGCCGTGCTCCATCATGTCGTTCCCGGCGAGCGCCTCCGCCGGCGCGTGCGCATCCAGGAACGCGACGAGGTCGTCGCGGAACGCGACTTCGTCCGGTCCCCACCCCAGCTGCATACCTCAGCTCCCGAGTCGCACGATCAGCCCTCGAACTGGAGGAGGAACGGCGGGACGCCGGGGTCGGTCTTGGCGAAGAGCGCGTCGCGCCCCGCGGCGATGGACTCGATCGTCCAAGCGTCGTCGCTCGTGATCTGGGTGACCGGGCGCCAGCCCTGCACGATCTGGGCGACGCCACCCTGGATCTTCACGACCTGGCCGGTCACACCGTCGGACAGGTCCGACGCGAGCCAGCCGACCGCGGCGGCCACGTTCGCGGGGTCGAGCTTGGCCTTCATCTCCTCGTCGGCGGCGCCCCCCATCAGGTCCTCGGTGAGGCGGGTGAGCGCGACCGGCGCGATCGCGTTCGCCCGGACGCCGAACCGCTCGAGCTCGCGGGCGAGCACGATCGTGAGCGCGGCGATACCAGCCTTCGCGGCGGCGTAATTGGCCTGCCCGGCGTTGCCGTAGAGGCCGGACTCCGAAGCGGTGTTCACGATCTTCGCGTTCACGGACTCTCCGGTGTCCTTGGACTTCTGGCGCCAGTAGGCACCGGCGAAGTGCGACGGGGCGAAGTGGCCCTTGAGGTGCACCTTGATGACCGCGTCCCACTCGTCCTCGGTCATGTTGAAGCTCATCTTGTCCCGGAGGATCCCGGCGTTGTTCACGAGGACGTCGAGACCGCCGAAGGTCTCCACTGCCTGGTTGACCAGGTTCTCCGCACCAGCCCAGCTCGAGATGTCGTCGGTGTTGGCCGCGGCCTTGCCCCCGGCGGAGGTGATCTCGTCGACGACCTCCTGGGCCGGCCCGGCGTCGGTGCCTTCCCCGGATCGGGCGCCCCCGAGGTCGTTCACGACGATGGCCGCGCCCTCGCGGGCGAGCAGCAGTGCCTCTTCGCGACCGATCCCGCGACCGGCTCCGGTGACGATCGCGACCTTGCCGTCGAACTGACCCATCCCGCTCCGCTCCTCCTCGACGTGATCCTCGACTCCGTCGAGGGGGTGCGTCGACTGATGCCTGACGTGGACGTCAGACACTACCGGCGGCCCCGGCCCCCCGAGCAAGTGGCGCCGGCGGTCCGTCCTGGCCACCGAGCGTCACGTGCTCCGTGGGCAGCGGGGCTCAGCGACCGGTGAAGTCGGGGTCGCGGCGGTCGCGGAACGCGGCCATCCCCTCCATGAGGTCGGCCGAGGTCGCGGCCAGCGACTGGTAGGAGCCCTCGTGGTCGAGCGAACGGCTCAGGTCGGTCTCGAACGACTCGTTGAGCAGCCGCTTCGAGAGCCCGAGCGAGCGTGTCGGACCTGACGCCAGCCGCACGGCCAGCTCGGCGGCGGTCCCCGCGAGCTCGGCCTCGGGGACACAGCGGTAGGCGAGCCCCAGGTCGACGGCCTCCTGGCCGGTCGCACCCTCGCCCAGCATCACCATCGCCTTCGCCCGAGGCAGCCCCACGAGCCGGGGGAGGAGGTACGCACCGCCCGCGTCGACGACGAGCCCCCACTTGGCGAACGACCACATGAACCGGGTGCGCTCGTGCACCACGACGAAGTCGCAGGCCAGCGCGAGGTGCGCGCCGGGCCCGACGGCCGCGCCGTTGACCGCGGCGATCGTCGGTTTGTCGAGCTCCCACAGCTCGCGGATGAAGGCCTGCACCCCGACGCGCAGCGCCTCGGAGGTGCTGCGGGTCTCGTAGCCCGGCTCGGCCGCCTTGGTGACCGTGGAGGCAGACAGGTCCATCCCGGCGCAGAAGGCGTCGCCCGCACCGGTGATCAGCAGGGCACGCACGTCCGGGTCCTGGCGGGCCGACCCCACTGCATCGACGATGCCGTCGCGCATCTCGATCGTGAGCGCGTTCTTCGCCTCGGGCCGGTCGAGCGTGATGCGCCCGACCTGATCCGGGCCGACCTCGTAGCGCAGCACGTCCGACAGCCCGCTAGGAGGCGACGTTGGTGAGGATGTTGATGACGGAGACGCCGGAGCCGCGGCCGCCGACGTTGTGCTGCAGCGCGTACCCGTTGCGCATCTCGACCTGGCGCTCCTCGGCTTCGCCGCGGAGCTGCCACCAGCACTCGACGATCTGGGCGACACCGGTCGCGCCGATGGGGTGGCCCTTCGCGAGGAGCCCACCGGAGGTGTTGATCGGGATGCGTCCGCCGATCGCCGTCTCGCCCTCGAGGGAGGCGACGCCGCCCTTGCCCTTCTCGACGAACCCGAGGTCCTCGATGTCGAGGATCTCGGTGATCGTGAAGCAGTCGTGGACCTCGGCGCTGTCGATCTGCGTCGGCTCCACCCCGGCCATCGCGTACGCCCGCTCGGCTGCGAGCTGGGTTGCCTTCATCGACGTGAAGCTGGACTTCTCGTGCAGGTACGGGTGGTCGGTCGCGACCCCGAAGCCGGCCACGTACACAGGCTTCTTCGTGAACCGCTCCGCGATCTCCGCGCTCACGAGGAGCACGGCCGCGGCACCGTCGGTCTGCGGGCAGCAGTCGAGGAGGTGCAGCGGCGAGCAGACCGCGGGGGAGGCCATCACCTGGTCGATGGTGATCTCGTTCTGGAAGTGGGCGTACGGGTCCATCGCGCCGTTGTGGTGGTTCTTCACCGCGACGGATGCGAGCATCTCGCGGGTCGTCCCGAACTCGTGCATGTGACGGGTCGCGAACGGTGCGAACAGCACGGGAGCGGTCTCGCCCCGCGTGAAGATCGGGTGCCCGGCCGCGGCACGGGAGAGCAGGCCCTCGTCGGCCGACTTGTCGCGCATCTTCTCGACGCCGATCACGAGCACGACGTCGTGCACACCACTCGCGACGGCCATCGCACCGACGCGGAACGCGTCCGAGCCGGACGGACACGCGTTCTCGATCCGCGTGCACGGGATGCCGGCGAGCCCGATCGCGGTCGGGATCGTGTTCCCGCCGATGCCTTCCTGGCCCCACAGGGTGCCGCGCTGGGTGGCCACGAAGGCGGCCTCGACGTGGGGGGGCTCGAAGCCCTCGTCGACGCTCTCGACCGCGGCGGCGAAGGCGCCCGCCGCCATCTGCTCGTAGCTCTGCTCGAACAGCTCGCCGAACTTGATGAGCCCCGCGCCGACGACCGCGACCTTGTTCCAGCTCATGACGTCCGCTCCGTCGACGGGTCGTGCGCGGCCTTGGTGGTCGTCCCGGTCGCGCGCACCTTGTAGCCGTAGACGGGGACGCCGCGCTCGTACGCGTAGCGGCGCAGCACGAGCTCGACGTCGGCGCCGATCTCGATGTCGTCGCCGTCACCGACGCATTGGAGCATGACCCGGGTGCCGTCCTCGAGGTCGACAACGGCGATCGGAAGTGGGGCGACGAACGGTGCGGGCATCGTCTGGTTCACGACGAAGGTGTGCACGGTGCCCCGGCGCGCGAGCGGCTCGAGGACGAACTTGGCACTGCCGCACGAGATGCAATGGGGGTGGATCGACGGCGGGGTGTTGATGGTGCCGCAGTCGACGCATCGGGCGCCGAGGAGCCCGAGCATCTCGTCGATGCCACGCACGAACTGCGCGCTGCCGGGTGGCACACCCATCTGGACCGTCTCGCCCGACGGCACGAGCTGCCTGCGACTCTGGATGGTGGTCGCGTACGCGGTGGGGGTCCCGTGCGCGAGCGTCCGCGCGACGGCAGCCGCGCCGCGCACCGGTGTCTTCACCGAGATCTCGACGCCGGTGGCGCGACCTCCCCCGAACCCGACGATCATCGTGGTGCCGACCTCGGCGAGGCTGCCGATCCCGCCGAGGAGCGCCGCGGCTGCTCCGGTGTCGCCGAGCTCGCCGTACACCGCTGCGGACGCGAGGTCGTCGCCCGCGATGCCGAGCTGCTTCGCGACCGACGCGCCGAGCCGGCCGTCGGGGTCGGGGAGGGACCAGGCGCGAGGGCTCGACCCGCTGCCGGTGAGCTGCTCGGCGACCTCGCGCACGGTGGGGAGGAACATCTCCTCCCGGAACAGGCGCGGGTCGTAGAGGTCGCGGGTGGCCGTCTCGTCGTCGCCGCGGTACCGGTCGAGGAACGCGTAGGTGCGACTGACCCGCTGCGTGAGCTGGGCGGTGCCCCCGTGGGAGACGAGCACGATCGCGGCGGCGCCGGCGCCGGCGCGGGCTTCGAAGCCGCTGCCGAGCCCGGGGACGAGCGCGTCGGAGACGACCACGAGGGCGACGCGTGCGCTGCCCGCGCCGACCGCGTCGGCGGCCCCGAGCAGGGCCTCCATGCCCGAGTGCGGCGATCCGGCGCAGAGGATGCCGCCCGAGCGGTGGGAGAGACCGATGGCCCGGGCGAGCACCGCGTGACTCGGGCCCTCGGCGAACGGAGGCCGGGCGGTGCCCCACCAGAGCCCGTCGACGATGTCGGTCTGGAGGCCGGACGCCTCGAGGGTCCGGTGGGCGGCTTCGGCGGCGAGGGTGAGGACGTCTTCGTCGGGAGCGCACACGGCGGCCTGACCGCGGCCACCCTTGCGGCCCCACGCGGCGTCGACGTCGGACGTGGGGAGTCGGTACCGGGGCGCGGCCGCGCCGACCGCGAGGATCTGCACGGCGGGGATCATGGCTCCCGATGATACCGGGGGCCATGGCTGCCCTCCGGGTGTGGTCCCCGGGGCGGCGTTCCCGCGACCCGCGCGCCGCGACCCGCGCGCCGGTCGCGTCCGCTCAGCGCTTCCGGGGCACGAAGATGCCGATCCCGTCGGGGAAGGCGAGGCCGGTCGCCATCGTCTCGGGCGGTTGGGGCTCCCCGTTCACGAAGGTGATGCGTCGCACGGTCCCGGTCCCGCGGCCGGGACCGATCCTGCCGTCGTCGGAGATCACCAGGCCGATGTCGGCGAAGTAGAGGGTGCCGTCGGGTGCGATCCCGAGGCCCAGCGGTGTCCCCGTGGAGATCGGCTCCGCGCCCAGCCCCTCGCCCGCGGGTGCCTCGAGGATGGTCCGGTAGTAGTCGCCGTTCACGCCGTACTCGTTGATCGCACCGGGGAACACGCTCGACACGAACCAGCCGCCGTTCGGGCTCGGGACGATCGCGCTCGGGGCGATCAGGCCGTTGCCCGGCACGATGAATTGCTCGTGCGTGATGCCTGTCGCCATGGGTGCGCCCGTGCCGTCGGTGCTGTCGCAGCCGTCGGCCGGCGTGGGTCCGGTGGGGAAGTCGGCGCCCTCGTACCGCAGGATCCCCGCGCCGTCGCCGCGCTGCGACGCGACGTACACGTTGTCGTCGTCGTCGACCGCGATGCCTCCAGACGTGCCGATCGCGATGTCGACCTTGCAGTACGCGACCTTGCCGTAGGTGCCCTCTGCCACGGTCCGGAAGCCCTTGGTGAACGGTGGGAACCACACGATGAGCTGGCCGTCGCCCACGCCCTCTGCCTGGTTGCCGATGTCGGTGGTGAGCAGCCGGCCGTCGGAGAGGAGCCCGCAGCCGTAGTTCTCGGCGTTGTCGGTCGCGCCCTGGTAGGTGGGCTGCAGCTTGCCGATCTGCTTCACCTCGAGCTTCCCGACCTTCGAGCCCTTGAGCCGGAAGATCCCCCAGCCCTGGATGGGATCGGGCTGGCCGGTGTCCTCGCCGGCGATGAACGTGCGCCCGCCCTTGCCGAAGAAGCAGATCTGCGCGT
The DNA here is from genome assembly GCA_035763745.1 of Acidimicrobiia bacterium. Taxonomy (GTDB): domain Bacteria; phylum Actinomycetota; class Acidimicrobiia; order IMCC26256; family PALSA-555; genus DASUAO01. Next base: position 56,617 of record DASUAO010000023.1, read on the forward strand.
TGATGTCGAAGCCCTTCGGGTCCTTCGACCGGGCCGTGTAGAGCTTCTGCGTGTCGAACGGCGGAGCCCCCTCGTAGGCATCGAGGTCGTTGCCCTGACCGTTGAGGACGATGACGCCGCTCCCGGCGGCGTCATCGACGCGGCCCTCCGACGGAAGGTGGTCGCGGGCGGACACCGCGGGTGCGAGCACCAGCGACACCGTCGCTGCGAGCGCGGCCGTCGTCAGGACCGCGAGGACCTTCGTGCACGACCTGGTGTGCATCGGTGCCGCCTTTCGATGGCGTCTACGAGTTCCGGACCGGACTGAGGAGGGGATCGAAGCCGCGCGTGACGACGAGCCGGTTCACGCCTTCGGCCGGCGAGGGGAGCGCGTCGGAGTCGGTGATCGCGAGGACCGTGAGCCGGCTGTAGGACGCGCCGCGGCGGGGGATCTTCGAGCTCGTGCACGCACCCGACGCGTCGAGGACGCAGAGCAGCCCGCCTTGGGGGTTGTCGTCGCTCTCGGAGAGGAACACGCCGTAGCGAGTCGCGCCGGTGGCGGCTTCGGCGCTGCCGGGTCGGAGCCAGGCGCTCGGTGGACCGAGCCCGCTCGTCGCGATCTCCACCTTCCACGGGTCGAGGGTGACGAGCAGCGTCATCGCCGGTGTCGTCCCCGCGGGGGGCTGCACGAGCGTGAACCCGACGTCGCAGGGTGTGCCGACACACGCCTGAGCGGCGGGCGGTGCCGTGGCCGGGGTGGTGCCGGTCGGCTTCTCCGGCTTCTTCCTCTCGGGCGTGGTCGTGCTGGCGACGGGCGTGCCACGCAGCGAGTAGCGGTAGACGCCGCTGGTCTTGCTGCGCGCGTCGAGCCCGGGCTCGCGGATCCCGGCGACCGCGATCACATCGGGCCCGGTGATCACGGGTCCGCCCGACACCGCGCCGTCGACCTCGTCGGACCAGAGCACGTCGCCGGTCGCGAGGTCGAGCGCGCGCACGGTGAAGTCGGTCCCCCCGATGACGAGCACCCCACCGCCCATCGCCGGCGCACCGTAGGTCGGCGCGGCGATCGGCTGCTGCCAGAGGATCGAGCCGTCGTCGATGGAGAGCGCGTGGAGGTAGGGGCTGCCACCGATCGCGGTGCCGCCTGCGACGATCCCGTCGGCCACACCCGCGGGTCCGATGAACCCACCCGTCGAGAAGTTGCTCCCCGGGCGCGTGAGTCCCGGCTCCACCACGGGGGTGACCCACACCGGCTCGCCGGTGGCGCGGTCGAGTGCGTAGTACGTGCCGTCCTTGCCTCCGAGCCCGACGAGCGCACGCGACGCACCGTCGGCTCCCACGGACTCGAAGAGGTTGGGTGCGCCCGCGAAGTCGAGATCGTCGCGGTTGGGCTCGTGCGGCTGGTACGTCCACCGCACCGATCCGTCGTCGAGGTCGAGGGCGACGATCGCCTCGGTGAACCGGCCCCAGCCGCGCGGGCTGGTCGCGCAGTTCCCGGTGCCGAAGAAGGCGAGCCGTCGCTCGGTGTCGACGGTGACCGACCCCCAGACGTCGGCGCATCCCGGTCCGGTCGGGCCGCCTTCGGCGTCGCTGGCCTCTGCTGGCGCGGTCTCGGTGCGCCACCGGACCTCGCCGGTCCGTGCGTCGAGGGCGACGACCCCGGCCGGCTCCCCGGCCGGGCTGTTGTGGACGTCCCACCCGAAGATGACCATGCCGTCGACGACGACCGGCGACGCTTCGATCTCGGTGGGATCCTGCTTGTCGCCCGGCTTCCCGAGCTCGTAGGTCCAGCGTTGCTTCCCGTCGCTCGCCCGGAGCGCGTAGAGCGTCTTGCCGGCGCCGACGAAGACGGTCCGCACGCCGCCGACCTTCTTGACTGCAGCCGACGACACGATCTGGCCCGCGTAGACACGCGGGTGGACCTTCGTCTTCACGACCCAGCGCTTCGTGCCGTCGCGCCGGTCGAGGGCGTAGAAGCGCCCCGACCAGTCGCCGACGTAGACGGTGTTCCCGACGACGGCGGGCGTTGCTGTGACGACGTCGTGGGTGTTGAAGTACCAGATGCGCCGGAGGTCAGAAGCGTTCTGAGGCGTGAGCTCGGTGCAGTCGGTGGCGAACGACCGGGAGGCGTCGCGTCCCCACATCGGCCAGTCGCACCGGGCGCGCGCGCCTGCTCGACGTTCGGCGTGCCTGTCGGTCGTCACCTCGACGCGCGCGCGGGCCGTGGTGCCGGCGTCCGCCGGTGCGGGTGCCGACCCGAACGCGAGCGTCCCCACGGCAAGGGCGACGGTGGCGCCGAGCATGCACGGAGTGGCGCGGCGTGTCCGGGTCGAGCGTCGGAACCGCATCTCCCTCCGAGCGGTCGGCAGGGGCGAATCGTAGACATGGTGGCGGGCACCGCGCGGCGGCACGGTCAGCTCGAGTCGAGGAGGGCCGGGACGGGCGCCTCGATGCCCCAGCCGTCTTCGTGGCTCCCGACGAGCCGATAGCCCTGGTAGGTGATGAGGTCGTGGTGGTAGCCGCAGATCCGGACCTCGGTGGCGAGTGAGCTGATGCCGCCGTTGGCGACCTCCACGAGGTGGTGGTCCTCGAGGTAGTCGGAGCACGTGCACCCGGCGACGACGCAACGGGTGTCGCGCCAGGCGAGCGCTTCCTCGAGGTAGGTGCTCCCGGTGCGCCCGAGATGGGCGATGCGGGTGACGTCGCATCCCTTCGTGAGGACCGCGTGCACGATCGGGTGACCGCCCGCCATCCGCTCGACAACGCTCACCGGGACTGGACCGGCGCCTTCGATCTCGCACAGCTCGCCCGGCTCGGTGTGGCCGCGGACGAGGGCGGAGTAGTCGACGCGCACTTTGACGAGCCCGTCGGCGCGAGCCGAGGTGGGCCCGGCGGGGGACCCGGACTCCGCGGCGCCGGTGACCAGCGCGACCAGGGCGTCGGACGCGCAGTTCCCGTAGGTCGCGTCGTGACCGGCCGTGCGGGCTGCCGTGAGCTCGCGCCGGATGTGCGGCGCGAGCGCCGCCTTGATGCTCGCGAGCGAGTCGGGGGTGCCGCGCCAGCCGAGGCGGCCGGCGCCTTCGTGGTCGATCCAGGTGGTGAGGTCGCGGTTGGCATGGGCGGCGCGGTAGCGCGTCTCGACGAGATCGGGGCGAGCGGCGGCCTCGACGGCGCGCGCCCGCTCGTGCAGCCCGCGCAACGAGGAACGTTCCGCGGCGCGCAGCAGGTCGGCCTCGGCGTCGGGGTCGGCGCACGCGCCCACCACGACCGCGTGCGCCTGCGCAGGGGAGAGCAACCCTTCGCGCAGCGCCGCTTCGGTGGCCGGCAAGTTGTGGAGATGCTCTGCGGTCTCGAGCATCCCGATCGCCTCGCCCATCGGCGCGCCCGTCGTCTTCGCGACCCACTCCGCCGGGCTGCGCGCACCGTGCTCGGCCCACACCTTCGTCTCTGCGACGCGGGCTGCCAGGCGGGTCGTCGCGCCGTCGCACAGCCTCGACGCCTCGGCCAGGAGCCCGACGAGCCGCTGCGCGGTTCGGGCGTCGACGCACGCCGGGTCGAGCTCTCGGGCGAAGCCCCGAAGTTGCTCCACTGCGTCGCGCACGGACTCGAACACGCTGCTTCCCTTCGTGCGGGGATGCCGCTCGCCTCACGGGACGACGGCAGCTCGACTGGGGGAAGTGGCCCTACTCTATCGAACATACGTTCGATTCGTCAAGTCGTGACGCGCGATTCCGCGAATCTCTTCTCGGGCGTCGACTCCTCGGCCGGTACCGCCTCGGTTCGTCGCTCGTCCGTTGGTGGGTCCTTCGTCCCTTCCCCGGGAGGCGGTCCGGGGTGATGCTCAGGTCCGGAATCAGAACCCGGTAGGAGGTGGTGGCTCATGTGGACGAAGGGCCGTGCGGCGGGTGTCGTCGTGGCTGTCGTGCTCGGGCTGGCGCTCGTCGTCGGGGCGGGCCCCGCTGGTGCCGCGAAGAAGCCGAAGTCGTGCACGCTGTTGAAGGCGGCGCAGATCTCGGAGGTGCTCGGAGCCGACGTCAGTGGTCCTGGCGGCGCGGGGACCCTCGACATCGCATGCGACTTCGATGTCGGTCCGGGCCTCGGTGAGCCCGGCGGCGGGATCCTGATCGTGCAGTACTACGAGCGCGGGCCGATCGCGAGCGGCGTGTACTCGGCGATGAAGGACGGCGCCGAGGGGCTCGAGCCCGGCGTGCGGGTCCCGGGCACCAAGGTCTGGTTCACACCCACGACCGGCGCGTGGGTGAAGAAGAAGGGGCAGGTCGTCAACGTGTCGCTCTCGTACACGCTGTCCGACCCGCCCGCCGAGGCGACCCAGGACGTGGTGGTCGAGTTGACGGAGCTCGCCGCGAAGAAGCTCTGAGCGCCCCGCCGGGGATGTAGGGCTCGGGATCGCGAGCCGTGGCCGGTACGATCGGCAACTCCGCGCGCGGAAGCGCACGGGTGAACGGCGGCGTAGCCGAGTGGCTCAGGCAAGGGTCTGCAAAACCCTGGACGCGGGTTCGATTCCCGCCGCCGCCTCCAGTACCTGGGTGAGCACGTCACCAACTACGAGGACGGAGAGGTCGTCGACGGCGCCCAGGCCGGGATCGTGATGCCCGCGAAGCCCAAGGCCGGCATGACCTATCGCCAGGAGTACTACGCGGGCGAGACCGAGGACAACGGCGCCGTGGTCACGGTGGGCAAGGAGAAGGTGAGCGTGCCCTTCGGCTTCTTCGAGAAGCGTGTCCTCATGACCCGAGACACGTCGACCATCGAGCCCAAGGTGCTGGAGCTCACGTTCTTCGCACCCGGTGTCGGTCCGCTCCTCGGCGTCCACCTCGACGGGCCCGGTGCGCGCGTCGCGCTGGTGAGCTTCACCGAAGGGGCGTAGCCCGCCAGTCGTAGCATCGGCGCCCATGCCGATGGCCCGCCTCGCCCGCATCGCGCTCGCGGAGTTCGTGGGCACCCTCTTCCTCGTGGCGATCGTCGTCGGCTCGGGGATCGCCGCGCAGCGGCTCAGCCCCGGCGACACGGGCCTCCAGTTGCTCGAGAACGCGCTCGCCACCGGCGGCGGGCTGGTCGCGATCATCCTCGCGGTCGGGGCGGTGTCGGGCGCGCACCTCAACCCGGTCGTGAGCCTTGCCGAGCGGTTCTTCGGGGGGATCACCAGCCGCGAGCTCGGCGTGTACGTCGGCGCGCAGGTGACGGGTGGAATCGCCGGGTGCGTGCTCGCGAACGTCATGTTCGACCTCGACGCGGTCACGTGGTCCACGAAGGAACGCTCGGGCTCGGGGCTCTGGCTGGCGGAGGTCGTCGCGACGGTGGGGCTCCTGCTCGTGATCTTCGGGCTGGCGCGCTCCGGGCGTTCGCAGCTCGCGCCGTTCGCCGTGGGCGCCTACATCGCGTCGGCGTACTTCTTCACGTCGTCGACGAGCTTCGCGAACCCGGCCGTGGCCGTCGGACGCATGTTCAGCGACACGTTCGCGGGCATCGACCCGGCGTCGGCGCCTGCGTTCATCGGGTTCGAGCTCCTCGGCGCGGTGGTGGGGATCGCACTGATCGCGGTGCTGTACCCGACGATCCGCGCGCACGTCGCCGACGTGGTGGTGCCGCACCCGCCGGTCCCGAGCCACCGGGACTGACGCTCGGCCGAGCGGACGACCCCTACGCGGCGAGTCGGCTCGCCAGCGCGGCGTGACCGTCGCCCGACAGCTCGGGGAGGGCGGCCGGGCGGCCCGACGACGCGAGGATCAGCGCCTCGGCCGGACCGCTGACCTCGGGGCCCTCGCCGAACGACCAGTCGACGTCGGTCGCGCGCCAGCTCAGGTCCTTCATCCGCTGCTTCGACTTCAGGAACCCGCCGATGGTCGGGAGCGCGTCGAGCGCGGCGGTGAGCCGTTCGGCGGGGATCGTGCGGGGGCGGCCGACGGGGCGGCGGATGTCCTGGTGGTGGATCAGATGGTCGACGAACCCTTCCTTCTCGGAGATCGTCTTCGAGATGCCCTTGCGGGTGTGGTCCCTGGCCACCGCGGACCACGCGTCGCGGATCTCGGCGGCGCTGTGCGCCGACCCGTACTCACGCGACGCCTCGAAGGACGCCTTGGGCACGCTGAACCGGTTCTTGGCGACCTCGAGGAGGATCGTCGACAGCGGCGTGGTGTGCCCGACGATCATGTGCGAGACGACGTCGCGGACGCGCCAGCCCTCGCAGAGGCTCATCGTGTCGAACTCGGCGTCGCCGAGCTCGCCGAGGGTCGTGGCGATGTCAGTCGACTCGTCCCAGATCAATCGGTCGTACGCGTGCTCGGCCATGGCCGGACTCCCTCGGTCGAACAGGTCGGGTGGGCGCCCATTGGTAGCGCATCCGGCTCGCGTTGTCAGTGGACGAGCACCGCGTACACTCCTCCGCCGTGACCGACGACGACCGCGCCGCGACCGACACGCGCCATCGCGCGCGGCTCGAGCTCATCGCCACCGGCCTCATCGCGATCGCCACGGTGCTCACGGCATGGAGCGCGTTCCAGAGCACGAAGTGGAGCGGAGTCCAGGCGAACGCCTACGCGGCGGCGAGTGCCAAGCGCACGGAGTCGGCCAAGGCGGCGAACCGCGCCGACACCCAGGCGTCGATCGACGTCACCTTGTTCGCCGACTGGCTTGCGGCGCTCTCCGACGAGCTCGCGCTGGATCCCAACAGCTCGATGGCCCCCAACGGTCGGTACGCGCCAGATCCCTCCGAGCTGTCGGGTGTCCTCTTCGACCGGTTCCGCGACGAGTTCAAGCCGGCGGTCCGGGCGTGGCTCGATCAAGATCCTCTGGACAACCCGGATGCGGACGCGACGCCGTTCGTGGTCCCCGAGTACCGCCTCGCCGAGGACGAGCGGGCCGCCGAGCTCACCACGAAGGCCGACGTGCTGTCGGAGACCGCGCGGGACGCGAACCAACGTGGCGACAACTACGTGCTCACGACGGTCCTGTTCGCCGCTGTGCTCTTCTTCGCCGGCATCAGCACGAAGTTCGAGTCGATCCGGAACCACGCGGCGATGATCGTCATGGCAGTCGTGCTGCTCGCCGTCGGGATCGCGATCCTCGCGACCTATCCCATCGAGATCTGAGCTCGCCCAGGTCCTGGTCGATCGGTCACCTCCGGCGGCGACGGGCCTTGGTCTCGTTGCGTTGGGCCTGCTCGGCGACCTCGCCGCGCAGGCGCTGCCACGACTCGAGCCGTTGCGCGGCGAGCGAGCCGTCGTCGACCGCACCGCGCACCGCGCAGCCAGGTTCGGTGTCGTGCCCGCAGTCGGTGAACTTGCAGCGCAGCGCGAGCTCGGCGATGTCGTCGAACGACTCCTCGACGGTCGCGGTGTCGGCCGACAGGCCCACGGCGCGCACGCCCGGTGTGTCGATCAGGCAGCCGCCCATGGGGAGCAGGTGCAGCTGGCGCGACGTCGTGGTGTGGCGTCCCTTGGCGTCCCCGCTGCGGACCTGGGCGGTGGTGGCGACGTCCTCGCCGCACAGCGCGTTGGCGAGCGTGGACTTCCCGGCACCGGACTCGCCGACCGCGACCATCGTCGTGCCCGCCACCCGTTCGCCCAGCGCTTCCATCCCGACGCCGGTCGGCGCCGACGCCACGAGCACCTCCAGCTGGGGGTCGATCGCTCGCGCATCTGCGAGCACACGATCGAGGTCGTCGGTCAGGTCCGTCTTCGTGAGCACGAGGACCGGGGTCGCCCCGGCATCGCGGGCCTGGGCGACGAAGCGCTGGACCCGCCCGGCCCGCACGGGACGGTCGAGACCGCACAGGATCAGCACGAGGTCGATGTTCGCGGCCACGACCGCGGGTGCGCCGGTCGACGGGTCGAGCCGTTCGAGCAGGGTCCGGCGGGGGAGGAGGTCGAGCACCGTGGTGCCGTCCGCGGTCACCCAGTCGCCCACGGCGAGGGGCGGCACGGCCGGACGCAGGTGCAGATGGCGGGTCTCGTCGGCGAACGCGGTGAGCACGGCGACACCGTCGTGACGGATCACCCGGCCGGGGGCGCCGTCACCGGAGGTGGCGTCGAGCGCGTCCTGCCATCCGGCATCCCAACCGAGCGCGACGAGCATCGGCTCGGGAGCTCGGTCGGGGCTGCCCATCCGCGTACCGGCGTGCGTCAGGCGGACGGCGTGGTCGGCGCGGTGAAGCGGTCCTCGAGGCCGTAGAAGCGCAGCGGGGTGTCCCAGAGGACCGCGCGCCGGTCGTCGTCGGAGACACCGGGGATCTTGTCCAGGAACTCGTCGACGGCGCCCGGGAACTCCGCGTCGGGGTGTGGGAAGTCGCTGGCCCACACGACGTGATCGGCACCGACGCGAGCGATGGTCGACGCCGCCAGGACGTCCTCGGGGTCCGACGAGATCACGCACTGGCGGGCGAAGTACTCGGTGGGGGTGAGCGAAAGGTCGGCGCACTCCCCGTCGAGCATCCACTCGCGGTGGTCGTCGAGGCGGGCGAGCCAGTAGGGGAGCCATCCCGTGCCCGACTCGAGGAACGCGACGCGCAGCCCAGGATGGCGTTCGAGCACGCCACCGAGGACGAGCGCCACCATGGCGGTCATCTGCTCGAGCGGGTGCGAGCACGCGTGACGGGCCGCGAAGCCGGTGAACCGGTCAGAGCCGATCGTGGTGCCGGACCGCACGCCGAGGGCCTCGTGGACGGCGAGGACACCGCCGGTCGTCTCGAGCGCCTCGTAGAACGGGGTCCATGACGCGGCATCGAAGTAGTCGCCGCCGAAGTGGTTGGGACGGATCAGCACCCCCGGGAGGCCGAGTCCCACGGCGCGGTGCACCTCGGCCGCGGCGGCGACGGGGTCGCGGGGGACGACACCGATCCCGGCGAGCCGCGTCGGCTCGGTGTCGCAGTAGTCGGCGATCCAGTCGTTGTACGACCGGCACGCGGCGGCCGATCCGTCGGCGTCGAGCTCGGGGATGAACGGCACGAACAGCCCCATCGACGGGAACAGGACCGCGGCGTCGATCGCTTGGGCGTCCATCGCCCGGAGGTACGAAGGTGCGTCGAACCCGTGGTCGAGCTGGTCGCGGAGCAGCTCGAGGTCACCGCACATCTGGAACGGGGTGGTGGCGGGGAGGTCGAACACGTCGGTGCCGGGCGGTGCGAACTCGGCGAACACGTGACCGGGCTCGACGACGTGACCATCGGCATCGAGGATCGCGAGGTCGCCGTGCATGGTCGAGACGCTCAGACGATGCGACGGGCGGCCATCCCGCCGTCGAGCGGGATCACCGAGCCACTGAGGTAGGTGGACGCGTCGGACGCGAGGAACGCGACGAGGTCGCAGACCTCCTCACCGCGGCCGATGCGCTGCATCGGGTTCGTCGCGGCGATCTGGGCTCGCAGCTTCTCGGGGTCGGGGGCCATCGCGGAGAACTTCATGAACAGGCCGGTGTCGGTCGCGGACGGGGCGACGAGGTTCACCCGCACGTTGTCGGGTGCGTGCTCGATCGCGGCCTGCTTGCACAGGTTCACGAGGGCGCCCTTCGCGGCAGAGTACGCGGCATGGCCGGGCGAGACGATGAGCCCGAGGGTGGAGCCGAGCGCGATCACCGAGCCGCCGCCGTGCTCGACCATGTGCGGGATCGCGGCGCGCATGCAGAGGAACGGGCCCTTGAGGTCGACGTCGAGGACGTGCTGCCAGTCCTCGTCGGAGAGGTCGACGAGCGGGGTGACGTTCTCGATCGCGGCCGAGAGCACGAGCGTGGCGATCGGTCCGATGCCGGCGGCCTCCGCCACCATCGCGTCGACCTCGGATCGTGACGTGACGTCGCATCCGATCGCGACCGCGCGGCCCCCGGCATCGGCGATCGCAGCCGCGGTCGTAGACGCGCCTTCGGCGTCGATGTCGGCGACGACCACGGTCTGGCCGACCCGGGCGAGGCGATGCGCGATCGCGTCGCCCAGGCCGGACGCGCCTCCGGTGACGATCGCGACGCTCATCGGTAGACCGCCAGGCCGCCGTCGGCCGGGATGATCGCGCCGCTCACGTACGACGACAGGTCGCTCGCGAGGAAGAGCGCGATGCGGGCGACGTCGTCGGCGGTGCCGAGGCGCCGCACCGGGATGTTCTTCTTCAGTCCCTCGACGAAGGCTTCGGCGCCGGGCGTGGCGTCGAGGACCTTCCGGAACCGGGGCGTGTCGATCGAGCCGGGGGCGATGACGTTGGCCCGCACGCTCGGGCCGTACTCGACCGCGATCTGCTTCGTGAGCAGGACGAGGCCCGCCTTTGCGGCGCCGTAGGCGGCATAGCCCTCGGAGCCGATGAGGCCCAGCGTCGAGGCCGTGTTGATGACGCTGCCGCCTTCGCCCTCGAGGAGCGCGGGGAGCGCGGCTCGACAGGCCCAGAAGATCGCCGACAGGTTCGTCGCGATCGTGAGGTCCCAGTCCTCCTCGGTGCAGTCGACGAGGCGTCCCGACATCTGCACGGCGGCGTTGTTGTAGAGCACGTCGAGGCGGCCGTAACGCTCCATCGCGGCGGCCACCATCGTGTCGACGTCGGCCCGCACAGAGACGTCGGCGTGCACGGCGACGGCCTCGCTCCCGGACTCCTCCATCATGCGGACGGTCTCGGCCGCGCCCTCGTCGTTGATGTCGGCGACCACGACGCGGGCCCCGTGGGCACCGAAGAGCCGGGCGGCGGCGCGACCCTGCCCCGATGCCGCCCCGGTGATGAGCGCGACCTTGTCGGGGAGCAGCGCGGTGAAGTCGAGGCCGGCCGAGATCGTCACGGGGCCCACACTGCCACGATCTCGTCGGTCGTGAGGCGGGTCGCGAGCGGCGCGAGGGTGTGCTCGACGACCGCGGCCGCGTACTCGCGGGGCACGCCGGCGACCGCGTCTGTCGCGAGCACGACCCGGTACCCGAGGTCCACCGCCACCATCACGAGGCCCGTGATGCCGATGTTCACCGAGACCCCCGAGGCCACGATCGTGCGCACGCCGAGGTTGCGCAGGATCGCGTCGAGGTCGGTCCCGGGGAAGGGGGTGAGGCCGTGGCGACGGGCCGCGATCACGTCGGCCGGGTCGGGGCCGAGCTCGGGCACCACTGCGGCTTCGGGGCTCCCCGCGATCAGGTGCGGGTGACCCTTGGCGATCATCCGCAGCATCGGTGCGTTGTCGTTCGAGCCGGCGCGATCCGCACGGAACTCCGCGTTGCAGTGCACGACGCGGGCGCCGGCCGACCGTGCAGCGGCTGCGAGGCGGGCGATCCGGTCGACCACGCCGAGCGCGTCGACCTCGTCGGCGAGGTCGCGGAGGACGGCCCGGTCGCCCACCACGCCGCGCTGCATCTCCATCGTCACGAGCGCGGTGTGGGAGGGCTCGAGGAGCTCCGCGAGGTCGAGGGGCACGGCCGGGAGGCTACGCGCAAGTTGACAGCGGCGTCAGCAAACGGACACGCTGCGCCTCGAATGGGAGAGCAGAAGATCCGCTACGACGACGTCGCCGAAGGCGACGCTGCGCCCGAGTTCAACCACGAGCTCGGGCGCACCGACCTCGTGATGTACGCCGGCGCATCGGGCGACTTCAACCCGATGCACACCGACGAGGTGGCAGCCCAGGCCGCGGGACTGCCGAGCGTCTTCGGGCACGGGATGTTCACCATGGGCCTGCTCGCCAAAGCCGTGACCGACTACGTCGGTGTCGGCAACCTCCGGCTCTACAAGGTCCGCTTCACCAAGCAGACGTGGCCCGGTGAGGTGCTCACGACCCATGTGCGGGTCGCCAGGAAGTACGAAGCCGACGGCGAGCGACTCGTCGACCTCGAGTGCGAGGTCGTCAACCAGGACGGCGAGGCGAAGGTCTCCGGACTCGCCACCGCCGCGCTCCCGGGCTGACGAGCCGGCGTCGCGGCCTGTGCGCTTCGATCTCCCCGCTCCCGATCCCGAGACGCAGCCGTTCTGGGACGCGGCGACGGAGGGCCGGCTCGTCGTCAAGCGTTGCGCCGACTGCGGCGAGGCCCACTTCTACCCACGGCCGTTCTGTCCCCACTGCTGGAGCACGCAGGTCGAGTGGGAGGACGTGAGCGGGCGCGCGACCCTCTACACGTGGTCGGTCGTGCGGTCCAACGACCTCCCACCGTTCCCGGAGCGTGTGCCCTACGTCGCCGCGGTGGTGGACCTCGAGGAGGGGCCGCGCATGATGACCAACGTCGTCGACTGCGACTTCGACGCACTCCAGGTCGGCATGCACCTCGCGGCGGACTTCCGCGACGTCGGTGACGGCGTCACGCTTCCGGTGTTCGTGCCGGCATGAGCGACACCCGCGACGGCGACCTGAACTTCCCGTTCGAGGAGCCGATCCACGACGTGTTCCCCGCGCTCCACGAGGCACAGAACGCATGGATGAGCCAGATCGACTCCCTGCGCGCACCCGACCGCAAGACCCACGAGCTGATCCGGCTCGTGTGCACGGTGCTGCTGCGCAACGGCGAGGGCGTCGCCCGCCACGCGGGTCTCGCACGCGAGGTCGGTGCCTCGTGGGACGAGGTGCTGGGATCGCTCATGTTGACGGTCCCCGGGTTCGGTCTGCTTCCGGCCGCCGAGGCCATCCCCCACGCACGTGAGGGCTTCGATGCCGCACATTCACCCGACGAAGACCAGGCCGACGACGACGACGAGGCGGACGACGATGACTGAGCCTGCGACCGAGGTCCCGTTCCGGATCCTCCCCAAGGTGGGATCGCGCAACGAGCACTACTGGCGCGGCGGCCGCGACGGCGAGCTGCGGTTCCAGCGCTGCAACGACTGCCGGTACTTCATCCACCCGCCCGGCGTGCTCTGTCCGAAGTGCCACTCCAAGAACCTCGACGTGGAAGCGGTGTCCGGGCGCGCCGAGGTGCTCACGTTCTCGGTCAACCACCAGCCGTGGATGCCGGGCCTCGAGCCGCCGTTCGTCCTGGCGATCGTGCGCTGCGTGGAGCAGGACGACCTGCGCGTCACCACCAACATCGTCAACTGCGCGCCGGATGACGTCACGTTCGGGATGGAGGTGCAAGTCACCTTCGAGGCACACGTCGACGACGAGGTGTGGATCCCGCTCTTCGAACCGGTCACCGACGCCTCTGGGGGCAGTGCCTGATGAGTGAAGCAACCGATCTCCTGGGGGAACGCCGAGCGCTCATCTCCGGCGCCGGGCAGTCCGACATCGGACGGCGGCTGCACCGGGATCCGCTGGAGCTGACGCTCGACGCGTGCCTCGGCGCGATCGAGGATGCCGGGCTCACCACCGCCGACATCGACGGCATCTCGACCTACCCCGGCGGCATGGACGCGCCTGCCGGCTTCTCGGGCGCCGGGGTCACCGACGTCCACGACGCGCTCCGGCTCGACCTCAACTGGTGGACGGGTGGGGTGGAGCGGCCGTCGCAGCTCGGCTCCGTGATCGACGCCTGTCTCGCGGTCTCGGCGGGGCTGGCGAAGCACGTGCTGTGCTTCCGCAGCGTCGCCGAGGGCAGCGCCCAGGGCTCGGGTGGCCGCGCCGCCGTCATGCCCGGTGGTGGGGGCGGGGGCGCGTACCGGGCGAGCGGCTTCATGGAGTGGTTGCTCCCGTACTCGGCGCCGTCGGCCGCGACGTGGATCGCGATGATGGCGAACCGGCACTTCTACGAGTACGGGACGACGCGGGAGCAGCTCGCGCAGATCGCGCTGAACGCCCGCAAGAACGCGGCGCTCAACCCGAACGGGATCTACCGCGATCCGATGACGATGGACGACTACCTGAACGCGCGGATGATCTCGTATCCGTTCTGCCTCTTCGACTGCGACGTGCCCTGCGACGGTGGCACCGCGGTGATCGTGTCTCGCATCGACACGGCAGCCGACCTCCGCAAGGCACCGATCCAGGTCGAGGCCGTGGGCACCGCCCTGCACGGGCGTCCGTCGTGGGACCAGTTCGACGACCTGACCACGATGGCGATGCGCGATGCGGGCCCGCAGCTGTGGGGTCGCACCGACCTGAAGCCGTCCGACGTGCAGCTCGCCGAGATGTACGACGGCTTCTCGTTCATCACCATGTGCTGGCTCGAGGCGATGGGCTTCTGCGGCAAGGGCGAGTCGGGTTCGTTCGTGGAGGGTGGCCAGCGCATCGCGCTCGACGGCGAGCTGCCGCTCAACACCAACGGCGGCCAGCTCTCCTCCGGCCGACTGCACGGCTACGGGTTCATCCACGAGGCGTGCGTCCAGCTCTGGGGCGAGGCCGGCGACCGTCAGGTGCCCGGAGATCCCGAGGTCGGGGTGGCGTGCGCGGGCGGCGGGCCGATGGCGGGGGCGCTGCTCCTCACCCGGCGGCGCTGACCCGGCGATGACCGACGCGTCGTCGGATCGGTTCGCTTCCGGCACGCTGCACTTCGGCCGGTGGCTCGCCGCGATCGTTGCGGCGGCGTTCGCCCTGCGCGTCGCCTACACGGTCGGCCAGACCGCGCCGCACGACCGGTCCCTCTACGACTCCATCTACTACCTCGTGCAGTCGCAGGCCGTCGTCCGGGGTGACGGGTTCGCCCGGCCGTTCGCCATGCTTCCCAACGCGGACCACCCGCCGCTGACGACGCTCGTCATCACGCCCGCGACCTGGCTGTTCGGGGTCACCGCCGACACCGTGGCGCAGCGCCTCACGATGTCGATCGTCGGCACGGGAGCGGTCGCCGCGATCGGGATGCTCGGACGTGCCGTCCGCGGGCCGCAGGTCGGGCTCTTCGCCGCGGGGATCGCCGCGGTGTACCCGAACCTCTTCATGAACGACGGCATCGTGATGGCGGAGTCGCTCGCGGCGCTCACGGTCGCGCTCGGCCTGTGGGCCGCGTACCGGCTGCGAGCGACCCGGTCGATCCGCGCTGCGATCGCCCTCGGCGTGTGCTGTGGATTCGCGGCGCTCGCCCGCGCCGAGCTGCTGTTGCTCGCTCCTGCGCTCGCTGTCCCGATGATGCTCGGCGCGAACCGCGCCGCATGGCGCGAGTGGATCCGCCCCGTCCTCGCCGTGGGGGCGGTGACCGCACTCGTCGTCGCGCCGTGGGTCGTGCGGAACATGGTGGTCTTCGAGGAACCCGCGCTCATGGGGACGGGTGACGGGCTCGTCCTGCTGGGCGCGAACTGCGACCGGGTGTACGGAGGGGAGCGGATCGGGTCGTGGGGCATCGAGTGCACGGGTGCGGCACCCCTGAAGGCCGATGCCGCCGTGCTGTCCCGGCGCCAACGCGACCAGGCGTTCGACTACATCGAGGACCACCTTGGCCGGGTCCCGGCGGTCGTCGCCGCGCGCGTCGGACGCGTGTGGGGCGTGTTCCGTCCCGTGCAGACCGTACGGTTCTCCGAGCTCGAAGGGCGACCGCACACACCCGCGATCGCCGGCCTCGTCATGTACTGGATCCTCGCCGGACTCGCGGTCGGCGGCATCGTGGTCCTGCGCCGCGGACGGGCCTTGGTCTGGCCGCTCCTGGTGCCCGTCGCCCTCGTCACGATGATCGCCGCGTTCGCCTACGGGACCATCCGCTTCCGGGTCCCGGCCGAGGTGAGCATCGTGGTGCTCGCCGCGGTTGCGCTCGACGCGGTCTGGAAGCGGCGCCGCGGCGAGCCCGACGCTCGGCCCGCCGATCAGGCGAGCGCGATCGAGGCCAGCTCCTCGAGCTGATCGACGCTGCCTCCACCGGTCTGCTGCAGCGTGAGGAGCCGCTTGTAGAACAGGTGGAGGTCGTGCTCCCACGTGAAGCCGATGCCGGCATGGATCTGCACCGCCGATGCGCCCACGCCGTAGAGCTCGTCGCCGGCGAACGCGAGCGCCATCGTCGCAGCCCGGTGCCGCTCCGCGGGGTCGGCTTCGTCGGCCGCCCAGCACGCGTAGTAGCCCGCCGCGCGGGCCAGCTCGACCGCCCGCAACATGTCGGCGCAGAGGTGCTGCACCGCCTGGAAGGAGCCGATCGGCGCATCGAACTGCCGCCGTTCCTTCGCGTACTCCGTCGACAGCTCGAGCGCCCGTTCGGCGGTCCCGACGCCCTCGACGACCGCCGCGATCGCGAGTCGGTCGACGGTCGCGGCGATCGCCGGCGCGGCGTCGCCGCCGAGTCGGTGTGCCGACACGCCTTCGAGCGTGAGCGTGCCCTCCTTGCGGCTCCCGTCGACAGTGGGTGTGGGTCGTGTCGTCGTGCCGGGCGCGGCGACGTCGACGACGAACGCGCCGACGACGCCGGCGAGATCGGTTGCGGTGGTCAGGACCGTGGTCGCGGCCATGAGATCGGGGACGTGGATCTTCGTGCCGTCGAGCCGCCAGGCGTCCCCGTCGGCTCGCGCCGTCGTCGTGGGGTTCCGCCACTCTGCGCGGCGACTCGGCTCGAGCAACGCCACCGTCCCCACCGACGAGCCGTCGGCGAGCCCCGGCAGCATCGCCGCGTGGTCGGCGGCGGCCCCGGCGTCGAGGACCAGGCCGACGGCACCGATCGCGCTCGACGCGTACGGCCCCGGGTGGACCGATCTGCCGAGCGTCTCGAGCACGAGTGCTGCGTCGACCATCCCGCCCCCGGCGCCGCCGTGCGCGTCGGGGACGAGGAGCCCGAGCACGCCGAGGTCGGCGAGCCCACTCCACACGTCGTCGGTGGTCCCGCGCGGGTCGTCGTAGCGGTCACGCACCCATCCCAGCGGCGCGCGCTCCTCCACGAACCGGCGCACGCTCGCCCGCAGCGCCTCCTGCTCCTCGCTGAACTCGAAGTCCATCTCTTCTCAGTCGCTCCCTGTCGGCCGGGAGTCCCGGACCCTACCGACTACGGTTCCGGCCGTGCGACTGCGCTACGGGGATGCCGAGGAACGCTTCCGCGCCGAGCTCGGGGCGTGGCTCGACGAGCACGCGCCGCCGCGTGAGGTCCTCGACCGGCCGAAGCAGTCGAGCGCCGACCTCTCGGACTGGTCGCGGGCATGGCAGCGCACCCTCTTCGACGCGGGGTACCTCGCGCCCGGATGGCCGCCCGAGCTCGGGGGCCGCAACGCAACCCCGTCGGAGCAGATGATCTACTTCGAGGAGATGAAGCTCCGCGAGCTCCCGCGGAGCCTCAATCCCCAGGGGCTCGGGATCATCGCACCGTCCCTCCACGACGCCGGCACTCCCGAGCAGCAGGAACGGTGGCTGCTGCCCACCCTGCGCGCCGAGATCGCCTGGTGCCTCGGGATGAGCGAACCGGGAGCCGGGAGTGACCTGGCCAGCCTCAAGACCCGTGCCGTGCTCGACGGCGACCGCTTCATCGTGAACGGCCAGAAGGTGTGGACGTCCGGTGCGCACCACGCCGACTGGTGCATGTGCTTCGTGCGCACCGACCCCGACGCGCCGAAGCACAAGGGGATCAGCGTCCTCATCATCGACATGCAGTCGCCCGGGGTCGAAGCCCGTCCCTTCGCCGAGCTGACCGAGCCCGACTACACCGACTTCAACGAGGTGTTCTTCACCGACGTCGAGGTCCCGAAGGAGCACCTCCTCGGCGACCTCAACCAGGGGTGGTCGCTCACCCAGGTCTCGCTCGGCCACGAGCGCGCGATGCTGTGGATCGACCTCGCCCACGACCTCCAGCGCGGACTCGACGCGCTCGTCGCGATGGGAGGCCGACCGGGCCCCGACGGTCGACCGCTGCGCGAGGACCAGCGGTTCCGTGAGGCGATCGCCCGGTTCCACGTCGACTCCCAGGCGCTCCGCCTGATGGGGTACCGGGGCTTCTCGAAGTTCATGCGTGGTCGCGCCGCCCCCGAGCACTCGCTCCTCAAGCTGTACGGCAGCGAGGCGCTCCAGCAGATGCTCCTCACCGCGTCCGAGTTCCTCGGTCCCGACGCGCTCGACACTTCGCTGCGCGGCCCGAGGATGTGGCGTGAGGGCGCGTGGATCATCGCGTTCCTCCGCTCGTTCTCCGGGACGATCCCCGGTGGGACGAGCGAGATCCAGCGCAACATCATCGCTGAGCGAGTGCTCGGACTCCCGCGCACATAGCAGCACGAGACACGGGGAGGGGAGCCATGGAGCTGAGCCCCGACGACATCACGCGGATGCGCACGCCACTCTGGGACCAGGCCAAGGCCGCGATCGAACGCGGTGATCCCGATGCGGCGACGGAGCTGATCGACCGGTCGGTCGATCAGTGGGCGTCGCTCAAGGACTACTCGATCAACTGGATCACGTCGCTCCTCACGTTCATCGGCGAAGAGCTCGGTGAGGAGGCTGTCGAGCGCGCCCTGCGCAGGACCGGTGACGAGTTCGTGGCGCCGCGTCGCGACACGGGGACGAGCTGGGACGACCTCCCTGCGGCGGCCCGGGCCAAGGTCATCGCCCGGGCGATGCTCGGGAACATGGGTGCGGTGGAAGTCGACGAGGACGACGAGAAGATCACCCTGTCCTTCCGCTGCGGCAGCGGCGGCAAGCTCATCGACGACGGCAGGTACGAGGGCGAGCACGCGTATCTCACACTGCGCGAGCGATCCGGCCGGACGTTCGACCGCGACGCGCTCTGGGTGTACTGCGCGCACTGCTCGGTGAACAACGAGATCCAACCGGTGGAGTGGGGATCGGCGCCGACGAGCATCGAGTACCCGCCCGAGCGCCCGGGCGAGGCGTGTGTCCACCACATCTACAAGGACGTCTCCGACGTCCCGGCCGCCGCGTACGAGCGCATCGGCAAGGAACCTCCCGCGCGATGAGCGCGGCGCAGTGAGCGTCGTGGGATGATGCTCGGCCGCAGGCGACTGCGCGAAGCCGCGCTCGTCGCGGTCGGTTCGACGGCGGCGGCGCTCGCGTTCACCTGGCCGCTCGCGCTGCACCTCGAGACCCGGGCGCGCGACCTCAAGGACACGTTGTTCCAGGCCTGGACCCTCGACTGGGTCCAGTACGCGATCACGCACGGCAAGAGCGTCTACGACGCCAACATCTTCGCCCCGCAGCAGACGACGCTCGCGTACTCCGACACGCTGCTCGGGATCGCGATCCCCACGCTCCCGTTGCGCTGGCTCGGGATGAGCCCGATCGGCGTGCTCAACGTCTCGTTGTTCCTCGGCTTCGCCGCGTCGGCCGCGGCCGGCTATCTCCTGGTCCGGCTCGTGACCGGCTCGTGCATCGCGGGCGCGATCGGCGGAGCCGTGTACGCGTTCGGGCCCTTCGGCGCCCTCGCGACCCGTCACCTGCACGTTGCCGTCCGGCCGGGGATCCCGCTCGCGGCCGCGGCCGCGTGGTGGCTCGCCGAGCGCGCCCGCGCGCGCCGGCCGCTGCTCGCGCCCGCCGCGGCGCTCGTGGCGGTCGTCGCGTGGCAGGGGACGGTGTCGTTCTACCCGGCGACCTACGCGGTGGGCGCGGCCGCGCTGGTGCTGGTCGTGCGTCTCCGCGATCGACGGTCGATCGTCGTCGGGCTCCTCGCAGTCATCGCATGTGGGGCGATCCTCGCCCTGCTCGCGGTGCCGAACCTCGTGATCGCCGATCGCGATCCGCACTACGAGTTCGGGTTGGCGACCTTCGGCCCGCTCGGCGCGAACTTCCTCCGCACCGAACCCGGGATCACGATCTGGGGCGGCGTCCTCGGGGTCGGCGACGGCGACGCGCTCAAGAGCGGGGTGTTCCCCGGAGTCACCGTCCTGGCGCTCGCGGGGTGGGGGGCGGTGCGCGGCTGGCGCCGGAGGGGGCGGTCGCGGACGATCGTGGTCACAGGGCTCGTGCTCACTGCGGTCGGCGCGGTCCTCGCGATCGGGACGTCAGCGACCGGCGTCCGTCAGTACGCGCCGTACCGGCTCCTGTACGAGCTGGGGCCGCCCTTCGACGCGCTTCGGGCGACGGTGCGCGCGTGGTCGATCGGGCTGTGCGGACTCGCCCTGCTCGCCGGGACAGGCGCGGTGTCGCTGGTGGAGTGGGTCCGGCGGTCGGCCGCGAGGCGAGATCCGGCGCGGGCGGCGCTCGTGGCCGGGGTGACCGCGACGCTCGTCGTCGTGGCACTCCTCCTCGAGGGGTTCGAGCCGTGGTCCGACCGGCCGACCGTCCGCGCGAGCCCGGTCGACGTCGAGCTCGCCCGAAGGAGGGCCGAGGGCGGGGTCGTATCGCTGCCGATGAACGAGGGGCCGACCCTCGACCTCAGCCTGTTCCAGCAGCCCGCGGTCCTGTACGGCGCGACGGAGCACCACCGCCTGCTCCTCAACGGCTACGCGGGGTACGTCCCCCAGTCCTACCTCGACCTCTCGAACGCGCTCGCGGACCTGCCGGCGGCGGACGCGATCCGCCGGCTCGAGCGCCTGCACATCCGATACGTGGTCGTGCGTCCCAGCGCGGCCGACGGCAGGTGGGCCGCACTCCGGTTCCCCGAGCAGGCGCAGCCGCTGCGGTTCCTCGGACGGTTCGGCGACGACTTGCTCTACGAGGTCGGGGCCGGGACGTCGACCAGCACATCGCCGTCATCGAGCACGCGGGCGACGTCGCCGGGGCACAAGGTCACCGTCGTGAACGGGTAGGCGATCAGCGCCGGTCCCGAGATCGCCGGCCCGGGGAAGAGCGCCGTGCCGTCGTACACCGGGGCGTCGTGCCAGGCGCCAGCGAGGTGGACCCGCCGCGGAGGGCCGGCTGCGGGTGCCGCGTCGCTCGGAGTCAGCAGGACCGGACGAGGCTGTTCGACCACGCCCGTCGTGACGAGTCGGATCCCGCGCACCACGGGCTCCTGGGAACGCGCCTCGATCAGCCGCGCCGCCTCGTTTCGCTGGTGGAACTCCTCGACGCTCGCCTCCACGTCGGCGGCGGTGATCGGTGCGCCCGGGTCGCGAGGGAGCGCGATCGCGTTGTCGAACGTCTGGCCCGGGTGCACGAGGTTCAACATCCACTCGAGCCGGATCCGGTCGGGCGGCACGCCCGCGTCGGCGAGCTCCGCGCGCGCTCGCCTCGAGCTCGTCGGTGAGCGCGTTCAGGTGGGCGAGGTCGGTCGCCGTCCATGCCGTGAGGTACGTGCGCATCTGATCCACGACGTGGTCGGCGCTGACGAGGCCCACGGCGGAGAGCCCCGGGGCGGCGCGCGGCACCAGTACCCGGCGCATGCCGAGCGCACGCGCCTGGGTCGTGGCGTGGACCCCACCCATCCCGCCGACCGCCCCAGAACCCTTCGGCGTCGAGCCGGCCGAGGAGGAGGTCGGCGTCGGTCACGGTGGGCTCGGTGCCCCCGCGCCCGTAGCACGCGGGCCCCGGGTCGCTCCCCGCGGATCCCGGGCCCACCTGGAGTGCGCCGCTGTCGACGTGGGCGATGGACCCGCCGCCCGCCCCGATCGCGTGAATGTCGATCATGGGGAGCGCGATGCAGTACCGGTGGCGCCAGTTCCAGTCGCTCGTGATCTCGGGGCGACCGTCGCGGAGGCGCCCTTCGAGTCGGGTGCGGTAGCGGACGATCGGTGGTCCGACGTACGCGTTCGCGAGGGTGGTCGACGTGCGTTCGAACTCGGGGGGCTTCGGGTACACCTCGTGCGAGAGGGAGATCAGCTCGACGTCCGGGACCTCCTCGAGGACCAGCTCGCGGGCGCGCAGCTCGTGGGTGGGGTTCGCGTACGAGTGCACGAACATGATCGCGATCGACGTGACGCCGAACGCGGCGAGGCGACGCGCCGTGCGGCGGACCGCGTCCTCGTCGAGCGGGGTGTCGACCTCGCCCTCGGCGGTCAGGCGCTCGGGGATCTCGAGCCGCACCAGGCCTGCCATCACCCCGTCGGACTGGTCCGCCGTGGCGGCGTCGTCGAGCGCGAGCGTCATGTCGTCGAGCGACCCTGTGATCACCACGCCGTAGCGCTCACGGGCGGCGTCGACCGACACGTACTCGTCCCAGACGTCGTCGAGCACCGCCTGCGGATCGCGGTCGAGCGGGTCGCCCCATCCGCCCCCACCGCCGAACCGGTACACGAGCCGGTCGCCCGGCAGCATCCGAGCTTCCACGACGGTCGGGTCGACGCGCACCTCGCGGTCGGTGTCTGCGCTGATGACGCACGAGTCGGGCGAGCCGGGCTCTCCGCCCGCGATGCCGGGGTGGAGGTGGTACTGGTTCACCACGTACTGGTTGACCCGGGTCTCCGTCCGCACCTCCTTGACGAAGTTGCTCCCACACCCCCCGCGCCACTGGCCCGCACCCCCCGAGTCGGTGAGGTAGTCGCGGCTGCGGAGGATGTGGGGGAACAGCGCTTCGTCGATCTCGGCCGACGCCTTGATGAGGTTGCCGTTCGACGCGACGAGCGCACCCCAGCCGTCGACGTCGCGCACGGCGTTGACCCATCCGGCGTTCACCTCGCCACCGTGGTCGAAGAACGCCTTCCCGGTCCGGGGGTCGAGGTCGCCCCACATCTGGCGGGGCGCGCCGTACTTGTACGTATGCGGGGCGCAGCGGTCGGGGAGGATCTGCGACATGGTGATCGCGATCGCGTCGCCGACCTCGACGCCGGGATGGTGGGTCCCGGCGCTGACCGGCTTGCCCTCGACGGGGTTGACGCACGTGCCCGACGGGATGCGCAGGTCGATGCAGTCGAAGAAGCCCTCGTTCTTCGGGATGCTCGGGTCCACCAGGCTCGCCAGCTGGGCGATCGTGTAGCCGCGCGTGTTCCCGTAGGTCGACCAGGCGTTGAGCTCGGGTCGGTCGTCGGACCCCGCGAAGTCGACGACGAGGTCCCGACCGTCGACCGTGACCTCCACGTGGACGCGGATGTCGGTGTTGCCCGCCGGATCGCAGTCGACGTACGCGTCTGCGACGTACGTGCCGTCGGGCCACGCCTCGATCTCGTCCTGGAAGCGGCGATGGGTGTCGTCGATCGTCCAGTCGACGGCGCCGCGGACGGTCTCGGCCCCGTACTCGTCGATGACCTCGCCGAGGCGTGCCGCCCCGAGCTGCGCCGCCCCGACCTGCGCGCGGAGATCCCCGATGAACCCCGGGAGGCGGTTGTTGGCGCGCATCGTGAGCACGACGTCGCGGCGCTCCTTGCCGGCCTCGACGATCTAGAGGACCGGGTACCGCGTGCCCTCCGACCAGATGTCCTTGGCGAACACGTTGTAGCCGCCGGCGAGCGCGCCACCCGTGTCGCCGTGGTGGCACTGGATGGACGCGATGAGCAACAGGTCGCCCTCGGGGCCGAACACCGGGGAGTACACGTTGAAGTCGGGGAGGTGCCCGCCGCCGTGGTACGGGTCATTCGCGACGAGCACGTCACCCGGGTACAGCTCCCCTTCGAGGTAGTCGAGCGCGAACCGCACCGGGAGGGTGCTCGACAGCATGAACTGCGGGATGCCGACGGAGAGCGCCGCCAGGCGACCGCGCGCGTCGAGGATGGTCGCGTTGCGCTCGTTGCTCTGGTTGAGGATCGGCGTCGTGGCCGTGCGCGAGACGAACGTGGCCATCTCGAAGCAGATGGTCTCCATCGCGGAGCGGATCACCTCCGCCGCGATCGGGTCGACGACGTCGGGCGCGTCGGAGCCCCGGGACGACGTGTCCCGCTGCGTCGAGGTCATGGACGGCTCCCTTCGTCGTCGGTGCACACCCGCACCCGGTCGAGCGTGGTGACCCGGACGGTCCAGCCTGGCGCGTCGGGGAGGTCCGGCGCGACGAGCGAGGCGGGCGACCCGGTGACGACCCGGCCCAGCTCGATGCCGCGGCCACCGTATGCCGCGATCGAGACCGTCGCGGGCACGCCCTCGGCCTCGACGAGCACCGTGATCGCCGGCGCCCGCAGCACGAGCGGACGGCCCCGCTCCGCGACCTCGCAGTGGGCGCCGGGTCCTGGCGCCGGGCCCGGACGCAACGCGATCCCGAGGCCCTGCACGAGCGTCGTGTCGGCCGCGCGACGGGCGAACCCGGGCGCGGATCCCATCTCCTCGGGGGAGTACGCAGGGGAGCCGTACCGGTCCGCGACCTCGAGGTACGGACCGTTGCGTACCCCCAGCAGGAGGTCGCCGCTGCGCGCCTCGGGGTCGAGGAGCGGACCCCCGGCCTCGACCGCAGCGAGCTGGGCCCGCGTCTCCTCGGCTCGGACCCGTTGCACGTCGGCGCCGTCGTCGAGCTCGCCGATGTTCCACACGACCGACCAGACGGCGACCAGCGCGAGCCCGACGGTGACGAGCTTCCCGAGCTCGCGCCCGGCCGCGAGCTCACCGACCGTGAGCAGCACGAACACCGCCGCGGCGTAGGAGTGCCACGTGGTGAGCCCGCTGCCCGCGCGCGAGATGCTCAGGAGCCCGACGAACGCCGCCAGCGCGGCCGCGTTCCCGAGGAGGCGGGGGCCGTGCGGGCGGCCGAGCGCGCACCAGGCGGCCACGAGCCCCACGGCGACCAGGGCGAGGACGACATGGGCTGCGGTGCCCCGGTCGTCGACCCCGACGAGCGTGCCCGCGGTCTGGGCGAGGAGCTTCTCGGCGAACGACACGACGTCACCGATCGAGCCGCCCTCGCTCGTCCCGGTCGCGTAGCCGAGGTACCACGCCCCGAAGACCGCCAATGGCGCCAGCGGGACCCACGAGCGTCGCCAGGCTCGGCGTGCACCCATCTCGACGGCGAGCCCGATGACGAAGGGCACCGCGATCCCGCTCGAGGCCACTCCCACGGTGAGGAGCGCCGCGGCGCCGAGGTCGCTGCGCAACGTGTCGCGGTCGACCAGCAGCAGCGCGCCGATACCGGCCGCGGTCGCGATGACCCACCCGAGCGAGATCGGCCAGATGATGACCGCCCACGTGTAGCCGAAGAACGCAAGGACTGCGGTGCCGGCGAGCGCCACCGCCGTCCCGATGCGTCGGCGCAGGTAGACGTACAGCAGCGCGCACGTGAGCAGGTGTCCGACGAGCAGCACGAGTCGGTACGGCACCGGGGACTCGAGGCCGACGACGCGCAGCATCATCTGGTAGGCGCCGATGGGGACCGCCATCAGGTGGTTGTTGAACGGCTCCAGCAACGACGTCGTGCTCGGCGAGTGCCGCTGGACGATCCAGACCCACTCGTCGAAGAAGAACGTCGTCCCGCGGGCCGCGTGGATGATGACCGCGCCGGCGGCGACGAGGAGGATCGCCGGGAGCACCACCGCTCCGAGATCGAGCGGGCGACCGGGGCGGGACCCCGCGGCCGGGGTCGCCTGCGCGGCTTCGCTCACCCCTCTGGCCGCACGACGCGGCCCGGGCGCTCGGCGAGAGCCTCGGCGACGGGCTCGCCGTCGACGCGGATCGGCACACCGTTCACGAGGACGTGCTGGACGCCGACAGGCTCGTCGGCGACGAGGCGCTCGCCGTCGGCCGGGAAGTCGCGCACGCGGTGCAGCCCACCCGGTGCGACCGTGTCGGGGTCGAAGACGGTGATGTCGGCGTAGGCGCCGGGGGCGAGCGAGCCGCGTCCCGCGAAGCCGAACACGCCCGCCGGTTCGCCCGTGAGCTTGTGCACGGCGTGCTCGAGCGTCAGCACCTCGCGCTCGCGCACCCAGTTGCCCAGGAGGTCAGTGGGGAGGCACGCGTCGCAGAGCTGGCCGACGTGCGCGCCGGCATCGGAGAGTCCGATGAGCATCCCCTCCTGGACGAGCAGCTTCGCGATCATCTCCTCGTCGTTGTTCGCGAGGATGCTGCGGAA
Source organism: Acidimicrobiia bacterium (assembly GCA_035763745.1). Classification (GTDB taxonomy): domain Bacteria; phylum Actinomycetota; class Acidimicrobiia; order IMCC26256; family PALSA-555; genus DASUAO01. Next base: position 82,187 of record DASUAO010000023.1, read on the forward strand.
CCGGGTGGTGAGGTCCTCACTTGCCGCGAGCTGGGTCATCGCCGCGAGCGGACCGACGCCGCGATCCGATGCGAGCGTCGCGATGCTCCGGTCGACGAGCTCGGGATGGTCGCGGCTCTCCGCGACCGTGATCGTGTCCCACCGGGCCCGGAACACCCGCCCGTGCTCGAGCTCCTCCTCGGCGACTCGGAGCCACTCGGGGTCGCGATAGGCGGCGAGGCGCTCCTCCGTCGGGCGGTCGATCAGGCGCGCGAACGACGGGACGGTGTTGAAGGTGAATGGATCGGCCATGGTCATCTGGAACGTGAGCGGCCGGCAGGTCACCTGCGGCCACACGTCGGCACCGGCGGCGCGTTCGTTCGCGTTCAGCTCCGACATGCCCGCGGCGAACGGCGACCCCTTGATCGTGAGGAGCGCGGTCCACGTGAACGGGCGCCCGATGCGTCGCTGCAGCGCGTAGATCTCGGGGTGCGTCACCCGTTCGCCCGGAGTGAACGCACCCACGCCCCGGCCGAGCTCGCCGAGTGGAGCCACGAGCGCCTCGATCTCGCGGATCCCTGCCAGCCGCGACGGGACCGGACGTCCGCCGTCGCCGTTGTGGGTCGGGGCCGAGCTGGACGCGAACCCGGCGGCCCCGGCGTCGACTGCGTCCCGGACGACGGCGGCCATACGGGTGAGCTCGTCGTCGGTCGGCTCGTCGCGCTCGTAGCCCTCGTCGCCCATGACGAAGAGCCGCACCGCGGTGTGGCCGACGTAGGCGTTGTAGTTGAGGACGCAACCGTGGCGCTCGACGGCGTCGAGGTACTCGGGGAACGTCTCGAACTCCCACGGGATCCCGGCTTCGAGCGTCGGAAGGCTCATGTCCTCCACGTGCTGGAGCGTCCGGCCGATGAGTCCCCGGTGGTCGGGGCGACACGGCGCGATCGAGAAGCCGCAGTTCCCGGCGACGACCGTCGTGACCCCGTGCCACGACGATGGCGTGAGCGCGGGATCCCAGAAGACCTGGGCGTCGTAGTGCGTGTGGATGTCGATGAACCCCGGCGCGACCACCTGGCCGGACGCATCGAGCTCCCGGGCGCCCGAGAGCCCGTCGCCGACCTCGATGATGCGGTCACCGTCGATCGCAACATCGGCTCGCCGTCCGGGAGCGCCGCTCCCGTCGACGACCGTTCCGCCCCTGATCACCAGGTCATGACTCATCGTTCAGCCCTTCTTCGTCGCAGCGCAGGCGATGTCGGCACCGACGCCCGTGTGGTCCGATGTCCAGACCAGACCCCCGGGGCCGTCGACGGCCGGCTCGGCACCGAACAGCGCGGTCCCGAGGCCGTTCCCGTTCGCGTCGTCGGGCGAGTCGAAGACGACCGCGCACTTCTTGGTCCCCTTCACGAAGACGAAGTCGATGCGCTCGACCTCTTTGGCGTTCGGGTCCTTGAGCGCCACGATCGTCCTGTCTTCCCGACCGCTCGTGCAGCCCACACCGGTCAGCGGATCGCACTCCGGGTTCCCCGCCTCGAGGTACGAGTCGACATACCCGTCGGCGATGATGGCGTTGTACCGATCTGCGCCGTACGGCAGGTTGAAGTCCCCCATGAGGACGCGGACGGCGTTCTTCGGCTTGCCCTCGTTGCTCAGGGCGAGGGCGGCCACCGTCTGGCACTGGAGGATCGGCTCGTCCTTCGAGCACGGCGGTTTGCACGTCATGCACCCGGGGACGGTGACCTCGCGATCGCCGTCCTGGTGCGTGACGACGACGACGAGTGGCCCGAGGTCGGATCCGAGCACGACGCGCGAAGCGGTCCGGAACCCTCCGACCAGCTTGATCACCTTGGTGCTCTTGATCGGGAGCGTCGTGAGCACCAGCTCGGTGTCGAGGCTGACCTGCTTGCCCCCGAACGCGATCTCGTAGTCGCCGCCGCACAGCGTCTTCCTGGCCTTGGCGATGATGTCGGCGTGGTTCTGGTTGATCTCCTGCAGGCCGACCACCTCGGGGCAGCCACTCGCCTCGAGCTGCTGGCCCAGGAGCGCGACGCGGTCCTCGGCCTGGCAGAGGTTGCTCTCGGGCTCGCAGAACACGCCGTGGAGGAGGTTCAGGTTCACGATCCGCACGCCGGGCTCCGCGCCGGACCCGGCGGGGACCGTGGAGGCGTCGGCGGTGGCACCGGCCGCGACCGGGGCCAGCGAGGCGAGCACGAGCGTGAGCACGGCAGCGACGCGCATGGATCCCCCGATCCTGGACTGGCGTTCGTGGTCCGGCCCCCCGGCCGGTCGCAGCGAGGGGTCCGGGCTGGCACGACCCTAGAGCACCCGCGAAGTTGACGCGCGCGTCAGGTCCCGACCATGCTGCGCGCGGATGAGCCTCCCTGCCACGATGCGGGTCGCGGTCTACACGCGCCCCGGTGAGATCTCGATCGAGGAACGCCCCGTCCCGGCGCTCGCCGACCACGACGTGCTCCTCGAGGTGAGCCACTGCGGGATCTGCGGGAGCGACATCCACTTCGTGCTCGAGGGGTGGGGGCACCCCGGGTCGATCGAAGGACACGAGTTCTCGGGTCGCGTGGTCGCGGTGGGAGATGCCGTCACCCGGTGGAAGGTGGGCGACCCGGTCGTCGGCGGCCCGTCCCCGCGCTGTGGCGAGTGCGAGTTCTGTCTCGCAGGACGCCCGTCGCTGTGCCTCGGGCGGGGCGCGGCGGGGGAGGGACCCGGCGCCGACGGCGCGTTCGCGGAGTACATCCGCGTCCCGGAGCGCGCGCTGCTCCGGCTCCCCGACGGCCTGGGACTGCGAGAGGCCGCGCTGGCCGAGCCGCTCGCCGTCGCCCTGCACGGTCTCACCCGGGGCGACGTGCGCGCCGGGCAACGGCTCCTGATCACCGGCGCCGGACCGATCGGCGCGTTGAGCGCGGCCGCGGCCAGGATGCGCGGGGTCACCGACATCGTCGTGAGCGAGCCGCACGCGGGACGGCGTGCGCTCGTCGAACGGCTGGGGGTCGTCGCGGTGGACCCGTCGGAGCTGACGCCGCCGCCCTCGCCGAACTACATCGTCGACGAGCCGTTCGACGTCGCGCTGGAGTGCTCGGGTGCCGCCGCGGCGATGGAGCTGGCGCTCACGCAGCTCCGCCGCGCCGGGATGCTCGTGTTCGTCGGCGCGGGCATGAAGTCGCCTCGTCTCGACGGCAACCGCATCCTCCTCAACGAGCTCACGATCACCGGGTCGTTCGTCTACGACGCGGACGGGTTCGAGCAGGCGCTCGAGATGCTGCGCGATCCGGCGTTCCCGTCGGCCGAGCTGATCGAGGCCGAGGAGGTGCCCTTGGACGGGCTGCTCGACGCCCTCCGGGGGCTCGTCGACGGACGGCTCGCGGCCAAGGTGATGATCGTCCCGCGCCTCGCCGCGCACGAGGGGAGCAACCCATGACCGCACCGACGAAACGGCGATCGCCACGGTTCAACCACGTCGCGATGAGCGTGCCGGCCGATCTGCTCGACGAGACCGGGCGCAGCGAGATCGTGCGCTTCTACGACGAGGTCTTCGGCTGGAAGGAGCTGCCGACGATGACCGAGGACCGCCATCGCCTGGTCCTCTCCTGCTACACGTACGAGCAGTTCGTCTTCCTCATCTCCGACGACGACCCGATGACGTGTCCCCGCCTCGACCACTACGGGATCTCGGTCGAGACGGAGGCCGAGCTCGACGAGATGCTCGCCCGGGCGAAGGCGTTCCAGGAGCGCGACGAGCGAGTGGACATCGTCGACAAGAAGGTCGACGACCACGGGATGCTCGCCATCACCTCGTTCTACGTCGCCTATCTCCTCCCGATGATGGTCGAGGT
>DASUAO010000024.1:0-26078 GCA_035763745.1 Acidimicrobiia bacterium
GAACGGCCGGAGCTGCGCAAAGAGCTGGCCGACGCGTGGGAGGCCGCGGCGTGGGAGCAGCGCATCTACCCCCTCGACGAGGGAGCGGGGCTCAAGTACCTGCTCCGTCCCGAACGGAGCAACGTCTACGCGCAGCCCGTCACGATCGTCGCCGGCACGCCGACGCTCGAACGGTGGCGTTCGGTCCAGCTGCTCTGGTTCCGGAGCTGTCGGATCAGTGTCGCGCTCGACTTCTCGCCCGGCGACCACGGCTATCTCGTCGCGCACGGTGACCAGGGCGCGGGCTACGGGCTCTACGTCCTCGACGACGAGCTGGTCTTCGTCCACAACGACGGGCGCGGACACATGCGAACGCTCTCCGGTGGTCCGCTCGACGCGGGGACGGGTGCCATCACCGTCGACCTCGACGCGGCCGGCGACCGATGCTGGTCGGTCAGGCTGTCGGTGGAGGGTGCACAGAGAGGAACGCTCGACGGGGTCCCGATGCTGTTCGGCATGGCACCGTTCGAAGGGATCGACGTCGGCATCGACCGTCGATCGCCGGTTTCGTGGGAGATCTACGAGCGGTTCGGGACGTTCGCGTACACGGGCAGGCTCATGTCCGTGCGATACGAGCCGGGCGAGCCCGCGCCGGACGCGCCCGAGCGCATGCTCGACATGCTGCGGGAGATGGGCGCTCGCTTCGAGTGAACGAGTCGCCGTGGCGCGACTCGACGATCCGGCTCAGCTGATCGCGGTGAACGTGATCGGGAATTCGGTGATCCCGCGCACGAAGGCGTTGGGGAGACGGCGAGGGCCGATGTCGTCGGCGTACGCCCAGTCGTCGAGGCGGGACACGAGCTGCTCGAACATGATGCGGAGCTCGAGACGCGCGAGCGACGTACCGAGACAGAAATGCGTCCCGAAGCCGAAGGAGATGTGCGGGTTCGGGTTGCGGGTGACGTCGAAGCGCTGCGGGTCCTCGAACACGTCCTCGTCGCGGTTCGCCGAGCTGTACATGAGGACGACCTGCTGGCCCTTCTTGACCTCCACGTCGTCGATCGCGGTGTCCTTCGACGCGACGCGGCACATGTTGAGGACGGGCGTCGTCCACCGGATCAGCTCCTCGACCGCGACCGTGACGCGCTCGGGCTCCCGGCGCAGCAGCTCGCGTTGGTCGGGGTTGGCGATGAACGCGTCGATCCCGTTCGCGATGACGGTGCGCGTGGTCTCGGCGCCACCGTCGAGAAGCAGCAGCGCGTCGCTCGCGAGGTCGTCGTCGGAGAGCGGGCAGCCACTGACCTCGGCCTGGGTCCAGACGGACATGAGGTCGTCGGCGGGACAGCCCCGACGCTCGGCGGCGAGACCGAGCGCGGCCTCTCCGTACTCGGCGGCCGCCAGGATCCCCTCGTCGGTGAGGTAGCGCGGACCGCCGCCGAGCGCGATGGTCGTCGACGACCACCGCACGAGGTCGTCGGTCGCGTCGGGCGGGAACCCGAGCAGGTGCCCGATCATGCGCGCCGGCAACGGTGCGGCCAGCTCGGCGATGACCTCGGCCGAGCCTTTCGACGCGACGCCGTCGATGAGATCGTCCACCTGGGCACGGACCAGGTCGGCGTGCGAGGTGACCGCTCGCGGCGTGAAGCGACGCGAGACCAGTCGGCGCCGCTCCGTGTGGACCGGGTCGTCGAGCCCGATGAGCGAGGCGTCAGCCTCGATGTTGGGCCGGTAGCCACCGGAGTTCACCCAGGTCGCGGCGTCCTTCTCGATCTCCACGATGTCGTGGTACCGACTGACGCCGAAGAGCTCGTTCGTGGCGTCCCAGTAGACGGGGCGATGCGACCGCAGGTAGGCGTAGACGGGCTCCGGGTCGCCCGCGTAGAGATCGCCGTCGAGCAGGTCGAGCGCACCCGACTCGACGAGGTCACCAGCCTGGTCCGTGTCCACATCGACCTCCTTCGTCGCTCCAGAATGGCACCTCACCGTCGACGTCGACGGACGCGGGCAGAGGAGCGTGGCGCATGGCACAGCAGCGGCTCGGAGAGCCGGGGACCGGCATCGTGGTCACGGGTGGCGCATCGGGGATCGGGCGGGCCTGCTGCCGGTCGCTCGCCGAGGTGGGTCGTCCGGTCGCAGCCTGGGACCTCGACGGCGAAGGCGCCCGTGCCACGGCCGACGCGTGCGCCGAGCTCGGGGTCGCGGCGATCGGCGTCGGGCTCGACGTCACCGACGAGGACGCGGTGGCAGCCGCGGTCGCGACCTCGGTGGAGGCACTCGGCCCGATCGGGGGGCTCGTGCACGCCGCCGGGACCGTCCGGCCCGCGCTCGAGGACGTCGTCGACCTCGACACGTGGGACCTGGTGCTCGGCGTCAACCTCCGCGCCGAGGCGGTCCTCGTCAGCGCGCTGCTCCCCACGCTCCGCGACGCGGGTCCGGGCGGGGCCATCGTGGGGATCTCGTCGATCGAGGGCCTGATCGGCCACGGGTTCATCCCGTCGTACGTCGCGTCCAAGCACGGCCTCATCGGCCTCACCCGGTCCCTCGCCCATCGCCTCGGTCCCGACGGGATCCGTGCGAACGCGGTCTGCCCGGGGTACGTGGAGACGCCGATGCTGGCGCCGACGATCACGACGCCCGAGGCGCGGGCGTCGTTCGAGCACAAGATCCCGATCGGCCGCCTCGCACAACCCGACGAAATCGCGCGCGTCGTGCGGTTCCTGCTCTCCGAGGAGTCGGCGTACGTGAACGGTGCCGCGATCGTCGTCGACGGAGGGGTCACCGCCGTCGGGGGTCAGGAGGCGCTCGGCGGCTGACCCACATCGTGGATCAGCCGCGCAGTATCTCCGTCTCGCCGGCGTCCTGCGAACCGGTCGCGTCCGACGGACCGTCGCCGTCGGCTTTGACCCCGAGGACCTGCGTACCCGAACATCCGCTCCGATGCAGGGTTGAACGAGACGATCAGGCCTTCATCGTCGGCGGTGATGACGGCGTCCCGGGCTGCATCGACGATCGCCCCCAGGTCGTCCGCAGCCATCGCGGTGCGCCCTCCCGGCGTTGTGTCGCGAAGCGCGTCGGTACACGAGCGCGGCCCGGAGGAGAGCGCGTCGTGTGGCTGGTCGCAACGGGGTGGCAGCAAACGTGGAGCGCGAGGCATGATGACCTCGTTCGAGCCAGCTGGAGTCCCCGGAGATGACCGCGACAAGTCGACCGGAGCATGGCGACGCCGCGGCGGCCTCGCCGCCGACGAGCGAGGAGGTGCGCCTCGTCGCTCGAGGGATCGCGACGGCCGTCGCCCCGGCCGACGGGCTGATGCCGGTGCAAGCCGCGTTGCTGCGAGCGTTGACCGACGCGCTGACGGGGTACCAGGTCGACTACTCCAGCCTCGATCCGCTGGGTCCCGACGAGCTGGCCGAGGTGCTCCGAGACCGCGACCAGGAGTACCGGCAGCGGATCGTGCACCACATGGTGCTCGGTGAGCTCGTGCTGCGGCCCTTGCCGACCGACGTCGCGATCCGGGTCGCCCGATGCTCGGAGGCGCTCGGGATCAAGGACAGCTTCGTCCGTGTGGCCCGTCGCTACGCGCAAGGTGCCCATGGTCTGGCGTGGTTGGACCTGCAGCGCAGCGGCTTCGTCGATCACGTCCAGGCCACCGACTACGACTCGGCACAGGTTCGAGGACCGGCGGATCCGTTCGCACCGGCCGAGGTCGACCCGGCGCTGGAAGCGCGCTGGCGCGGCTACGCGGAGCTCCCCGAGGGGACCCTGGGGCACTCGGCGTGGAAGATGTACGACGGTCGCGGCTTCGTGCTCCCCGGCGCGCCCGGTGGCGCCCCGCGGTATCTCGCGCAGCACGACTACGTCCACGTCCTGGCCGACTACGGCACCAACCTCCGGGGTGAGCTCGAGGTCTTCGCGTTCATCGGTCGGGCGGACCCCGACCCGAAGGGTTTCGCCTGGCTGGCGACGCTCATCGGGCTCTTCGAGACGGGCTACATCGCGGAGACGGGCTTCTTCGAGCGCGACGTCCGGGAGCGGAACCTGCAGGCGCCGGGGATGGACATGCGCATCGCGGACGCCATCCGCCGAGGGAAGATCGTCTGCGAGTGCTATGGCACCGATCTCTTCGAGGTGGACTACCACGAGCTCGCCCCGAGATCGGTCGACGAGGTGCGGGATCTGCTCCACCTCCCGGCGAAGTCGGCGCAATCGGTCGAGGGACAGTGGCCCGGAGCGTTCGATCGAGCCGGGATGTCGGAGATCCAGCAACGATTCGCCGATTCGCATCAAGGAAGGACCACGTGACCGTCAACTTCACCCAGACGATCGCAGTGCGCTGCGACAAGCCGGAGGAGCTCGTGCGCTCACTCGTCGAGTGGGACTGCCAGCAGGCCGACGCAGATGTCATGGGCTACATCGGCACCCATCTGCTCGCCGACCGAGAGCGGCCCGGCGAGTACCTGATCGTGGCCGAGTTCGCGGCGGTGGACCCGGACGTACCGGCAGCCGAGGAGGCCGCCCGGAACAACGAACGCCCCGAGACCCAGCGCTGGGCGCAGCGTCTCCTCGACCTCGTCGAGGGCGAGCCCGTGTACAAGCACTACGACGAGCTCTATCGCACCGGCTGACGGACGAGCCGGTCGTCGCCGACCTTCGGTCAGGCGGACTCGTCGGTCTCCGCGAGGGCAGCTGGCCCGCACCCGATTGCGGGCGTGCCGATCACGATCTCCCGGACCGGGACGCATCGGCTGATCGTGCCCCACGCGACGACGCTCCCGAGTGCGGCGAGCACACCCGAGGAGACCATCGCGCGTCCGAAACCGGCGTCGAGGTCGAGCCCACCGTCGGCTCCCGCCAAGCCGGCAACCGCTGGGAGCACCGCGATCGCGAGCAGGCCCCCGACACGCGCGACGGCGTTGTTGATCGCCGAGCCGACACCGGCGTGGTGATCGTCGATCGACGCGAGGACGGTCGCGGTCAGCGGCGCAACCGTGATCGTGAGCCCGAGTGCGAGGACGAACGTGCCCGGCAGGACCCCCCTCCAGTACGAGGTCCCCGGCTCCGCGAGCGCGAGGAGGGCCATGCCGGCGCCGACGACGGCCGGTCCGATCGTCATCGGGATGCGGGGTCCGACGCGCTGCGCGACCTCGCCGGCGCGCGCCGAGAACAGCAACATGAGGATGGTGACCGGCAGCAGCGACGCGCCGGCTTCGAGGGCCGAGTACCCGAGGTCGGTCTGGAGGTGCACCACCAGCAGGAACGTGCTGGCCCCGAACGCCGCGTAGACGACGAGGGTCACGAGGTTCGCGCCGCTGAACTGGCGGGAGCGGAAGATCGCGAGCGGCACCATCGGGTGCGTCGAGACGCGCTCGACGGTCAGGAACGCCAGGATGGCGAACAGTCCGGCCAACCCGAGTGCGACGCCGGCGAGGCCCGACCACGCGCCGATCGCCCGTCCCCGGTCCTCGGCGCAGAACGACGCCGAGATGATCGCGAGGCTCCCGGGTACGAGCAGCGCCGCGGCGATGCCCTGGATGCATCGGGCGCCGATCAGCGTCGCGTTCGAGGGCGCGATCGCGCAGAGCATGGACGCGACACCGAACCCCAGCAACCCGGCGACGAACGCGCGGCGTCGCCCGAAGAGGTCCCCGATCGAGCCGCCGACGACGAGGAGCGATCCCAGCGTCAGGAGGTACCCCGTCAGCACCCACTGGAGGTCGGCGAGGTTCGAGCCCAGGTCCGCCGAGATCGCCGGAAGCGCAGCGTTCACGACCGTGCCGTCGAGAAACGCGATCCCCGATCCGAGCACGGTGACCGCGATGACCCAACGTCCGCGCGCGGTGTCGATGCGCAGGTCCGGGGCGCTACTCGTCGCGTGCGTCATCGGCGCATCGCCTCTCGACTCCCTGCCAGTCGCATCGTGGCACGCGCGCTGACGGACGACCACGGGGCACGGTCGACGCGTAGGCTCCGCCGGGATGCCCGGGTTGCTGGCCACCCTCGCCGCGGAACCGTCACAGCTGCTCCCGGCCCGGACCCAGATGGCGTTCACGCTCGGCGTGCACATCATCCTCGTCCCGTTCGGGGTGGCGTTCACGTTCATCACGCTCGTCGCGAACTACCGGGCGATCACACGAGGCGACGACGAAGCGCTCCTCCTCGCGCAACGATGGTCGAAGGTCGCGGCGGTGCTCTTCGCCGTGGGGGCCGTCACCGGCACGGTCCTGAGCTTCGAGCTCGGGCTGCTCTGGCCAGGGCTCATGGAGAACTTCGGCGCCGCATTCGGGATCCCGTTCGCGATCGAGGGGATCTTCTTCTTCCTCGAGGCGATCTTCGTCGCGATCTACATCTACGGGTGGAAGCGCCTGAGTCCGTGGACGCACTTCTGGACGGGCGTGCCGGTCGTCCTCGCGGGAATCGGGGGCACGCTCGCCGTCGTCTCGGCGAACGCGTGGATGAACCAGCCGGGCGGGTTCACGCTCGTCGACGGAAAGGTCACCGACGTCGAACCGCTGAAGGTCATCTTCAACGACGCGTTCTGGTACGAGAGCATTCATATGCTGCTCGCGGCGTACCTGGTCGCAGGGTTCGTCGTGGCGTCGGTGTACGCGGTGGCCATGCTGCGGGGGAGGAACGACCGCTACCACCGCCTCGGGTTCCTGATCCCGTTCACGGTCGCGGCGATCGTGATGCCCCTGCAGATGTTCGTCGGCGATCTCACCGCACGCGCGGTGTTCCGCGACCAACCGCTGAAGTTCGCCGCGCTCGAGCTCGTTCCCCAGACCGGGGACAACGTGCCCGAGACCATTGGGGGCTTCTACATCGACGGCAAGATCGTGGGGCCCCGGATCGAGATCCCCGGCCTCGCGTCCCTGCTGTCCGGCTACAGCACGAACACCGAGATCACGGGGTTCGAGTCGGTCCCCGAGCGCGATCGGCCTCCGGTCAACGTCGTGCACCTCGCGTGGGACGCGATGATCGGCATCGCGACCTTGCTCTTCGCGCTCTCGGCGTGGTTCGCACTCGTCTGGTGGCGGCGCCGCCGGATCCCGAAGACGCGGTGGTTCCTGCGTGCCGCCGCCGCGGCCGGTGTGGCGAGCGTCGTGTGCATGGAGGCGGGCTGGGTCGTCACGGAGGTCGGGCGCCAACCCTGGATCGTCCACGAGCTGCAGCGCACGGCCGATGCCGTGACGCAATCCGATGGGATCTGGTTCGTCTTCGGTGCCACGTTCGTCGTGTACGCCCTCGTGATCGCGGCAACCGTGATGGTGCTGCGGTCGATGGCGCGACGATGGCGAGAGGCCGACGGCGATGAGCCCGTGGTTCCCTACGGCCCTGCGCCCGAGGTGGAGCAACGCCGGGCGGGTGTGCCGTGACCGACGTCGCCGGGGTGATCCTGTGGACAGGTGTCGTCTGCTACGCGGTGTTCGCCGGGGCCGACTTCGGCGCGGGGTTCTGGGACCTGACGGCGGGCGGGGCCGAGCGGGGGCGTCGGCCGCGCGCGCTGATCGACGCCGCGGTGGGCCCGGTGTGGGAGGCGAACCACGTCTGGCTGATCTTCTGCCTGGTGGTGCTGTGGACCGCGTTCCCGGACACGTTCGGGCCGATCATGACCACGCTCGGGCTGCCGCTCGCGATCGCGGCGTTCGGCATCGTGGTGCGGGGAGCGAGCTTCGCGTTCCTGCGAGTGTCCACACGCCTGTCGCGCCGCCGGGTGTTCGGCGTCGCCTTCGCGACCTCGTCGGTCATCACGCCGTTCTTCCTCGGGACCGTCGCCGGTGGCATCGCGTCGGGGAGGGTGCCCGTTGCCGGCAACGGCGACGCCATCGACAGCTGGGTGAACCCGACCTCGATCCTCGGCGGCGTGTTCGCCGTCGTCGTGTGCGCATACCTCGCAGCCGTGTTCCTCGTGTTCGAGGCCGACCGACGTCGTGACGAGGAGCTCGTCCGCGTGTTCCGGGTCCGCGCGATCGGCGCGGCCGTCGCGGCGGGCGCCGTGTCGATCGCGGGGCTGGACGTGTTGGCCGACGACGCCCCACGCCTCCACGACCGGCTCCTGGGTCCGGCGCTGCCGGTCGTGATCGTGTCCGTGCTCCTGGGGCTGCTGGCCCTCGGGCTGGTCGTACGGGCCGCGTCATCGCTCGCGCGTGTGGCCGCAGCGGCCGCGGTCGCGGCGGTGATCGCGAGCTGGGGGATCGCGCAGTACCCGTACACGCTCGGGACGCGGCTGTCGCTGGACGAGGCGGCCGCGCCGGGAACGACGCTCGCCTGGGTGCTGGGGACCTTCGTGGCGGCGGCGGTGCTGATCGGCCCGAGCCTGGTCTGGCTCTACGTCCTCGCCCAGCGCGGGGAGCTGTCGGAGCCCGAGGTCTGACCCGTCCCGGCCTAAATACGACTTGCTAGGTCGGGTTTCGACGCATAGCGTCGTGCCGTGGCCACGATCACCGCTCCCGCCCGCCGCCCGCTCAGCGCGTTCCCCGAGACCGTCAACGAGGTCTCCGCACGCCTGGTCGCGGCCGGGGTGGTCGCCATGGCGGTCGGGATCCTCGCCTTCGACCAGTGGTGGATCCTCGTCCCGCTCGTCTACGGCTTCGTCGCCCGCGTGGCCGCCGGCCCTCGCTTCAGCCCGCTCGGGCTGCTGGTCACGAAGGTCGTGACCCCGAACCTCGCCGTCGAGCCCCGGATCGTCCCCGGTCCGCCCAAGCAGTTCGCCCAGGGGATCGGGGCGCTCTTCTCGGTGACGGTGGCGGTGCTCCACCTCGGCGGGGCCTCCGATGCGGCTGCCGTCGTGCTCGGCATGCTCGCGTTCGCGGCCACCTTGGAGTCGGCGTTCGGGTACTGCCTCGGGTGCAAGGTCTTTTCCCTGCTCATGCGGGTCGGCGTCATCCCCGAGTCGGTCTGCGAGGCCTGCAACGACCTGACGCTCAGGCGCCCGGAGCCGGCAACCCCCTAGATTGGCCGCATGGCCCTCACGACGGACGAACCCCAGCTCCCCTCCGACCTCTTCCTCCCCGAACCGGAGCCGCGCGACATCCGGTACACGGTGATCTCGGTCGACGACCACCTGGTCGAGCCGCCCCACATGTTCGAGGGCCGGCTCCCGGCCGCGCTCCAGGAGCGGGCCCCCAAGGTCGTCGTGACCGAGAAGGGCCACGAGGTCTGGGAGTTCGAAGGGGAACGGCACTTCCAGGTCGGCCAGAACGCCGTCGCCGGTCGACGCCCCGAGACGGTGAAGGTCGAGCCCTTCCGCTTCGACCAGATGCGGCCCGGTTGCTACGACCCGCACGCCCGCGTGCGCGACATGGACGTCGGTGGGATCTGGGCGTCGCTCAACTTCCCGTCGATGATCACCGGGTTCTGCGGTCGGGTGTACTCCCAGACGCCCGACCGTGCGCTCGGCCACGCGGTGACGTGCGCGTGGAACGACTGGATGGCCGAGGAGTGGTGGGGGGCGCACCCGGACCGGTTCATCCCGCTCGGCATCACGAACCTCGCGGATCCCGAGCTGGGCGCGCAGGAGATCCGGCGCAACGCGGCGCGGGGCTTCACCACGGTCTCGTTGCCCGAGCGTCCGCACCGCATCGGCTTCCCGTCGATCTTCGACGACTACTGGGAGCCGATCATCCGTGCGTGCGCCGAGACCGACACGGTGATCAGCCTGCACGTCGGGTCGTCGGGGATGGCCGACTTCCCCGCGGGATGCCCCCCGATCCAGCTCGGAGCGACGTTGTTCGGTCAGCTCTCGCTCACCGCGTGCGCGGAGTGGGTCTGGTCCGCATGGGCCGTGCGGTTCCCGGAGCTCAAGATCGCGATGTCCGAAGGGGGCATCGGGTGGGTCGCGATGCTCATCGACCGCCTCGACAACATCGTCGACCGATCGGGGTATGCGCTCGACGGGTTCGGCGGTCTGCGCCCGGCCGACCTCCTGCGGCGGAACTTCTGGTTCTGCACGATCGACGACCCATCGACGATCGAGACCCGTCGGACGATCGGCGTCGAGAACATCATGGTGGAGGTCGACTACCCGCACGGCGACGGGACCTGGCCCGACACCCAGTCGGTCATCGAGGAGGTCTGGGGCCACATCCCGGTCGACGAGCTCCGCATGATGACCCACGAGAACGCGGCCGCGCTGTACCGCCACCCGCTTCCCGAGATGCCCCTGCCGTGATCGACCCGGCCGGGAGGGACGCAGCGGCAGTCCTGGCCGACCTCGACGACCGTCAGGCGCGCGAGCCGGACGTCCACGGCTCGCGCCTCTTCGGGCTCGTGTACCCGACGGGCCGAGAGGATCTCGAACACCTGATGCTCGAGGTGCATCGCCGGTACGTCTTCGGGAACGCGCTCAACCCGTTCAAGTTCCCGGAGCTGGCGGCGCTCGAGTCCGACGTCGTCGACCATGTCGGGGCACTGCTGCACGTCCCTCCGGGTGGGGGCGGCGCGATGACCTCGGGCGGTACGGAGTCGATCCTCATGTCGATGCTCGTGAACCGCGAGCGCGCGAAGGCGCGCGGCATCCAGCACCCGACGATCGTCGCGCCCATCTCGGCGCACCCGGCCTACGCCAAGGCCGCGCACTACTTCGGGCTCGAGGTGCTGCGCGTCCCCCTCGACGCCGACTACCGCGCCGATGTGCGCGCGGCGGCCGACCTCGTCGGACCCGACACCGCCGTCGTGATCGCCTCGGCGTTCAACTACCCGTACGGGATCATGGACCCCGTGGCCGAGCTCGCAGCGATCGCCACGGAACACGGCGCCGGCTGCCACGTGGACGCGTGCGTCGGTGCATTCGTCCTCCCGTTCCTCGAACGCCTGCGCCACGACGTCCCCCTCTGGGACTTCCGCGTCGACGGGGTGACCGAGATCTCGGCCGACGTCCACAAGTACGGCTACGTCCCCAAGGGCGCGTCGGTCGTGCTGCACCGCGACGACGACTGGTTCGGCCACCAGGCGTTCGTCTACGACCAGTGGCCGTCCGGGCTCTACGGCTCGGCCGCGATGGCTGGCGCGCGGCCGGCCGCTCCGATCGCGACCGCGTGGGCCGTCCTCACGCATCTCGGGATCGACGGGTACACCGAGATCATGCGCGGTCTCATGGAGACCGTGGCGAAGGTGCGTGCCGCCGTCGACGCGATGCCGGACGTCGAGGTGGTCGGCGATCCGATAGGACCGGTCCTGGCGTTGCGTTCGGACACGATCGACCTGTACGCCGTCGGCGACGTGATGGATGCCAAGGGCTGGAACCTCAACCGCAACGTCGACCCCCCGGGTCTGCACCTCATGCTGTCGCCGGTGCACGCCGAGGCCGTCGACGACCTGATCGCCGACCTCACCGACGCGGTGGCCCACCACGGCACCTCGGCCGGCAAGGAGATCCGGTACTCCTGAGGGGACCGCGGCACCGGTTCGGGCCACCGGGCCGGCGCTCGCCTACCGTCGAGTGCGTGGCCGCACGGACCGAGACATCCGTCGGGGAGACCGAACCGCCGGACCCCGACCCTCGGCGCCCGCGGGTCCGGTGGCGTCGGCTCCGCGTCGCGGGACGGTCGGCCGCGCCGCTGGCTCGAACCGGGTCGGGCCCGGCGTTGGCTGCGGCGAGTGCGCCGCCCGAAGGTCTCCGTCTGGGAGCGATGCGGGACTGACACGGTGCGTTGGAAGCCGGGTCGTCGCAGCACGAACATCGAGGACCGGCGCGGGCAGGGCCCGGCCAGCGGTGGCTTCCCGGTCGGCCCCGACATCGAGCTGCCGGGTGTCCCGAGTGCGCAGGGCGAGCCGCTCCCCGATGCCCCCGACCCGGACGCCGAGCTCGTGGACTACATGTCGTTCGTCCTCGACGACGTGCAGGCGACCTGGCGCGAGGAGTTCACGCGGGCGGACGCACGCTACGAGGACGCGGTGCTCGTGCTGTTCACCGGGGCGCGACACCTTCGCCGTCGACGACGTCTGAGGAGCCACGCGGCCCACCCGAGCCATCCCGGCTCGGTCAGACTCGCGGCCGATGGCTGGCGAGGGACGAATCCGCTACGAGCCGGGACTGGACGGGCTCCGGGCGGTCGCGGTGCTCGCGGTGCTCGGGTACCACGGGGGCGTCGGATGGCTGCGGGGCGGCTACCTGGGCGTGGACATCTTCTTCGTCCTCTCCGGGTACCTGATCACCACGCTGCTGCTCGTGGAGTTCGGGCGCACGGGGACGATCGCGCTCGCGGCGTTCTGGGTCCGTCGGGCGCGGCGCCTGCTTCCTGCGCTCGGTCTGGTGTTCGTGGGGATCGCGCTCTACGCAGCGTTCGTGGTGGAGCCGGAGCAGCTGGGACGGGTCCGGGGGGATGCGTTCGCCACCGTGGGCTACGTCGCGAACTGGCGGTTCGTGTTCTCGGGCCAGGGCTACTTCGACCAGTTCGGGGTTCCGTCACCGTTCCGGCACATGTGGTCGCTGGCGATCGAGGAGCAGTTCTACCTGGTGTGGCCGTTCCTGATCGCGTTGGTGCTGCGCTGGCGACCTCGGCTGGTGTCGCTGCAGCGAGGGTTCGTGGTTGCCGCGCTCGCGTCGGCAGTGCTGATGGCCGTGCTCTTCCGCTCCGGTTCGGATCCGTCGCGCGTGTACTACGGGACCGACACCCGTGCGCAGGCGCTGCTCGTCGGCGCTGCGCTCGCGGCGTGGTTGCTCCGCGCTCGGACCAATCGAGCTCCGATCCGTCCCGCGAGGTGGGTCCGCGCGGGGCTGGCCGGGTTGGTCGTGATCGTGACGATGCTGGTGGCGGTGCGGGACTCCGCCTCCTGGATGTATCGCGGTGGCTACCTGGTGGCCGCGGTGGCCACCGCGGCGGTCATCGGCGCCGCGGTGCAGTCGCGCCGGAACCTCGTGCGCGGGATCCTGTCGCCGGGGCCACTGCGCGCGGTCGGGAGGATCTCCTACGGCCTGTACCTCTGGCACTGGCCGATCTACCTGACGGTCACGAACGACCGCACCGGCCTCAGCGGCACGCCGCTCCTGCTCGCTCGACTCGCGCTCACGTTCGCGGTGGCAACCGCGTCGTACCACTTCCTCGAGATGCCGATCCGCCGAGGGACGCTCCTGCCGACGGGTCGACGGGCGGCGGTCGCGGTCCCCACGATGGGCCTCGTCCTCGTCCTCGTGTTCCTCCTCGTGCCCGCGGTGCGTGGGACGGCGCCCGCGAGCGTCGCAGTCCAGGCGACGACGCCCACGACCTCGCTGAACGCGGGGCCGCTGCCGTCTCCGGTGCTGCTCGTCGGCGACTCGGTCGCGAAGACGATGGGCGACGGGTTCGACCGCGGCGCGACCGCAGCCGGCATCCAGTTCTTCAACCGGGCGCAGCTCGCGTGCGGACTCGCGCAGCGAGCGCGCCTGCTGCGGGGCGACCTCTGGGCCGACACCGAGGTGTCGTGCGACGACTGGCCGACCCAATGGGAGGGCTACGTCGCCGAGACGGCTCCCGCGGTCTCGATCGTCCTGTTCGACGTGTTCGTGGTGTCGGACCTCGAGATCGAGGGCGAACCCCTGGCCTTCGGGAGCCCCGCCTCGGACCGCTACCTGCTCGACCAGCTCGGCCGGGGCATCGACATCCTGCGATCCGGGGGTGGGAACGTGGTCCTGCTCACGGCGCCCTACAACGAGCGCCACCAGCAGGTGGGCCAGCAGGTCGACTGGGCAGAGGACGATCCGGCCCGCATCGACCACTGGAACGCGCTGCTCGAACGCTCCGTCCGCCGACGGGGTGACGCGCACGTCACCGTCATCGACGTCAACGCCTTCCTGTCGCCCGGGGGGGCGTACACGAACGTCCTCGACGGCCAGACACTTCGCTACGACGGCGTGCACTTCGAGCCCGAAGCAGGCCAGCGGATCTTCGAGTGGCTCGCTCCCCGGCTCCCGTCGACGACCGGCGCGACCGCGGTGGACTGACGAGAACGGTGACGGTCCGGCGTGGACGGTCCGACGTCGACGGTCAGGCCGTCAGCGACTCGCAGGCCGGGGTCGCCGCGAACGCCTCGAGCAGCGCCTCGGCGTCGGCGTCGCGGGTCGCCGAGAACGCGGCCTGGATGCCCTCCAGCCCGGACTCGAGCGCGTCCTGGACGCCGCGCACCGTCGTGGAGAAGGCGACGGGATCGGTGGTCTCCGTCGCGGAGAGCGCCTTCTTGGCCTGCTTGACGGAGCTCTCCACCTGACGGAAACCCTCCTTCACGGTGGCCGCGATCTGCTTGCCGTTCGGCACCGAGGGGGCGCCCGCCTTCGCGAGCTTCTTGCGGGCCGCGGCCGTGCTCTTGGCGGTCGTCGCGAGCAGCTTGCCGAGGGTCTTCTTCACCGCGGCGGCCGACTCCGGAACCGTCGCGGCGGCCAGGTCCGCAGCCTTGGTGGTCTGACGGACCCAGGCGCCGGTGGCACCACAGACCGACTTCGCCCACTTCGGCGGCGCGGTCGCGGCGCCCGCCGATGCGACGGGGACCGCGATCGACCCCGTGACCAGGAGGGTCGTCACCGCCACCCAGCGCGACACGCGACGCCGCGAGCGGGCACGAGCGACCGCTTCGGGAGGTGCCGTCGAGCGCTGGCGAGGATCGCTGGTTGTCTCCACGGCGACGCACGCTACCCGGCCGGCGCCCGCGGTCCCGAGTCAGGGGACTCGCGCCGGGGTGCGAGGCGCGGGCCGTGCTGCTCCGGCTTGACTCCGACCCGTCCCGAGACCCCAGACTTGGTCCCCCGGTCTGAGGAGCCCCCGTGCGTCGTCTGCTCGCCCTCGGTGTCGTCATCACGGCGATCGCCACGTCGACCCTGCCCGCCACCGCCGCACCGGAGACGGTCTCGATCTCGTCGGTCACTCCGAGCGCGGGGCCGGCCGGCACCGAGGTCGGCTACACGCTGGCCGGGACCGACGCGGCCGGGACTGCCGAATGTCAGCAGTCGAGCGCGTACCGCCTCGAGCTCCTCGCCCCGGACGGCACCGTCGCCGCGACCGGCGGGGTGACGGTCGTCGTCCCCGACGGGGTCGGACAGGGCGACGCCGCGATCCGCGTCGTCTGCTACGTACCCGACGCGACCGGGCGTCGGGTGATCCGTGGGGTCTGCGCACGGTTCGTCGTCTCCGGAGCCGGTGCGCCGGTGCCGGCGGCGACGGAGTCGGCCATCCCGTGCCCGACGACACCGAGGATCGTCCTGAGCCAGTCCGTTCTCACTGTAGAGCGACTGCTCTCGACGGCTTTCAACCCTCAGCTGAGCGCGCCGCTCGGCGCCTAGCGACCACCGGCGGACCTCACGAGGTCCGCGCCGACACGGAGTGTGCGGGCAGAATGGCGACGTGACCGAGGCAGGGATCCTGCTCCTCGCGTTCGTGCTGGGATCGATCCCTGTTGCGAACCTCATCTCGACGCGGACGCGTGGTGTCGACCTCCGGAGCGAGGGGACCGGCACTGTCTCGGGGACCGGCCTCTACCGGATCGCGGGGTTCCGGTGGCTCGTGGTGGGTGGCATCCTCGATGTCGCCAAGGGCGCAGCCGCGCCGTTGCTCGCGGGTGGAGGCCGCCCGACCACCGCCGCGATCGCGGGTGGGCTCGCGATCGCTGGGCACAACTGGTCGCCTTTCCTCCGCGGCCAGGGGGGTCGGGGCATCGGTCCGGCGCTCGGTGCGCTGGCGGTGAACGCCTGGCCCGGCATCCCGGTGCTGGTCGGGCCGTGGTTGATCGGCAGAGCGATGGGTCAGACGGGCGCGGGCGCGTTCGTCGGCCAGGCGCTGCTCACGCCCGTGCTCGCGGCGATCGACGGTGGTACCGGCGCGCTGGTCGGCAGCGCCGTCGCGCTCCCGATGCTGATGAAGCGGATCACCAGCAACGGCGCGCCTGCCGTCCGCAGCCGGCGCGTCTACGCGCATCGCCTCGTCTTCGATCGTGACCCGGGATGAGCACCGGCGCGCTCATCCGTCGGCCCGGCTTCCGGGAGCTGCTCGCCGGTCAGGCGATCTCGGGCCTCGGCGACTGGATGGGCACGGTTGCGTTCATGGCCCTGACCCTCGAGCTCACGGGATCGCCGACGGCGGTGGGAGGGATCCTCACCCTCCGACTCCTGCCTGCCGCACTCGGCGGGCCCCTGGCCACCCGCGCCGTGCGGAGGTGGGACCGTCGCCGGACGATGCTCGCGATGGACGCCCTGCGAGCCGTCGTGATCGCATCGGTGCCGTTCATCCGCGCCCTGTGGTGGGTGTACGCGTGCGCGTTCGTGCTCGAGGCCGCGAGCCTCGTGTTCCTCCCGGCTCGCGACTCCTCGATCCCGGACCTGGTGGAAGCCGACGACCTCCCGGTGGCGAACGGCCTGATCCTCGGCTCGTCCTACGGGACGATCCCCCTCGGCGCCGGCGCGTTCGCCGCCGTAGCCGCACTCCCGTTCGCCGATCTCTTCGACCGGCCACTCGCGCTCGTCTTCTGGATCGACGGTCTCACGTTCCTCGTGTCCTTCGTGTTCCTCGCGCGCCTGACGATGCTGGCGTCCCCCGACGGTCGGGGCATCGTGCCCGAGGACGCCCGGTTCCGCGACGCGTTCCGCCTGCCCCTGGTGCGCGCGGTGATGCCGGCGACGGCGGCCGTCGCGATCGGGCTCGGCGCCCTGTTCTCGCTGGGGATCGTGTTCGTGCGCGAGGTGCTCGATGCGTCCGACGCGGAGTTCGGCGTGCTGATCGCGCTCTTCGGCGTGGGGGCCGCCGGAGGGCTCGGGGTGCTCCAGGTGCGCCGCGGCCGCGACCCGCTGCTCGAGACGCGGATCGGGGTCGCCACCATCGGCGCCGTGGTGGCGGTGTTCAGCCTCGTGCCGTCGATCGGCCTTGCGTTCGTGGGCGCGCTCGGGTTCGGTGCCGCGGCTGCGTACACGCTCGCGTCCGGGATGGGTGCGCTGCAGTCCCGTCTCGACGGCCATGAGCGCGTCCTGGCGTTCGCGGCATTCCATGTCGTGATCCGCCTCGGCCTGGGCCTCGCTGCCGTCGGCGCAGGAGCCGCCGGCGACCTGGTAGGGGAGGTGCAGTGGCCGATCGTGGGCACGCTCGAGGCGCCTCGGCTCGTGCTGCTGTGCTCGGGATTGGTCGTCCTCGCCTCGGCGGGGCTCGTACGGTTACGGGACACCCCTCGGCCCCAAGGATCCGGATGAGCGTCGCCATCGTCACCGACAGCGCTGCAGCACTACCCCCCGAGCTCGCCACTCGACACGGCATCGGGGTGGTCCCGATGTGGATCACGGTCAACGGCGAGTCGGAGCCCGAGGGCATCCGGTCGCTGGAGGACCTCGTCGCGCAACCGGCGGTGAGCACCTCGGCACCGACTCCGGGCGACTTCGAATCCGCGATCAAGGACGCGTCCCGTGACCACGACGGCGTCGTCGTCCTCACGATCGCGTCGACGATGAGCGCCACGCACGCCTCCGCCGGCGTGGCCGCCCAGGCCGTCGGCGGCTCGGTGCGCGTCGTCGACACCGCAACGGCCGGGGGAGCAGAGGCACTCGTCGTCCTCGCGGCGGCCACCGCTGCCGCGTCGGGCGCGACACTCGACGAGGTCGAAGCCTGCGCCCGTGGGGTCATCGAACGTGTGAGGCTCGTCGCGACGATCTCGTCGTTGGACCATCTCGTGCGGAGTGGTCGCGTGCCCGGCATCGCCGGATGGGCGGGCCGTCGTCTCGGCATCAACCCGCTGTTCGAGTTCCGCGGCGGATCGGTCCGTCGACTCCGACCAGCGCTCAGCCGGGAAGCCGCACTGGAGCGCATCGTCGACCGGGTTCGGCGCGAGCGACCGAGTGACGTCGCGCTGCTGCATGTCGCCGCTCTCCATGCGCTCGCCGTCGACGTCGCCCACGAGCTCCTCGAGCGTGTGCACGAGGTGGCGATCCCGACGAACGTGTTCGTGGGGGAGTTCGGTCCCGTGATGGTGGTCCACACCGGGCCGGGTCTTGCCGGTCTCGCGTGGTGGTGGGAGGAGACCGCCGAGCTCGCCTGAGCGACTCAGTCCGGGGGGAGGTCGAGCACCCACTCGATCGCCCGCTGCACGGGTTCGATCGACGCCTCGGGGAGCGCGTGCCCCATCTCCTCGACGACAGTGAGTCGGCGCGGTTCGGGCGCGGCCGCATGGATCGCAGCCGCGTCCGACGGGTCGATGAACGGGTCATCGGAACCGTGTACGACCGCGATCGGCGTCGTGACACGAGTGACGAGCTCGATCGGTGGATCCGGACGGGTCAACTGCGCGGCGATCCGCACGCGGAGGTGCCGGCGCGCGATCCACCGCCCGAGCGCGGTCTGCGTCATCAGCGCGGAGAGGATGCCACGGGCGTTGCGTGGGAGCTCCCATCGGGCCGGACAGCTCACCGTGACCAGGCCCGCGACGGATGCCGGTCGTCCGGCGGCGTGGTGGAGGACCGCGATCGCACCCATGGACGCGCCCACGACCACGACCGGCGTGTCTGCTCGGGCGGCCACAGCGACGGCCGCGGCGACGTCGTGACGCTCGAGGTCGCCGAGCGTGCAGGTTCCTCCCGACCCTCCGTGTCCTCGGGCGTCGTAGGTCACCACGTCGAACGCCGATCGGTGCAGGTGCTCCGCGAGCGCGACGACATCGCCCTCGACGCTCGACGCGCCGAAGCCGTGCGCGAGCACCACGGCCGCCCGGGGCTCGGGGTGCTTCCACCTGCGGCCGACGAGGCGCACGTCGTCGGCGGTGACGAGGTGGAACGCGTCGATCATGGACCGGCGATCGCCGCCAGGACCGCGTCGGCGAGCTCGGACCGACAGACGACGAGGTCGGGGAGCCACGGGTCCCGGCAGTTGTACACGAGCGAGGATCCGTCGACTCGCGAGGTGTGGAGCCCCGCCGCGACCGCGACGGCGGCCGGGGCGGCCGAGTCCCACTCGTACTGACCGCCGGCATGTACATACGCGTCGACGAGACCGTCGACGACGGCCATCGTCTTCGCGCCGGCAGAACCCATCGGGACCAGCTCGGCGTCGAGCGCGGCGGCGACCCGACGCGCCGCCGCCGGGGGCCGCGAGCGGCTGACCACGACCCGCAGTCGGCTCCCGTCATGCGCCGCGGGCGGGACCGGTTCCCCCGTCGAGAGCACGCGATCCTGCGCGGGAAGGGCCACCGCGCCGGCGGTGAGGCCCTGGTCGCGTTCCCAGAGCGCAACGTGCACCGCCCAGTCCGAGCGCCCGGGCTCGGTGAACTCCCGCGTTCCGTCCAGCGGGTCGATGATCCACACCCGTTCGGCGTCGAGGCGTCTCGGGTCGTCGACCGACTCCTCGGAGAGCACGCGGTCGTCGGGGTGCTCGTCGGCGAGCAGCTCCAGGAGCAGGCGGTTGGCGAGGACATCACCGATGTCGCCGAGCGCCCACGGCGCGCTGCCATCGCCCATCGCTTCGGCCCGGAGCTGGAGCAGGAGCCGTCCTGCGTCCTGCGCATACCGCGCCGCATCGTCGTGGTCGCTCATCTCCGACGCATTCTGTCAGGGACTCCCTGGCGGACCGTTTGCCTGCCCGTCACGGCTCGCTGACCTCGCGACCCATCGCCGATCTCCCGGCACGGTCCGGACGTCCGGCTCCCCATGTGGGCGCCGGACGTCCGCTACCGTCCCCGCCAACGAAGGGGACTGCGATGACGATGCCGAACGATCCGACCGCGCCGGTACCGGTGACTCCGCCGCCGGGCGGCGAGCCCACGATGCCGGTCACGCCGACCGGTGGTGACGCGACCCTCCCCGCCCAGCCCGGGTACACCGGGGGACCGGGGGCACCGGGATCCGGGGGACGCGGTGCCGGCGGCTCCGGCAACGGCGGCGACGAGGGCTTCGACATGGGGAAGATCTGGTGGATCCTCCTCATCATCCTCATCTTCGGGATCCTCATCGGGGTGCTCATCGCCCTCCTCTCCGGCGGCGACGACAAGAAGGCGTCGAAGACCCGGCGAAGCACCACCACCAGCTCGAGCACGTCGTCGTCGACGAGCTCGACGTCGTCGACCACGAGCACCACCACGGCGTCGGGCCCGCAGGTCCAGCAGTTCACGGTGAGTCAGAACCCGGTCAGCTGCCCGAACGCGAGTGCGACGGTCGACGTCACGCTCGTGTGGTCGACGCAGAACACGTCCAACGTCACGATCGCGATCGACAACCCGAACGGGCCGTACGGCACGTACCAGCCGACCGGCCAGCAGCAAGTGCCGTTCACGTGCAGCGTCGTCCCGGTCAAGCACACCTATTACTTGATCGCGAACGGCGCGAACAACCAGAAGGTGCAGAAGATGATCGTGGTGAACGGGTCGATCGCACCCGCGCCCACGACCACGACGTCCACGACGATGGGGCCGTGATCTACGCGGGGTAGATCTCGACCTCGGTTGCCTTCACGCTGACCCAGATCGCCGCACCCTCGCCGACGCCGAGGCTGGCGATCGACGTCGTCGTGACCTCCGCGGTGATCGGCACCGCAGCGTCGACGTGCACCCGGGCCCGGCTCCCCTCGGGGTCGAGGTGCGCCACGGTCCCGGGCCACACGTTGCGGGGTGTGCCGTGTGGTTCCTCCCGGTGGAGGGCGACCGCTCGAGGGTGGATCACCGCGAGGGCAGGGCCCCTGGTGTCGTGCCCGGTCGCGACGATCCTCTGGCCGACCTCGGTCACGATTCCGTCGCGGTCGGCCGCACCCCGATAGAGGTTCACACCGACGAGGTCGGCGACGTACCGGGACCGGGGCCGTTCGCGGAGATCGGTGGCCGTCCCCTGCTGGGTGATGCGTCCGTCCTCGAGCGCGAGGAGGTGGTCCGCGAGGGTCATCGCCTCGACCGCGTCGTGCGTGACGACGATCGCGGTGCCCGAGTACTCGCGTAGGTGCTGCGCCAGCTCGCGGCGGACCGCAGGACGGGCCGCGGCGTCGAGCGCGGAGAGGGGTTCGTCGAGGAGCAGGACGTCGGGGTCGGTGGCCAGGGCCCGTGCGAGCGCGACGCGTTGGGCCTGCCCACCCGAGAGCGCACGCGGGCGCTTGTGGGCATGCGCCGCGACCCCGAGTCGCTCCAGCCACTCCGTGGCGACCTCGCGCGCCATGCGTCGCGGGGTTCCCCTCGCCCGTGGGCCGAACGCGACGTTCTCTACGACGCTCAGGTGCGGGAAGAGCATCGGGTCCTGCATCACCGCACCCACGGAGCGATAGGCGGGAGGGACGAAGATCGCGTCGGCGACGTCGTCGACCACACGGTCGCCGAGCACGATCCGGCCCCGCTGCAGGGGTACCGTGCCGGCGATCGCGTGCACGATCGTCGACTTCCCTGCGCCGTTCGGTCCGATGATGGCGCTCGTCGTACCCGACTCGACCCACAGCTCGACGTCGTCGACGGAGAATTCGCCGAGGTCGACCCCGATCCGGGCGGTGACGGTCACGTGTGCAACCAGCGGTCGCGGAGCGACACGAGGACGGTGATCGACACGGCGACGAGCACGAGGCTGAGTGCGATCGCGGCCTCCGGATCGCGCTCGAACGCGAGGAAGATGGCCAGCGGCATGGTCTGCGTGCGCCCCGGGAAGTTCCCCGCGAACGTGATCGTTGCGCCGAACTCCCCCAGTGCGCGTGCCCAGCTCAGGACCGCGCCCGCCACGATCGAGGGGAGCACGAGCGGAAGGCTCACTCGGCGGAACACCGTCAGTCGGCGGGCCCCGAGCGTGGCCGCGGCGTCTTCGTAGCGCCGGTCGACCGATCGCAGCGCGGCCTCGACGGTGACGACGAAGAACGGCATCGAGACGAAGGTCTGTGCCACCACGACGCCAGCCGTGGAGAACGGGAGGCTGACGCCGAGCCAGCGATCGAGCGGTTCGCCGATGAAGCCGCGGCGGCCGAAGGCGAGGAACAGCGCGACTCCTCCTACCACCGGTGGGAGGACCATCGGTAGGGTGACCACCGCCCGGGCGAGGCGTCGTCCCGGGAACGTCCAGCGCGCCAGCGCCCATGCGAGGGGCACGCCGAGGCTCACGCTGAGCACGGTTGCCGCGACGGACGTGACGAGCGACAGGCGCAGTGCCTCGACCGTCGCCGGCGCGGTGAGCTCGTCACCGATCGACGACCAGGGGGCCCGGAGCGCCAGGCCCACCAGGGGCGCCGCGAAGAACGCGACGGCGACCATGGCCACCGCGATCGCGAGCCCCGGCGGTCGGCCACGACCGACTTCCCGTCGCTGGGTGCGTGCCGGGGCCGTCATGGCGCGAGGAAGCCGTGGGCGCGCAGGACTCGCTGTGCGGCGGCCGAGGCGACGAAGGCGACGAACGCGCGTGCCAGTCTCGAGTTCTCGCCGTTCCCGAGCGCGGCGATCGGATATCGCGCCACCACGTTGTCGCGCCTGGGGATCCGCACACCCTCGACCTCGCCGTCCGCCGAGCGCAGATCGGTCGTGTAGACGACCGCGGCATCCGCCTCGCCGAGCGCGACCCTCGTGAGCGCGGCCCTGACGTTCTCGGCCGAGGCCACCTCGGGGACCGGGACTCCCGCCCGACGGTAGGCCTCGCGGGCGAGCTCCCCGCACGGGACCTCCGCGGCGCACAGGACGAGGAGGACGTCCTTCGAGACGGTGTCGGCGAGCGAGCGGATCGAGTAGGGATTGCCCGGCTCGACCACGATCGTCAGCCGGTTCCTCGCGAAGACCACCCGGCGCCCGACCTGCGCGTCCTCGACGCGCTCCATGTCTGCCTCGTCCGCCGGGGCGAACACGTCGGCCGGTGCGCCGGCGTCGATCTGCGACGCGAGCGTCGACGACGCGCCGAAGCTGAACGTGATCGTGGTATCCGGGTGCTCTCGCTCGAACGCTCGACCGATCTCGGTGAACGCGTCCGTGAGCGACGACGCGGCGAACACCGTGATCTCACCCGAGGGTGCAGCCGCAGCGACCGCGGCCGACGACGCATGGGCCGCGCCCGACGCGCCCACCGCAGCGAGCCCCGGGAGCGGTGGAGCGATCGTGAACACAACGAGCGCGATCGCGCGCCTCGCGAGGCGACCGGTCACTCGGGGACGTCCACGATCACGTTGGTCGCCTTGACGACCGCGGCGGCGAGGACCCCTGGCTCGAGGCCCAGCTCGTCGGCGGCCTCGCGGGTCATGAGGGAGACGACGCGGTGCGGCCCGGCCTGGATCTCGACCTGGGCCATGACCGTGTCGCGCACGACTCGGGTGACGAGGCCGGGGAACCGGTTCCGGGCGCTCTGGGCGGTGATCGACCCGAGCTCCGACGTCGGCGCGTGCTCGACGACGAACGCGGCGAGCGCGGTGCCCGCGACGAGGCGCTGACCGCCGACGCTGCGTCGGAACGGGAGGTCGCCGGCATCGGCCCACCGCCGCACCGTGTCGGGGCTGACCCCCAGCAGCTCCGCCACCTGACCGATCCGAAACTCTTGCATGCGAGAGAATCTAGTGGGAAGCCTTTGATCTGCCAGAAAGAAACGTACATGCGGCGCCAGGGGTTACCAGTTGGTAACATACGGGGAGCAGCCGGGACACACCGGCGGTTCACCCATCCGTGACGCCGAGCCAGGCTCGGGCAGGTAGGAGGCAACCGTGGCGGACTTCTCGCTCGACCTCAACGAGGATCAGCTCCAGGTCCAGAAGTGGGTCCATGAATTCTCGGAGAACGTGGTCCGTCCTGCCGCCAGCGAGTGGGACGAGCGCGAAGAGACGCCGTACCCGATCATCCAGGAGGCCGCGAAGATCGGGCTCTACTCCCTCGACTTCTTCGCCAGCACCACGCAGGACCCGGCCGGACTGACGTTCGCCCTCGCGAGCGAAGAGCTCGCCTGGGGTGACGCCGGCATCACGCTCTCGATCCTGGGGAGCACGCTCGCCGTCAGCGGCATCATGGCGAGCGGTACCCCCGAGCAGATGGGCGAGTGGCTGCCGCAGTGCTTCGGGACCCCGGACAAGATCCAGCTCGGTGCGTTCTGTGTCAGCGAGCCGGATGCGGGGAGCGACGTCAGCAACCTGCGCACACATGCCGTGTACGACGAGAAGTCCGACGAGTGGGTCCTGAACGGCACGAAGGCGTGGATCACGAACGGTGGCATCGCCGACGTGCACGTCATCGTCGCGGCCGTCGACCCCGAGCTCAAGGGTCGGGGCCACGCCGCGTTCGTGGTCGGTTCGGGGACGCCGGGCATCAGCCAGGGCCAGAAGTACAAGAAGCACGGCATCCGGGCGAGCCACACGGCGGAGGTCGTCCTCGACGACTGCCGGATCCCCGGTGCGAACCTGCTCGGCGGCAAGGACAAGCTCGACATGCGTCTCGCCCGCGCAAGGGAAGGGCAGAAGACCCGGACGCAGGCCGCGATGAGCACCTTCGAGGCGACCCGTCCGCTCGTGGGTGCACAGGCCCTCGGCATCGCCCGCGCCGCGTACGAGTACGCGCTCGAGTACGCCAAGGAGCGCCAGGCGTTCGGACGCCCGATCATCGAGAACCAGGGCATCGCCTTCAAGCTCGCCGACATGAAGATGGAGATCGACGCGGCTCGGCTCCTCGTGTGGCGCGCGTGCTGGATGGCCGCGACGAAGAAGGCGTTCGAGAACGGCGAGGGCTCGATGAGCAAGCTCAAGGCCGGTGAGGTGGCGGTGAAGGCGACCGAGGACGCGATCCAGATCCTCGGCGGCTACGGCTACACGCGCGAGTACCCGGTGGAGCGCTGGCACCGAGACTCGAAGATCTACACGATCTTCGAGGGGACGTCCGAGATCCAGCGGCTCGTGATCGCACGGGCCATCTCGGGCATGTACATCCAGTAGCGTCCTGTCCCCATGGGGTCACTCGTCTCGTACCAGCTCCAGGGCGGTGTCGCGACCATCACGATGGACGACGGCAAGGTCAACGCGCTGTCCCTCACGATGCTTGGCGAGATCAACGAGGCTCTGGATCGCGCCGAGGCCGACGAGGCCGTGGTCGTCCTCACGGGTCGGCCCGGTCGGTTCTCGGGCGGCTTCGACCTCGGTGTGATCACCGGTGGCGGGCTCGACGCGGCCGACATGCTCAACACCGGCTTCGAGCTGGCCGAGCGCCTGTTGTCGTTCCCGCGGCCCGTGGTGGTCGCGACCACCGGCCACACCATCGCGATGGGTGTGTTCCTGCTCCTCTCCGGCGACTACCGGATCGGGGTGCGGGGGCACTTCAAGATCGTGGCCAACGAGGTCGCGATCGGGATGACGATGCCGGCCACGGCGCTCACGATCAGCCGGCAACGGCTCACCCCGGCGGCCTTCGAGCGGGCGATGCTCCTCGCCGAGGTGTTCTCGCCCGACGACGCGGTCGCGGCCGGGTTCCTCGATCGGGTGGTCGAGGAGTCCGAGCTGCAGGAGGCGGCTGCCGAGCATGCCAAGGCACTGACGGCGCTCGACGCCGACGCGCACAAGTACAGCAAGCTCCGCTCGCGTCGCGAGATGCTGGCGGCGCTGCGCGCGGCGATCGAAGCCGACGACGCGGCAGTGCGGGGTCTCGCGGCCACCTGAGCGAGCGCGCGGGGCCGACC
The DNA here is from genome assembly GCA_035763745.1 of Acidimicrobiia bacterium. Lineage (GTDB taxonomy): Bacteria > Actinomycetota > Acidimicrobiia > IMCC26256 > PALSA-555 > DASUAO01. The sequence goes on from DASUAO010000024.1 coordinate 25,496, forward strand.
CCGCCGTCAGCCGATGCGCAGCTCGAACGTCGCGGTCTCCGCCGGAGGCACGTCGGGTTCGAACGATCGGGCGTACGCGAGCTCGAGGGTGGCGCGCCCGGCCTTGCGGGCGGCGAACCGGAGCTCCTCTTGACCGCCGCGACCCGGGATCTGCTCGGCCGGCGGGTCGTAGCGCTGCGATACGAGGCGGACCTCGGGAGGCCGCTCGGTCACGGACCACTCGTAGCCGGTCGAGGGGTTCGACTCGAGGAGGATCACGAACTCCTCGCCGACCTCGACCGAGATCGTTTCGCCCGATCGCGTGTACACGCTGGGGCCGCTCGCATCCTCGCCGGCGCCGCCCCCGCCTCCGCAGGCGCTGATGCCGCCGAGGGCGAGCACCGCCATGGCAACCGTGAACGCGACGGAACACAGGGATCGAGGCACGCCCGGATGCTACCGACGCGTCAGGCCGCCGCCTGGTGGGGTGGGGCTCGGCCTTCGCGAGATGCCGGGGCTCGGAGGTCCCAGGTGCCGTCGGCGTGGTCGACGATGTCGTAGCCGTCGTCGTGGACGAGGTGGTGGTGGCGGGGGCAGAGGTTGC
>DASUAO010000025.1:0-6266 GCA_035763745.1 Acidimicrobiia bacterium
GGGGTGGGCTGGGTCGGGGTGGGCTGGGTCGGGGTGGGCTGGGTCGGGGTGGGCTGGGTCGACGTCGTCGCGCGCTGCCGGTGGAGGCTGCTTCCTCGCGATCCGGCCGCAGGGTGGTCGGTCGATGTGGTGGGCATCGGCCTGATCCATTGCGGTTGTGTGACGATATGCCGCCGCCGAGGCGCACGATACCCGGTGGCCGGGTCGCGGAATCCGCTCACGGTGCGGCGCTCAGCCCACCGCTCGGATCAGCGAGCGGACCTCGGCGACCGCACCGGGCAGGTCGTCGACCTCGCGTTGACGCGCTCCGTCGGGTCCGACGAACACGAAGGTGCACCGTGTGACCGCCCGTCCGAGGACTGCCTCGAGCGCGAGCGCATACGTGGCTCCCTGGAGGCGATAGCGAGCGAGGGCGGTGTCGACCTCGGCGTCGGTGCGGACGGCGTCGGTCTTCCAGTCGGCGACCACAAGGCCGTCCGGCGTCTCGACGAGGAGGTCGATGAACCCCTCGACGAGGACGCCGTCGATGGGTGCGGCGACCGGGACCTCGCGCCAACGGGGCCATCCCCCCGCGACCGCGTCGCGCACCAGCGGAGCGTCGAGAGCGGACGAGGCGAGGGCCCGGATCTCGTCCTCCTGGTCGGGGATGCCTTCGGCCAACGCCTGCGCTCGGGCGGTCGCGTCGATGCCCGCACCGGTCGCGAGGTCGACGGTCTGGAGGACGGCGTGCACCGCGCGCCCGATCGCGGTCCCGGCACGGCCTCGTCGCCACGGCGGGGTCTCGTCCTCCTCGTTGGGCCCCGACCCCTCGTCGCGGCTGGCCGCCTCCTCACGGCCGACCTGGACCTCGTGCCCTGCCATCTCGCGCTCTGGCACCTCGTGGCGAGCGATCGCCGTCGCCGAGATCGTGGGGGTGCGGCGACCCGCAGCCACCGCGCGCGTCCGCGCCTCGATCCATGCGTCGCGGTCCGGGCCGGGCGTCGAGGGCGACGAGGGAGTGGGTTCGGGCCCCACCGCCGCTCGTCCGATCTCGGGGCGTGACGACGAGGCCTCGACGAGGTGCGCCGCGAGACAGCGATCGCCCTCGACGTGGTGCATGCTCACGACGAGGTGGTCGATCGCCCGGGTGGTCGCGACGTAGAGCAGCCGGACCTGCTCGGCGCGCCACGCCGCCTTCTCCTTCTCCTTCACCTCGTCGAACCCGTCGTCGACGAACGGACTGTCGGCGCGCAGGCTCACGAGCGGCGCGTTCGGCCCGAAGAGGACGCGACCTGTGCGCGGCTGCTCTCGCAGTCCCAGTCCGGTGAGCACGACGACGGGGAACTCGAGGCCCTTGGCACCGTGGACCGTGAGGATGCGGACGGCGTCGTCGTCGGGCTCGGGGACGACGACCTCGACGGCCCGGGCGTCCTCGTCGGCCTGGCTCCGGGCCCAGGTCACGAACCCCCGCAGGCTCGACCCGCCGGCATCGGCGTAGGCGCGGGCGGCGTCGGCGACGAACCGGATGCGTCGCCAGTGGTCGCGAGGCCGCGCCCGTTCGACCGCGAGCTCGAGCAGGCGGCGTTCGCGGATCACCCGCGCCACGATCTCGCTCGGCCCTTCCCACCAGCGCCGCTCGTGGAGGCCCCGCAGGTCGGCGAGCGCGCGGACGACGGCGTGATCCGACGGGAGCGACTCGGGAGCGTCCCTCCGGTAGTCCCACGAGCCGCCCGCCTGGACGAAGGCGACCAGCTCGTCGTCGCGGCATGCGAACCCCGGGGAGCGCAGCGCCGCGACGATCGAGACGTCGTCGACGGGGTCGTCGATCGCGGTGAGGACGTTGAGCAGCTCGCCGACCTCGGTCGTGGAGAAGACGAGCGACTGGCTCTCGACCCGGGCCGGGATGCCGAGCGTGTCGAGCGCCACCTCGACGTACGGGAGCGTGGTGCGCGTCGGCAGCAGGATCGCGATGTCGCCGTAGTGCACGTCACGGGTGCCTTCGTCGTCACCGACCGGCGTGTCCTCGTCGCGTACCTGCCATCGCTCGGCGCGTGCCCGTCGGACGATCGACGCCAGCTCCTCGGCCTCGGTGCGGCGCAACGCGTCGAGGTCGGTCCCCTTCGGTGCCGCGGCCCCGAACACCCGCACGGAGTCGTGGTCGGGCACCGGACGCGAGGCGACCGGCGCGTCGTACGGGGCCTGGAGCGGGTCGTCGTCACCGAAGCGCGAGGAGAACACTTCGTCGACGTAGGAGACGATCGCAGGCCGTGAGCGGAAGTTGGTGGTGAGCGCGAGCCGCTCGCCGAGCGCGTCGCGGACCTGCCGGTAGAGCTCGATGTCGGCGCGGCGGAACCGGTAGATCGACTGCTTGGGGTCGCCGACGACGAACACCCGGCCGGGGGCGAGGGCGAGGTCGGCCCAGTGCTTCCCGGCGACGTCGGCCTCGGTCGTCGCGATGAGCGCTGCGAGCTCGATCTGGAGCGGGTCCGTGTCCTGGAACTCGTCGAGCAGGAGCGCCCGGTACCGCTCGTGCAGCACGGCCCGGACACGCCCGTCGGAGCGCAGCAGACGACATGCGTGCACGAGCAGGTCGTGGAACTCGAGGCGACCGTCACGGCGACGCGCCTCGACCCGGCCGCGCGCGAAGTCGGCCACCGCGTCGAGGAGCACGGTCATGGCCGGATGGACGGTCGCGGCAACCACTCGGCTGCGCGCGAGCTCCGCGGCGGCGAGCCGATCGAGCACCACAGCCTTGCCGTCGCCGGGCCAGTTCCCCTTCTTGCCGCGGTTGCCGCCCGCGAGCGTCCAGGCGGCGAGCACCTCCAGCCGTTCGAGATCGTCGGCGGCGTCCCGGACAGCGACGCCGATCGACTCGACCTCACCCAGCCGAGCCAGCAGCCGGTCGTCGTCGTCGGTGCAGCCGGAGGCGAGCGCCGCCGCCGCGTCGATCGCGGCCAGCACGGGCCCGGCGTCGACCGGGGGGATCGGTGGGCGCCCGGGATGCCAGTCGACGGCGCGATCCCACTGGTCGCCGATCGTCCGGGCGACGCTCTCGAGCTGGTACGCGCCGATGCCGAGGATCGCGCAGACGGTGACGGCATCGGCCAGCGTGGGATCCTCGAACAGCGTGTCGCGGAAGCGGTTCCAGTCCTCGGCGAACTGGACCTGGGCCTCGATCTCGTCGAGGACCTCGAACCCGGGTGGGAGCCCGGCCTCCAGCGGGAACTCGGCGATGATCCGCTGGGCGAACCCGTGGAGCGTGGTGATCGCGGCGTCGTCGAAGTCGCCAACGGCGCGGCGGCACCGGGTGCGCACGTCGGCGTCCTCGGCGTCGCGGGCCTGCACGTCGAGGCGCCCCCGGACGCGATCGCGCAGCTCGCCCGCCGCTGCTTCGGTGAACGTGATGACCGCGATCCGTTCGAGTGGTGTGCCGCTCCCGACGAGCGCGACGACGCGACCCACGAGCTCGTGCGTCTTCCCCGTCCCCGCCCCCGCCTCCACGAACAGGCTCTCGTCGAGCCGTTCGGAGATCGCGCGACGCGCCGACTCGTCGGGCACGCGCGTCATCAGGCGCCGCCTCCGTCGGCGTCTCCTGCACTGTCGTCGCCCGGCGCGTCCGGGGTGTCTGCACCCGGCTCCTCGACGAGGGAGAGGAGTCCGGCCAGGGCCGGGTCCCCGCGGCGCCGTTCGAACCGTCGGACGCGGTCGGCGGGGCAGAGGCGGGTGTAGTCGCAGTGGACCTCGTAGCACCGCGAGGGACCGGTCCAGTAGTCGTCCTTGCCGGGATACGCGGGGAACGACCCGGAGGCGACGCCCTCCCCGATCACTCCGATCACGTCGATCAGGCGCGCCTCGGCGTCGGCATCGACCGGGAACCCGACGATCGCGTCCTCGGGGGCCTCGCGGGTGAACCAGTACGACGCCTCGACGGGAGCGCCGGCCGCGAGCGGTCGCACCGCCAGCCCGTAGATCGCGAGCTGGAGCTTTCGGCCCTGGAGCACCGGGTCCTCGACGAGCTCGGCGTGGGTGACGTCGGGCCGGCCGGTCTTGTAGTCGAAGACGTGGATCCGGCCGTCGAGCCCGCGGTCGACTCGGTCGATCCGGCCGCGGAAGTGGACGGGGGCCCCGTCGGCGAGGGGGACCGTGACCGGGGGGAGGTGGTCGTCGTCGTTGCCGAACGACAGCTCGAAGGCCTCGGGGACGAGCGCGTGCTCGGCGCGCAGCTTCTCGTCGAGGTCGAGCAGGGAGTCGAGCTCACGCAGCAGCCGCGGACGGTCGATCGCCCACAGCAGTGCGCGCCCGGTGAGCCCGGCCGCTTCGGCCTCGTCGCAGCGCTCCTCGGCCAGCTGCCGGAGCATCGCGCGCTCAGCGTCGGACCAGCCCTCTTCCGGGTCGGGTCGGGGGTGCGCGCGGAGGAACGCCTCCAGGACGTCGTGGACGAGGGTGCCCCGGACCCGCGGGTCGACCCGATCGCGGGTCTCCGGGCGCTGGACCCGACCGACCCGCAGGACCTGCGCGAGGAGGTACCGGAACGGGCAGCCCGCCCATGCCTCCAGCGCCGACGGCGAGAGGCGCGCACCGGAGCCGCCCAGCGCGAGGCTCGTGCCGAGGTTGCCGTCCCATGCGTCGAGCGTGCGGCCGGCTCTCGATCGCTGGGCCCGCATGCCCGCGGCGAGGCGAGCGTCCCCACGGACGAGGGGGTGACGGAGCATGCTCCCCGGGGCCGAGACGAGGGAGCGGACGTCGAGCTCCTGGAGCGTTGCGGCGACGCCCGCACCGGTGAGGCCCGCCGCGAACGACGGGATCACCCGGTACCAGCCCGACGCGGCGGCGTCGCGCGCGGTGGGGGTGCCCGGCTCGAGGTCGCCGGCACCGAGGTGGTCCCCGGCTCGCGCGCTCGCGGTCTCGAGCAACCACGCGGCGGGTCGGGTCCCGCGCGGGGCCCGGGCGTCGGCGCGTGGTACCGAGAGCGTGCGGATCCGCGCGGAGGCCAGCGCGGTGAGCCAGTCCGTTCGCTCCCGGTTCGCGCGGGCGGAGCGCCCCGGCATGCCGTCCGGCCGGTCCCGATCGGGGAGGAGAGGGTCGTCACGCACGGCCGGTGGGAACGCGCCCTCGTGCAGGCCGAGCACGAACACTCGCTCGTGGTCGGTCCCGAGGAGCGCGCCGAGCGGTGCCACCATCACGCCGTCGCCGAACACGCCGACGTGACCGACCGCGACGTCGAGCTGCTCGTCGAGCGCGCGCCGCAGCGCCGCGACCGATGCCGGTGCGGCGAGCTCGTCGAGCACCGCCAGCCCACGCACGACGCCCCGTACCTTCTCGAGGGCCACGAGCTCGGCATCGGGGGCGTGCGCCTGCGCGGAAGGCCCGAAGTAGCGCGCGAGCAGGCCCTCGGCCCACTCGGCGAGCGCCGTCCACGAGGACGGCTGCGGGGGCGCGAGCCTCGCCGCGAGATCGGTGACGAACGCGTCGAGGCGGGCGCAGTGCTCGAGGATCGGGTCGGTCCCGGTGTCGGCGAAGAGGACTCCGTCGTGTCGGGCGCGACGTTCGACCTCGACGCGACGTTCGTCGGCCCGGTGTGCGAGTCGCGTCGCCCACTGGTCGAGGCCGGCGACCACGTTGGCCTCGCACGACAGGCGGTCCCAGAGCGGGCCGGGGATGGTGTGTCCCCCGGGCGTCTCCACGATCGGCGTGGAGGCGAAGAGCTCGGCGAGGGAGTCGCGGCGCAAGTCGCGGTCGGGGAGCGCGAGCAGGCCGAGCAGCAGACGGCCGGGGGCGGTGTCGCTCAGACGGCGGGGCGAGGGGCCGTGCGCCGGGATCCCGGCCGCGGCGAGCTGCTCGTGGAGCAGCCGGGCGTAGGGCACGGCGGCTCGGAACGTGATCGCCATGCGGTGCAGCGGGGTGCCGTGCTCGAGTGCGTCGAACACCTCGCGCACGACACCGCGCACCTCTTCGTCGGCATCGGGAGCCGAGATGATCCGGTCGCCGATGGGTAGCGACGGGGCGGGCCGCACGTGGGGCGCCCCGAGGCCGGGGATCTGCCGCGCCAGCTCCGCGGCGAGCGCATGCACCTCGGTGTCGATCTCGGGGTCGCCGGTCGTGGCGAGCACGATCGCGCCGCGGTCGCGCGCGACGAGCTCGCGCAGCAACGCGCGCGCGCCCGGGCTCAACGAGGTCGGGAGGAACACGAGGACGGTGCCGACCTCGTCGAGCGCGGGTCCGCCCGACGTCGCGACCCGCGCCGCCGCCAGGAGCTGGTCCTCGTCGTCGTAGTACTCGGCGACGCG
>DASUAO010000026.1:0-6138 GCA_035763745.1 Acidimicrobiia bacterium
CCATGGCGTCGTACATCTGGGCGAGGTCGCCGGCCCAGAGGTTCGCCTCCTCGCCGCCCTCGGCGCCACGGATCTCGACGATCACGTTCTTGCCGTCGTCAGGATCACGCGGGACGAGCAGCTCCTTGATCTCGGACTCGAGGCGGGCCAGGTGCTGCTGCTTCTCGGTGAGCTCGGTCGTGAGGAACTCGCGCATCGCGGGATCCTCCTCGTGGTCGAGCATCTCGCGGGCTTCGACGATCTCGACGGCAACCGCGTGGTAGGCGCGGTACCCGTCGACGACGGGCTTCAGCTCTGCGTGGCGCCGCCCGGCCGCGCGCGCGGCTGCCTGGTCTCCACCTGCGTAGATCTCGGAGAGCTGGGCCTCGAGCGTGTCGAGCTCGGCCTCGAGGTCAGCCAGGTGCTCGAACATCGGAACCAGGGTACGTCGCGTTCATGCGTCAACATCCCGTTCTCACAGCGGGTTCCTGACGCAAGAACATCCACGGCGTCCGCGTCGGGAACGGGAGCCGTCAGAAGATCGGGAGCCGCTCGAAGGTCTCGCCGAGGACGGCAGCGGCATCGACCTTCAGCCAGCCGTCGAGCAGGGTCGCGTAGAGCGAACGGAAGTCGGCCGTGTGCACGAGGTTCCCCGACCGGTCGAGGCTCGTCAGCGACGGCGCCTCCCCATGGCGACCGCCCTGCACCTTCGGGCCGACGACGAGCTGCACCGCCGCGGTGCCGTGGTCGGTGCCGTCACCGTTCTCGGAGGGACGCCGCCCGAATTCCGACACGGTCGTCAGCACGACGGAGTCGGCGATCTTCGGCCCCGCCTGCTCCAACGTGGAGAAGAACGCATCGATGCCCTCGTCGAGCTCGGCCATCAGCGCGGGATGCCGCTGCGCCTGGCCCTGGTGGGTGTCGAAGTCGCCGATCCCACTCACGTAGATGACCCGGGGGCGGGCCGGCGACAGCACGAGCTGCGCCGCCAGCGCAAGGGAGTCGACGACCGTCGTGTCCTGGTACGCGCGCGCCGCGTTCGGTCCGGCGTCGTAGCTCGCGTCCGTGCCCTCCAGCGCGTCGGTGAGGTCGGTGCGGGCTTCGACGGTGAGCCCGACGGCTCGGCCCACCTGGCCGACGAGCGCCGCGGCATCGATCCGAACGGGGACGGCGTCCGCCCAGGCCGCGATCAGGTCCTCGGGGTCGTCGAGCCACGCGGGCAGCCGGGGCTGCAGTCCGCTCGAGTCCACGATGGTGGTCGCGAACGACGACGCGCCGCGCAGCGCGGGAGAAGGTCCGGGGCCGATGCCGATGGCGGCAAGCGGGTCGTCGAAGCCGACGGTGCCGTCGAGGTACGCCCCCAGCCAACCGCTCTGGCCGGCGCCACCCCGAGCCGACCACCAGATGGCGATCGAGCCGAAGTGCGAGAGGTCGGGATCCGGATACCCGAGTCCCTCGACGAGCGCAACGTCGCCCTGTTCGTACCGCTGGGCGAGTCGAGCCAGGTTCGGGTGGAACCCGACACCGTCGCCGAGATCGATCGGATCAGTGACGCCGAGCGTCGGCCGCAGGTCGTGGTAGACGCCGTCGTCGAGCGGGACGACCGTGTTGAGACCGTCGTTCCCGCCGGCCATCTCGACCACGACGAGGGTGCGCCCCGGGGCGCCCGCACCGAGGTCTCCGGCCGCGAACGTCGCCGCGTGGGCACTCGGGCCGTTGCTCCAGTCCCAGACGTCGAGCGCGTAGCCGCCGACGACCGCGGCGGCACCGCCGAGTCCGAGGTGCCGGAGGAACTCGCGGCGGGAGTAGCCGCCCTGGCCCTGCGCTGACGGACTCACACGACCGCCATCTCGGGACAGGCCGACGCGAGCGCGAACCGGCGACCGGGATCGCGTTCCGCGACGAGCGCACGCCGCGTGAACTTCGAGACGTCGTGGATGCCGAAGCGCGCGAGCAGGTCCTCGGCGCCCTCGGGCACGTCGGGCGCCGTCGGGTACGCCGAGAGCAGGTCGAAGGAGTGGACGAGCTGGTGCGGACCAAGGAGCCCGACTCCCTTCGGGAAGCCGCCGACGTTCGGGGGGACGAACGGGATGTAGCCCATGGTGCGGAGCGCCTCCCCGACCGGGGCGACCCGGCCTCCTCGCCCGACCTCCAGGGCGGGCGCGTTCCCGGCCTGGAGGACCGCGACGAGTCGTTCGACGGGGGTGCGAGCGCGCGACCGGATCGCGGCGTCCGACGTGAACGCCTCGCCGTCGATGATCGCCTCGACGAGCGCCATGATCGACCAGTCGCGCGAGAACACCTTCCCGAGGCGCTTCGCCGTCGCGTCGTCGGGTTCGAGTCCCACGAGCTCGCGGTAGAGCTTCCCCGCGACGTAGCGACCGGTCGCGGGCTGGTCGAGGATCGCGTCGATCGCGGTGTCGAGGTCGTAGGCGGCGGACGCTCCGAACAGCTCCTTCTGGCCGTCGTCGTGACGCGCTGCAATGAAGATCGACGTCCAGGGCCCTGCGCCGAGCGCCTCGAGCTGCGCGGAGAAGCGTCGACCGGGCACGTTCACCACCCACCCCGTGAACGCGCGCGACACCTCGACGACGTCGCGCTGGGTGTAGCCCCCGCCGATGCCCATCGTGAAGAGCTCCATGCACTCGCGGCCGAAGTTCTCGTTGACCTGGGCGCGAGCGTTGGTGAGGCCGTCGAGGTAGATGAGCATCGCCGGGTCTTTCGCCATGGCACGCAGCAGCTCGTCGAAGCTGCCCGTGGCATGGGCACGGGTCGTCGCGTGCTGCTGCGCCATGAGGTACGGGACGCGCACCTTGGCGATGCTCGTGGCGAAGTGGTCGTGCCAGAACCAGACGAGGCGGTCCTCGATCAGCCGGGTCGGTGCCCGCATCTGCTCGACCCACCACGCGATGGTCCCCACGATCTCGGTCGGACGCGGGTTGTCGTAGTCGGCGGGCGGTGGCCCGAGCGGGACCACGGGCGCCGGCGCCGAGAGGTCGAGCACCCGCTGCTTGGCGTCGTCGACGGAGGCGAGCTCGGCCACGACGTCGGGATGGGGCCCCATCGACGCCCGCCGCACGACGTGGGCGATGCGCTCCTTCGTTCCGGCCATGGAGCCAGTCTCGCTCGGGGATGTGAGCGGAGTGTGAACCCGACGTCAGGCGTCCGCGTGGAGCGGCAGGTCAGACCAGCCCCTGGAACTTCCCGGCCGCGTCGATCGCGGCGTCGTCGGCGAACTCGTCGAGCCAGCGGTGCACGTCGTCGCTGCCCGTCATGTCGGCCATCGCCCGGGGCATGGCCAGCATCTCGAAGTCGTCCGACAGCGGTGGGTGATCGCTCGTCGGTTTGCGCGCGAGCGCGGCGTCGATGATCGGCTCGAGTCGCGCGGCCTTGTCACGCACTCGCCGTTCGTCACGATCGGCGAACTCGGGGAGGACCTCGCGTCCGAACAGCTCGAGGCTCTCCATGATGTCCTCGTGTCGGTTACGCCCGGCTTGGGAGCACAGGATCACCTGGTCGATGCCGCAGTCCTCGTAGCGACGGAGGTACTCGCGGATCTGCTCGGGCGTCCCGATCGCGCCGCGCAGCCCCTCAGTCCCTTGCTCCACCACCTTCGCTCCGAGTCGGTCGCCGGACGCGCGCGCGGCCTCGACGGCCTCGGGCGAGTACCCGTGCTCGGCGCGACGCGCCTGGTAGTCGGCCCACACGTCGGTGGTGCCGGGCCGGTGGCGGCCGAACACGTAGTAGTGCGCGAGCGAGTACCCGAAGAAGTTCGCGCCCTCGAGCCCCCGCTCGAGCGCGACCTCCTCTTCTTCGTGACACATGAACGTCGTGACACACGCGAGGTTGGCGTTCACGGCGTCGCCGATCGGGACGCCCTCGGCGGCGAGCGTCGCCTCGTAGTCCTGGACCCAGAAGCGAGCCTCCTCGGGGTCGACGAACGCGAACGCGAGGGCACCGATCCCGTGCTGGGCCGCGAGGTGGATCGTCTCCTTGCGGCTGCACGCGACCCACAACGGGGGATGCGGCTTCTGCCGCGGCTTCGGGATGACATTGCGAGCTGGCATCTGAACGTGCGGGCCGTCGTGGCCCGTGAACGGCGTCTCGGTCATGCAACGCACCGCCACCCGGAGTCCCTCTTCCCACATCGCACGCTTCTCGGCCTGGTCGATGCCGAAACCCCCGAGCTCCGCGACCGACGACGACTCCCCGGAGCCGAAGTCGACGCGCCCGTTCGAGATCAGGTCGAGGGTCGCGATGCGCTCGGCGATCCGCGCCGGATGGTTGAACCGCGGGGGCGTCTGCACGATCCCGTGCCCGAGCCGGATCCGCTCGGTGCGCGCGGCGACGGCGGCGAGGAAGATCTCGGGCGCGCTGGAGTGGCTGTACTCCTCGAGGAAGTGGTGCTCGACCTCCCACACGTAGTCGATGCCGAGGGAGTCCGCGAGCTCACACTGCTCGAGCGCCTGCCGGAGGAGGTCGTACTCGGAGTCCTCGGTCCACGGACGAGGCAGCTGGTGCTCGTAGAACACGCCGAACTTCACGTGGCCGAGGTTAGGCCTCACGTGGCGACGCACGCTGGGAGCGGACCCCGCTTGGTAGCGTCCCACCGCTGGGCTTGCGCGACTCTTGCGATTGGCGATGCGATCCGTGCCCCAAACCCCTCATCACCATCGCGGCCCTGTTGCCGCGTTGAACCGTCGTTGGTCACGGGACGTGCTGTCGGCGGAGCAGGAATCGCGGCGTCCCTCGGCTGTGCTCATGGGCCTGGTTGTTCTCGCGGTCGCGCTCGGATTCGCAGCTGCTCGGTCGCCGAACGTCGCGGTGTTGATGATCGGCGTCGTTCTCACTCCGCTCGCGGCACGGGCGCGACCCCCCGGACTGGTGCTCCTCGCCTTCGGTGCGGCGTGGATCGGTCCGACTACAACCGCCTGGCTCGAGTTCCCGCGAGTGTTCGACTTCGCGAGCATTCCGTTGATCGCACTCGCGTTTACGGTCGCGCTCTACGAGTACCGGCGCGTCCCGCGTCCGAGCACCAGCATCTCATCGGCAGTGGCGTGGCTCCCGTTCATGGCGTTCGCCTTGTCAGCCCTCATCCACGGCACACACCCGACCCGCTACGTCGCGTCCACCGTCCTCTACCTCCTGCCGTTCCTCGCCATCGTCGCCCTCACCCGAGTGGAGCTCTCGGTACGGCAACGCAGGACTGTCATCACCACGGTCACCCTCGTGTTGATCGGCCAGGTCCCGTTCGCGCTCGTACAAGCGGCGCAGTCGTCGAATGCGGACGACGTCAAGGGGACACTGCTGGGGACCGGCGCCGGGCATCACGTGCTCGGCAGCGTCGCCCTCGTCGGATCGCTCGCACTCCCCGCCCTGTGGCGAACCCCGAATCCGGTGCTGTTGGGCTCAGTGTTCGTCGGGTTCTTCATCGCCTGGCTCTCGGATTCACTGATCCCACTGTTCATCGTTCCACCGCTCATCCCACTCGTTGCTCTCCTCAAGTTGCCGCCGAAGCCAGATCCCGCGTGGCGCCGAGTACGCGCCCAGGTCCTGGTGATGTCACTGATCGTCGCCGGCGTCTTCGGCTTCGTCGTCGATTCCGGTGGCCTCGGTGGAGGTACTCAGGTCAAGATCACGAACACGTTGAACCCCGATCGAGGAAAGCAAGCAGTCGCTCGGCTCCTCGTCGTGGACTTGACCGAACGCCCCGTCTCAGTCCTCTTCGGTCTCGGGCCCGCCGAAACCGTCTCGCGACTCTCGCAGCTCACGACACCGTCTGGCAGCAAGGAAGGATCCCCCGTCCAAGCGCTCGGTCTCGCACCTTCTCAGCACTACGACGAGTACCGCATCGCAGCGAGGATCCCTGCCGGGCAGGGATCCTCGCTGACCAGCGCGACGTCGTCGACGCTCGGCCTTCTCGGGGACTTCGGAATCGTCGGGGTTCTCTGCTACGGGTGGGCGTTCCTCCATGTCGCCCGCCGGGTGTGGAGGCTCGGGACCGTGCTCGGCGCCGTGGCGCTCGTGGGTTGGATCGCGATGCTGTTGCTCGGTGGCGCCTACGACTGGTTGGAACAGCCTCCGTACACGCTGACCGCCGCCATCGTCGTAGGCCTCGCGTTGACAGACCCAGCAGTTCGAGATCGTCGTGGGCCTCGT
>DASUAO010000027.1:0-52879 GCA_035763745.1 Acidimicrobiia bacterium
GCAGCACCACGTCGGTCCATTCGTCGATCCACCGCTCACGGTTGCGCTCGATCTGCCCGGGCGTCACCGTCTCCGGAGCGGGGGGGATCTCGGCGAAGTCGCGGAACACGTCGGGGAGCCGGGCGTCGGCACGCGCGGGGAACACGAACATCTGGAGGGGGATGTCCTCCTGGACCCGACGACTCAGCATGAAGTCCACGAAGCGTCGTGCGGCTCCGGGGCGCTCGGTGCCGCGCAGCACACCCACGTACTCCACCTGTCGGAAGCAGCCGTCGAGGATGGTCCCGACGGGAGCCTGCGCGGGCACCGCACCGGAGGGATCGGGCTCGGCGTAGAACACCGCGGCGGCCGGACTCGACGCGTACGAGACCACGAGCGGCCGGTCACCCCCGCCTCCACCGGCCGTGAACGAACCGTTGTACGCCTCCTCCCAGCCGTTCACGACCTCGACGTCGTTGGCGCGGAGTCGTTGCCAGTACTCCGGCCAACCGTCGCCGTGGCGGGCGATGGTCGACAGGAGGAACGCGAGCCCCGGTGACGAGGTTGCCGGGTTCTCGACGACGAGCAGCCCCCGGTACGCCGGGTCGGTGAGGTCGTCGATGCTCCTCGGGACCGCGAGGTCGCGCTCGGCGAACCACTCGTTGTCGACGTTCACGCACACGTCGCCGCGGTCGACCGGCGTGGCCTTCCCCCGGGTCCCTGCGGCGAGGCCCGGCTCGAGCGCGTCGAGCGCGGCCGGTCGGTAGGTCTCGAAGATCCCGGCGTCGAGCGCGCGGGAGAGGAAGGTCGTGTCGACGCCGAAGAGCACGTCGCCGAGTGGGTTCTCCTTCGTCAGGATCGCCGAGTTCACCGCCTCACCGGCGTCGCCCGACCGGAGGATCCGCACCTCGATCCCCGAGGTCCGTTCGAAGGACCGGAGGACACGCTTCGAGAGCGCGAACGAGTCGTGGGTGACCACGGTGATCGTGGTGGGATCGTCGGCGCGCGCTGTCGGCCCGAGTGCGAGCCCGAGACCCACGGCGAGTGCCAGTGCGAGGACGGGGACGAGGACGGCGCGGCGCACGTCAGCTCCCGGGCCGGGCGTCGGGTGCGGGCTCGGCGTGGGCGAGCGCGTCCGGCTGGATCGTGAGCACGCATCCGTGCGCCACGGCGACCGTCGCCTCGGTGCCGAGCATCTCGTTGCTCACGCCGCGCGTGGAGCCGGGGTGGAGTGTCTCGTCGTCGAGCGGGAACCGCAGGCCCGTCGTCCGCACGCCGTCGGCGGGTCCACCGACCGCCAGCAGGGTGATGAGGTCGCCGGCGTTCCCCGTCAACAGGACGTGGCTCCGCACGACCTGGAGGTGGGCGATGTCGAAGTACGCGTCGACGGCCAACCCCGCGTACCGGTCGGACGTGAGCAGCGCGCAGTTCGCGATGAAGTGGTCCACCCGCCCGCCGTGACCTCCGACGACCGTGGCCGCGTCCATCCGGAGCGTCATGGCGGTGTCGAGCGCGAGCTCGAGATCGGTGGCGTCCTTGTCGCGTGGGTGGCGCAGGATCGTGGCGCCGGCTGCCTCGGTGCGGTTCAGAATGCTCGGGTCGATGGAGTCGAAGTCGCCGACCGCGATGTCGACGGTGCGTCCGAGGCTCCATGCGACGTCGACCCCCGAGTCCGCGCCGATCACCACGGCGTCGCGGGGGAGGACGGTGCCGACCACGGATGGGGGTGCGTCGCCGCCCGCGAAGATCACCGCTCGTCGGAACGCGAGGTCGGCCATGGCCGTGCTCCCTTCGCCGGCATTACCCGGAGCAGGTTCGAGGGGTCGGTGACGCTGCCATGGCGTGGCGCGGTCACCCTCTCAGCCCGGCTGTCCCGAGCTCCCCGTTGGCGCGTGATGCGCGCCCGTCTGTCATCGTACCCGGGTGGCCGACGAGATCATCCTGGTGCGACACGGCGCGACCGAGTGGAGCGAGCACGGTCGCCACACCGGGCGAACCGATCTCCCGCTGACCGCGACCGGCCGCGCGCAGGCCGAGGCGCTCCGGCCGCGGGTCGCCGCTCGCGACTACGCGCTCGTGCTCGTGAGCCCGCTGCAGCGGGCGCGCGAGACCTGCCGGCTCGTCGGTCTCGGTGCCGACGCCGAGGTCGACGACGACCTGCACGAGTGGGACTACGGGGACTACGAGGGACTCACGACGGCCGAGATCCGGCGCACGCGTCCGACGTGGGTGGTGTTCGACGACGGCGCGCCGAACGGCGAGACACCCGAGCAGGTCGCCGCCCGTGCCGACCGGGTCATCGCCCGGGTCGATGCGATCGACGGCACGGTCGCGCTCGTCGCGCACGGGCACCTGCTCCGGGTGCTCGGGGCTCGCTGGATCGGGCTCGCGCCCTCGGCGGGCGCACGGATGCACCTCGGGACCGGCACCCTGAGTGTCCTGGGCTTCGAGCGCGAGATCAAGGTCGTGCAGTCCTGGAACTGCACGTAGCGTCGCTCCGATGATCCCCGTCACGGAGTGGATGATGGGTTCCGGCCACGAGCAGGTCGTGTTCGTCGGCGACGCGTCGACCGGTCTGCGCGCCGTCATCGCCGTGCACTCCACCGCGCTCGGCCCCGCGCTCGGCGGGATCCGGTTCTGGCACTACGAGCGCGAGGACGACGCGGTCCGCGACGTGCTGCGCCTGTCCGAGGCCATGACGTGGAAGGCCGCGGCGGCGGGCCTCGACCAGGGCGGCGGCAAGGTGGTCGTGCTCGTCGACGACCCCGACGCGGTGCGGGCGCCGGCGCTGCTGCACGCGCTCGGCCGGGCGATCGACGAGCTCGGCGGGCGGTACCTGGCCGCCGAGGACGTCGGTGCCACCCAGCGCGACATGGACCTGATCGCCGAGGTCACGCCCTGGGTCACCGGCGTGGATCCGGCCGACGGGGGCTCCGGCGATCCGTCGCCGGTGACCGCACTCGGGGTCGTCGCGGCGATGCGTGCCGTGCTCACCCGCCTCGACGGGGACGATCGGCTCGCGGGGCGACGAGTCGCGGTGCAGGGCACGGGTCACGTGGGCAGTCGGCTGGTCGCGCTCCTCACGCAGGCGGAGGCGTCGGTGGTCGTCGCCGACACCAACGAGGCGCGCGCGGGCCAGGTCGCCGCGGCGCACGGCGCAGACGTCGTGGCCGCCGACGCGATCCTCGAGCAGCAGTGCGATGTGCTCTCGCCGTGTGCGCTCGGCGGCGTGATCGACGACGTGACCGTGGAGCGGTTGCAGTGCCGAGCGATCTGCGGCGCCGCGAACAACCAGCTGGCGCACGAGGACATCGACGATCGACTCCACGAGCGGGGGATCCTGTACGCGCCCGACTTCGTGGCCAACGCCGGCGGCATCATCAACATCGCCGAGGAGTTCGTCGGGTACGACCACGACCGGGCGCTCGCCCGCACCCAGAGGATCCAGGAGTCGATGGCACGGGTGTTCGCGCTCGCGGCCGAGCAGGGCGTGGCGCCGGGTCGCGCGGCCGTCGCGCTGGCTCGTGCTCGCGTGGAGGCAGAGGGACGTGGCCGCTGGCGTCCCGGTGACCCCGCCGCCTGGACGAACGGCCGTCCCCTCACGTCGCTGCGCCCACCCCGTTGATGCGTCGCTCACCCGCACAGTGCGGGGTGAGCGACGCAGGTCCGAGCGCTCGGGCGCGCCGCGGGGTCGAGGCCGTCGGGACGTAGGGTGGCTCGGTGACGGGCTCGAGTTCGACGACGCGCTGGATCGACACGGATGCCGACCTCGCGCAGGTCGTCAGCGAGGTGGCCGACCAGCCCCGCTACGGACTCGACACCGAGTTCGTGGCCGAACGCACCTACTGGCCTCGCCTCTGCCTCGTGCAGCTCGCCTGGCCCGGCCGCATCGCCCTCATCGACCCTCTCGCCTGCGACGTCCGGGCGCTCACCCGCCTGCTCGAGTCGCCGGCCACGATGATCACGCACGCGGGGAGCGCCGACCTCCCGATCATCGAGCGGGCGTGCGGGGCGCGGCCGCAGCATCTCTTCGACACCCAGCTGGCGGCGGGGTTCATCGGCATCGGCCAGCCGTCGCTCGTCTCGCTCATCCAGACGATCCTCGGCGCGAGCATCGACAAGGGCGACCAGCTCACGGACTGGGCCCGCCGTCCGCTGCCGGACTCCGCGCAGCGCTACGCGGCCTCGGACGTCGTCCACCTGCTCGATCTCGCCGACGCGATCTCCGAGCGACTGCGCGCCCTCGGGCGCGAAACGTGGGCCACCGCGGAGTGCGAGGTGCTCCTGTCCAGCGCATCGCGCGATCCCGATCCCGACGTCGCATGGTGGCGGGTGAAGGGAGCGCGCTCACTGCGTGGCGACCGCGCCGGGGTCGCCCAGGCCGTCGCCGGCTGGCGCGAGCGGCGCGCCCAGGAGCAGGACCTGCCGCCGCGCTTCGTGCTCTCGGACCTCACCCTGGCCGCGCTCGTGCAGCGTCCCCCCAAGTCGGCCGAGGACCTGTCGCGGCTCCGTGGGGTGGGCAACCTCAACAAGCAGGTGATCCGTTCGATCCTCGAGGCGGTGGAAGCCGGGCGTGCGCTCTCGCGTGACGAGATCCGGTTCCCGCCCAAGCACAGCGACACCTCGGCGCTCGACGCGGCCGTCGGCCTGTTGACCGGATGGGCGGCCCAGGTCGCGTCGGGTGAGCAGATCGATCCGCGACTGCTCGCGACCCGAGAGGACGTGCGCGCCCTCGTGAACGGCCGGGAGGGTCGCCTCGACGACGGATGGCGGGCCGAGATGCTCGGGCGCGACCTCCACGCGCTGGTGGAGGGCCAGGCCGTCCTGCGGCTCGTCGACGGCGGGAAGCGACTCCGCTTCGAACGCTCGCCCGACACCGGAGCGCCCGACCCGGGAGCGCAGGACTAGCCGGCCGAGCCGTTCGCGTCGGCGGTGCGCTCGTCGGCGAGCCGACGGGTGAGCACGAGCCCGGCAACACCCGTGGCGAGTGCTCCCACGCCGGCGAAGCGGGCGCGCCGGGGGAGATGCCGGGTGACGAGGAGCGCGCACCCGTCGAGCAGGTCGACCACTGCGCCCATGCCGACCCACTCCGCGTCCTGGGTGTGCTCCTTCAACGACGTGACGGCGCCGACGCCGAGCGCCAGGTCCCGGGCGCCGGCCATCCGCGAGAGCGCGCGTGTCCCCGGCGAGGACTCACCGGGCGCGGCGCGGGCGACGAGCCCGGGGACCACGCTCGCGACGACGCCGAGCACGACGCGGCCACGGGCGATCGCCAATGCGAGGGTTCGGGTGTCGAGGTCCATCGACCTCATGCTGGCATGTCGTGGGTCCGGAGCGCCGATGGGGACGCGACCGGTCCCGCTTCTGGCAAGGTGGGGGGAGCCGATGGAGACCTCGGCGCCCATCTCTCGTAGGAGGCCCTGTCATGACCGCGATCCAGGATGCGCCGACCGCCGTGCACGTCGGCGCCGACGAGCTGCCGTTCGTCGACATCGGTCCACTCGCCCAGATGAAGGTGCTCCAGGTCAACGAGCGTGAGGGCCTCTGGATCATCGAGAACATCTTCCAGGCGGGCTTCGAGGTGCAGACCCACCGCCACACCGGGCCCGTGTGGGGCTACACGGTGTCGGGTGCCTGGAAGTACAAGGAGTACGACTACGTGAACCGCGCCGGGTCCTTCCTCTACGAGCCCGCGGGGTCCGTCCACACGCTCCAGTGCGTCGAGGACGACACCCGGGTCTGGTTCCACATGTACGGCGCCAACCTCAACCTCGACGCCGAAGGCAATGTGGAGAGCGTGACCGACGGTGCCCAGGCACTGGCCGGCTACTACCTGCTCTGCGAAGCCGCCGGCCTGCCGCGCCCGAACGTGCTGCTCGGCTGATCAGACCGGGTCGGGCCAGGTGATCCCGAACTGGGTCGAGTCGACGACCCGGCCGGTGAGACCGTCGCCGCGCTGGACCGACAGGTAGCGCACCGAGGGCACGACCGCGGCGGGCGTCTCCCAACCGGTCCAGTCGAAGTCCTCGCCGAGCTCATGGACGGTGTGCTCGGTCTTCACCGCGCCCGGCCGCAGCGCGTTCACGGCGATCCCGAGGTCCGCCACTTCGACCGCGAGTGCGGCGCTGAACCGCTCGAGCGCGGCCTTCGCGACCGAGTAGACGAGGTATCCCGGCGGCATACCCTGCACGCCGATCTCCGCGGCACCCGACGACATGTTGATGATGCTGCCGCCGCCACCCTCGGCCATGATCGGCACCGCCGCCTTCGCGGTGAGGAGCAGGCTCCGGACGTTCACCCGCATCGACTCGTCCCAGTCCTCTGGCGTGGTCTCGGAGAAGAGCCCGCGGGTGGGTGCCATCGCGTTGTTCATCAGCACGTCGAGCCGACCGTACGCGTCGACCGTCGACGCGAAGAGGCGATCGATGTCGGCCTCGATCCCGATGTCGCACTGCACGGGGATCGCGGTACCGCCGGCCGCGCGGATCGCGTCGACGGTCGCGTGGATCGTGCCAGGGAGCCCGGCCGGATCCTCTTCGACGGTGCGGGCGGCGCAGACCACGGATGCGCCGGCGGCGGCGAGCCCGATCGCGAGCCCCTTCCCGATCCCGCGCGACGCACCGGTCACGATCACGACCTGTCCGCTGAGGTCCTCTTCGCCGGGTGTGCCGGACTTCTCCTCTTTGCTCATCGGTGGATCATCGCGCGCACAGGGCACGCTCAGGTGCCCGCGCGAGACTGGGGCCCCATGAGCGCGCTCGAGCCCACTCGTCGTCGGTGGATCATCCCGGGGATCGCGATCGCGTTGGTCGCGGCCCTCGGGTTCGGCATCTGGTACTTCGTGTTCCGGGACGACGCCCCACCTGCGGTGGATCTCGAGGCCGCGACGCAGTCCGTCAACACGGACCCCGCCACGTCCTCGGGAGGCGACTCCTCGATCGACGGCACGTGGACGGTCGACACGACGGTCGGCGACCTCTCCGCCGGGACCGCGTCGTTCGTCGGGTACCGGGTCCAGGAGGAGCTCGCCGGCATCGGAGCGAAGACCGCGGTGGGTCGAACCCCCGCGGTCGAGGGCTCGCTGACGATCGACGGGACCACCGTCACCGAGGTCTCGATCGTGGCCGACCTCACCGCGCTCGCCAGCGACAGCGATCGCCGGGACGGGGCGATGCAGAGCCAGGCCATCGAGACCGCCCGGTTCCCGGACGCGACGTTCGCGCTGACCGAACCCATCGAGCTCGAATCCGTCCCGGCCGAAGGCGAGTCGATCACGGCCGAGGCGGTCGGGACGCTCACGATCCACGGTGTCACCCGACCCGTGACGATCGACCTGCAGGCCCAGCTCACCGAGGGCGTCATCGTCGTGACCGGGCAGCTCCCGATCGTGTTCGCCGACTACGACATCGACACGCCGACCTCGTTCGCCGTCCTCTCGATCGAGGACAACGGGGTCATGGAGCTGCAGCTGTTCTTCGCTCGGGCCTGAGCGCCGCGCGGCACGCTAACGTCCTCGCCGGAGCGTGGATCGGCACCGTTCGCGACGGTGTGAGGTCGATGAGGAGCGGTGTGGCGGCACGGGAAGCACACGACGACACGGGCGACGCGGCGGTCCTGCGGGCCCCGCTGACGCTCGAGTACCCGTTCGCGCGCTCGACCGGTCCGGTCGTCGGTGCGTTCCTCACCGCGCTGCGGGAGGGCTTCATCGTCGGGATCCGCCGGGCCGACGGCACCGTGCTCGTCCCGCCGGTCGAGTACGACCCCGCAACGGCAGAGCCGCTCACCGAGATCGTGGAGGTCGCCGACACCGGGGTCGTCACCACATGGTGTTGGAACGGCCCGCCCCGACCGCAGCAGCCGATCGAGGGCACGTTCGCGTGGGCGCTCATCCAGCTCGACGGTGCCGACACGCCGATGCTCCACGCGGTGCGCGCTGCGGACCCGTCCGAGTTGTCGACCGGGATGCGGGTGCGGGCGCAGTGGCGCGTGACGCGCGAGGGCAAGATCTCCGACATCGAGTGCTTCGTGGCGGCGTCGTGAGTGCACCGGACCCGTTCGAAGTCACCGCGCCGCCCGTGGTGCTCCCGCCCCGACTGATGGGCGTCGAGCCCGTCGAGCGCGTCGACACCCCGCTCCGCATGGACTACCTCGCCTCGTCGGGCCGGCACATGGGGGCGTACCTGCGCGCGATGAAGCAGAAGCGGATCCTGGGGGAGCGCTGCCCGACGACCGGCCAGGTGTTCGTCCCGCCGCGGGGCGCGACCCCCACGTCGGGACTTCCCACCACCGAGCTCGTCGAGCTGGCCGACCGCGGGTACGTGGAGTCGTTCTGTGTGACCCGGGTGCCGATCCCGGGACGCGACGACCTCGAGCTCCCGTACATCAGCGCCTGGATCGTGCTCGACGGCGCGAACGTCGGGTTCATCGGACTGGTCACGGGCATCGCTCCCGAGGACGTGCGCCTCGGCCTGCGGGTCGAAGCGGTCTGGCGACCCGACGCGGAGCTCACCGAGTCGGCGAACAACATCAGCTCGTGGATCCCGACCGGTGAACCCGACCAGACGATCGAGTCCTACGAGATCGTGGGCACTCCGTGATCGACGTCGCGATCGTCGGGTACTCCGTACGCCAGGCGCGCGAGCTCGCCGACAACGAGCTCGAGCTCATGGCGCCGCTGTTCGAGACGGTGCGCGCCGAGACCGGGCTCGGACCCGACAGGATCGACTTCACCTGCTCCGGCTCGTCCGACTTCCTTGCCGGCGCCGCCTTCTCGTTCGTCATGTCGGTGGACGCGACGCGCCCCGTTCCCCCGATCGTCGAGTCCCACGTGGAGATGGACGGTGCGTGGGCGCTCTACGAGGCGTGGGTCAAGCTCCAGCTCGGCGAAGCGAAGACGGCACTGGTCTACGGGTACGGGAAATCCTCGCCCGGTTCGCTGCGCGACGTGCTCGCGACCCAGCTCGACCCCTACGTGGTGGCGCCACTCTGGCCCGACGCGCTCGGGCTCGCGGGGCTCCAGGCGCGGGCGATGCTCGATGCCGGCGACGTCACCGAGCAGGCGATGGCGGAGATCGCCGCGCGGTCGCTCGCCGACGCGGAGTCGAACCCGCACGCCGTCCGATCGGGAGCCCGCGACGCCGAGGCGCTGTTGGCGGAGCCGTTGGTCCACGATCCCCTGCGTTCGCACGACATCCCCGAGCGGGCCGACGGCGGCGCCGCGGTGATCCTCGCGACCGCGGAGGTCGCGCGCGACGTGTGCTCCCGACCGGCATGGATCCGCGGGATCGACCACCGGATGGACGTGCACCACTTCGGAGCCCGCGACCTGCGCCGGGCTGCCTCGGCCGAGATCGCCGCGCATGCCGTGGGTGCGTCCGCCGACCGACTCGACGTCGCCGAGCTCGACGCACCGTTCACCCACCAGGAGCACCTGCTCACGCGGGCGATGGGTCTCGACCCCGACCGCACGCGGATCAGCCCGTCGGGCGGGTCGCTCAACGGCCACGTGATGATGGCGTCGGGGCTCGTGCGCATCGGCGAGGCCGCCGCCCGCATCCACCGTGGCGAGGCGGATCGCACCCTCGGGCACGCGACGAGCGGGCCGTGGCTCCAGCAGAACCTTGCCTGCGTGCTGGAGGGGGAGTGATGGCGAAGCAGCGGTGCGCCGTCATCGGGGTCGGACAGACCAAGTACGAGTCGGCCCGCAAGGACGTCTCGATCGCAGGGCTCGTGCGTGAGGCTGCGTTGCGCGCGCTCGCCGACGCCGGCCTCGGCTGGGACGACATCGACGCAGTCGTGCTCGGCAAGGCACCCGACTTCTTCGAGGGCGTGATGATGCCCGAGCTGATCCTCGGCGAGGCGCTCGGCGCGGTCGGGAAGCCCATGCTGCGCGTTCACACGGCCGGGTCGGTCGGCGGCTCGACCGCGATCGTCGCGACGTCGTTGATCGAGTCGGGAGTGCATCGACGCGTCCTTGCTCTGGGGTTCGAGAAGCAGAGCGACTCGAACGCGATGTGGGCGCTGTCGCTCCCGTCGCCGTTCCAGACCTCGATCAACGCGGGGGCGGGCGGGTACTTCGCGCCCATCATTCGCCGCTACATGGCGATGAGCGGTGCCCCCGAGCTCACCGGGTGCAACGTGGTCTTCAAGGACCGACAGCACGCGCTCAAGAACCCGTACGCGCACCTGCAGCAGCACGATCTCACGTTCGAGTCGATCGTCGACGCACCGATGCTGTGGGACCCGATCCGCTACTCCGAGACGTGCCCCTCTTCCGACGGGGCGTGCGCGGTCGTGCTGTCGGACGAGGACGGGGCGAAGGCGGCCCCCAACCCGGTGGCGTGGGTCGACGCGACGGCGATGCGCAGTGAGGCGAACAACTTCGGCGGCCGCAACATGGTGAACCCGGCCGCGTCGAGCATGTGCGCCGAAGAGCTGTACCGCAAGGCCGGGGTCACGAACCCGCGCACCGACATCGACATGGCCGAGATCTACGTGCCGTTCAGCTGGTACGAGCCGATGTGGCTCGAGAGCCTGGGATTCGCCGACAAGGGTGAGGGCTGGCGTCTCGTCGAGGACGGCACGACCAAGCTCGGCGGGAGGATGCCGGTGAACGCGTCGGGCGGCGTGCTCTCGTCGAACCCGATCGGCGCGTCCGGCATGGTGCGCTTCGCCGAGGCCGCGCTCCAGGTGCGCGGGATGGCCGGCGACCACCAGGTCGAGGGTGCGCGCCGGGCTCTCGGCCACGCCTACGGCGGTGGCGCCCAGTACTTCGCCATGTGGATCGTGAGCGCCACCCCCTGACTCGCAGAGGTCAGGGGGCGAGGGCGTCGGGGGAGTGGAAGCCGGTCGGGTGGTGGGTCCCGATGAGCATGTTCTCGTGCATGCCGTAGCCGACCTCGCCGGTGTCGAGATCGAAGCGACACAGCGTCTCGTTGAGCATTGCGAGGTCGAGGCGCTCGGTCGGGGCACCGACGTCGTGGACGAGACCCTCCACCTTCAGCGGACCCTGGTAGACGCCATGACCCCACGTGCCGTCGTAGACGTAGCCCGATCCCGCCTTCAGGTAGACGGTCCGCAGCGGCGTGTTCACGACGTGGATCGGTGACGCACCCGGCGGGTCGAGTGTCACGTCGGCCCGTGCCATCTCCCGCGTCCCGGGCAGGTACTCCATCGCGAGCTCGGCTCGGCCGAGTTGCTCGGCCGGACGGGAGTCGCCGGAGTTGTAGATCTTCACTGCCTCTTCGACGAGCCGGTTGCCCTCGGCGTCTTCGTCGACCATGACCTTGATCATGAAGTCGTCGAACTGCATCGGCATCCACGCGTGGAAGAACCCGTACTCGCCACCTGCCATGTCCTTGATCCGGATCCCGGGTGCTTCCGCCTCGCCGACGGGGCGCACTCCCCACGAGTGGTCACGGGCGCCCTTCCATCGGTCGGGCGTCACCTCGTAGGTCTGCCCCGCGACCGTCAGCGTCCCTTCCCAGGTGCCGACCTGCGCGTAGCGCGACGTGTGCATGTGGACCCGTGCGCCGCGCCGGGTGAGCGTGACCGGCTCTTCGAGCGCGTCGACCGTGCCGACCCACTCGAGGTCGAAGGCCACGTCCCATTCCGTCGACTCGCAGACGACCCGGAGCCGACGGAGCCCTTCGAGGACCTCGACGCGGAACGGGCCGACGGATGTGTCGAGCCGATCGCCTCCGAGCTCACGCGACGCGCGCACGGTGTACTGCTTCGCCCCGTGGCTCACGGTGACGAACGCGTCCGTGACCTCGAGGTTCGGGTACTGGCCCATCCCGGTCACGAGGAACAGCTCGTCGCTCGACGCGTGGAGGTTGAAGTAGTAGCGGTCGTAGAAGTTGCGGTCGGAGGTGAAGACGCGGTCGAACGTCTCGGTTGTCTGGTGGGCCAGGTACTCGTCCATCGGGCTGATCGGCACGGCGTGGCTCCTCGTGGACTCGCCGGTGAGCGTCCTCGCAGCGTCCCTCAGAACAAAGGTCCGACGCCAGACCGGCCGACGCCAGACCGGCCGACGACGACGACGACGGCTCGAGCCCGGTCGTCCCGATCGTCGCCGTGGTGGTGATCGGTCTTGGTGCCGCGATCGGCGCGTGGGTGCTCCAGCGCCGGCGCCGTGCGACCTGAGCGTCAGGCGAGCGAGAAGCCGAACACGTCGGCCGCGTTGCCGCTGACGATCTGGGCGAGCTCGTCGTCGGGGATCTCGGCGAACTGCTCGGCCGCCGCGTCCATCGATGCGGGCCATGTGCCCTCGGGGTGCGGGTAGTCGTTGCCCCACATCAGCGTCTCGAGCCCGGTCACGTAGCGGTTGTTGATCGCGACCGGATCCAGCATGAAGGTCGCCGACGCCTGACGCCGGATCAGCTCGCTCGGCTTGAGCGACAGCTTCGGGCGGGCGTACATGATGTGATCCTCGTAGATGGCGTCGGCCTGCGTCATGATCCATCCGAGCCACGACGCACCGGTCTCGACCGTGACGATCCGCAGCGACGGGAAGCGGTCGAGTGCGCCGCCGGCTGCGAGGGCGAGCATCACCGTAGGGCCGTCGAGCTGGGCGCCGAGCAGGTAGTTGATGACGGCGCCGCCCGGTCCCCGCACGAGTCGGGGCTCGTACCCGGTGCCCGAATGGAAGGTGATCGGGAGCCCGAGATCTTCGGCCACGGCCCAGAAGCGGTCGTACTCGGCGTCGTTGTAGGGACGGGTCGGGACCCGCGCCGGGAGGAAGAGAGCGCGGAAGCCGGCGGCCGCGAGACGGCGGGCCTCGGCGATGCCCGCGTCGATGTCGAGCATCGGAACGGCTCCTACGGCGAGGAGGCGGTCGTGGCCGGCGAACGCGTCCTTCGCCCAGTCGTTGTACGCGCGGCACAGCGCGAGCTGCAGGCCTGCGTCGTCCGACGAGAAGCACGATTGGAGTGCGAAGGTCGGGAAGATGACTTCGGCCGACACTCCGTCGCGCTCCTGGTCGCGGATGCGCTCGTCGGGGTCGGTGCCACCGACGATCGCGGCTTCGAGCTCGTCGGCGGTCATCAGCTTGCGGGGGTCGAGCCCTTCGGCGACGAGTGTTCGCCACCCGTCCTTCGTGACGATCTGCGGGGCGCGATCCCGGTACTCGGCGTCGACGCGCTCGGCGTACAGCTCGATGGGCTCGGTGACGTGGGAGTCGGCCGAGATGAACGTGGCGTCCCGGTAGGTGTCCATCGGGCGCGACCGTACCCCCTCCGGCTTCTCGGCACGCTCAGCGTTGTCCGGCAACGACCAACGTGCCCAGGACCCGGCGCGTGCGAGACTCCCGTGGTGCCCGACCTGTGCCTCGTCCCGCCGGGTGACGGCCGGGACCGGTACCTCCCGCTGTTGTTCCTCGCCGAAGACGCGCACGACCATGTCCGCGCGCACCGCGACGACGGTGAGCTGTTCGTCTACGGCACTGCCGACGACGTGATCGGGGTGGTCCAGGCGGTGCCCCGTGAACCGAGCGTCGTCGAGCTCACCCTCGTCGCGGTCGACGAGCGACACCAGGGGAGGGGTCACGGGATCGCGATGCTCGACGCCGTGGTCGCGCAGCTGGGCTCCTCGGGCGCGTCCCGGGTGGTCGTGGGGACGGCCGCAGCGGGCACCGGGACGATGCGCTTCTACCAGCGCGGCGGGTTCCGGATGCACAGCGTCGAGCGCGACTACTTCGACGCAGCCCGGGGATACGACGGCACCGAGGTGATCGACGGGTTGGCGATCCGCGATCTCGTGTGGTTCGACCGGGACGTCCCGTGACATCCTGCGCAGGCCGTCGGCGTCGAGCCGGGGGAGCGAACCGATCGACCAGGGGAGCGTGCCGATGAGCGGCTCGGTGGACCTCGAGCTCGATGGTCCCATCGCGACCATCACCAACAACAGCCCCGAGAATCGCAACGCGTTCACCGACGAGATGGACGCTCAGCTCTTCGCGATCCTCGGCGAGCTGAAGGCCAACCCCGACGTGCGCGCGGTGATCTGGCGCGGTGAGGGGAAGGCGTGGTCGTCCGGTCGCGATGTGTCGTCGATCGGGAACAACACCAGCGGGCTCACCCACCACGAGCTGATGGCGCGCGGCCACCGCGGCATCCAACAGCTCTGGGAGCTCGAGGCCCCGGTGATCGTGCCGATCCAGGGGTGGGCCATCGGCGGGTCGTTCCAGCGAGCGTTGCTGTGCGACATCCGCATCGCGGCCGAGGGCGCGCGCTTCATGCTCCCGGAGGTGGCGCACGGCGTGATCCCCGACACCGGAGGGATGGGCGTGCTCTACCAGATGTGCGGACCCGGGCTCGTGAGCGATCTCGTGCTCACCGGGCGTCCGCTCGGCGCCGAGGAGGCGCTCGGTCACGGCATCGTCTCGCGCATCGTGGCCCCGGAGGAGCTGGACGCAACGGCTCGTGAGATCGCCGAGAAGGTCGCCGCGGCTCCCATGGTCGCGGTGAAGCTGGCGAGGCGGGTCATCCGGCACCTCTCGCAGCCGGGCGTCCGCGCGTCGATGGACGACGAGCTGATCTACCAGACGTTCCTCAACCGCAGCGACGACTTCGCAGAGTTCAAGGCCGCCCGGGCCGAGGAACGCCCACCGAGCTACCGGGGGAGCTGACGATGGCAGACGGGACCGATACCCGGCGGGGCCTGCCCTCCCCACCGCCGGTCGGGGAGACGGCGCTCAGAGAGGGGACCTTCGACGGATCGACGGTGTTCGTGACCGGCGCCGGGACCGGGCTGGGCAAGGCGATCGCGTCCGAGTTCGCCCGCCTCGACGCCAACATCGTGATCGCATCCCGCAAGCCCGAGCACCTGGAGGCAGGCGCCGAGGCGATGCGTGCGATCGGCGCCGACGTGCTGGCGGTGGAGTGCGACATCCGCGAGCCCGAGTCCGTTGCGGCCGCGTTCGACGCCGCGTCGGAGCGCTTTGCGCTGCCGGACGTGCTCGTGAACAACGCCGCCGCGAACTTCCCCGTCCCGGCGGAGGACATGTCCCCGAACGCGTGGCGCACCGTCGTCGACATCACCCTCAACGGCACGTTCTTCTGTGCGCGCGAGTTCGGCCGCCGGCATCTCGAGGCTGGTACCCCGGGGTCGATCATCAACGTGGGTGCCAGCTACGCGTGGACCGGCGGACCAGGGTTCGTGCACTCCGCAGCCGCGAAGGCCGGGGTGAAGAACCTCACCGAGAGCCTGGCGGTCGAGTGGGGCCCCTATGGGATCCAGGTGAACGGCCTCGTCCCGGGGCTCTTCCCCCACGAGGACATGACGGCCGACATCCAGTCGAACCTCGAGCGCACCCACGACAAGGACGTCTGCCAGCCGGCATTGCGTGTAGGGGAACGCCAGGAGCTCGGGTGGGCCGCGACGTTCCTCGCGTCGCCGTACGGACGGTTCATCTCGGGCCACACGCTCGTGGTCGACGGCGCGAATTGGCAGCGCCGGTCCATGACGAACCCGCCGGTCGTGTCGATCCGCGACCAGATGGGCAAGGGCCCATTCGATCCCGATCCACCGCGCGGCTAGGACGCCTCGCCCGGGCCACCGCGCGGCCACCCGGTCACGGCTTCCCTCACTGCGAGCGCACCGACGACCGCAGCCGCGATCGGGTCGGCCCACCACCACCCGAACGCGGTGTTCAGCACGAGCGCGACGAGGATGGCGACCGCCAGCAGTCCGTCGAGGAAGGTGACCGACGCCTCCGAGACGAGCGGCGCCGCGTCGAGCGCGACGCCTACCCTTCGCTTCCATCGGGCGAGCGTGAACATGACCACGGCGGTCACGCCGAGGTAGGCGATGCCGGCGATCGATGAGTCGGCTTCGGTGCCCCGCGCGAGCCCGCGCCCGCTCCCGACGAGCAGCGAGATCGCGAGTGCGCCGAACGCGATCGCCACGAGCCGTAACGCCCGGTCCGTCCGCTCGTCGGACGGTACCGATCCGAACGCGCCGAGGTGCCAGACGACGACCAGCGACGCGAACACCTCGATCAGCGAGTCCAGCCCGAACGCGACGAGCGCCAGGGAGTTCGCGGCGATTCCGAGCCCGACCGTGACGAAGACCTCGGCGGCGTTCCACGCGATCGTCGCGAACTGGAGGTGGCGGGCTCGTTCGTGCAGCCTCGACGCGGTGCTCGTCACGAGCCCGCCACGCTACCGTGAGCAGGAGCTCAGTCGTGGTCTGGGCCGTCGTCGCTCCCGGAGCCGCTCGATCCGGAGCCGGAGCTGCCCGACCCGGAGCTGCCCGACCCGGAGCTGCCCGACCCGGAGCTGCCGGACCCGGAGCTGCCGGACCCGGAGCTGCCGGACCCGGAGCTGCCGGACCCGGAGCTGCCGGACCCGGAGCTGCCCGACCCGGAGTTGTCGACGCGGGCGCCGTTCGGGACCGTGGCTCCCGGTGCGGGAGTCGTGCCGATCTGGCGAACCCGGATGCGCACCGCGCCGTCCTCGAGCTCGGCATCGAAACGCACCGTCGTCGCGCCGTTCACGAACCGTATCTGCGCCTCTCCGGTCTCGGTCTCGGTCTTCACGACCGTCCAGCCCTCGGTGGGGCTCACTCCGACGATCGTGAACGTCGTCCCGTCGAGTCGGACGGTCACACGGCCGGCCGGTCCCGCGTCGTAGCTCTGCTCCTGCCCGTCGCCGAGGCGCACGAACTGGCGCGTCTCGATCCGGTCGCCATCGACGCGCGTCTCGTCGCCCGGCAGGGCGTCGTCGCCCGGAGAGGACGTGGGGGTCGTGGACGGGGTCGTGGGATCGGCGCGCTCGGCCGGGTCGCGAGCGCTGTCGACGCCGGACGCGTCCGAGACGAAGGATCCGCCGCCGATCGCGGCACCCGCCACGGCGCCGGCGCCGAGCACCATTGCGAAGGCGACCCCGCCGGCGAGTGCCTTGCGGTTCATGGATTGGAACATCGTGGTGTCCTCCTCGATGGGGCGTGGGGTCGCCCGCTCGCAGAGGACACGCCGCGACGTGCCGGGAGGTTTGGTCAGTCGTCCAGGCCGCCGCCGGAGCCGCTCGAGCCGGAGCCGCTCGAGCCGGAGCTGCCCGAGCCCGACCCCGATCCGCTGTTCGACGATCCCGAGCCCGAGTTGGACCCGCCCCCCTCGTCGTCGCTGGTCGCGGTCGTCCCGCCGGGCCCGGTGCCGCCCGGTGTCGGTGTGGTCGCGGGGCTGCTCGTCTCCGCGGGGAGGGTCGACGAGGTCACACTCGGTTCCGGTGTGGTCGTGGGCGTCCCTGGCCTGGTTGCTGGTGGCGTCTCGATCTTCCCTACGCCACCCCCGGGTGCGACTGCGAACGCCACGGCGGCGAGCGCCAGCGCGCCCACCACGGTCCCACCCACGACCGCGGTGCGGTGCCGGCGCCGGGCCCGGGACAGACGCGGTCGCAGGCGCTCGAGCGTGTGGGCTGCGTCAGCACCCGCCGGTGCGGCAGCTCGGAGCGCGCTTCCGAGCGCGTCGTCGAGCGGATCGAAACCGAGATCGTCGATGGACCGGTTGTCGCTCACGGCAGACTCACCTTCTCGCGTAGCGCCGCCCGTGCGGCATGGAGGTGGTACTTCACGGCCCCCTCGGAGAGCTTCATCGATGTCGCCACCTCGCGGACCGAGAGCTGCTCGACGTAGAAGAGCGCCGCCGCCGTTCGCTGCTGGCGCGGGAGGGCAGCGAGCGCTGCCGCGACGCCGGGCGATTCGGGCGGGAGCTCCGGAGGGGCGACATCGGTCCGGTCTCGGTGGGCGATTCGGTCGAAGGCTCGACGCCCGCGGCTCGCGTGTCGGTAGTGGTCGCGGACGCGGTTGAGGGCCACGTGCCGGATCCATGCCACCGGGTCCTCGTACCCGGAGATGCGGCTCCAACGCGCATAGGCCCGCGTGAACGCGTCCTGGACCGCGTCGGCCGCGACCTCGGCGTCGCCGCAGGCCAAGCCCAGGGACCGCACCATGGATGTGTAGTGAGCGCGGAACGTCCCGTCGAAGTCCGGTTCGTCATCGCTCCTGCTCTCGGAGATCACCATGTCCGTGAGGAACACGTCCCAGCCGGGGTCCGGGTTTGGTCCGGGCGCACGGTCGCAGGGTAGAGCCGGATCCTCGGGGCTCTGTCACTCGACCCTTCCGCAAGCAGGGCCGGGGCCACCACCGCCAGCGACTCGCCGTCGCCGCCCCAGGTGGCGACTCCGGACCCGACACCGGTCCCCGGGCTCCCACCTGATTCCACCTCCGGACCGCGCATCCTGGCCCGGCCCCTACGATCGGAGCCGTGGGACGCCTGGCGTTGATCGGTGGGCACTCGATCCTCGCGAGCGCCGACGCCGTCGTGGAGGCGATCGGGGGGGCGCGGCGCCGGACCATCGAGCGCGCCCGAGGCGCGGTCACGGTCTTCGAGGCCGACGACGTGGTGGTGCTCCAGCGCCACGGCTTCGACGGGTACACACCGGCGCACCGGATCGACCACGGTGCACACGTGGCAGCACTCGCGACCCTCGACTGCGATCGCATCCTCGCACTGAGCTCCGTCGGCTCGTTGCGCGCCGAGATCGCAGTCGGCACGGTGGTCGTTCCCGACGACTTCATCGCGCTCGACGCGCCTCCCACGGCGGTGCGTGACGACGGAGTGGCACACGTCGTTCCCGGCTTCGCGCCGGCGTGGCGGGCCCGCGCGCTCGAGGCGTGGCGTTCTCACGACGACGGCGCGGTTCGCGACGGCGCGGTCTACTGGCAGACCAACGGACCGCGCTTCGAGACGCCGGCCGAGGTCCGTTACCTCGCGGCCTTTGCCCACCTGGTCGGGATGACCGTCGGCTCGGAGTGCGTGGCCGCCGTCGAGCTGGGGATCGAATATGCCGCGGTCTGCGTGGTGGACAACCTCGCCAACGGCCTCGGAGAGGACCACCTCACCGTCGAGGAGTTCGAGGCGGGGAAGGCATCCAACGAGGCGCGTGTCGTGTCGGTGCTCGGACGAGTCGTCCCGGCGCTCGCAGCGTGAGGCGGCGGACATGAGCCTCGCGGTGGTGGGCGCGGCGCTCCACGGGGCCAGGGTCGGCCTGCGGGCCGAAGAAGGGATCGTCGTCGAGGTCGGTCCCGATGTGGTCGCGGCGCCCGGCGACGAGGTGCTCGACGGCACCGATCGAGCGCTGCTCCCGGGGCTCGTCAACGGCCACACCCATGCCGGCATGACGCTGTTCCGGGGTTTCGGGAGCGACCTGCGTCTGCTCGACTGGCTCGAGGCCCACATCTGGCCGGCCGAGGCCCGGCTGACCGCCGACGACGTGTACTGGGGGACGCGGCTCGCCTGCGCGGAGATGATCCGGACCGGCACCGTGCGCTTCTGGGACATGTACTGGCATCCCGACGCCGTCGCCCGCGCGGTGGAGGACGCGGGGCTCCGGGCCACGATCGGGTTCCCCCTCGTCGACGGGCTCGACGACGCGCGTGGCCGGGAGGTGCGCGCCGAAGGTGCGGCGATCATCGACGCGATGGCGGACATCGGTCCTCGGGTCTCGCTCTCGCTGACGCCGCACTCGGTGTACGCCGTCAGCGAGGCGACGCTCGAATGGGTTGGCGCGCAGGCCGAGGATCGGCACCTCCCGATCCACACCCACTTCATGGAGGTCGAGAGCGAGACCCAGGGTTGCCTGGAGCGCACCGGGCTGCGACCGGCCGCGTACCTCGACCGGTTCGGGCTGCTCGGTCCGCGCACCGTCCTCGCCCACGGCGTGTGGATGGAGGACGCGGACTTCGACCTCGTGGCCGAGCGGGGTTCCACGGTCGTGACCAACCCGGTCTCGAACCTCAAGCTCGCGGTGGGCCGGATCTTCCCGTACGGGACGGCGCGTGCCCGCGGCATTCCGGTCGGGCTCGGGACCGACGGCGCGTCGTCGAACAACTCCCTCGATCTCGTCGCCGACGTGAAGTTCCTCGCCCTCCTGCAGAAGCACGAGGCCGACGACCCCGCCGCGCTGCCTGCCGCCGAGGCCTGGGAGGTAGCGAGCGGCGTGCACGCTCCCGTCCTCGGCGGAGGAGGCCCGCTCGCCGTCGGTGACCCGGCCGACTTCCTCCTGGTCCGCACCGACATGAGTGAGCTGGGCCCGGGCAACCTGCTCGCGAACCTGGTGTACTCCGCGTCGGGCGAGGTGGTGGACACCACCGTCGTCGGCGGGCGAGTGCTGATGCGCTCCGGCGTCGTCCAGGACGAGGCCGAGATCCGGGCCCGGGTGGCGGACGCCGCCCGCCGACTCGGCGTCCTCGATCCCTGACGGGGATGCCTGACCGGCTGCGGGTCAGCGCCGGGCGGTGACCAGCCAGGCGCCGGCCCCGAGCCGCACACCGTCCGGGGTCTCGAAGGGGACGAGCGCCTCGCGCACCGAGTCGAGTGCCCGCTCGGCGAGATCGGGATCGGCGTCCGCCAGCAGTGTGCGGGCCATGCCGGTGCCACGGAGGAATTCGACCGCCTCGCCGGCCGTGCCGTGGCCGCCGAGCAGGAGTGGGTCATCGACCGCGGTGACCTCGATCGATCTCAGCCCGGCGGTCTCGAGGATCTCCCGAACCCGATCGGGATCGCCGAACGCGAACGGGCCGGGGGCCCCCTGCTCGCCGGGGTCCGGGAGCGGGACGTGCGCGGCCACCGCCATCCCGGGGACGAACATCCACTCGTTCGCGAGGAGCTCCTTCCAGCAGGCGAACGCGACTCGCCCCCCGGGGCGCAGCGCGCCGGCGATGTTGGCGAACGCCGCGACCGGGTCCTCGAAGAACATCACGCCGAACCGGCTGATGACCGCGTCGCGTGACGCATCCGCGAGGGCCGCGGTCTGCGCGTCCAGCTGCTCGAAAGTGATGTTGGTGAGTCCTGCCTCCTGTGCGCGGGTGCGCGCATGCTCGAGCATCGGACCGGAGAGGTCGACTCCCAGCACGTCGCCGGCCGTCGCGACGCCTGCGGCCGCGATCGTCGTCGCGCCGGTCCCGCACCCGACGTCGAGCACCCAGTCGTCGCTCGCGAGGCCGGCGGCACCGAGGATGTGCTCGACGTATCCCCCGAGCATCACGTCGTAGCGCTCGGCGTTGACGACCCAGTGCCGGGACTCCTCCGAGTTCCAGTGCTCGGCCTGGTCGACGTTCGACGTCATCCCCGGGCCGCGGCGGTCGCTCAGGCGGCCTTCTCCAGGATGTGCACCCCACAGGCCGAGCCCAGCCCGATCACGTGTGCGAGGCCGACCTTGGCCCCCTCGATCTGGCGGTCACCGGCCTCGCCCCGCACGTGGGTCGCGACCTCCCAGATGTTGGCGATGCCGGTCGCGGCGATCGGGTGCCCCTTGGACTCCAGGCCGCCGGACACGTTCACCGGCATCTTGCCGTCGCGACGGGGAGCACCCGACTCGAAGAAGTCGACCGCCCCACCCTCTTCGCAGAGCATGAGGTTGTCGTAGTGCACGAGCTCCGCGGTGGCGAAGCAGTCGTGGAGCTCGACGAGGTCGAG
The DNA here is from genome assembly GCA_035763745.1 of Acidimicrobiia bacterium. Classification (GTDB taxonomy): domain Bacteria; phylum Actinomycetota; class Acidimicrobiia; order IMCC26256; family PALSA-555; genus DASUAO01. The sequence continues at coordinate 21,455 of DASUAO010000027.1, forward strand.
GTCCTCGGGGCCGACGCCGGCCTGCTCGTAGGCCTGCGTGGCCGCGAGGCGGGTGAGCGTGTTCACGTCGGGGAGGACCTGGCACGACTCCTGCCACGGGTCCGAGGTGAGGATCGAGGCCGAGACCTTGACGGCACGCCGGCGCTGGTCCGGGTCGAGCGTCGCGAGCTTCGCGTCACTCACGACGACGGCCGCAGCGGCGCCGTCGCAGTTCGCCGAGCACATCGGCCGCGTGTTCGGGTAGGCGATCATGACGTCGTTCATGATCTCGTCGAGCGTGAACTGCTTCTGGTAGGCCGCGAGCGGGTTGAGCGTCGAGTGCGCGTGGTTCTTCTCTGCGATCCGCGCGAACAGCTCGAAGCTGGTGCCGCCGTACTTGTGGCCGTACTCCATGCCCACCTGGGCGAACACGCCCGGCATGATCTCGGTGCCGATGCGCCCGTCGACGGCCGCCACCGCGCCGTAGCGCCCGCGTGGCTCCCACGTCGGGGAGTCGGCGGCACGCGAGCCGCCCGTGAGCAGCCCCGCGCCGGAGAGCTTCTCCACGCCGACTGCGAGGCCCATGTCGCACTCGCCGGCCTTGACCGCCATGATCGCGGTGCGAAGCGCCGTGGCCCCGGTCGCGCAGGCGTTCGCGACGTTGAAGACGGGGATGCCGGTCTGACCGACCTGCTTCTGGATCTGCTGTCCCATCCCGGCGTTGGCGGCCATCAGGTTGCCCGCGGCGAGGACGCCCATGTCCTGCATCGTCACGCCGCCGTCGGCGAGCGCGCCCATCACGGCCTCGGTCGCGAGGTCGACGGTGTCGAGGTCCGGGTACTTGCCGAACTTGGTCATGTGGATGCCGAGGATCCAGATGTCGTCCGATGCCATGGTGCGTCCTCTTCTCTACGGGTGCTTCGGTGTCGGTCGGGGCGGGTGCTAGGCGGCGGGCTCGAAGCCGAAGCCGACGGCCTCGGTGCCTGCCTCGTCGGTGCCGATCGGGAACGTGGTGAGCCGGACCTTCATGCCGAGCGAGACGTGCTCGGGATCGGGCTCGGTGTTGACCACGTTGGCGCGCACGCTGGTGCCGTCGCAGTCGATGATGGCGGCCACGTAGGGGACCGGGATCCCGGGTGCGGCCATCGACACGATCGTGAAGGCCTTCACCTCGCCGTCCGTGGCGATCTCGACCCGCTTGAACTCGGTCGCCGAGCACGACGCGCACGCGTTGCGCCGGTCGAAGAACCGTGCGCCGCAGCTCGTGCACTCGTTGGCCTCGAGATGCGGCCGGTCACCGAGGGCCAGGTACTCGACGAGGGGGACCTGCTCTGCCATGGATCGCGCTCCTCCAGCGTGGGGGTGCCCACACTATTCCGATCGCCCCGACGGTCGCCCGAGCGTGGTGGCGCCGGTCCGTCGCCGCCTAGCCTGCGTTCTCGTGACGGATGCGATCACGCCCGACCAGTTCCATCCCGAGCTCGCCCCACTGCTCGAGTCCATGCCGCCGTTCGAGTTCTCGGCCGAGACGCTCGAGCTGGTGCGCTCCGGCATGGTGCTCGGCCCACCGACGTCGACCGAGACCGTCGAGCGCACCGACCATGTCGTCGACGAGGCCCGTGGGGTCGTCGTCCGGGTGCACCGGCCCCGCGACCTCGACGGTCTCGGACCCTGCGCCTTCTCGATCCACGGTGGTGGGTACATCGTCGGCAACCGGGAGATGGACGACGCCAAGCTGGGACGCTGGGCGGCGGATCTGGGGTGCGTCGGCGTGTCGGTCGAGTACCGGCTCGCCCCGGAGCACCCGTACCCGGCGCCCCTCGACGACTGCTACGACGCGCTCGGCTGGGTGCTCGACCGGGCCGACGAGCTGGGCGTCGATCCCACCCGCGTCGGCGTGGCGGGTGTCAGCGCCGGAGGAGGGCTCGCGGCCGCGCTGGCGCTGCGCGCCCGCGACTCGGGCGGGCCGCCGCTCGCGTTCCAGCTCCTCGAGTGCCCGATGCTCGACGATCGTCAGCACACCCCGTCGTCGCGTCTCGACGACCTCCCGATCTGGAACCGGCACGCGAACACCTTCGGATGGCAGTCGTACCTGGCCGACCGGTACGGGACCGACGACGTCCCACCGACGGCGGCGCCCGCGCGAGCGACCGACCTCTCGGGCCTCCCACCAGCGTTCGTGGCCGTGGGCTCGATCGACGGCTTCCACGACGAGGACCTCGACTACGCGACGCGACTCAACCGGGCCGGCGTCCCGACCGAGGTCCACGTGTACCCCGGGGCTCCGCACGGCTTCCAGCTGTTCGAGGGGAGTGCCGTGTCGGTGCAGGCCGCGCGCGACACCGACGAGTGGTTGACGCGCCGGACCGCGCGCCCTTGAGCCCGCGCCGCCCGGCCGTCAGGCGGCCGAGCGGGCGTCGCGTCGGAGCTGGGTCCTGATGAAGCCGAGGATCGCGAGGTGCTTCTCGGTGTCGCGCTGCATCAGCTCGATGAGCAACGGCCAGAGTGAGTGCCCGCGCATCGTGCGCATGCTCCGGCGGCGGGCGAGCCCGCGGAGCTCACGTCTGTCGGAGCGCTCGGCCTTGATGAACCGCTCGACCACCTCGAGCAGCTCGGGGGCGTTCGCGGCCGTGGCGACCGTCGGGACCATCGTGCCGACGTCGCGGTCCACGGGTGCCCGCAGCGCGTTGACGAGCTCCTCGAAGAGCCGGTGGTGGCGTGCCTCGTCCTCGCCGATCAGCCCGAACAGGTAGGCGACGTAGTCGGACCCGGCTTCGCCGGAGAGGCGCTCGTACGTCTCGAGGAGATCGGCCTCCTGGTCGAGGTGGTGCGTGAGGTGCTCGAGCAGCTGGCCCTCCCAGACGCTCAGGCCGGCGGGTCTCGCGGTCTTCGTCATCTCCGGATCCCTCCGTTCGGGGTGCTCCGACCAGCATCGACGTCGAGCGGATCCGAGCCAGGGCCGAAGGTCCCGAGGTGGCCCTCGGAGCGCAACCATCGCTCGGTCCGCCGCATGCCTTCGTCGAGGTCCACTGCGGGTGCGTACCCGAGGACGCTGCGCGCCTTCGCGATCGAGAGCGAGCCCGTGCCCGCGAGCATCCGCATGGTCGCGGCCGACATCTCGCTGGGTCGGCCGACGGCGCGCAGCACCCGACCGACCATCTCGGAGATGAGCGACGCGGACACCGTCCCGATCTCGGGGGGACCACGTCGGCCCAGCATCCGCGCGTAGTGCCCGAAGAACGTGCGGGTCGCGACCGGGGCGCCGCCACTCACGTTGAACACCTGGCCGATCGCCGCGTCGTGCGACGCGACGAGGACGACCATCTCGACGAGGTCGTCCACGTACACGGCGTCGAACGTGCCCCGACCGTGCGCGGGGAGCAGCACCTGGCGCTTGCGGAGCAGCTCGACGGGAAGGACGGTCCATGGTCGCGATCCGGGGCCGTAGACGTCACCGGGCCTGACGATCGACGCGGCGCTCTCGCCGGCTGCGTGCGCCTGGAGCACGACCTGCTCCGACGCGATCTTCGTGTCCCCGTAGACGGCTCCGGTCGGACGCACGGGGTGGTGCTCGTCCACCATGACCGGGCGCCGGTGCCCGTACACCGCCGCGGAGGAGAAGTGGACGAACCGCGCGGCGTTTCCCGAGATCGCGGCGTCGAGGACGTTCCGCGTCCCGCGGACGTTGACCGCCCAGGCCCGGTCGGTGGAGGCCACGTTCGACACCACCGCGGCCGTGTGCACCACGAGGTCGCATCCGGCGGCGTGGTCCTGCCAGGGGCCCGGCTCGCTCACGTCGCCGGCCACCACATCGCGCTCGAGGTCCGCTCGGATGTCGACCCCCCGTACCACCGCGCCGTCGCGCTGGAAGCGGTCGGCGACCGCGCGCCCGATGAACCCGAGCGCGCCCGTCACGAAGACAGATCGGATGGTCACGGTGCGCGCTCTCGTGCTGCTGCGCGCGCCTGGTTGCGTCGGGCGCGCCGCTCCACGGTCCGTTGCAGGCCGAGCGCAGCGCTGGTCGACAGCCCGAGGGTCCGCACGAGTGCGCCGCGGCGACGAGGGACGGATGCGACGAGCCGTCGCGAGCCGATCAGGCGGATTCCGGCGTCGGCGACCTCGTCGGGTTCGAGCAGCCGCGGTCCGGTGAACGACATGAGCTGACGAGGGTCGTGCACGTCGACCATCGGTGTGCGGATCCCGTCCGGGAGCAGGCATCGCACTTCGACGGCGGTGTCGCGCATCTCGGCCGCGAAGGCGACGCTGAACGCCCGCACGCCGTGCTTCGCACCCGAGTACACCGCGAGATGTGGCGTCGGTGCCCACCCGGCGAGCGACGCGACGTTCAGGATCGCCCCGCCGGCACCGGCGAGCATCGATCTCGCCGCGGCTCGCGACCCGTGCACGACGCCGAGCAGGTTGACGCGCACGATGCGCTCGATCTCGTCGTCGGCCTGGTCGAGCACGTCGCCCTTGCCGGTGACGCCCGCGTTGTTGATCCAGAGGTCCGGCCGGGTCGCCTCGGCGAGCGCTCGACACGCGTGGGGGTCGGTGACGTCGAGGATCCGCTCGGTGCCGTGCAGGTCGACCGGCACGACGTCGTAGCCTGCGTCGCGCAGCCGACTCGTGAAGGCCTGGCCCAGCCCGCCGGCCCCGCCCGTCACCACCGCGATCGGCATCGCGAACCGGTCTCAGGTGTGCTCGGCGGCGTACATGCCGTGGAAGTCGTCGAGTCCCGGCGGGTTGATGTTCTCGCGGTCGTCGATCACCACCTGCACGACCGCCGGCTTCCCCGCGGCAGTCGCGCGTTCGAGCGCGGGCCGGAGCTCGTCGGGGTGCTCGACGAGCTCGCTGTGGCAGCCCAGCGCCCGGGCGACCTCGTCGTAGCGCACCTTGCTGTGGCGCACGTTCACCGTCGTGCCGGCGACCTTCTGCATGTAGATCTCCTCCATGCCCCACGCGAAGTCGCAGCTGACGATCGCGACCACCGCCACGCCGTGGCGAGCCGCGGTCTCCAGCTCCTGGATGTTGAAGCCGAAGGCGCCGTCGCCGGTGAGCAGGTACACGGGGCGGTCCGGGTGGGCGAGCTTGGCGCCGATCGCGTAGGGGAGCCCGGTCCCGAGGTGACCGAAGTGCCCGGTCCACATCAGGGACCGGGGGCGACGGATCGTGTGGGCCAGGTGGGCCCAGAGGCCGGTGTTCCCGCCGTCGAAGCAGACGATCGCGTCGTCGCCGAAGAAGCCCGCGACCTCGACGGCCAACCGCCCGGGGTGGACCGGCGCCGTGTCGATCGTGCGGTAGGAGTCGATCAGGGACTCCCGGAACGAGTGGAACTCACCGGCGTACGCCGCGGCTGCATCGGCGGGGGCCCGTGCGGGGCCTCGGGCTCGGAGCGCGTCCAGCAGCGCCGCGAGCCCCGCCCGGGCGTCGCCGACGAGCGGTGCATCGACCCGCCGGTTGACGCCGATCTGCGCGGGGTCGACGTCGAGGTGGATCAGGCGCTGACGGTCGGGCCCCGCCCATCCCGGTGGCATGAGGTACTGGACGGTCTCGCCGAGCTGGGTCCCCACCGCGAGGATCACGTCGGCGTCGGTGTGCGCCGGCGTTCCCCAGGGGAACGCCATGCCGATCGACTGGGGATGATCCTCGGGGAACGCGCCCCGTGCGCCGGCGGTCGTCATGACGAGCGCTCCGAGGTGCTCGGCGACGGCCCGGAGCTCCGCCGCGGCGTCGGCGCGGTGTACGCCGTGGCCCGCGAGGATCAGCGGGAACCGGGCGTCGCCGAGGAGGCCTGCGGCGCCGCGGATCGCCTCGGCATCGGGTGCCCCGGGCGCGGCCCGGTAGGTCGCCGGGTCGCCGATCGTGATCTCGCCCTCGTCGACGGTCTCGTCGAGCACGTCGCCGGGGATCTCGAGGAACGCGGGGCCGGCCCGGCCCGCGAGGGCGCACCGGAACGACTCGCGCACGAACTCCGGGATGCGTCGGGCTTCCTCGACGGTCGCGGCGAACTTCGTGATCGGACGCACGACGTCGAGCTGGGGTCCGTACTGGAACCGGCCGCGGCGCAGGGCATGGAGGCTGCGGCGGACGCGCTGGGTGCCGATCGCGAGGAGCGGTACGCCCTCCATCCACGCGCACATGAGGCCGGGGACCATGTTCGCGACCCCGGGGCCCGCGGCCGCGCCGACGACTGCCATCGTGCCGGTGCTGCGAGCCCAGGCGTCGGCCATGTGCACGCCGGCGCTCTCGTGCCTGGGGCCGATCAGCAGCATCCCTGCGTCCTCGGCGCTCCGCAGCATGCGGGACTGCCCGATGTCGGAGATCGAGAACATCGCGTCGACGCCCTCGGCCCGCAGCGCACGGACGAGGATCTCGCCACCGTCGATGCGCGCCACGGTGTCGACGCTAGGAACCCGTTCGGTCCGGGAACAGGGCCATTGGTCCCGGGGCGATGCCAAGGCCGGGTGGTCAGCCGCTGGTGAGGATCGCTCCGGTCCGGCTGGACGTGACGAGCGCGGTGCGGGCGCCGGGCACCTGGTTGGCGGCGGCACCACGGAGCTGACGGGCAGCCTCGGAGACCAGGTTCAGCCCGTGGATGTACCCCTCGCCGATGAGACCACCGTTGGTGTTGCACGGGAGTGCGCCGTCGAGACCGAGGTTCCCCTCGGCGACGAAGTCCTTGGCCTCGCCGGGCCCGCAGAACCCCAGCGCCTCGAGCTGCATGAAGAGGATGGGTGTGAACGCGTCGTAGATCATCGCGACATCGAGGTCGCCCCTGGCGAAGCCCGACTCGTCGAAGAGCCGACGGGCGATCGCCGTCGAGCTCTCCATGCGCGCGATGTCCGCCACGTAGTGGTCGGACGCGATCTCCTGCTCGAACAGCGCGGCCCCGGTCGCGGCCGCGATCGCGATCGGTGGCTGGCGCAGGTCGGCGGCCCGGTCGTTGCGAGCGATCACCAGTGCGACCGACCCATCGGTCTCCTGACAGCAGTCGAAGAGCCGGATGCACGGCTCGACGATCCACCGCGACGCCTGGTGCTCGTCGAGCGTGATCGGGTTCCCGTAGCCCCACGCCGCCGGATTGGTCGCGGCGTAGGCGCGCAGCTGGACGACGGCGCGGCCGAAGTCGGCGCTCTCGACACCGTGCTCGTGCATGTAGCGAGTCGAGTTCAGCGCCAGCCACGACGCGGGTGTGAGCGCGCCGAACGGCATGCACCACTGCAGGGCGGTCGTGCCGGCGTGGTTGGAGCTCGGCGCCGCGCTCGTCTTGGCGGCACCGAAGCGCGTCGCACCCGACCGAGCCCGGATCGCGCGGTACGCGACGACGACGTCGGCGCGACCACTCGTGATCGCCGAGGCGGCGTGCAGCAGCACGCCCATCGAGCCCCCGCCGCCATAGGGCACGCGGCTCGACCAGCGGACGTCCTGGAAGCCGACGGACCGGGCGAGCTCGGTCTCCTCGACGGGATCGATCGTGTAGCTCACCAGGCCGTCGACGTCGGACGCGCCGACGCCGGCGTCGGCCAACGCCGACGCGATCGACTCGCACGCCAGCTGCAGCTCCGTGCGGCCCGCCGCTCGCGAGAGCTCGGTGGAGCCGACACCGACGATCGCGGCGTCGAGGCCCGGGGCGCTCACGCGCGCGCACCCGCCGCTGATGGTCGGAACACGGGAACGGCCCCGTCGCCGCGAGCCTCGAACTCGACCTCGACGGCCAGGCCGATCTCGACGTCGGCCGGCTCGATCCGGACGAGGTTCGAGACGACGCGCACGCCCTCGTCGAGGTCGACGAGCGCGACGAGCACCGGGTAGTCGAACGCCGGGTGTCGGGGGTGGTGGAGGATCGCGAAGCTGTGGACCGTGCCGCGCCCCGAGAGGTCGGCGACCTCGACCTCCAACGAATGGCAGTCGGGGCACATCGGTCGCGGGGGATGGCGGAGTCGACCGCACGAGCCGCACCGCTGGGCGACGAGGCGTCCGGCACGCGCGGCGTCCCAGAACACGGCCGAGTCCTCCGTGACGAGCGGGGCCGGCTTCGGCACCCTCGACGGAGGGGCGCCCGGGTCCTGGTTGCTCACATCGACATAGTAGTTAGTATGTCGGCGATGCCCGGAGTCTTCGACGGCCTGCGTGTCCTCGACCTCACGACCGGGATCGCGGGCCCGATGACCACCATGCTGCTCGCCGACAACGGCGCCGACGTGACCCGTCTCGTCGCGCCCGACGCCGTCCCGGCGTCCCGCACCGGGGAGCGGGTCTGGCACCGCGGGACGCGCAGCGCCGAGCTCGACCTCGACACCGCCGAGGGCCGGGCCGCGTTCGAGGCGCTCGCCGCAACCGCGGACGTGGTCGTGGAGACCTGCACGCCCGGGACGATGGAGGCGTGGGGACTCGACCACGGGTCGCTCGCGACCCGGAACGCGCGGCTCATCACCTGCTCGATCACCGCGTACGGGCGACACGTGCCGTTCCGGGATCGCCCGGCCGACGACGCGCTCGTCGCCGCTCGCACGGGCCTGCTCTACGACCAGAAGGGCCGGCGGGGCGGTGCGATGGAGTTCATCGCCGGGCGCCCCGGTCCGCACCCCGAGTTCGACGGCGCTGCGGGCATGCGACGGGGCGCCGACCGCCCGGGGCCGGTCTTCCCCCGAACGCCGTTCCCGAGCATCGGCGCCGCGTACTTCGCGACGCTCGGCATCACCGCGGCGTTGCGCGCCCGCGAGGGCACCGGTGCGGGTCAGTGGGTGGAGACGTCGCTGCTCCAGGGGACGCTCGCCGCGGCCTGCCTGGGCTGGCAGCGGGTCGAGCACCCGGACGCGCCGCTGTATTGGATGTGGCCGATCGACGCCCGCTCGGTCGAGGGGCTGTTCGAGTGCGCCGACGGTCGGTGGGTCCACCACTGGACGCTGCGCCCGAGCTGGGTCCTCGCGTCGGCCGAGGGCGACGCGCTCGACGCCGCGACGCTCGACACGACGTACCGAGACGATCCCGATCGGGTGTCGATGGAGCCCGACGGGTTGCTGACCGGGATCTTCCTCCACGAGACCCTCGCCGCCGCATTCGCCAAGTTCCCCGCCGCGGAGTGGGTGCGAGCAGCGGAGGCCGCGGGGATCGGCGTCGCGCTGGTGCGCTCGCCCGCCGAAGCCCTGTCCGACGAGTCCTTCGTGGCCGACGGCTGCGTCGTCGAGGTCGACGACCCCGAGGTGGGGGCGATCCGTCACGTCGGCTCGGTGCTCGAGTTCTCGGCCACGCCCGGCGCGGTCCGCGGACCGACGCCGCGGCCCGGGGAGCACACCGCCGAGGTGCTCGCCGAGGCGGAGGCGGCCGGCGGTGCCACATCGGCCGCGCCGATCGACGAACCGTCGGACTCACTCGCCCACCCGCTCTCCGGTGTACGGGTCATCGACCTCGGGCTCGGCGTCGCGGGGCCGTTCACGGGACGAGTGCTCGCCGATCTCGGCGCCGACGTCATCAAGGTCCACGCGCTGCACGACACCTTCTGGGCCGGGACGCACATGGGGCTCGGCACGAACCGTGGGAAGCGGAGCATCTCCCTGAACCTGAAGGACCCGCGGGGGATCGCCGCACTCGAGCGGCTCATCGACGGTGCCGACGTCGTCACGACGAACTGGCGACCGGGCGCCGCCGCTCGGCTCGGGCTCGATGACGCGACGCTCCGTGCACGCAACCCACGTGTCATCACCTGCAACACGCGTGGGTACGAGAAGGGACCGCGCTCGGACCTCCCGGGGACCGATCAGACCGCCGCGGCGCTCACGGGCGTCGAGTGGGAGGACGGTGCGTGCGACACCGGGAACCCGCCCGTGTGGAGCCGGTCGGGGATGGGCGACACGGGCAACGCGATGCTCGCCGCGATCGCGATCACGGCCGCGCTCTACCACCGGGACCGCACCGGCGAGGGCCAGGCCGTGAGCACATCGATCGTGAACGCGCAGCTGCTGCACACGTCGTACGCGTGGGTCCACGGCGACGGCACGGCGCCCGACTGGGGGCGCGTCGACGTGCACCAGGTCGGACTCTCGGACTGGTACCGGATGTTCGAGTGTGCTGACGGGCGTTGGGTGTTCGTCGCCGCGCGCACCGATGCGGAGCGAGCACGGTTCCTGGACGCGGTGGGGGTCGCGACGTCCGACGCCGGCGCGCTGGGGCCGCGGCTCGAGGCACGCCTTCGAGGCGAAGCGGCCGAGTGCTGGTTCGATCGCCTGGACGCCGCTGACGTCCCCGTCGAGATCGTGGACGAGGAATTCTGTCGCCGCCTCTTCGACGACCCGATCGCCCGCTCGACGGGTCTGATCGCCGAGACCTCCGCCGGCTCCGTGGGTCGCTTCGAGGATCCCGGGCTGCTCGTGAACCTCTCGTCGACCCCACCGGTCCTGCAGCGGGGCCCCTGCATGTGCGGCGAGCACAGTCGTGTGCTGCTGCGCGAATGCGGCTACTCCGATACCGAGATCGACGAGCTCGTCGACGCAGGCGTGCTGTTGGATGCGCCGATCGCGGTGACGCCGTGACGGCGCCCGAGGCGGCTCCGGCCCCCGATCGGAGTCGTCGGCGTCGTGGGGGGAAGGTACCGAGCGGACGCGAGCAGATCATCGACGCCGCGATCGCGTCGATCCTCGAGGTCGGCTTCTACCGATCGAGCACGAACGAGATCGCCCGACGCGCCGACGTGAGCTGGGGCGCGCTCCAGTACCACTTCGGGACGCGGGAGGCACTGCTGCTCGCGATCGTCGAGGAGCTCGCCCGGCGGTTCACGACCTCCGTCGAGGCGGCGCACGTGGAGGGGGAGAGCCTCGCCGAGCGGATCACGTCGCTCTACGAGATCCTCGCCGAGCACTACGACAACCCCACCTTCCTGGTGCGCCTCCAGATCGTCCTCAACCTCCAACACGATCCCGACACCTCTGCCGACGTGATGGACGCGATCGCGGCGCAGTCGGCCGCGTCGGAGGCCGGCACCCGCCGACTCCTCGTCGAGGCCCTCGGTCCCGATGCGGACCCCGACGACCACGTCACCCTCTTCCACGCGCTCCGAGGGATGGCCCTGAGTCGCCTGTACTCCCGGACGGTGCCGGTCCGGGGCACCCGCGGCCCGTCGCGCGCCGCACGTGACCGCTTCCTCGCCCGCCTCGCCGACGGTTGGTAGCGGCGGTGGCGGACCAGTTCCGACATCCCGGGAGGGAACCATGACGACCCGACTCATCTCGGTCGACTCGCACGTGAAGATGACCCCGGAGCAGATCAAGGCCCACATGCCGTCGAAGTTCCACCGCGACTTCGACGACGCGATCGCGGCGGAGGCCGCGGCCCATCAGGCGGACATGGGTGGCCTCGATCCGAAGGTGCTGGCTGCCGGTTTCAGCCACGAGGCGATGACGGACCCCGGGTACCACGAGCCGCACGCGCGTCTGCAGGCGATGGACCGCGACGGTGTCGAGGCCGAGGTCCTCTACAGCGAGGTGAGCGCGTTCCGTCACTACCCGTACATGAAGGACGGGTTCCGGGAGGCGTCCGACGCGTTCAACCGCGTGTTCCAGGACTTCGCGTCGGCCGACCCGAAGCGGCTCGTCCCCGCCTACCAGGTGCCGCTGATGGACATCGACTTCGCGGTGAAGCAGGTGCAGGCGCTCGCGTCCGACGGCGCCCGCGCGGTGCACATCCCCACCTTCCCGTCGGAGGTGGGTCTTCCCGAGTACCACGACGAGCGCTACGACCCGGTGTGGGCCGCGATCTCGGAGTCCGGGATGAAGATCAGCCAGCACCTCGGGCTCGTCGCGTCGCTGTTCGACCTGCTGCGTCGTGACCCCACACCGCAGAAGGCGATCTTCACGTCGCAGCCCTGCCTGCGGCTGGCCGAGACGATCGGGTTCTGGATCCTGCCCGGAGTGCTCGCCCGGTTCCCGGAGCTGAAGATCGTGCTCGTCGAGCCCAGCCTCGGCTGGGTCCCCTTCTACCTGGACGTGCTCGACTCGTTCGCCGAAGGGCCCTACGACTTCCCCGCACTCGACGAGAAGCCCAGCTCCTACTTCCACCGCCAGATGTACCTGACGTTCGTCGACGATCCCCGTGGCCTCGAGCACCGTCATGACCTCGGGGTGGACCGGATCATGTGGTCGACGGACTTCCCGCACCCGGCCACGTCGTGGCCGAACTCCCACGCGATCGTCGAGAAGAACTTCGCCGGGATCCCCGACGACGAGCGGGATCTCATCGTCAGTGGCAACGCCGCGCGGGTCTACGGGTTCTGATGGGAACCCCGATCGACCTCAGCGGGCAGCTGGCGATCGTCACCGGAGGGGGCGGCGGGATCGGTGGTGCCGCGTCCGAGGCGCTGGCGGCCGCCGGCGCCCACGTCCTCGTCGCCGATCTCGACGAGGGCCTCGCGACCGAGCGGGTCGAGCGGATCCAGGCCGCGGGCGGCGCGGCCACCGTGGTCGTCGCCGACGTGCGTGTCCCGGACCAGATCGCCGAGATCGAGCGGGTCGCCGCCGCGACCGCTGATCACGTCGACATCCTCGTGAACAACGTCGGTCACTACGTCCGCCCGAGCTCGTTCCTGCGCAGCGACGAGTCGCAGTGGTCGGACCTGGCCGACATCAACTTCGTCCACGTGCTGCGCTGCTGTCGGACGTTCGTGCCCGCGATGGTCGAGCGCGGCTCGGGCTCGGTCGTGAACGTGTCGTCCGTCGAGGGCATGCGGGGCTATCCGCTCGACCCCGTGTACGCCGCGTACAAGGCCGCGGTCAACCACTTCACCAAGTGTCTCGCGCTCGAGGTGGCGCCGTCGGGGGTTCGGGTGAACGCGATCGCGCCGGACGTCACCCAGTCGATCCAGGTCGACTACGAGGCGATGGTGCCGGCCGACCAGCGCGATCGCTGGCCGTACTGGGTCCCGGTCGGGCGGGTGGGCGAGCCGAGCGACAACGCCGACGTCATCCTCTTCCTCGCGTCGGATCTCGCGCGCTTCGTCACCGGGCACATCGTGCCTACGGACGGCGGGACGGTGCTCGCCGGCGGGTGGTTCCGCACCGAGGGCCGTCGAGGGTGGACGAACCGTCCGCGTGACCCCTGACTCCGGGCGATCTCTGCGTCCGTTGCCGGCTCCGGCTAGCCCCAGAGGGCGGATGCGATCTGCAGCGCGAGCGTGGTGGCCATCAGCACGAAGATCACCTGGTGCTGGCGCAGGATCGTGCGGGCGAGCCGCGACTGCTCGGTCGTGGTGTCGGCGCGGGTCCCGAGACGCACGGCGCTCGGTACCGTGCGCGTGGTCGCGACGGCGATGGCGATCATGACGAGCACGAGTGATCCCCACGCCGCCCACGCCTCGGCCTCGTCGGCCGCGATCTGGATGATCGTCGACACGAGCGTCACGCCCATCGCGGTCCCGACGAGGAGGTTCATCGGCCGGGCGTCGGTCGTCACTCGCCGGTAGTAGCCGGCGATCGACGCGAGCACCGCTTCGGGGAGGTCGTCGCGCGCGGGTCCACGTGCCTGCACGTCGAACATGAGGTCGAACCACAGCACCGCGAGCAGGAACCCGGCTCCTGCTGCCGCGATGGCCTCCACCGGTCAGCGTGCCGAGGTGCCGGTGAGGACGACGGGGAGGCGGCGGAGTCCGTTGGCCCAGAACACCGGCACCGGCTCCCGGGCGTAGTCGTCGGCGACGCGTGCGCTCTCGACACGTTCCAGGAACGCCTGCTCCTCCGGCGGCACCACCACGCCGGGCTCACGGAAGCTGGCCTGGAACGCATCGAGGCTCTTCGTCGCGCCGAGCACGTCGTCGTAGCGGGCCAGGAAGTAGGCGCCCGACTCCGTGCGCGACACGGGACATCCGGCCCGCAGCTCGGCGAGGGCCGGGTAGGGGATCCCGGCGGTGGCATCGAGCGGGTCGGTCATCGGCGCATCGTGCCAGGTCTCGACTGCGTGAGCGGTCGGTCAGGCATCGCGCAGCACCGTCTGGGCCGCATGCCATCCGCACATGCCGTGGACACCGCCCCCCGGTGGCGTCGACGACGAGCAGAGGTAGACGCCCGGCACCGCCGTGCGCCACGGTCGGCGGGAAGGCACGGGCCGGGAGAAGAGCTGGCGGAGGTCGCCGGAACCCCCGTTGATGTCGCCTCCGACGTAGTTCGCGTCGTAGGACTCGAGTCGGGCGGCGGTCATCGTGTGACGGGCACGCACCCGGTCCCGGAACCCGGGCGCGAAGCGCTCGACCTGGCGTTCGATCGCGTTCGTCCGGTCGACGTCGGAACCGGACGGAACGTGGCAGTACGCCCAGGCGGTGTGCGAACCTGTCGGTGCACGTGTCGGGTCGAACAGGGTGGGCTGGGCGAGGATCACGAACGGCCGCTCCGGGTGGCGACCTGCCACCACCTCGGCCTCGCCCGCAGCGATCTCGTCGAGCGTGCCGCCGACGTGGACGGTGCCGGCCCGAGCGACGTCGGGCGATTCCCACGGGATCGGGCCGTCGAGGACCCAGTCGACCTTGCAGACCCCGGGGCCGTACCGATATCGCCCCAACGCCCGCGCGGCCCGAGGCGGCAGCGCGTCGGCAGCGATCTGCAGCAGCTGCCGCGGCGTGACGTCGAGGACGGTGGCGTCGGCCGGGGGGAGGTCACGGAGCGACGTGATCTCGTGCTCGGTGACGATCTCGCCGCCGTCGGCGCGGAGGACGGCGGTGAGCGCGTCGGCGATCCGTTGCGACCCACCCTCGGCGACCGGCCAGCCGACGACATGGCCGAGCAGGGTGAGGAGCAGTCCGTACCCGGCGGTCCCCGCCGCGTCGAGCGACAGCATCGAGTGCCCCGCCGATCCGGCGAGCAGGGCTCTCGCCGCCTCGGTGGAGAACCGCGCCTCCGTCGAGGAGCGGGCCGGGCGGAGGGCGTGCATCCCGAATCGGGCGAGTGCGATCGGCGTGCGGGGGACCCGCCGCGGCGAGAGCAGGGCTTCGACGATCGAGTGTCCGGCGTCGACCAAGGGCTCGAGCATCCGCTCGTACGCGGGCCCGTCGTCGGCCAAGCCGAGCGCGGTGTGCGCGACGCTGCGTTCGAGGAGCGTCGCTCGCCCCCCGTCGAGTGGGTGTGCGAGCGGTGCGGGCGCATGAATCCAGCGGAGCCCGTGCTCTGCGAGCGGGAGGGCGGAGAGCGCGGGCGACGCGAGCGCCAACGGGTGGATCGCCGCGCACACGTCGTGGACGACGCCCGGCTCGGTCAGCTCCGCGGACCGCGTCCCGCCGCCGATGGTCGCGGCGGCTTCGTGCACCACCACGTCCCACCCGGCGCGTGCGAGGGTGATCGCGGCGACCAGACCATTCGGGCCCGCACCCACGACCACAGCCTCAGGCACGCCCTTGCCCCACTCCCGCCACAATCCCGTCCCGTTCCGTGGCCCCGACCGGACGCTCTCTGTGGCCTCGCTCGGCGTGGCCGTGACACAGGTGCGTCATCGCGCGTCCAGCAGCAGGAGGAGACGCGGCCCGTGCCGAGGATTCGCACAGTGTTGCGGTTAGACTTTGGTTCTCGCGCATTCAAACCGCGTGTGCGCATTCTCATTGGGTGAAGACACTGACCTCCACAACCGAAGACCCATCCTTCGATCCCTCCTACACGACCGCCGACCTGGATCAAGAGCACCAAGAGCAGACCTGGCAGCAGATCGTAGGCCCCTACGCCAAGGCGGACGTCGGCCGCGCGAGCATCTCGCTCGCCACCTCGGTCGTGCCGTTCGTCCTCCTCTGGGCGGCGATGTACTTCGCGCTCGACGTCTCGTACCTCCTCAGCCTGGCGCTCGCCGTCCCGGCGTCGGGGTTCCTGCTCCGCACCTACATCCTCTTCCACGACTGCACGCATGGCTCGTTCCTGCCGAGTCGACGAGCGAACGCGTGGCTCGGCACGGTGCTCGGCTGGCTGGTCTTCACCCCGTTCGGGCGTTGGCGCTACGAGCACGCCATGCACCACGCGACGGCGGGTGATCTCGATCGCCGATTCGTCGGCGACGTCCCCACGTACACGGTCGCCGAGTACCGGTCCTGGTCCTTGCCGACCCGCATCGCCTACCGCCTCTACCGCAACCCCGCGGTGATGTTCGGGCTCGGTCCCATCTACGCGATGGTCCTCGAGCCGCGGTGGGCCTGCATCTCCAAGCCTCGGCTCCGGCGCAGCGTCTGGGGGACCAACCTCGCCCTCGTGGGTGTGATCGGTGGCCTCTGCCTCCTCATCGGCTGGCAGAACTTCCTGCTGATCGAGGCGCCGTTCGTCTTCCTCTCCGGAGGCGTCGGCATCTGGCTCTTCTACGTCCAGCACCAGTTCGACGACGTGTACTGGCGACGGACCGAGGACTGGTCGTACCGGGACGCCGCCCTGATGGGGAGCTCCTACCTGAAGCTCCCGAAGATCCTCCAGTTCTTCACCGGCAACATCGGGCTGCACCACGTGCACCACCTGAGCGCCAAGATCCCGAACTACAACCTCCAGCGCGCGCACGACCAGGAGGCGATCTTCCACTCCTCCCGGATGGTCACGCTGATGGACGGCGTCCGGGCGACGCGCCTCAAGCTGTGGGACGAGGACGCCGGTCGCATGGTCACGTGGCGCGACCTCCGCCAGGCGAAGCAGGACATCTCACCGGCGCACGTCTGACCCTGCGGGTCAGACCGGGAACCGTGGGAGCAGCACGGCGTGGTCGCAGCCGGCCGCCGTACCTGCAGCGGCGGCGGAGTCGGTGAGGAACGTCGCCGGGTCGAAGTCGGAGCTCAGACCGTCGATGTAGGCCCGGTGCTCCTCGAGCGACGCGATCCCCTGCGCGAGCGAGTCGGTCACGTCCACGCACGGACCACAACGGTCGGGCGCTATGCCGCCGATGCCGGCTTCGCCGCTCGTGGCGAGGACGTACGCGACCGTCTTGTCCTGCGCGGTCCACCAGGCGACAGCGCCGGCCAGCCCGTACTCGAAGTCGTCGGGATGGGCCACGACGGCGACCGCCCGCTGCCAGTCCTCCGGGAATGCGTCCATGGGGATGGTTCCTAGTCGAGGATTCCGTCCCGATGCGGCCGCACATCGGCGAGACTGGAATCGATGCACGACCACGGCGAGCACGCGGCGAGCGACGGCGCGCTCGTACGGCGCGCCCTGTGGGTCTCCCTGGCCCTCAACGCCGGGTTCCTCGTCGTGGAGGTCGTCGCCGGGATCGTGTTCGACTCGCTCGCGCTGCTCGCCGACGCCGCGCACATGTCGACCGACGTCGCGGGACTCGCGATCGCCTTGGTGGCGCAGTCGCTGATCCTCCGTCCGGCGTCGGCGCGACGGACCTTCGGCCTGCGGCGAGCCGAGGCGCTCGGAGGCCTCGCGAACGGCGTCCTGATCCTGGTCACCTCCGCGTGGATCTTCTACGAGGCCGCCCGCCGCATCGGTGAGCCCCACGACGTCGAGGGGATCGGGATCCTCGTGGTCGCGACCCTCGGGCTCCTCGTCAACCTGGGGAGCGCGTGGATGCTGGCGCGCGCGCCTGGGCGGGACCTGAACCTGCGCGGTGCGTTGCTCCACATGCTCTCCGACGCGGCGGGCTCCGTCGGGGTGATGATCGCGGGGGTCGGGGTGCTGGCGTTCGGCGCCGACTGGCTCGACCCGGTCATGTCGGTGCTGATCGGCGTCCTGGTGGCCTGGGCGGCGTGGGGGCTGCTGCGCGATGCGCTGAACGTCCTCCTCGAGGGTGCGCCGCGCCACCTCGACGTCGACGAGGTCGAAACCGCACTCGCGGCGGGGCCCGACGTCGAGGCCGTGCACCATCTCCACGTCTGGGAGATCGGCTCCGACCTCCCCGCGCTCTCGGCGCACGTCGTGCTCGCGGATGCCGGGACGCTCCACGAGGCGCAAGAGCGAGGGGACGCCCTCAAGGTGATGCTCGCGGAGCGGTTCGGCATCGAGCACGTGACCCTCGAGCTCGAGTGCCACGGGTGCGACACACCCGACCACGACGGCCGGTAGCGCGCCCCGGCGTGCGGGCCCGCGTCCCTACGGCATCCCGATCAGCTCCACCAGCACGCCGTTCGGATCGCGCACGACCGCCATCCGCACGGCCCCGGTCGGGCCGGGGACCTCGATGCGGCGGGGGGTGCCGCCCAGGCCGAGGTCGGCGAGCCGGGCGAGGACGGCATCCACGTCGACGTAGAACGAGAGCAGGAAGAAGCCGACCGATGGCCGCTCGACCGGCGCGCCGTCGTCGATCCCGCTCGGGAACTCGACGAGCTCGACGATCCCCGCGTCGTCGACGGCAGGGTCGTGGAGGAACGCCGATCGCAGGCTGTCCCCGGACGCGTCGAACAACGTGGTCCAGGCGCCGGGCATGGTGCCCTCGAAGAGCTCCACCAGCCCCATGCCCTCGACCCAGAACCGCATCGACGTGTCCCAGTCGCGGGTGCAGATCGCCGAGTGATGGCACCCGGAGTGACGTACCGGCGGGATCTTGCCCTTCATCGGTGCTCCTCGCTCACGGAAGGCGAATCGGGAGGTGCTCGTGGCCGCGTACGAGGCTGGAGCGAGCGAGCCGGCCCGGTCCCGTGATCTGGTAGTCGGGGGCGCGATCGAGCAGCTCCTCGAGGAGCACGCGTCCTTCGAGTCGCGCCAGCGCGGCGCCGAGGCAGAGGTGCTCGCCGAAGCCGAACGCGAGGTTCGGGGTCGTGGCTGGACGGAACGCGTCGAACGTGTCGGCCGTCGGTCCGAACGCGGCCTCGTCGCGGTTCCCGCTCGCGTAGAGCATCAGCAGGAACTCGTCCGCGCGCACGTCGACGCCACCGACGGTGGTGTCCTCCACGACGGTGCGGCCGAACTGCTGGATGGGCGTCACCCAGCGCAGGCACTCCTCGATCGCGCCCGGGATCGCGTCGGGCTCCGCGGCGAGACGGGCCCGCTGGTCCGGGTGCTCCGCCAGCGCGAGCAGGGCCCCGGAGATGAGGTGGCGGGTCGTCTCGTTGCCCGCGACCAGCAGGGAGAGGTTGAACGTCACGAGCTCGCCCGCCGAGAGCGGCGCGCCTTCGATCTCGGACCGGACCAGGAGCGACACCACGTCGTCGCCGGGATCGGCGCGTTGGCGCTCGGCGTGCGTCTGCAGGAACGCGTGGAGCTCCATCACCGACTGCATCGCGTCGGGGGGTAGCGCGGAACGCCCGTCGGACGCGAGGATCGTCGCGTCCGACCAGCGCCGGAACTCGGAGCGCTCGGTCTCGGGAACGCCGAGGACGTCTGCGATGACCATCACCGGGAGCGGTGCCGCCAGGACGTCGACGGCGTCGACGATCTCGCCGCGAGGAATCGCGTCGAGCAGCGATCGGGTGCGCTCCCGGACTCGGTCCTCCATCTTCCCCACGGCCCGCGGCGTGAACTCGCGGTTGAGCAGCCGGCGGTACTCGCCATGTCGCGGGGGATCGAGGTGCAGGATCGAGCCCTCGATGCTCCCGCCCTCGCGGAGAGGATCGTTGACCAGGACGCCGCGGCCCGAGCAGAAGCGGGCAGGATCACGGCTGATCTCCCGGATGTCGGCGTACCGCGCGATCAGCCTCGACCCGGGCTCGTACTCGGGGAGGTCGGGTCGGGCGCGCAGCGCTCCGAGCAGCCCGTAGTAGTCGTCGCGCACGAAGGTGCCGGGCTTCGAGAAGTCGACGGGGTAGTGGGTCGTGGTCATGGTCGCTCCATCGCGTCGGCACGCCCGGAGTCGTGGAACCGGGCCTCGAGCGCGGTGAGGTCCTCGGCGGTGAAGAGGCGGTACTCGGCGCCCGGATCCGGACGCCAGTAGATCGCATCGTCGGTGTACCAGCGTTCCCGGCGAAGCGGTCGCTTGTCCACCTTGTTGGTCGCACCGACGGGAAGCGTCGTGATGCGGACGTAGCGGGGAGCCCACTTGGTCCCGAGGTCGGGCTGGTCGGCGAGGAACCGGCCGAACTCCTCGGCGTCGAAGGTTGTTCCCGCAGTGAGCTCGAGCGCAACCATGACCTGGTCGTCGGCCGTCCGCTCGTCCGGGACCGCGAACACCGCGACGCCGCTCGCGCCGGGGAACCGACCGAGGATGCGCTCGACCGGTGCGGTCGCGAAGTTCTCCGAGTCCACCCGCAGCCACTCCCCGGAGCGGCCCGCGAAGTAGAAGACGCCGTCGTCGTCCTGGTATCCGAGGTCGCCCGACCAGTACCACCCGTTGCGGGTGCGCTCGGCCTCGGCCTCGGCGTTGTCGTAGTAGCCCTCGAAGCGGCCGACGACGTTGCGGCCGACGATCTCGCCGATCGCCTCGGCGCCGTTGATGAGCCTCCCGTCGGCATCGAAGCGCGCTCGGTCCCGCTCGACACCCGTCTCCGGGTCGACCACGGCGGCGTCGAGGCCGGCTTGCGGGACACCGAGCGCGTCCTTCGGGAGGCCGGGGCGCGGTTCCATGATGATCGCGTTCTCGCTCGACCCGTAGCCCGAGACGCAGACGATCCCGAAGCGCGCTTCGAACGCCTCCATGTCGCGTGGCGACGACTCGGGCGCGAGCGCGTACTTGACCCGGTGCGAGCGGTCTTCCGACGTCGGGGGAGTGGCGAGGATGTACGCCAGCGCACGTCCCACCGTGCTGAAGAACGTCGCACCGTACCGGCGGACGTCGGGCATGAACTGCGACGCCGAGAAGCGCTCTCGGAGTGCGATCGTCGCGCCGGACGCGAGTGCGGGGAGCACGATCGCGTTGAGGGCGTTCCCGTGGAACAACGGCATCGCGCAGTAGAAGACGTCGTCGGGCGTCGACCAGGTGGACCTGGTCGCGGCGCCGGCCGCACGACCGTGCGACATCTTCACGGCCTTCGGCGCGCTCGTCGACCCCGAGGTGAACAGCAAGAGGAGCAGATCTTCGGGGCGAACAGTGTGGGCCGCGACCGGTGGTGCAGTGTGCAGCGAGTGCCTCCACTCGGTTCCGTCGACGTCGATCACGGTCGTGCTGCCGAGGTCGAGGCCGGCGAGGAGCGGCGCGTGCGATGCGTCGGTGAGGACGGCCACGCAGTGGGTGTGGCGGACGTCGCGGGCGAGCCCGTTGCCCCGGCGCGTGTCGTTGACCCCGACGACGACCGCCCCGATACGGGCGGCACCGAACAGCGCGAACAGGTAGGCGGGGACGTTGCCGAGGAGCACCCCGATGTGGAAGGGGCCGGATGCGGGTCGGAGCGTGTCGAGCGCCGCGGCCCACCGCCCGCTCTCCGCCACCACCGCGCGCCAGGTCCAGGCGAGATCGTCGACGACGATCCCGTCGCTGTCGTCCGCGGCCCGCCGCGCGAGCAGGTCGGAGACGGTCGTCGGTCGCAGGCCGCCGTCGTCGGGCTCGCTCACGATCCGGTCGTCCGGTCGCGCAGGAGGTCGAGGATCGGGCTGTCCTCGATCGGCATCGCAGGCGCCTCACCGTTGGCACGTGCGAGCAGCCCGATGCGATGCAGGATCGCCGTGCTCCGGACGAGCGCGAACGCCTCGTACCAGTCGAGGTCGTGCAGCCGGCTTCCGGTGCGCTCCTCGTACTCGGTGACGGTGTCGTCCCGATCGGGGAAACCCTCCACGGTCTGGCCCGTCAGTGTCGTGATCGTCGTCGTGAGCGAGGTGTACCAGGCGACATCGTGCTCGCGGGCCCCGATGACCGTCATGTCCCAGTCCAGGACGGCGCGGAGTCGGAGGTCGTCACCGAACACGACGTTGCCGAGGCGGACGTCGCCCCAGCAGAGCACGGGCGGCCGCGGCGCTCGTGACGGCGCGTGCGTCCGGCACCAGTCGAGCGCGTCGGTGAGTGCCGGGAGGGGGTCGCCGTCGGACGACCACCGGAGGTAGTCGTCCCAGTAGGCGAGCTCCGCTGCGTCGCTGCGCGCGGGTACACCGCCGGCCGCCGCCGGCTCGACCGCGGCGCCATGGATGCGCCCGAGGGCATCGACGAAGGCCGTGTGGAGCGTGGCCTGCCCGGTCGCTCCGAGCGCGCTCACCCAGGGGTCGAATGCCGCCACCTCGCCCACGATGTGCCCGTCGACGCGGGGCATCACCAGGAAGGGTGCGCCGAGCCACCGGGGGTCGGGCTCGAGCTCGAGCGGCGCGGCGATCGGCACTCCTCCGGCCTCGGCCGCCACCTGCGCCGCGTGCTGCACGCCGAGGTCGTAGACCGGGAAGAGTCCTGCCTCCGGGGGCGCCATGCGCAGGACGAGGTGCTCGGTGGTCGCTCGGTCGCTTCCCCGACGGGCGCGGAAGAGGACGGTGAGCGCGGAGTACCCGACCGACGGTCGCTCGAGCTCGTCGACGACCGCCTCACCGCCGCGTCGATCCGCCAGCCAGCTCGCCAGGCCGTCGGCGAGGTGTTCGGTGCCGGGGATCATCGTGGCGATCCTGATCGGGACGCCCCCGGCCGCACCAATCCACGATCGCGTGGTGCGAGACCGCGGTCTCGCGGCCGTGTACTGGTGACGATGGTCCCTGGTCGTCGCACGGCTGTCAGGCGAGGATCGACGCATGGTGGCGACACCTGGGCGGCTGCGGTCGCGTGGTCCCGAGACCTCGATCGGGGAGTTCGCGCGGCCGGTCGTGGGGGAGCGCGGCGACTACGACGGCTTGCTCGACCTGGTGGGCGATCGACGGTTCGTGCTGATCGGCGAGGCTTCACACGGCACCCATGAGTTCTACCGGGAGCGCGCTCGCATCACCCGTCGCCTGATCGATGAGTGCGGCTTCACCGCGGTCGCGGTGGAGGCCGACTGGCCGGATGCTTACCGTGTCAACCGCTATGTGCTGGGTCTGACGAACGACGCGAGTGCCGACGCGGCGCTCGCCGACTTCGAGCGATTCCCCGCATGGATGTGGCGCAACCGCGACGTGGTCGGGTTCGTCGACTGGCTCCGGGCCCGCAACGACGCCCTTGCGCACCCGGCGCTGAAGGCGCGCTTCTACGGCCTCGATCTCTACAGCCTGCGCACCTCGATGGAAGCAGTCGTGGCGTACCTCGATCGCGTCGACCCGGCCGAAGCCTCGCGGGCCCGACATCGCTATTCGTGCTTCGATCACGTGGGCGGTGAGGGGCAGGCGTACGGTCATGCGCTCGCGTTCCGCGGTTCGCTCCCATGTGAGAACGAGGTCGTCGCGCAGCTGATCGAGCTCCGGCGCCGGGCCGAGGGATACCTTCGCCGAGACGGCTGGATCGCGGAGGACGAGTACTTCTTCGCCGAGCAGAACGCGCGCCTCGTTCGGAACGCCGAGGAGTACTACCAGCAGATGTACCGGGCCGAGGTGTCGTCGTGGAACCTCCGAGACCGCCACATGGCCGGCACACTGGATGCGCTGGCCGAGCATCTCGATCGCCAGGTCCCCCGCGCGAAGGTCGTCGTGTGGGAGCACAACTCACATGTCGGTGACGCCCGGGCCACGGAGATGCACCGCCGCGGGGAGCTCAACGTGGGTCAATTGGCCCGACAGCGCTACCGGTCCGACTGCCTGCTCGTGGGGCTCACGACGTTCGACGGCACGGTCACCGCGGCCTCGGACTGGGGTGGGCCGGCCGAACGCAAGCGCGTGCGGCCCGCACTCGCGGGCAGTCATGAGGCCATGCTGCACGGAGCGGAGCTCGGAGCCGCCTGGCTGGAGACCGGGCAGCCGGCGGTGCACGACCTGCTCGCGGCTCCTCGCCTGGAACGGGCCATCGGCGTGATCTACCGACCTGCGACCGAGCGTGCCAGCCACTACTTCACCGCGCACCTCGCCGAGCAGTTCGACGCCGTGATCCATCTCGACCGAACCCGGGCGCTCGAACCCCTCGAACGCACGAGCAGATGGGACCGCGGTGAGCCGCCCGAGACGTTCCCCAGTGGGATCTGATCGCGCCGTCGGCATGCGTCCCGAGCGTGCGGTCACCCGGGTCGTGACCTTCGCCCCTGGGTCCGATCCGGGAAAGTTGCCACCATGGGCCACATCCGGCCGACAGGCCACGCCGGCCGACAGGCCACGCCAGCCGACAGAGAGGATCCATCAGCATGAGTGCAGAGCCAGCGAAGACGTCGAGCCCCACGCGCCAGGCGTGGGCTGCCTTCAGTGAGGAGTTCGCGGACATCGGCAAGCGATTCCGTGAAGACTACGAGAAGGTGAACGAGAAGGTTGCGACCGGCAGCGAGGAGTCGCAGAAGTCACTCGAACGCGCGGTCACGGCGGTCCGCGGCGCGGTCAGCGGCACCGCGCAGGCGATCGGGGAGTCCTTGCGGGACCCCAAGATCCGGGAGGAGACCGAAGAGGCCGGCTCGGCGCTGCTGCGGGCAGTGGGCGTCACCCTCTCCGAGCTCGGGGAGCGCCTCCAGCAGGACGCCGACAAGGAAAAGGAGACGGCGCACCGTTGATCACCCGCGCGGGGATCTGCGGACGATGGCGCTGATCGAGTTCGAAGGGGTCGCGCGCCGATGCGAGGTCGGCGGTGGTGTCGTCACGGCGTTGTGCGATGTCGACCTCGAGGTCGCACGTGGCGAGTTCGTCGACGTGCTGGGCCCGTCGGGCGTCGCCTGGGTCCAGTTCGTGCGCGAGTAGACGGACACGATCCGCAAGGAGATCGACCGATTCCTCGGGATCGTCACCGTCGTCGAGGCCGCTGCGGCGCATGGACATCCCCTCGACGTTGCGGGTGATGGGGTAGCCCATGACCGTCAGCCTGCGACCGCTCGGCGCGCGGCTCCGACGGCGACGAGGTGGGCCGCGCGGCGGCGCGTCACCCGTGGCTATCCGGGGGATGGGGCCTCGTCGACGATCTGCTGCGCGATGGCGCGGAGCTTGCGGTTCTCGTGCTGGGAGCGCCGACGCAGCTCGTCGAAGGCCTCGTCGGCGGTCATGGCGTTGCGGGCCATGAGGATGCCCTTGGCCTGGTCGATGACCGCGCGGGACTCGAGTGCCTGCGCGAGGTTCTGGGAGAGGGTCACCGCGCTCTCGTGAGTCTGGGCGTTCGCGAGTGCGAACGCGGCCTGATCCGCGAAGAGCGCGCCGACCGGTTCGTCGGCGTCACTGAAGCCGTGCGTCTGGCGGGAGTAGAGGTTCAGGGCGCCGATGGACTCGTCGCGCACGACGAGCGGGAGCGACAGGACGCTGGCCACACCGTGTTCGGCGGCCGCGACGCAGAAGGGCCGCCATCGGGTCTCGGTCCGAGTGGAGTCGATGCGGTTCACCCGCCGGTGCTGGTAGGCGTCCAGACACGGGCCCCCGTCGGGGTGGCCGTACTGGGCGGCGTCGATGACCGCGAGCTCGGTGTCGGTGGCGGCCTCGGTGCGGGGCGTCCCCTCGCGGATGAGGGTGACGTCGGCGGCATCGCATCCCGAGATCGTGAGCACCGCGAGGTCCGCGACCCGCCGCAGCGTGGCGTCGAGACGCTCCTCGGCGAGCAACAAGCGCGAGAGCGCACCGACACTCTCGGCAACCTGGTCCTGGTACTTGCTCATCACCGCGCTCGATCCGAGGCGGTTGGACTCCAGGGTCCGAGAGCGTGTCAGCCGACTCACCCACGACCGTAGCCGCGTGGGCACCGCGGTGATCCCCACGCGGTCATCGGGACTGGTGACCGAGGGCGCTGTCGGTCGACAGCAAGCCGCGGGCACGCTCGCCAGGGCCCACGCCACCAAGATGCCCATCCAGAGCGGCTGAGGCTCGAGGTGCCGTCACGAGCGTGCGTGCCCTGTCCCCCTCAGGGTGCGCGCTTCCGTCGAGCGTCGGCAGCCGCCCTCGTACCCGAGGCTGCCCCGCTCACGGGAGTGGTGGCATGGCAGTGGCGGCGTCGGTCGTCACCGCCGAGCCGGACGGAGCCACTTGTGGGCCTCGTTGACGACGAGGACCGTGAGCGCGATCGCGACGGAGGGGATCCACGCGGAGAGTGACATGGGCTCCAGGCTCAACAGCTCCTGCGTCCAGGGGACGTACATCGCGCCGACGTAGATCCCGACCGACGCCAGCACCCCGACGAGCAGCACCTTGTTGGCCAAGGGGTTGTGGCGGAACACCGACAGGTCCTGGCTGCGGCAGTTGACCACGTGGACCATCTGGAAGAGCACGAGGGTCGTGAGCGCCGCCGTGCGCGCGAGCAGCAACGGCTCGTCGCGGATGCCCCAGTGCCAGTAGAAGATCCCGAGAGTTCCGACTGCGAGCCAGACCCCGACGATGCCGAGGCGCTCGACGAGGCGTCGGTCGAGGATCCCTTCGCGCGGCGGCCGGGGCGCGCGTCGGAAGAGCGCCTCGTCGCCGGGCTCGAACGCGAGCGCGACGTCCACGACCCCGTTGGTGACCAGGTTGAGCCAGAGGATCTGGGCGGGCAGCAACGGCAGCGGCCAGTCGAGCATCAGCGCCGTGACGATCGTGAGCACCTCGCCGACTCCCGACGTCAGCAGGAAGAACGTCGCCATCCGGATGTTGCGGAACGCGGTGCGTCCTTCTTCGACGGCCGCGTAGACGCTCGCGAAGTTGTCGTCGGTGATGACCATGTCGCTGGCTTCCTTCGCGACGTCCGTTCCCGTGCCCATCGCCGCTCCGAGGTGTGCGACGTGGAGCGCGGGAGCGTCGTTGACCCCGTCACCGGTCACGGCGACGATCTCGCCCGACCCCATCAGACGCTCGATGATGCGGCGCTTCTGATCCGGGGTCACCCGGGCGAACACGCCGACCGCGCGCAGCGCCTCGTCGAGCTCGGCGTCGGAGAGGTCGGCGATCTCCTGGCCGGTCCGGGTCTCGAGTGGCGTCGCGACGTACGTCGATGCGGCAGCCGTCGGCCGATCGTGGTCACCGCCGTCGGGGTCGCGCGCCGGCCGATCGATGTGGACGTCGTGGGCGATGGCGGACGCGGTGGTCGCGTGGTCGCCCGTGACCATCACGACGCGGATCCCGGCATCGTGACAACGGTCGACGGCGTCGGTCGCGCTCGAGCGAGGGGGGTCGACCAGCGCCTGCAGGCCCACGAAGACGAGCTCACTCGGAGCGTCATGGATCGAACTCGCGACTTCTTCTCCTCGCCCGACGGCCATCGCGAGGACGCGGAAGCCCTCGGCGCCCAATTCCTCGCTGGCACGATGAACGCCGGCGGGGTCGACGGGCTCCACCCCGCCGTCCGCGCTGCGCTGGTGCCGGCACATCTCGGCGACCCGCTCGGGCGCTCCCTTCACCAGGACCATCGGTCCCGGGCCCTCGCCGTCGGGGACGTCGTGGACCGTCGCCATGAACTGGCGCTCGGTCCGGAACGGGACCTTCTCGCGCATCGGATAGCGGCGTGCGAGCCGGTAGCGACGCATGCCGGCGCGTTCGCCGGCCTCGACCAGCGCCAGCTCCATCGGATCACCGGATTCCTGCGATGCGCTGTTGCACAGCATCCCCACGAGCAGCGTGTCGAACAGCGCGGGGTGCTCCTCGACCTCGACGTCGTGGCCATCGCGCCGGGGATTCCCGCCCCCGCGCGCCTCCGCGTCGATCAGGAAGTGCTGACCCCCGCTGACGACCCTGCCGACTGCCATCCGGTTCTGGGTCAGCGTCCCGGTCTTGTCCGACATGATCGTCGTGGTGCTCCCCAGCGTCTCGACCGCCGGGAGATGACGGACCAGGACGTTGCGCCGCGCCATGCGCCGGACGCCGATCGCCAGGGCGACGGTCACGACGATCGGGAGGCCCTCGGGGACCGCCGAGACCGCCAGCGCGACCGAGAGCAAGAGCATCTGGCTCACGCTGCGCCCGAACGACAGTCCGACGCCGAACGCGACGACGGCCACCCCGAGGATGGCGACCGTGATCCTCCGGGCGAGGCCCTCCATCCGGGTCTGCAGGGGCGTCTTCGGGGCGACGCCCACGGCGACCTGCTCCGAGATCTCGCCGATCTGGGTCGCGAGACCCGTCGCGACGACGACGCCCACCCCGTCCCCGGCGGTGACCGCCGTGCCCATGAACGCCATGTTGTCCTGGTCGGCGGGTCCGAGGTTCGCCTCGTCGAGCGGATCGGTGACCTTGTCGGAGGGGACCGACTCGCCCGTGAGCGTCGCTTCGTCGACCCGCAACCCCTGCGTCTCCAGGAGCCGCACGTCGGCCGGCACCACCTCGCCCTCTCGCAGGACGACGATGTCGCCCGGTACCACGTCCTCGGCCGCGACGACCTCCTCGCCGGCGCGCCGGCGCACGCGGGCCCGCGACGAGACCAGCTCCATCAAGGACTCGACTGCGGTCTGCGCCTTGTACTCCTGTACGAAGCCGATGCTGGCGTTCACGGCGAGCACCAAGCCGATGACGACGGAGTCCGAGAAGTGCTCGATCGCCAGCGTGAGGGCCAGTGCCCCGACGAGCAGGTAGATGAGGGGGCTCTCGAACTGGCCGAGGAGCACGCGCCATGCGCTCGTCCCCCGCCGGGCACGGAGGCGGTTCGGCCCGAAGCGGGCCCGGCGGACGCGCACCTCGTCGGGATCGAGGCCGCCTCTGTCGACGACCAGCGCGTCGAGCACGTCGTCGGCGCTCCGGCAGTGCCATGGTGTGGTCGATCGATGCTCGTGTCCCTCGTCGTCCACGCTGCGCATCATCGCATTCCTTCGACATGCTCGAGCGCGGCCGACAGCGAGACCTCCGGACCGGGTGTCGTGTCGATGACACGTGCGCTCGGCCAGTCGTCGAACGTCGTGCGTATCGCCGCGGCAACCGTCGGCGTCGCGTCCGACGCGTCCTCTTCCTCGACGCGGGCGCGGATCCGCGCGTCGGCGACGTCGGCCGGTGCCGTGCAGCACAGCTCGACGAGGTCGCTCGAGGTCTCCTGAGCCAGGCGTGCCGCGGCAGTGCGATGCGCAGAGCTCGACCACGAGGCGTCCAGGATCGTCGACTCGCCGAGTTCCGCGGCCACGCGGGCTCGGGCGAGGAGCTCGCGATAGGTCGCGTCGGTGGTCGCGGCGTCGTAGATACCCGTGCCGATGTCGGCTCCTGCTCCGGTCGTGTGCCCGATCCCCACGAGGTCCTTGCGGACCTCATCGGATCGGAGCACCGTCCAGCGGGCCGTCTCGGCGATGCCCGCGGCCAGGGTCGACTTGCCGGTCCCCGGTGCGCCGCCCACCAGGACGATGCGCACCTGCGCGCGTCGCAAGTGGGTGCGCGCGAGGCCGAGCAGCTGCGTGGCCTCGGAGCGTGACGCGTCGTCGCCCTGCGCGGACCGGATACAGGCGACCTTCGAGCGGACGAGCGCGCGACAGGCCATGTAGTAGTGCGCCAGCGTCTCCGGGTGCGTCTCGGCGGTGAACTCGCGGTACCAGCCGAGGAGTGCGGTGGCGAGCGCGGGTGCATCGAGCCGCTCGAGGTCCATCATCAGGAAGGCCAGGTCGGCGAGCACGTCGCCGTGGCGGATCCGGTCGTCGAACTCGATGCAGTCGAGGATCCGTGGACCGTCCGGGAGGCAGAAGATGTCGGCGGCCAGCAGGTCGCCATGGCCGTCGCGTACCATCCCGGTCGCCACGCGCGTCTCGAGGAGCCGCGTCCGGCCACGGAGATACCGGCCCACCAGGTTCGCGACCTCGTCGAGCACGTGGGGGTCGAGCACCGCCGGGGCGAAGTCGTGCATCTGCGCGAGGTCGGTCTCGACCTTCTCCCGCAGCGCATCCGGTCGGCCGGCTTCGGCGATCTCCGGCGACCTCTCCGCGCGCTCGTGGAACGCTGCGACGACGCGTGCGATGTCGCGGAGCTCGTCGTCGAGGAGGGCTCCCGCGCCGACGAGTGTGGCGAGGCGCCGATCGTCGGGCATGCGCCGCATCACGACCATGTGGTCGCACACCTCGCCGTCGGGCCCCACGATGTCGGCCACCCCGAGGTAGACGTCGGGTGCGAGCCGACGGTTCAGCTCGACCTCACGGTGGGCGATCGCCTCGCGGGCCTCGCGCGTCGAGAAGTCGAGGAAGTCGAGCGCGATCGGCTTCTTGATCTTGTAGGCGCGATCGCCGAGGAGGATCACCCACGCGGAGTGGGTCTCGGCGATGCGCGCGTCCGTCGTCACGATGCCGAAGGTCAGCCGAGGACGGTCGCGGGTGGCGAGTGGGCCAGGCGATGGTTGACGAGGTCGAGCGTGCGGGCATGGAAGCGGCGCAGGGCGCGCAGCCGCGCCGGGTCGAGGCGGTCGCAGACCCAGCCCCAGTGGAGGGCGACCCAGTCGCCGGGCGCGATCGGGTCCGCCAGGCGCAGGCCGTCCTCGGCCATGGTGACGACCTCCGGCGCGGAGGCGCCGAGCGCGAGTGCTCGTCCGTCCCAGGTGAGGTGGCGCGAACGGACGACGGCGCCGTCCCGGTGGACCGTTTCGACGCGGCCCCAGCGGATCCGGCAGCGGTCGAGGACATGGAGGGGCTCGTCGACGCGGGAGCCCCGGAGGAGCCCCACCCAGGGGTAGATGCAGAAGACGTGGTACGCGTGCGTGGGGACGGCGTCGTCGACGCTCTCGGCGAGCCGCGACCAGTCCCGACCGGCGAGTCCGCGGAAGCGAGACGTCACCGAGTCGCCGAGCATCCCGACCGGCACGCGTTCGGCGAGCGGGTTACCGATCCAGTACGCCTCGACCACTCGGGCGTCGAGCGGGTCCGCGATCCCGTTGGCGTGGGCGATCAGCTCGAGGTAGGGCCATGCCCCCTCGAAGGTGCGCGCGAGCCGGCGGAGCCCCCCGTCGACCACCCCGCTCGCGCCGTACTCGAGGAGCTCGTGGTGCTCGTCGGTCCCGCAGTAGCCCAACGAGTTCGGCGGGTACGCGAACCTCGTGAACAGCGTGGGTCCCTCGACGATCATGCGGGGACCTCATGGGACTCCACCTCGCCGAGCCCGGCGCGACTGCGGCTCCGTAGCCCGAGCGCGCCGGCCATCGCGGCACCAGCCGTGATCGCGACGAGCCCGACCGGGTCGGGAAGGGTCGCGCCCTCGAACACGCCGTTCAGGGCCGCGGTGATGACCGCGCCGAGGACGAGCACCGCGGTGACGTCGATCGCCTGGGCCCGAGCCAGTGCACCGAGCCAGGTCGCGACGTAGGCGGTCAGGACGAGGCCGGTGAGGAGCGCCCAGAGCCACTGCGCCGCGCCGGCGTCGAGGACCTGGCCGAGGTCTCCCGTGAGAGTGAGCCACGCGAACAGCGCGACGGTGCCGATCGAGAGTCGCGCGGCGCCGACGGTGAGTGGCGACAGGCGGCGGAGGAGTGCCTTGGCGACGACGACCTCCCCGGCCCAGAGGACGGTGGCTGCCGCGATCATCCACTCGCCGCGCTGCAGGGTCAGTGATCCCAGGTCGGAGGTGAGCGCCGCCTGACCGAACAGCAGCAGCGCGACCGCGCCGACGTGTGCGAGACCGAGTCGCTCGTGGAGCAGTGGGACGGCGAGGAGCACCACCCAGAGCACGAGTGTCTTGTGGATGAAGGCGGCGTCGGTCGATGATGCGCTCGCAAGGCCTTCGAAGAACA
>DASUAO010000028.1:0-31417 GCA_035763745.1 Acidimicrobiia bacterium
GTTCTCGACGACCTCGGCCGGAGGGTCGAACGACTGGCCCGTCGAATGGGCGAGGTCCCAGGCGTGCACGAGGAGATCGAACTTCGCGACGTCGAGCGCGACCTGCGCCGGGAGCGTGGCGAACGGAAGGACGATGTCCCGGTCCATCGCGCCATCGGAGTCGGCGGCCGACGCGAAGTCGGCGAACACCTTCGCGACCGCGCCGGCCGGGTCGTCGCCGAGCAGGTCGCTCGGGTCGCCTTCCTGAGGCGTATCGCCGCGGAAGCTCGCCGCGAACATCGTCCCGCCACCGACGACGTGGCCGACGAGGTCCTTCACCGACCACTTGGCGCACGGGGTGGGGTTGTCCCACTGGTCGGCCTTCACCCCGGCGACGAGCTGCTGGAGGACTTGGCCTTGGTACTCGAGTTGCTCGGACGGCGCTGTCATGTTGAGGATCTCTCCTGGGCGTGGGGTGTCCTTCGAGTTCTAGTCGCAGATCGCTCGAAGCGCAACGCGCCGCGACCAAGGTGCCGGGACCTGGAACCCCGATCGCGCCCCGGTGTTCGACGGTGTTCCCGTCGTGGGTCTTCATCCGATCGAACATCACCACCGTGACCTTCTTGTCGGTCGCCGCGATGCCCATGAGCTCACCCTGGTGGGTGCCGGTCGTGCGCGAGCGGGCCCAGACCTCGTCCCCGTTCACCGCGGTGGCGTCTCGACCTTCAGGGCGGGGAACGCGGTCCGCAGCATCTCGAAGAACCCCCGGATCGCATCCTTGCCCTCGGGCAGACGCCCCGACCTGCGCACACCCGGCGTGGCGTCAGGGTGTCGGCGTGACGGGGCCGAGGCCAAGAAGATCCCGGTCCGGCGGGGCTGACCAGCAGCCCCACTCCGGAGACGCCGGGACCGCGGCGCCACCCGAAGTCTTGTGACGCGGGGGGTGGACGCTGCGTTCAGCCGCCGTTGTCGCGCGTCATGATCCGGTGATGCGCTACCCCGTGAGGTCGGTGATGACCGCACGGCCGGGGTACTGCGCGGCGGCGAGCTCGTCGAAGATCGCGGGCAGCTCGGAGAGGGCGCCGGTGCGGGCGACGTGCGTGTGGACCTTGCCCGCGGCGGCGAGCTCGACCACCTCGCGCATGTCCTGCACCGTGCCGACCACCGAGTAGATGATCGTCGGGTCCTTCAGGAACAGCTCCATGGGGAGCAGGTCGAACGTGCCTTCGCTGCGGGCGGGGAGCGCGACGGCCACGAACAGGCCGGCGGGTCGCAGGGCGTCGAGGCCGAGACGGAACCCGGCGACGCGCGTGGCGAACACCAGGCTCGCGTGCGCCCCGCCCAGTGCCTTGATCTGCTCGACGGCGTCGCTCACGTCGAACGCACGGTGGGCGCCGAGCGACCGCAGGAACTCGAGCTTGTCCTCGCCGACGTCGACGCCGATCACCTCGTAGCCCAGCGACACGGCGATCTGCACCGCGTAGTGCCCGAGCCCGCCGGCGGCGCCGACGATCGCGACCCGTCCACCGGGCGCGACGTCGTGTTCCACGAGCTTCTTCACCGCGCCGTAGGCGGTGAGCCCACCGCAGGCGAGCGGGGCGTCGTGGTCGGCGACGGCCTCGGGGACGGGCACGAGCGACGGCGCCCACAGCGCGATGTGCTCGGCGAAGGTGCCGACGATCCGCTTGCCCTGGGCGCAATGGCGGGTGAGGCCGCGCAGGCAGTACTCGCAGGCGCCGCACCAGTAGCCGCCCATCCCACCCATGCCCAGGATCACCCGGTCGCCGACGGCGACGGAGCGTTCGGCGCCCGGTCCGAGCGCCTCCACGATGCCGATCGCCTCGTGTCCGATAGGCATCGGCTTCTTCGAGCTGGCCCGGACCATGTGCAGGTCGGAGTGGCACACGCCGGACGCGGTGATGCGGATGAGGGCCTCGTCGTCACCGGGTGACGGGGTCGGGATGTCGTGGACCTCGACGGATCCCTCCTGCGTCATCGCTGCCTTCATGAGCGGGAAGCCTTCCTGAAGTGGATCGGGACCTCGACGATCGCCTCGGGCAGGAG
The DNA here is from genome assembly GCA_035763745.1 of Acidimicrobiia bacterium. Taxonomy (GTDB): domain Bacteria; phylum Actinomycetota; class Acidimicrobiia; order IMCC26256; family PALSA-555; genus DASUAO01. The sequence continues at coordinate 2,044 of DASUAO010000028.1, forward strand.
CGACGAGTCGTCGTTGGCGATGATGACGCAGCGCGGGTGCTTGGCGTCGCAGATCGTGTTGCCGACCGGGCCCTCGATGATCGTGAGCTGCACCTCGCCCTCGCCGGTCGGGTCGGGGTGGAGGATCGCGGCGGTGGTGAGCTCGCAGCCGGCGGACCCCGTGGACCGGTCGGGGCCGCACTGGAGCACGTTGATCACGCCGTCGGGCGAGAAGCCGCTCCACCGCACGGTCACCACGTCGCCGTCCTCGAGGTTGCGCCGGGGTGTGACCGTGACCTTGCGGTCGTACTCGGGCTCGGGCGCGATCGGGATCTGGTCCCTCGAGCCGGGCTCGGTGGCGGCCACGATCGAGGTGATGCCCGCTTCGGCGTCGTCGGGGAGCCGATCGATCGCGGCCGGGTCGTCGCGGAGATAGCCGTCGAAGAAGTCGGTGATCGTCGCGAGCACGCTGGGTCCGGCCGGGCCGTCGACCGACGCCGACGCGCCGTGGTCGCCGCCCTCGACGGTGAGCAGCACCTTCGGGCCGCGGGCGTCGTTGAACGTGCGGACGATGTCGTCGTAGGCGACGAGCTCGTCGGCGGTGCCGTGGATCGCGAGGAACGACGGCAGATGTGCGAACGTGAAGTCTCCACCCGGGAACGGCGCGGGCGTGCCCGACAGGACCGCGACGGCCTTGATCCGCTTGTCACGACAGCACGAGTGCGCGGTGGCTCCCAGGACCGTGATCCCGCCGTTCGAGTGGCCGGCGACGCCGATGGCCTTGGGCTCGATCATGCCGGCGAGTGGGCCAACCTCGGCCCGCGAGGCGGCGACCAGCTCGTCGATGAGGAAGCTCAGGTCGCCGGGCTGGTTGACGACGTCGCCCGCGTCGGGAGTGTGCGGGCCGCCGCCGCTCGACCGCGGGAACCGCGGCGCGGCGACGACATATCCGGCCGAGGCGATGCGGGCCAGCAGGTCCTCATACGTGCCGGGGGTGGCGCTGTAGCCGTGGGCGAAGAGGATGAGTGGGTACGGACCACCGCCGACGTCGGGCACTGCGGCTCCGGAGGCGTCCGGCGACTCGGTGGCCGGGTACCAGATCGTCGTCTCGAGCTCGCGCTCGGGGCGCTTCGGACGGTCGACGTTGCGCGGGGTCGGCCGGCTCGTGTCGACGAACGTCCGGGTGAGGACCCCGAGCGGGTGGTCCGCCTGCGCCGCGACCCGGAAGGGGGCGCTCGCACTGGCGAGGCCGGGTGCGCCGAGAGCGAGCACGGCCAGGACGACCACGCCGGTTGTCGGCATCGACCGCCACCATCGTCCCGACCGAAGCGTCACGGCGCTCACCGTAGATCAGACCGGATGCTCTCGGACTGCCATGATCGGTCCATGACCGAGCACCTCCGGGTCGAGACCGCCAACGGCATCCGCACGATCACGCTCGACCGCCCCGAGAAGCGCAACGCGATGACCGCGGCCATGCGCATCGGATTGCGCGACGAGTGCGCGGCCGCCGATGCCGACGACGACGTGGCGGTGGTGATCCTCACCGGGAGCGACCCTGCCTTCTCGGGCGGCGTCGACCTCGACGAGATCCGAGAGGCCGCGAGACGCCCCCGGGGTGCATCCACCGGCCCGGTCACCGACCCGGCCGCACCGATCCGCGACGCCAGGACACCGTTCATCGCCGCGGTGAACGGCGTGTGCGTCACCGGCGCGCTCGAGGTCGCGCTGTCGTGCCACCTGATCCTGGCCTCCGAGCGGGCCACCTTCGCCGACACGCACGCCAAGGTCGGGCTCGTTCCCGCGTGGGGGATGAGCGTGCTGCTCCCCGAAGCCGTCGGGCGACGCAAGGCCCTCGAGCTGTCGATCACCGGTGCGTTCATCGACGCGGCGGAGGCGCTGCGGATCGGGCTGGTGAACCAGGTCCTGGCGCACGACGAGCTTCTCCCCGCGGCGCGCGAGATGGCGGACGCGATCCGGGCGGCCGACCCGGTGTCGGTACGCACGCTGCTGGCGCTCTCCCGGGTGGGGGCCGGCCTGCCTCGCGCTGAGGCGCTGCGTCTCGAGCGCGAGACGATGGAGACCTGGCGCGCCGACCGCTAGAAGCGGGCCGGTCGACGTCGCCCCTGGTCGTGCCCGAGACCGGCCCGGGCCGCTACCGTTCCGGGGTCACGTTCGGGAGAGAGGTCCCAGATGAACGAGCTCGATGCCGCCGCCAAGAGCGCCCTGATCAGCCAGGTCGACTTCTTCACCGGCTGCACCCAGCGTGAGATCGACGACATCGCCAAGCTCCTGTCCGATCGTCACTACGCCGTCGGCGACGAGCTGTGCCACCAGGGCGATGCCGAGAACTTCGGCTTCGTGGTCGTCGAAGGCGAGGCGGCAGTGCTCGTCGACGGGGAGCAGGTCGGCACCGTGACGGCCGGCGACGTGGTGGGCGAGCTGTCGATGCTCGGCAACGGCCATCGCACCGCGACGCTCGAGGCGTTGACCCCGGTGCACGCGCTGCTGATCGAGCCCGACGAGATCGACTCGGTGCTCTCCGCGGACCCATCGTCGGGCGAGCGGCTGGGGCGTCGCCCGCACGACGACTGAGCCGAGTCGCCGGCGATCAGGCCGCTCCTGCCACGTCCCGGCGGAGGCCCTCGTCGGTGAGCTCGGCGGCCTCGTCGATGGTGAGCTCGGCGCCGCGTGCCCAGACTGCGGCGAACTCGTCCGGGCCCATCGATGAGGAAGCTGCACGAGATGAGGAAGTGGTTCCCGAGTCGGCGGGCGCCGGCGATCAGCTCGTCGGCCACCACGCGCCCGCGCTCGAAGTCGTCCCCGAGGTTGCACGCGAGCACCATCATGTAGGACATCTGCCGGCGCCATGAGCTGGAGACACGCCGCGGTGAGCTCGATGGCGAGCGGGATCCCGTCGAGGCGGTGACAGATCTCGGCCACGACGGACGCGTTGTCGTCCGAGAGCACGAACCCCCGCTTCGCCGCTCGCGCCCGCTCCGCGAACAGCCGGACCGCGTCGTTGTCCATGAGCGAGTGAACAGGAACGTCACCGTCCCCGTGGGGAGCCCCGTTCCCGTCATCTGCCCTTCCCACGAGCGTCTCGGCCTTCCGAGACGCTCTCGCCGATACGAGGGATGGTGCGCGGAACCCGGTCGGTGCCGTCGGGGACGATCCTGCCTCGTGGCGGTCGGTAACGTCGCCGCCATGCAGTTCTCGATGATCTTCGAAGCGCAGATGGCCGACGCCAGCCCGGCCAACGAACGGCAGGTCATCGCCGACTGCGTCGAGCAGGCCGTCTTCGCCGAGGAGATGGGCTTCGACCGCATCTGGGCCGTCGAGCACCACTCGCTGAAGTGGTACGCGCACATGAGCGCACCCGAGGTGTTCCTCACCTGGGTGGCCGCGAAGACGTCGCGCATCCGCATCGGGCACGGCGTCGTGTGCATGCCGTTCAACTACAACCACCCGATCCGGGTCGCCGAGCGGGCCGCGATGCTCGACGTGCTCTCAGGCGGCCGCCTCGACCTCGGCGCGGGGCGGGGGGCGACGCTCCAGGAGATGTCGGCGATGGGCGTCGACCCCGACCGCACCTACGCCGAGGTCGAAGAGGCGCTGCGCATGATCGGCGTCATGTGGCGCGGCGAGGACGGCGAGGGGTTCCACTGGCACGGCGACCTGCTCCAGGTGGCCGACCACCCGATCCTGCCCCGGCCGGTCCAGATGCCCCACCCGCCCCTCTTTCTCGCCTGCACCAAGCGCGACACGGTGGCGCTCGCGGCGGAGTACGGGATCGGCGCGCTGGTGCTCGGCTTCGCGGGTCCCGACGACGTCGCCGACCTGCACCGGATCTACCAGGAGACGATCGCGGCGCGCAGCGGGAAGCGGTTCGTGTCGTCGGAGGTGAACGACCACTTCGCCGCACTGTGTCCCACGGTCGTGCTCGACGACGCCGAGCGGGCGCTCCAGGTGGGGGTGCGGGGGCAGCGGTTCTTCGCCGAGGCGATCTCGCACTGGTACGGGAGCGGACCCGAGCCGTCGGCCGGCGACGACGACGCCGACCAGATGGCCGCGATCGACGCGTCGAAGGAGCGGATGGTCGCCAAGCTCCACGAGATGGAGATCCCCGTCCGGCCCAACTCGACGGCGACGTTCCACGTGGTCGAGCACGCCTACGGCGACTGGCGGGACGCCATCGCCTACGTCGAGCGACTCGGTGACGCCGGTGCCGACGAGATCATGGCGCTCATCCAGATGGGCACCGTCCCGCACGCCGACTGCATGGAGACGATCCGCCTCTGGGGCGAGAAGGTCATCCCGCACTTCCGGTAGAGCGTCTTGGCGTCAGGAACCCGCTCTGACGACGGGCTCCTGACGCCAAGAGATGCACGGCGGATTGGAGTCGTCCCCGGTCGGACTGGGTACCGTCTGGGTATGGCTGATGACTACGTGATCCCCGAACCCGAGCCCAAGGAGATCGACGAGAAGCTGGCGATGGAGCTGCGCCACTTCTCCGAGCGAGCCGTCCTGAAGGGCCGCCCGTCAGGCGACGAGAAGTGCGTCAACTGCCGCTACTACCTCGAGAACACCGCGGAGATCTCCTACTGCTGGCACCCCGAGATCCGCATCCTCGTGGGTGACGAGTGGTGGTGCCAGTGGTGGGAGGAGATCCCCGAGTAGGGGTTCAGGAGCGGGCGAGCTCGGCGAGGAGCAGGGCCTCGCTGCGGATCAGGCTCCGGAAGTCGCCCAGGTGCAGGCTCTCGTCCTCGCCGTGGATGCGGCTGCCCGGGTCGCCGGGGCCGAGCAGCAGTGCCGGGACGCCGCCGAATGCCGCCGCGAACGGGCCGACGAACGGGATGCTCCCGCCGACGCCCATCACCACTGGCGCCTTCCCGAACCCCTCGGTGAGCGCGCGGATCGCGGCGTCGAACGCGTGACCTTCGGGCTCGCACGACCACGCCGGTGCCGCTTCGCCCGGCTCGAACGCGAACTCGAGCCCCCAAGGGGTGCGCGACTCGAGGTGCGCGCGCAAGCACTCCACGAGCCGGTGCGGGTCCTGGCCCGGCGCGACGCGGATGCTGATGCGGGCGCTCGCCATCGCGACGATCTGGTTCGACGATCCCTCGATCGGGTGGGTGTCGACACCGATGATGGTGAGCGATGGCCGGTACCAGAGCCGCTCGTGGACGGAGAGCGCCGGATCGCCGACCAGCTCCACGCCCTCGCGCACGCCCAACGCCCGCCGCAAGGCGTCGGCGTGGTCGGGGATCGCGTCGAGACGGGCCCGCTGGGCAGGTGTCGGGGGCTCGACGTCGTCCCAGAACCCGTCGATCGTGATGTCGCCGCGGTCGTCGACCAGCGTCGCGAGCATCCGGCTCAGCGCGGTCGCGGCGTCGGGCACCGCGCCACCCGCCATACCGGAGTGGACGGGTCCGTCGAGCGAGCGAACGGTGACGGTTCCGCTGGCAAGGCCGCGCAACGACGTCGTGATGCCCGGCGTGCCGACCGACCAGTTCCCGGCGTCGGCGAGCACGATCGCGTCGGCGCGCAGCGCGTCGGCCTCGGCGGCGAGGAACGTCCCGAGACGCGGGGAGCCGATCTCCTCCTCACCCTCGACCATCACCTTCACGTTGCAGGGGAGCGTGCCCTCGGTGGCCAGCCACGCCCGCACCATGGCGCCGTGCGCGACCGCGCCGGCCTTGTCGTCGGCGCTGCCGCGTCCGTAGAGGCGTCCGTCGCGCTCTACCGGCTCGAACGGGTCCGACGTCCACCGCTCGACGTACCCCGGGGGCTGTACGTCGTGGTGCGCGTAGAGGAGGAGCGTGGGGGCATCGTCGCCCGCGTGGAGCCAGTCGCCGATGACGCACGGCGGCGCACCGCCCGCGGTGGACTGGCGCAGGTGCTCGAACCCCGCATCCTCGAGGTAGGTGGCAACCGCGTCGGCGCTGGCCTGCACATCGCCGGCGTGGTCGGGGTCGGCGCTGATCGACGGGATGCGCACCAAGTCGCAGAGCGCGGCGATCTCCGCGTCGTAGTGCGCGTCGATCGCGGCGAGGACCGGTTCGGTCGGCGCGGAGTTGGGGGCACTCACCAGCCCGTGAACTCCGCGGTGCGGCGCTCCGCGAACGATGCGAGGCCCTCGGCGGCATCGGCGCTCGCCATGGCGATCTCCTGGGCCATGCGCTCGTCGCCAAATGCAGTCACCCGGTCCGAGTCCATCGCCCGGTTCACCAGCCACTTCGAGAGACCGATCGCCGGCGTCGGGCCCGACGCGAGCCGCTCGGCCCAGGCGCGCGCCGTGTCGGCCAGCTCGGCGGCGGGGACGACCCGGTTCACCAGTCCCATCGCCGCGGCGTCGGCGGCGGGGAGGTCGTCGCCGAAGAAGATCAGCTCCTTGGCCTTCTGCGGGCCGACGAGCCGGGTGAGCAGGTACGCGCCGCCGCCGTCAGGGATGATCCCTCGACGCACGAACACCTCGATGAAGCGGGCGGTGTCGGCGGCGAGCACGAGGTCGGACGCGAAGGCGATGTGCGCGCCGATGCCGGCTGCCGTGCCGTTCACGGCCGCGAGGACCGGCTTCTCGCAGTCCTGGATCGCGGCGATCAACCGCTGGGCGCCGACGCAGGTGCGGGCCACGGCTCCGGCCGGACGCTCGGGGGCGCCTTCGGGCAACGGGTACCGGTCGGGCCGATCGATCCGCAGGTCGGCGCCGGTGCAGAACGCCTTCTCGCCGCTCGCCGTGAGCACGACGGCCCGCACGGCGAGATCGCCGCTCGCGTCGTCGAGGTGCTCGATGATCGCGTTGCGCTGGTCGGGTGTGAGCGCGTTCCCGGAGTCGGGGCGGTTCAGCGTGATCCAGGAGACACCGTGCTCGACGCGGTGCAGCACGTCGCCGCTCCCCGAGGGTTGATCGGTCATGCACCGGAGCGTACCGGGCACCTGGGCGAGGCCTCCTGCCCCGACCACGTGACGCTCGTGGTCCGAATCGATGTCGGAGCGTCACTTGCTAGACACGAACGCCAGGTTCCACACGGCAACGAGCCGGGTGATGGCGAACACGCCCAGTAGCGCGACCAGGCCGGTGGAGTACGGCAGCTCGAGGTCCTGGACGAGCAGGAAGACGAAGAGCCCGAGGAAGGGGAGGAGGATCAGCGACTGCGACGCCACCGCCCAGCGCGCCGAACCCGACGTGACGCGACGGCGGACATGCCCCAGGGGCCGGACGCGTCCGCTCGAATCGGCCCGCGCGTCGACGAGCGCCATCGGGTCCGTATCGGCCGTCGAAGTCCACCGCTGAAGCGTCGCCGGGCACTCAGGTACCCTCCGCTGCGGCACCGGGCGCTTCGGCACCGGGCCCAGGACAGGGAGCGCGGCGTGGGACGACTCGACGGGCGGGTGGCGATCGTCACGGGTGCCGGGCAGGGGATCGGGCGGGGCATCGCCCGCCGGTTCGCCCGCGAAGGCGCGAAGGTGCTGGTGGCCGAGGTGAACCCCGAGACGGGTGCGGCCGTCGAACGGGAGATCGTCGACGAGCTGGGTGGGACCGCGACGTTCGTGCCCACCGACGTGCTGGACGCCGACCAGATCACGGCGATGGTCGAGGTGGCTGTGCGCGACCTCGGCGGCGCAGACATCCTCGTGAACAACGCCTACGTCGCCGCCGGGTTCGACCGGTTCGAGCGCAAGCCTCCCGAGGACCTTCAGCTCGCGTTCGAGGGCGGCCCGCTGCACACCTTCCGTGCGATGCAGGCGGTGTTCCCGCACATGTTGGCGAAGGGCTGGGGGCGGGTCATCAACTTCGTGTCGCTCAACGGGATCAACGCCCACCAGTACTCGGTCGACTACAACGCCGCGAAGCTCGGCATCCAGGCGATCACCCGCACCGCCGCCCGGGAGTGGGCGAAGCACAACATCCTGGTCAACTGCATCGCGCCGGCCGCGGCGTCGCCCGCGTACGTGGCCTTCGCCGAGGCGGCCCCCGAGAACGCCAAGGAGATGCTCGAGGAGAACCCGATCGGCCGGATGGGCGACCCCGAGCACGACATCGGCGGGGTCGCGCTGTTCCTCGCGTCGGAGGACAGCGACTACATCACCGGGATGACGATGTTCGCCGACGGCGGCAGCCACATCAACGGGGTCCAGTGGGACCCCCCGATGCCCGACTGAGCGACAGTTCGAGCGAGGACGGAACCGCATGGCCTATGGGCAGCTCCAGCACATCGCGGTCGACGTGACCGACGGCGTCGCCTGGGCGGTGATCGACCACCCGCCGATCAACCTCTGGGACGACGCGTTCACGAAGGATCTCATCGGTCTGATCACGGGATTCGGTTCGGATGAGGCGTCGCGGGTGCTCGTGCTCGCGAGCGCCGATCCCGACTTCTTCATCGCGCACGCCGACGTCGGGATGATCCTCGCCATGGAGCCGGGCAGCCAGGGGACCGACGGCGAGCCCGCAGCGGTGAACTCGCTCCTCGACGCGCTGTCACCCCCTGGGAAGGTGTCGATCGCGCTGGTGCGCGGGATCGCGCGGGGCGGGGGCTCGGAGATCGCGCTGTCGTGCGACATGCGGTTCGCCGGCCCGTCGGCACGCTTCGCGCAGCCCGAGGTGGGGCTCGGCATCATCCCGGGTGCGGGAGGCACGCAGCGGCTGACCCGGTTGGTGGGCCGGGCACGAGCCCTCGAGATCGTGCTCGGGTGCGGTGACGTGACCGGGACCGAGGCGGCCGCGATCGGGTACGTGAACCGGGTGATCGCCGACGACCGGATCGAGGCCGAGGTACGGGCACTGGCCGCCCGTATCGCCGCGATGCCACCGGTGGCCGTGGCTGCGGCGAAGGACGCGGTCGGGCTGGCGCACGGCGACCCGACCGAAGGGTTCGCGGCCGAGGCGACGGGGTTCCGTGCGTCGCTCGCCGACCCGGTCGCCCGCGCCCGCATGCGGCGCTTCCTCGAGGTCGGCGGCCAGACCCGTGAGGTCGAGACGGGGTTGCTCGACGACCTGTTCGAGCAGCTCGGCGAACCGTGATCGACCTCACCGGCAAGGTCGCCTGGGTCGCGGGCGCCGCCCGTCCACCCGGGATCGGGCGGGCGACGGCCATCGCGCTGGCGCGAGCCGGTGCCGACGTCGCGTGCGTCGACATCGTCGACGACCGCGCGGGAACCGAGCAGTCGTTCCGGGTGCGCCAGGCCGCGCTCGAAGCGACCGCGGTCGACGTCCGGGCCGAGGGGCGACGCGCGCTGGTGCTGCCCGTCGACCTCGCCGACGGCGGTGCCGTCGACGCATCGGTCGCAACGACGGTCGCCGAGCTCGGGCGCATCGACATCGGCTGCAACCTGTCGGGTGGCACCGGACCGATGCTGGGCAGCGGTGCGCTGCTCGACCTCGCGCCGGAAGCGTGGGCCGCTGCACTCGACGCGAACGTGACCGCGGCGTTCTTCGGCGCGCGCGCGTGCGGTCGGGCCATGAGGGAGCAGGGGAGCGGCGGTGCGATCGTGAACCTGTCGTCGTCGGCCGCGTTGGTGGCCGAGCCCGGGTCGGTGGCGTTCTCGTCGGCGCGGGCCGCGCTGGGGCGGATGACCGAGGGGTTGGCCCGGGAGCTCGGACCCGACGGGATCCGGGTGAACGCGGTGTGCCCGATGGGCGTCGACCCCGGGAGCGCCGGGAACCCGGGACTCGTCCGCGGGGCCACCGGCGGAGGGCGGTCGCTCGAGGAGTGGGCGGCGGCCCGCATCCCTCTGGGGCGACTGCAGGCCGCCGAGGAGACCGCGAACGTCATCCTCTTCCTCGCGAGCGACCTGGCGAGCTTCGTGAGCGGCCAGTCGATCCTCGTCGCCGGCGGCGCCCCCGCCTGACCCGACCCTGCCCTTGATGCGTCTCTCACCCGCCTATGGCGGGGTGAGAGACGCAGGACCGGAAACAGTGGGTTCAGGGGGCTCGGCGCCGCCGGTTGCCGGGGTCGCCGGGAGGGTTCAGACTCACCGGTGACCCGAGGAGGCGCCATGTTCCCGTTCACGTTCCCGACCGGATCGCTGCCCGACGACCTCGGGCTCTTCGTCCCGCTCGCCCTCCTGATCGGCGTGTTCGCGATCCTCCTGGTCCGCCGGCGCGAGACGGGCGCGGGCGACGACGGCGCCGCCCGGTACGTCGGGACGATCTCGCTCGTGACGTTGTTCGTCGCGCTGTTCGCGGCCTTCGTCGCGGTGAGCGCGCTCACGGACCTGATCGTCGACCACGAAGCGCGAGTGCAGGTCCAGGAGCGTGTGTTCAACGAGGAGATCATCTCCGGCGAGAGCGGTGGCCCGGGCGGCTCGATCCTGAGCCTCGGGTTCGACTTCCCGACCTACACCTTCAGTGCCGAGAACGACGCGAACTACGACACCGCGGTGGCGAGCGGCCTCGCTGCGCTCGCGGCCGGCGCCGTGTTCATGTACCACCGTCGGCGGCGGATCGAGATCGTCACGGCACGCGGCGCCGGGGGGGCCGTGACCGTCAACCGCACCTACCTGCAGTCGGTGAAGGCGGTCGCCGCGCTCGCGTTCGCGCTCGCCGCGGCGGCCGCGCTCTACGGCGTCTGGCAGATCATCGCCCCGGGCATCGCCGGTGCGTTGGACGCCGACGTCGGCCGGGCGGAGGGCATCTCGGCGCTCCTCTCGTCGGGGTTGCTGACGGGCGCGACCGCGCTGATCTTCGTGCGCGCCGAGCACGAGCTCGGTCGGGGGTGAACGGCTGGACGAGTCGTGAGTCCGAGGATCGCGTACCGGCAGGCCGGCGCCGAGGACGCTCGGTTCCTGACCGAGATGCTGTCAGAGGCGGCCGCGTGGCAACCGAACGCGATCCCATCCGTCGACGGCGTGCTCGCCAACCCCTTCTTCGCCCGCTACGTCATTGGATGGCCAAGGATCGGTGACCACGGGATCATCGCGCTCGACGGCTCCGACCCGATCGGTGCAGCGTGGTACCGCCACTTCACAGACTCCGATCGAGGGTTCGGATTCGTCGCACCCTCGATTCCCGAGCTGTCGATCGCGGTCGTCAGTGGCCGCAGGCAACGTGGAGTCGGTCGTGGTCTGCTCCGTGAGCTGTTGCACGCTGCCGCCATGAACGACTGCGCGCAGATCAGCCTGAGCGTCGAGCCGGAGAACCCAGCTCGCCATCTCTACGAGTCCCTGGGTTTCCGAGTCGTCGGGACGGACGGCGGGGCCTGCACGATGCTCGCCGAGACGACATCGAACTGACCCCACTCCCCGGGGGTGGCTGTCACACCCCATGTGCGAGCATCGAACATGTGTTCGTACTCGATCGTATCGCCGAGGGTCTCGCGGGAGTGGTGGCCGGGCTGGAACCCGCTCGCCTGGCCGGCTCCGACGCGTTCCGGCTGACCGCCATGGCGGCCCGGATCGAGAAGCTGGCGGCCACCGCCAAGGCCGCGCTGGCGAGCCGCGCCGACGAGACGCAGGCCGGGCGCGGTGGACGCGCCGCGTCACCGGAGCAGTGGCTGGCGGAGACGTCCGGCTGCTCCGAAGGCGTCGCCCGCGAGGCCCTCGCCACGGCGAGGCGGGTCCAGACCCTTCCCGCGACGCGGGAGCGCCTCCTCGACGGGAACCTTTCGATCGCCCAGGCCGCGCTCGTGTCGGCGGGCGCGGCAGTCGATCCCACGTCGGAGCGGCGCGGCCACACCGAGCCGGGCGAGACCTGCGAGATCCCCAGTGTCGGTCCGGTGCCCGTCTCCCACGCCCGCGAGGTCCTCTCCCACGGGCTGCTCCAACTCGTCGTCACCGACGGTGTCGACGTCCAGACGGTGGTGTCGAGTACCCCGCACGTGCCGATGCCGCTGAAGATCGCGATCGCCGAGCGCGACCAGCGCTGCAAGGTCCGCGGGTGCGACTGCGCCACGAACCTGCACCGACATCACACCGAGGCGTTCGCTCGTACCGGCCGCACCACCTACCACGAGCTCGGGAACGTCTGCTCCCGGCACCACCACCTGGTGCACGACGAGGGCTGCGAGATCGTCGTCGCCGACGACGGGAGCTGGGACCTGCGTGTTCCAGAGGGCCGCGACGGCAGAGCGCCACCCGAAACGGCGGCGGCCTGACGCGCTCGGGGCGACGAGCTACAGCGCCCGTGCGGCGACGTGGCCGTCGTAGACAGCGCGGTCGACGAGGCGCACCGCGACCGCGTCGCCGATCGCGACCACCTCGGGGACCTTTCCGTCGAGCGCGGCGGTGAGGTCGTCGTTGGGCAGTCCGTGGGTCCGGATCACGACGGTGTCGACGTCGGTGATCGTCTCGGTCCGATGCGACAGCACGTCGAAGAGCGTGACCTCGTGGTCGCCGATGAACCCGAGCACGGTGTTCGGGCGCCACTGCATCCCGGCCTGCACCGCCCGGGGCAGGATCGCCGACGCCGACTCCCCGTCGAGCGCCATCGGCATCGGGAGCGGTGTCACGCAGATCGCCTCGGCGCCCGCGGTGGCGAGCAGCTCGCCGAGACCGATCGCCTGCGCATGGCCCACCGCATCGAGCAGCACGACCCGAGACCCCAACCCTCCCGGCGAGGCGAGGTGCGCCTTGAGCGCCTCGACGTGGTCGAGCACCCAGTCGGCCTCCGAGCCCGGCACCGGCATCGGGTGGTACGCGGCCCGCCCGACCTTCGTCGCGTGGCCGCCCGTCGCCACGATCACCGCGTCGGGGCCGAGCGCGAGCACCGAGTCGACGGTCGCCTCGACCCCGAGGTGCACGTCGACGCCCTGGCGCTCGCACTCACCGATGCGCCAACGGGCGATCTCCCAGATCTCCTCGCGACCGGGGAGCTGCGCGGCCCACCGCAGGTTGCCGCCGAGCTCGTCCTCCTTCTCCAGGAGCGTGACGTCGTGGCCGCGCGCAGCCGCGGTCGATGCCGCCTCCATGCCGCCGGGACCACCACCGACCACCACCACCTTCTTCTTCGTGGCGGCGGGTTCCATGGTGCCGAGGCCGAGGTCGTCCTCGCGGCCGACCGCGGGGTTCTGCACGCAGTTGATCGGCATCGACTGGAGCAGGTTGCCGTAGCAGGACTGGTTGATGCCGGTACACCGACGGATCTCGTCGTCGCGGTCCTCGCGCGCCTTGTTCACCCACTCCGGGTCGGCGATGAGGGCCCGCACGAGCGTGATGCCGTCGGCCTCGTGGTTCCCGAGGATCTGCTCGGCCTCCTCGGGCGTGAGGATCCGGTGCACGGCGAAGACCGGCGTGTCGCGCACCGCCTTCTTGATCGCGTGCGCGGCGTACACGCCGAACGCGTGCGGGGTGTAGTTGGTGCGCACCATCCCGATGCCGCCGATGCCCACGCTCACGTTGAGGAAGTCGACGAGTCCGAGCTCCTCGTAGCGGGCGGCGATCTCGGCGCAGTCGTCGGCGGTGAGCCCGGGGCCGTGGGTCTGCTCGTCGTCGCCCGCGAGGCGCAACCCGACCGCGACCTGGTCGCCGACGGCGTCACGCACTGCCGACACGACTTCGACGCCGAAGCGCATGCGGTTCTCGATCGAGCCGCCGTAGGCGTCGGTCCGGTAGTTGTACTTCGGCGTGAGGAACTGGTGGAGCAGGTACCCGTGGGCGCTCTGGATCTCGATCCCGTCGAAGCCGCCGGCGACGGCGTGCTGCGCGCACCGCACGTGGTACTCGATCGACTCGGCGATGTCGCGGGCGTCCATCGCCCTGGGCGCCTCCATGTGGTCAGGGGAGACCGACGGCGCGACGGCGACCTCCTTCGACCAGTTGCCCAGCATCATCGCCCCGGAGTGCGTGAGCTGGACGAAGGCGAGGGCGTCGTGCTCGTGGACCTGGGACGTCAGCTGCTCGTAGTGGGGGATGCAGCCCGGGTCCCACCCGTTGGCGTTGTTCGGCATCTTGTACGCGGTGTTCGGGGACACCGCCGTCTCCCCGGCGATCACCACCGCGACGCCGCCTCGGGCCCGGTCGGCCAGGTAGCGGCCGTAGCGCCGGCCGTAGAAGCCGGGTTCGCCCCACACCGGGTTGGGCTCGGTGAACATGGTGAAGTGCGCGCCGAAGACCACCCGGTTGCGCAGCTCGAGCGGCCCGACGCGCAGCGGTTCGAACAGCTTCGGATACCGAAGGTGGGGGAAGCGCGTCATCTGGGCCTCGGAGTCGTCTCGGACATGAGAGCGAAGGTTGCCACACCGGCAACGGCGAGGCAGGCTGGGGCCATGAGCGACGTGACGGACACCACTCCCGACGAGCGCGACCCGTTCGCCGCCTTCGACGCGGCCGCCGGCGTCGGCCAGGTCGACGACATCCACCCCGTCTTCCACGAGATGCGGGCCGAGTGCCCCGTGCACGTCGGGAGCTTCGCCCACCGCTTCGGGATCGAGGACGTGTTCGGAGACGCGATCGCCGGCGACAGGCCCACGCCGTACGCGCTGCTGTCGTTCGACGCGGTGCAGCAAGCGCTCAAGGACGGCGCGACGTTCTCGTCGGCGGGGTACGCCGACACGATCGGCGTGCTCATGGGTCACTCGATCCTCGAGATGGACGAGCCCGAGCACCACCGGTACCGCTCGTTGCTGCAGCAGGCGTTCACCCGCAAGGCGATGGACCGGTGGGAGACCGACCTCGTCGTTCCCGTCGTCAACGGACTCATCGACCGGTTCGCCGAGCGGGGGAGCGCCGATCTCGTCAGGGAGCTGTTCTTCCCGTTCCCGGTCACTGTCATCGCGGGGATGCTCGGCCTCCCGGCCGGCGACCTCGACGAGTTCCACCGCAAGGCAGTCGAGCTGATCACGATCATCAGCGACATCGAGACCGGGCTCGAGGCGTCGGTGTGGCTCCACGACTACTTCTCGCGTCTCATCGCCGAACGTCGGGCCGGTGACGGCCAGGGCCAGGACATGATCAGCGTGCTCACCTGCGCCGAGCTCGACGGGCAGCGGCTCGACGACGAGGAGATCATCGCCTTCCTTCGCCTGCTGCTCCCGGCCGGCGCCGAGACCACCTACCGGTCCGCGAGCAACCTGATGTTCGGGTTGCTCTCGCATCCCGAACAGCTCGAGGCGCTGCGCGCGGATCGCGACCTCATGCCCCAGACCATCGAGGAGGGCATCCGGTGGGAGCCACCGCTCACCGGCATCGGACGCACCGCGACGCGAGACGTCGAGATCGAGGGCGTGCTGATCCCTGCCGGATCGCCCGTCGCGGTCGAGATGGGTGCGGCCAACCGCGACCCGGCGCGCTGGGACCGGCCCGACGAGTTCGACATCTTCCGGGAGCCCCAGCAGCACATGGGCTTCGCGTTCGGCGTCCACATGTGTCTCGGTATCCACCTGGCGCGGATGGAGACGACCGTCGCCATCAACGCGGTGCTGGACCGGCTCCCGGACCTGCGGCTCGACCCGGAGGCCGAGAACGTGCGAATCAGCGGCCTTGCGTTCCGCGCGCCGCCGCAGCTCCCGGTCCTGTTCGGCTGACGCCCCCGCTTCTCACCGTCTCGGTGTCGCTCGACCGGTCGCGGTGACCGCGTTGCCACTCCGGTCGGTGCTCGTAGTCGGCCAGGTAGGCGAACACCTCGTCGGCGGGACGGCGAGCTCAGTCGTGACGGCGATGCCGATCACGGCGACCCCCCTTCGTAGAGCCGGTGCGGGTTGTCCCACAGGATCGCCTGCTTCTCCGCGTCGGACAGGTCGTCGCGCGCGACGAAGTCGCGGACCCCGTCGGGGAACGATCCCTCGGGGTGCGGGAAGTCCGACGCGGTGACGATGCAGTCGACGCCCAGCGCGTCGACGACCTGACGCAGGTTCGGCTCCTCGATCTCGGCCGACACGAAGCACTGGCGCCGGAACAGCTCACCCGGGGTCGCGGACAGCGAGTCGCAGTCCAGGCCCTCATAACGCTCGTAGAGCTCGTCGAGCCACCACAGCCAGAACGGCACCCAACCCGCACCGGCCTCGAGCACGACGACGCGCAGGTCGGGATGGCGGTCGCAGATCCCGCCGACGAGGAACGAGAAGAGCGTGAGCTGGGCCTCGAGCGGGAACGCGGCGGCGATGCGTGGCAGCGCCCACTGGCCGAAACGGTCGGCGCCGATCTGGCCGAGCCCGGTGCCGGCGACGTTGTGGAGCGCGAGGGGCGTGCCGAGCTCTGCGAGGGTCGCCCAGAGCGGGTCGTAGTAGGTGCGTTCGAGGGTGACGCCCGGGAGTGGCGGTTCGGGTAGGACGAAGAACGCGCGCACGCCGAGCTCGTCGACGCACCGGCGGGCCTCGACGATCGCGGCGTCGACGTCGTTGAGCGCGAGCTGCCCGACCGCGGAGAGGCGGTCCGGGACGTGCGAGACGAACTTCGAGGCCCAGGTGTTGTACGCGCGCACGATGCCCGCGGTGAGGTGCGGGTCGAGGCCCCAGGCCGCGACCTGCATGAGCCCCCGGCTGGGGTAGAGCGCCATGCGGTCGATGCCCTGGTCGTCCATCGCGAGGACGTAGGCGTCGGGGTCCCAGTGCCGCTCGTCGTAGCGGCGGTAGGTGGTGGCCCACTCCTCGTTGAGCGTGGCGAGCCCACCGGCACGACTGCGCCAGCGCACCGTCGGGACCCGGCGATCGCCGTCCACGACCGTCGCGCCGCGGTCGGTCGAGCCGACCGGCTCGCGGCCCGCGAACAGCGGATCGATGTGCTCGGCCCAGAGGTCGGGCGGCTCCATGAAGTGGGAGTCGGCGTCGAAGACGCGCTGGTCCCCGACGCTCATCGGCGCTTGCGCCGCGGCCGGAGCAGCGCCCGCAGCGCGAAGAGCGCGATCGCGCCGGCGACGGAGTAGGTGACGATCTCCCGTGGTCGGTCGACGGCCGGCTCCCACCGGACGTCGCCGTTGTCGATCACGAACGCGCCCGCGGGTCGTGCTTCCATGCCGAACCCGAATCCCTGCCCTTCGCCGACCTCACCCGACTCGCCGGTGCCGCCCCCGCCGCCGCCGCCACCACCGCCGCGGACCGACGCGGCCGGGATGACGAGGACGCCGTCGCGCTCGATGGGTTCGCCGTAGACCCGGCGCACGTTGATCGCGTCGCGGGCGCCTTCGAGGGCGGCGTGCAGTCGCTCGAGCTCCATGGCGGTCTCCTGGGTGGCGGTCGGGTGCAACCCCAGCATTCTCGGACGTGCGTCCCTCACCCCGCCATAGGCGGGTGAGGGACGCATCAAGGAGAAGAGGTGGAGGAGGTGCCCTTCTGGCGGTACTGGTCCTGCCACTCCTTCGGTGGCGGGTCCGACGGGCGGGCGCCCGCGCCGAACATGCGGGGGACCTCGGCGGCGAGGTCCGGCGCGGTCCAGCCGCGATCGGTGCGCTCGGCCACGTGGTCCACCACGAAGGTCTGGATGTGCTCGACGACCCCGCCGCGCACCTGGAAGCACTGCCCCGACACCCAGCCGGACTCCGGCGACGCGAGGTACGCGACCATCTCGGCGACATGGGTCGGGTCGGTGGGGTCGAAGGCGGGGTCGGCGTCAGCGGCCGAGCGGCCCATGCGCCAGCCGATGTTCGCGAGACGGGTCGCCGCCGACGGCATGATGCAGTTCGCGGTCACCCCGTAGGGCGCCATCTCGGTCGCGAGCGCCTCGGTGAACGCGAGCGCGCCGGCTTTCGCGGCGACGTAGTTGGACTGCCCCGCGCCGCCGTGGAGCAGGAGGCCGGTCGACGTGTTGATGATCCGGCCGTAGCCGCCGCGACCGGCCTTGTGCTCGGCGCGCCACCAGCGACAGGCGGGACCGGACACCGCGAACGTGCCGCGGAGGTGGACGCGGATCACGTCGTCCCACTCGGCGGGCGTGAGGTTGAACGCCATCCGCGGCCGCCCGAACCCCGCGTTGTTCACGACGATGTCGACGCGGCCCCATTCCTCGACCGCCCGGCTGACGACGGCCTCGCCGCCCTCGATCGAGGAGATGTCGGAGCGGTCGGCGACGGCCTCGCCACCCGCAGCGCGGATCTCGGCGACCACCTCGTCGGCAGGGGTCTCGCCGGTCTCGCTGCCGTCGGTCGCGACCCCGCGGTCGTTGACGACCACCTTGGCGCCGTAGGTGGCGAGTCGGAGGGCCTCGGCCCGACCGATGCCACGTCCGGAACCGGTGACGACGGCGACGCGCTCGCGGAGATCGATCACCGTGCCGACGCTAACGGCCCGGTCCCGCCCGGGTCGACAGCGCCCCGAACGGCGCACGACACTGGCAGCCCGCCGGTACCGACCCGCACGATGGAGAGGGAGAGATGCAGTCGAGCGCGCTCCGGTCGGCCGCCGTCGCGGCCGCGATCGCTGTCGGACTCCTCGTGCCGACGGGTCGGGTCGGAGCGTCCGCGCCCACCGCCACCCGGACCCAGACGACCCCGGCCAAGGGGGTCAACCCCTGTGCCGTGCTCGACTCTGACGTGATCGGCGACACCGTCGGTGGCGACGCGTCGCCCTCGACGCGAGCGGGCCGCCACATCTGCCGGTGGTTCGTCGACGGCGCGGTCGCCGACGAGGACGAGCGCACGGTCGTCCTCGTCAGCGTCGAGCGCTACCGGGGCCGGGCGAAGCAGGACATCGCCGAGAACTCTGCCGAGCCGAGCGCGGTGGAGGTCGCCGGGCTGACCGGCGCCGACATCGCCTTCTACGACCTCCGTGTCGTGCCGCCCACGATCACCGTCGTGCAGGGTGGCCGGCTCTTCGTCGTCCAGATGAACGCGCTCGACACGAAGCGGGCGACGGTCGACGCGCTCGAGGCGCTCGCGGCCGAGGTGCTCGACAACCTCTGACCGGCCGCTCGTCGTCAGAGCCGCTCGAGCTGGGCGGTCCGGTCTCGCGCTGCGAAGCGGGCGTGCAGGTCGCTGCGGTCGGCGTCGGTCATGACCCGGAGCGGCGCACCCTTGGACTCGCGCCAGTACACCTCGTCGTCGACCATCCAGTGCTCACGGCGCAGCGCGCGCTTGAGGACCTTCTGCGTCTCCGTCTTGGGCATCTCGGCCGCGATGCGCACGTAGCGGGGCGACCACTTCGTTCCGAGGTCGGACTGCTCGGTGAGGAACTCGTCGAAGTCCTCGGGGTCGAAGATGGCGCCGGGGCGGAGCTCGATCGCGGCCATCACCTGGTCCCCGACCTCCTCGTCGGGGACGGCGTACACGGCCGCGAGCACGACGTCGGGGTGGCGGGCCAGGATGCGCTCGACCGGCGCGGCCGAGAAGTTCTCCCCGTCGACGCGCAGCCACTCGAAGTCGCGTCCGGCGAAGTAGAAGTAGTCGGCCTCGTCCCGGTACCCGAGATCGCCCGTCCAGTACCAGCCGTTGCGCACCCGCGCCGCGTTCGCCTCCTCGTTCTTGTAGTAGCCCTCGAAGAGCGACGCACCGCCCTTGTTCACGATCTCGCCGATCGCCGCCTCGGCGTTGAGGAGGTGCCCGTGCTCGTCGAACTCGGCGCGGACGCACTCCTCACCGGTCTCGGGATCCACGATCGCGATGCCGTCGCCGCCCATCCCGAGCGCGCCCTTCGGCATGTCGGGCGTTCGGCTGATGTTCGCGCCGCCTTCGGTGGAGCCGTACCCGTCGATGACCGGGACTCCGAAGCGCTTCGAGAACCGCTCGATGTCGAGGTCGGCGGCCTCGTTGCCGAACACGAACTTCAGGGTGTTGTCGGCGTCGTCGGGATGCTCGGGCGTCGTGAGGATGTACGAGAGCGGCTTGCCGACGTAGTTGAAGTACGTGACGCCGTGCTCGCGGACGTCGGGGAGGAACCCGGAGGCCGAGAAGCGGCGACGCAGCACCGCGGCCGCACCGGAGATCACCCAGGGCGCGAACGTGGTGATGATCGCGTTCGAGTGGAACAGCGGCATCACCTGGTACATCACATCGGCGGGGCCCAGACCGAGCATCTCGGTGAGGAGCTCGCTCGAGCCGAGCAGCCGCGCCTGCGACATGATGCAGGCCTTCGGCGCGCCGCTCGTCCCCGAGGTGAAGAGCAGCAGATACAGCGCAGCCGGGTCGACCGGCTCGTCGGGGAGTCCCGTGCCCTCGAACGGTCCGAGTGCATCGCGGTAGAGCTGGGTGTCGACATCGAGGACGTGGTTTCCCGCGCCGCCCAGGTCGAGCCCGTCGAGCAGGTGCACGTGCCGGCCCTCGGTCACGATCATCTGGCAGTCGGTATGGGTGACGTCACGGGCCAGCTCGGCGCCCCGGCGGGTCGGGTTGATGCCGACGACGACCGCCTCCACCATCGCGGCGGCGCAGAGCCACATGGGGAACTCGGGGATGTTGTCGAAGAGCACGCCGACGTGCGGGGGCTCGCCGGGGGTGAGGTGGTAGCGCAGGTACGCGGCGCGTGCGGCAACCCCGTCGACGACCTCGCCCCAGGTGAGCGTGCTGCCCTCGAAGCGGATCGCGACGTCGTCACGCGCCGCGGCGCGCCGGCGGACGTGCTCGGCGATGCTGCTCATGCCGAGAACGCGAGCGCGAGGCCGGCGCGGGGCCAGTCCATCTCGACGAGCCGTCCCGACGCCGAGAGCGTGACGAACGCGGTCCGCTGCTCGGGTCCACCGAACGCGACGTTGGTGGTCATCGGCTCGCTGATCGGGACGTACGAGTGACCCGAGCCATCGGCAGCGACGACGCACAGGCCCGCGCCGATCGCCGCGACGACGATGTCGCCGTCGGCTTCGACCGCGAGCGAGTCGAAGTGCCCCTTGGTGGCTTCCACGACCGTGGGCGCGGGGCGGGCAACGGTTCCCGGCGCGGTCACGTCCCATGCGAGCAGGCGACCGGTGAAGCTCTCCGCCACGTACACGCGGTCGCCTGCAGGGGAGAGGCCGACGCCGTTCGGGCCGTTCAGCCCCCGCGCGGCATGCACGATGTGCGAACCGTCGGGTGTGGCGTAGAACAGCGAGCCGCGATCAGCCGTGCGAGGACGGGTCTTCCCGAAGTCGGTGAACCAGAAGCCACCGTCGGTGTCGAACACGATGTCGTTGGGGCCCTGGAACGACAGGCCGTCGCACTCCCGGTAGATGGTGGTGTGCGTGCCGGTCGCGAGGTCGACGCGGTCGACCCATCCCCCCTGGAAGTCGGGGGGCTCGTTGCTCATGGTCGTCAGGTCGAACGGGATCATCGCACCGTTGAACTCGCTCCACACGAAGCCGCCGTTGTTCACCACGTAGGCGGCGCCGTCGGGGCCGATGGCCGCGCCGTTGGGGCCACCGCCGAGGTCGGCGACGACCTCGGCCGTGCCACCCCCGGCCGGGATCCGCGAGAGCGTGGCCCGGTGGATCTCGACCACGAGCACCGACCCGTCGTCCATCACCACCGGGCCTTCGGGGAATTCGAGGCCGGTGGCGAGGTCGCGGGTCTCAGGGTTCTGGGTCATCGAGGCACCTCCGAGGGAGTGTCTAGCGCAGGGGCCCGCGTCCGTGAGCAGCGTCCGTTCGGGCGCGCCCGGCGCGGGCGCTACGTTGACGCCATGACCTCGAACGGGGCACGCGACTGGGGCACCGACTGGGTGATCGACGCCGATGCCCACATCACCGAGCCCGGCGACCTGTGGTCGAGCCGCCTCCCGGCAAAGCTCCGGGACCGGGGCCCGCAGCTGCGACGCGACCCGGAGACCGGGCGAGACGGCTGGCACCTGGGCGACAGCAAGGCGTTCGCTTCGGTCGGGCACACCGCCGTCGCCGGCTGGCCGGAGCCGTTCCCGGCGTCGCCGCGCAACATGGACGAGGTCCCGCCCGCGGCGTACGACGCCGGCGCCCGGCTCGCCTACCTCGACGAGATCGGGGCGTGGGCCCAGGTGATGTACCCGAACGTCGGCGGCTTCGGCGGGCAGGGCTTCCTCCGGCTCGAGGATGCCGAGCTCCAGCTCGCGTGCGTGCGGGCCTACAACGACTTCCTCACCGAATGGTGCTCGGCCGACCCCCGGCGCCTGCTCGCGATCACCGCGACCCCGTTCTGGGACGTCGACGCGGCGGTCGCCGAGGTCGGCCGGTGCGCCGACCTGGGCCACCGCGGGGTGCTCTTCACCGGCGAGCCGCACCGATTCGGTCTCCCGTACATCGGGGACCGGCACTGGGACCCGCTGTGGTCGGCGGCCCAGGAAGCGGGGCTCCCGATCAGCTTCCACATCGGCAGCGGCGACTTCCTCGGCGACTTCTCGCCGGCGCGGCTGAAGGCTCACGGGATGGGCGCGGTCCACGTGTCGACGTCGGTGAGCCTCTTCCTCGGCAACGGGCTGCAGATCGTCGACCTGCTCACCTGCGGACTGCTCGCGCGCTTCCCCGACCTGAAGGTCGTCTCGGTCGAGAGCGGTGTCGGCTTCCTGCCGTTCGCGCTCGAGGCGCTCGACTACGCCTACGGCCAGTCGTCGATGGCCCGCGACCGTCCAGGCGAAGGGCTGCCGAGTGAGTACTTCCACCGCCAGGTCTACGGGTGCACGTTCTTCGAGACCGACGGACTCGCCCGTGTCGTCGACGCCATCGGCGCCGACAACATCCTGTTCGAGACCGACTACCCGCATCCGATCTGTCTCTACGGCAACGTGCGCGAGGTGATCGAGGACACGTTCGACGACCTCCCCGACGACGTGCGCCGCAAGGTGCTGTGGGAGAACGCGGCCGCGCTCTACGGGGTCGAGGCCCCCGAGCCGGTTCCCGCCTCCGCCTGAGCCGTCAGCCGCCCAGGGCCTTCGTGGCCCGCTCCGGGTCGTGGTACTCACGCCAGAACCGGATCCCCGAGTCATCGACGCGGAACATGCCGATGTAGTCGTTGACGTAGTCGTTCCCGTTGTGCTTCACCGTGCCCTCGCTGTGGTACTCGGCGAAGACCAGGTCGGGATCGGCGCCGAGGTGGACGTCCGCCACCTCGATCACGAACGGCTCGAACATCCCGCCGATCACGTCGCCCACGAGCGCGCGGACCGCGTCGCGTCCCTCGGTCGGCATCGGCAGCATCTCGGGCGCGTACTTCAGGTCGAACACGACGTCGTCGGCGAGCAGGGCCGCCATCGCGTCGAAGTCGCGTGCCGAGAGCCGCGCGAACAGGTCGCGCACCGTCTGCTCGCGGGGGTCGGTCGCTGCCATGGTTGCTCCTTGGTGGTCTGGGTCGCCTGGGTCGCCTGGGTCGCCTGGGTCGCCTGGGTCGTCTGGGTCACCTGGGTCGCAAGCGGGATCGGACGCGGGGCGGTCAGAGCGCGTCGTACAGAGCATCGAGGATCGGGAACCACCGCCGGTCGTCGCGACGGGCGCGCCACTCCATGCGGTTCATCGCGTACCCGAGCGACACGCCCGTGTCCGGATCGAGGAAGCCGAGGGATCCGCCGGATCCGTTGTGCCCGAACGTGCGCGCCCCCGGGCCGAACGAGAACTCCGCCTCGGGCATCGTGATCTCGAAGCCGAGTCCGAACCGCGTCGGCAGGCCCATGACGAGGTCGTCGCCCTCGACGTGGGTGCGTCCGGCCTCGGCGACGAGGTCGGGAGACAGCACGGCGCCGGTCCCGAGCGCGCCGTAGACCCGGGCGAGGGCGCGGGCGTCGGCATGGGCGTTGGCCGACGGGATCTCGGCGGCGCGGAACGCCCGGCTGTTGGTGTGCTCGATCACGTTGCAGTCGGGGGGGTTCCCGAACGACTTCGGGCCCAGGTCGTCGGGTCCCCAGTGCGAGAAGAAGGTGCGCGCGGCGGGGTCGAGCTCGATGGACATCTCGGCGGCGCGCGCGTCCTCGGCGTCGGGGAGCCCGAGGAAGCACGCGACGCCGAGGGGATCGGTGATCTCGTCGCGCAGGTACGCACCGATCGTGCGGCCATCGACGAGTCGCACGACCTCGCCGACGAGGTGCCCGAAGGTCACGCCGTGATAGCCGTGCCCGGTCCCGGGCTCCCACGACGGCGCCTGGGACGCGAGTGCGTCGACCATCGCGTCCCAGTCGGAGAGCGAGCCGAACGGCATCGGACGGTCGATCGCCGAGAGCCCGGCCTCGTGCGTGAGGAGCCAGCGGACGGGGAGTGTGTCCTTCCCCTCGGCTGCGAACTCGGGCCAGTAGGTCGCGACCGGGGCATCGAGGTCGACCTTCCCGGCGTCGACGAGGTGCAGCAGCGCGATCGCCGCGAGGCCCTTCGTGCACGAGAAGACGCACGCGATCGTGTCGCGGGTCCAGGATGAGGTGCGCGCCGCGTCGGCGTGGCCGCCCCAGAGGTCGACGACCACGTCGCCGTCCACCTCGATCGCGAGTGACGCGCCCACCTCCGACCCGTCGGCGAACCCGGCCGCGAACGCGTCGCGGACGGCCGCGAACCCAGGCTCGAAGTCGCCCGCCGGTTCGACCGTCGGTGGAGTCATCGCGCCGCAGGCTCGCAGTTGCGGGTCCGGGCCGCAAGGTGGTCGGATGGGCCGATGAGCACGCTCTCGGGCAACCCGGTCCCCGGTCAGGCGTTCGCCGAGGTCGCGAGCATCGACTACCCGATCCTCGACTCCGACGCCCACGTGAACGAGCCGCCGGACACGTGGCAGGCGCGGGTGCCGGCGAAGCTGCGCGAGCGAGCGCCCAAGGTCGTGTCGGGCGACGACGGCGACCGGTGGAGCTTCGACGACGGGAAGGTCATGCGCCCCGTGGGGCTCACCGCGACCGCGGGCCGGTCGTATCCGCAGTTCGCGCCCTCGGGTATCACCTACGAGTCGATGCGGCCCGGGTCGTTCGAGCCGAAGGCGCGGCTGGCCGACCTGGACGCCGACGGCATCTGGCTCCAGGTCCTCTACCCCAGCGTCACCCTCGGTGGGGCGAAGGTCTACGGCGCCGACCGTGAGCTCCAGCTCGCGTGCGTACAGGCCTACAACGACTGGATCGTCGAGTTCTGCGACGCGGGGCAGGGGCGGCTCGTCGCGCAGGCGGTGCTGCCGACGACGGGCGTCGACGACACGATCGCGGAGGCCGAGCGCGCGCTCGGGTTGGGGCACCGCGGGGTCATCATCTCGGCGTTCCCGAACGGGAGCCTCGACGCGAGCGCCGACGACGACCGGTTCTGGGCCTTCGCGCAGGAGGCCGACATCCCGGTCGCGGTCCACATCGGGAGCTTCATCAAGGGGCCCGGCGCGAAGCCGCCGCCACTCGACTCGCTCGCGTTCATGGGCGTCGCCGGGTCGAGCAAGGCCGGTGCCCACACGATCCCGGTCGTGTGCGACCTGATCTTCTCGGGGATCTTCGAGCGCTTCACGTCGTTGAAGCTGTTGCTCGTCGAGGCGAACATCGGATGGATCCCCACGCTGCTCGAGCAGGTCGACGACATGTATCTCCGATATCGGTGGTTCACCAACGGCGTCGAGCAGATGCCGACCATGCCGAGTCGCACGTTCCACCGGAACTTCTGGGCGACCTTCATGGTCGACACCGTCGGCATCGAGCTCCGACACCGCATGAACATCGAGCACCTGATGTGGTCCACCGACTACCCGCACACGGGGACCGACTGGCCCAACAACCGGGTCTCGATCGAGCGCAACTTCCGCGGGGTCGAGCGATCGACGGTGAAGAAGATGCTGCACGACAACTGCCGCGCCCTCTACAAGCTCGACCACGTCCCCGAGTCGATCGCGTGAGGGAGACGAGCGACCCTTCCCGTCTGGCCGGGAAGGTCGCGATCATCACCGGCGCGGCGCGCGGCCAGGGTGCCGCCGAAGCCCGCCAGTTCGTCGCGTGCGGCGCGAAGGTGGTGGTCGGCGACGTCCTCGACGACGAGGGCACGGCGCTGGCGGCGGAGCTGGGTGAGGCGGCGGTGTACCGGCACCTCGATGTGACCGTGGAAGAGGAGTGGGACTCGGCGGTCGCGGCGGCCGTCGACGCGTTCGGCGGCCTGCACGTGCTCGTGAGCAACGCCGGCATCTCGCCGGCACCGCGACCGATCGTGCAGACGCGGCCCGATGCCTTCCGACGGGTCATCGAGGTGAACCAGGTCGCGAGCTTCCTCGGAATCCGGGCCTGTGCCCCCGCGATCACCGAGGGAGGCGGGGGCTCCATCATCCTGATCTCGTCGGTGAACGGGTTCGTGGCCGCGGGTGGGATCGCGGGGTACGTCACGAGCAAGTTCGCGCTCCGCGGGTTGGCGAAGGTCGCGGCGCTCGAGCTCGGTCGTTCGGGAGTCCGGGTCAACAGCGTGCACCCCGGGCCGATCGACACGCTGATGATCCAGCCGGAGTCGTGGGGTGGCTTCGATATGCGGCCCGCGCTCGCGGGGTCCAGCCCGCTCGGACGGATCGGCACGGCCGAGGAGGTCGCGGAGCTGGTCACCTGGCTCGCTTCGGACGCCAGCTCCTACTGCACCGGGTCGGAGTTCGTCGTCGACGGAGGCCACCTCGCCGGGCCGTACGACGCGCTCGGCGCCGACGCGTGAGCGGGCGGCTCGGGGAGACCACGAGGTGAGCGAGCACGACGAGCTGCGGTGGGACGACCGGGTCGTCGTGATCACCGGCGCGGGCCGCAACCTCGGGCGCGAGTACGCGCTGCTCCTCGCCGCTCGGGGCGCGCGGGTGGTGGTGAACGACCTCGGTATCGCGATCAGCGACACGGACGGTTCCGGTGACGCGCCGGTCGAGAACCCCGCGCTCGGTGTCGTCGAGGAGATCGTCGCCTCCGGCGGTGAAGCCGTGGTGAGCACCGACTCCGTCGCGACCGAGGATGGTGGTGCGGCGATCGTCGCGACCGCGCTCGATGCGTGGGGGCGGGTCGACGCTGTCGTGAACAATGCGGGCGTCGTGCGACAGTCGGTGTTCGAGGACCACGACGACACGCTGTTGTGGCCGATCCTCGAGAGCCAGATCGGGGGCCACTTCCACGTCACCCGGGCCGCCTGGCCCGCGATGCAGGCCCAGGGCTACGGGCGGGTGCTCAACCTCTCGTCCGGTGCGGGACTGTGGGGCGTCGCGACGATGGCGGGCTACTCGGCCGCGAAGATGGCGATCGTCGGGTTGACGCGGGCACTGGCCCAGGAGGGCGCACCCCACGGCATCACGGTGAACGCCATCGCGCCGTGCGCGAAGACGCGCCCGGGTGGCTTCGGACCGATCCCGGCATCACCCGAGCTGCACGCCTGGCTGTCACTCGACGTCGTCGCACCGGTGGCGACCTGGCTCGTCCACGAGGCGTGTACGACGACCGGCGAGTGCTTCACCGTGGGTGGCGGCTACGCCGGGCGTGTGAGCGTCGCGGTGAACGAGGGGCACCGCTGGGAGCGGCCGCTCACGGTCGAGGCGGTGCGCGACGCCTGGGACGAGGTCATGGCCGATGGGCCGTGGACCGGGCTGGCCGCCGGCCAGGGCGACCTCGAGCGGGTGCTCACGGGGTTCGCGGAGGCGGGGGGGTGAGCGGGCCCGCCGGTGATGGGGCTCGACACTCGTTCGTCGTCCTCCGCCACCGCGACTACGCGTTGTTCTGGAGCGCCGCGCTCGTCTCCAACTCCGGCTCCTGGATGCAGATGATCGCGGCTCCGTACGTGATCTTCCAGATCACGCACTCCACGACGTGGCTCGGCATCGGCGCGTTCATGGCGTTCTTCCCTGCGTTCTGCATGGGTCCGCTCGCAGGCTCGCTCGCCGACCGGTTCCCCCGGAAGACGGTCCTGCTCTGCACCCAGCTCGGCATGATGTTCGCCGCGTTCGGGCTCTTCGCAGCGTGGGAGCTGGGGATCGCCACACGCGGCGTCATCATCGGACTCCTGGGACTCGCAGGCATCGCGTCGGGCCTGAACATCACCGCCTGGCAGTCGTTCGTCCCGCAGCTGGTCCCGCGCGCCGACCTGCTGCACGCCGTGCGGGTGAACTCCATGCAGTTCGTGGCGGGTCGTGCCTTCGGCCCGGCGCTGGCCGGCGTCGTCCTCGACCATTTCGGTCCGGGGACGGCGTTCTTGATCAATGCGCTCTCGTTCGTGTTCGTGCTCAGCGCTCTCGCTGCGATCCATCCACGGCCCGTGGCTTCCGACATGCAGGCGGGTCGGGTGCGTGATCACTTCCGGGAGGCGATCTCGTACGTACGCGCTCGCCAGGCGATCCTCCTGCCTGTCATCACCATCACGATGGTGTCGCTCCTCGGAAGCAGCGTCGTCCAGCTCGCGCCGGCGTTCGCGCAGGACGAGTTCGACGTCGGCCGCAGTGCATACGGCTTCCTCGTCTCGGCGTTCGGCATCGGCGCAGTGCTCGGCTCGATCATCGTCGCGCTCTGGGCAGACCGCTCGCCTCGATCCCGGGTCGCGACCTTCGGGCTCCTCCTGTTCGCTGGGGGTGAGATGCTCTTCGGCGGAGCACCGGGCTACGGCTTCGGTGTCGTCGGCATGTTCTTGATGGGCATGGCCTACGTGCTCATCGCGACCGCGATCAACACGTCGATCCAGGCACGCGTCGACGAGACGCATCGGGGTCGGGCGATGTCGATCTACCTCATGGGGCTCCTCGCGGGTGTGCCGATCGGTTCGTTGCTCCAGGGGACGATCGCGTCGGTCATCGGGTTGCGGGTGACGGTGCTCGGATCGGCGGCGCTGCTCCTCCTCTGGATGACGACGGCGATCAGCCGGTACGACCGGCTCCACCCGTTGGACGAAGCGCTCGAGGACGAGACCGGCCGCGGCCCCGACCTGGTGATCGGGTCCCCACCGTCGATCGCGAGCGCTGACTGACCGTACGCTTTGGCGCCGCTGGTGGGTGCTGTACGACCGTTGCACGAGACCAAGACCATGAACGGAGGAAGCGTTGGGGGATCGACTGGAGGGGAAGACGGCGCTCGTCACGGGCGCGGCGTCGGGGATCGGCGCGGCGTGCGCGGCGCGGTTCGCGGCCGAGGGGGCGACGGTGCTCGGGTTCGACCTCGCCGCCCAGCCGGTGGACAGCCCGGCGAGCGCGTGGTGGATGGTCGACGTCGCCGACGAGGCATCGGTGCAACCCGCGGTCGAAGCCGCCGCCGCCCACACCGGGGGCATCGACGCCCTCGTGAACGCGGCCGGGGTGATGAGCGCCGGCGCGGCCGGCGAGGTCACGGTGGAGGAGTGGGACCGGGTCCTCGGCGTCAACCTGAAGGGCACGTTCCTCGTGTCGAAGCACGTCGTCGGGTCGATGGTCGCGGCCGGGTCGGGGAGCATCGTCAACCTCGCCAGCATCGAGGGGCTCGTCGGCTTCTCCGGTCAGGTCTCCTACAGCGCCTCGAAGGGCGGTGTCGTGCTGCTGACGCGGACGATGGCCGCCGACCACGGGCTCTCCGGGGTGCGCATCAACTGCCTGTGCCCGGGGCTCATCGACACACCCATGACGGCGGTGCTCAAGGAGCCGGGCCTCGAGGCGCTGAACGACGCGTTCCGGTCGTGGCACCTGTTGGGCCGGGCCGGGAAGCCGGAGGAGGTGGCCGCGGCGGCGCTCTTCCTCGTGTCGGACGACGCCTCG
>DASUAO010000029.1:0-8954 GCA_035763745.1 Acidimicrobiia bacterium
TTCTACGTCGAGCGCCACGGGAAGCTCTCGCGCCGCGAGTACATCCGGCTCATGCCGTCGACACCGATCACGACGCTGATGATCGAGCACGGGTTCCACGGTCCGTGCATGAGCGTCGTGGCGATGTGCGCATCGGGGAACGCTGCGCTCCTCACCGCGAAGATGTGGATCGATGCCGGGGTCGTCGACGACGTGCTCGTCATCGCCACGGACGTCTCGGCCACGGCGGAGAACGCCCGCCACTTCGTCGATCTCGGCGTCGTGGTCGTCGACCGTCCCCCGCTCGACGCGTGTCGCCCCTTCCAGGAGGGGAGCAAGGGGTTCGTCGGCGGCGAAGCGTCCGTGGGCCTCATGATCTCCTCGAAGCCCGACGGGGCATACGTGTCGCTGCGTGGTGGGGCGATGAGCCACGACGCGCACCACGTCATCTCCCTCGCCGGAAAGCCCGAGCACATCGGCGCGTGCTACCGGAAGGCGTTGCTGAACGCCGACGTCGACGCTGCCGACGTGCGTTACTTCAACGCGCACGGCCCGGGGACGCGCCAGTGTGACGCCGCCGAGGGCGCACTCTTCGACGAGCTCTTCCCCGAGGCGGACGGGATCTTCTCGTACAAGCCACTCGTCGGGCACTGCCAGGCGGCCGCGGCTGCCGTCGAGGTCGCGATCTCGTGCATCAGCTTCGATCAGGGCTTGATCCCGGCCCCTCCCGCGGTGGCTCCCGGCCACCCCCGCCTCGTGTCCGGGGTGGTGCCGAGGTCACCCGGGATCGAGTTCAAGTCCTCGATCGGCATGGGTGGATACAACACGGCGGTGCTGCTCGACCAGCCTCTGCGCTGAACGAGCCGCGAGTCCCCGAAATCCGCGGATTTCCGGGCGCTCGGTCCTACGCTCGCTCCCGAGAAACACGTCAACTCGGGGGGAAGAGCGGTCGATCCCATGGCTATCGACCGTTCACGCTTCCAGGAGCTCGACGCTCCCGAATCCCCGCTCGTCGCCGGCCTCGGAGAGCCGCTCGACACGGCCGCGCGCTTGTGGCGCATCGCGAGCTGGGAGTACGACGTCGAGAGCGACATCGTCTACTGGTTCGACGACCCGGCGGTCGTCCTCAACCTCGCCCCCGACGTCGCCGCGGCGCTGCTCGACCCGATCGTGGTGGCCATGCGCCACGACACGCCGTGGGAGCACTTCGACCTGGACCGGACGCTCGACGACCTCGACGGTACGTCGGTCGACCTCCGGGTCCAGGCCCGGCGGCTGCGCGCGCCGACCGGGAACGGCACCGGATGCGTGGGGATCGTCACCGACGTCTCCGAGCAGCGCCGTACCGAGCACGCGCTCCGCAGCGTCATCGACCGCTACCGCCGGCTGATCGAGCTCAGCCCCGACCCCATCGCCGTGCACCAGGACGGGATCGTCCGGTACATGAGCCCGGCCGGCCTGCGACTCGCCGGCGCCGACCGGATGGAGGAGATCGTCGGCCGCCCGATCCTCGACTTCATCCACCCGCAGTCGTTGGAGGAGACGCTCGAGCGCATCGCCGCCCTGACCGAGCCCGGGATGGTGTCCGAGCCCACCGAGGCGGTGATGAAGCGGGTCGACGGACGGCCGATCGTCATCGAGTCGATCTCGGTGCTGATCGAGTGGGAGGGGCGCCCCGCGTACCAGGTGATCCTCCGCGACATCTCCGAGCGCCGCCGCGCGGACGCGGCGCTCCGCTACCAGGCGAGCCTCGTCACCCATGTCTCCGACGCGGTCGTCGCCACCGACCCCGACGGGCGGATCGCGTCGTGGAACCCCGCCGCCGAGGCGCTCTACCAGCGTGGAGCGGACGACGCGATCGGCGTCGCCGTCGGCGACCTCCTCGGTTCCGGGGCGGTCGACACCGATGGGGTCATCCTCGCGGGCGAGCAGGTGCACCATCGCGCCGACGGCGCCGAGATCCCCGTGAGCGTCTCGGTCGCCCCCCTCCGCGACGACATCGGTGATCTGACGGGTTCGGTGGCCGTGTGCACCGACCTCACCGAACGGCTCGAGCGCCGCGCCGCCGAGGCCCGATACGCCTCGGTCGTGGCGTCCCTCGACGAAGGCGTCATCGTGATCGGCCCCGACGGGGTCCTCACCTCCGTGAACGAGTCCGCGCAACGGCTCATGGGGGAGTGGGTGGTCCCGAACATCCACATCGACCGCCTCCTGCACCACGCTCCGATGATCACCGAGTTCGGCGCCCGCCTCGACGCTGATGACCATCCCGTCGCGCGTGCGCTCCGGACCGGCCAGGCGCAGCGACGGGTCGTCGTCGGTGCCGACGACGGCGGACCGCGACGATGGTTCTCCACGAGCGCGCGACCCCTGGTCGACCCCGATGCCGGTCCCAGCGGCTCGGTCGTGTGGACCTTCCTCGAGATCACCGATCGCAAGCGCGTCGAGGACGAGCTCAGCTTCCAGGCCACCCACGATCCCCTCACGCGGCTCCCGAACCGCGACCTGGTGATCGCAGCCCTGACGGACGCCGCGGGTCCGGCGTACACCGCCGACACGATGGTCGCGGTCCTCGTGTTCGACCTCGACCGGTTCAAGACGATCAACGACACGTTCGGTCACGCCGTCGGGGACCGCGTGCTCCAGACGATCGCGACGCGGACCGCGGGCGTCATCCGCCCGGACGACCGGCTGGGCCGGCTCGCCGGCGACGAGTTCGTCGTCGTCAGCCCGGGCCTCCACGAGGCGGCCGAAGCGAGCTCGTTGGCGCAACGGATCTACGACGCGGTGGTCGAGCCCATCCGACTGCCGTCGGGGCGGGAGATGGTCGTCACGGCGAGCATCGGGGTGGCGTTCCTCTCCGGGGAGGAGACGTCGCCGGAGATCGTGCTCTCGCACGCCGACGTCGCGATGTACCGGGCGAAAGAACGCGGCCGGTCCCGCGTCGAGGTGTTCGACCACGAGCTGCGGGCCGCGGTCTCGCGCAAGCTGCTCGTCCACGAGGCCCTGCGCAGCGCGGTCGACACGAAGGCGATCACTGGGCACTACCAGCCGATCGCCGACGCCGTCTCCGGCGCGATCGTCGGCGTCGAGGTGCTGGCTCGATGGGAGCACCCGACGCTCGGTTGGATCGCGCCGGTGGAGTTCATCCCCATCGCAGAGGACACCGGCCTCATGCCCGTCCTCGGCGCGTGGATCCTCGAGACTGCCTGCGCGCAGATGGCGCAGTGGCAGCGGGCCGGGACGTGCGCCATCGACCAGATGCTGCACGTCAACCTCTCGCCGCGTCAGCTGACCGACCCGGGGTTCACCGACATCGTCATGCACGCCCTCTCGAGCACCGGGTGGCGCGCCGACCAGCTGTGGTTGGAGGTCACCGAGTCGATCCTCATGGAGGAGGGCTCGGAGGTCGCCGCCGCGCTCGAGACCCTGCGCGGCATCGGGGTGCATTTCGCCATCGACGACTTCGGGACCGGGTACTCGTCGCTCGCCTACCTGAAGCGGTTCCCGGTCGAGGCGTTGAAGATCGACCGGTCGTTCGTGGAGGGGCTCGGCGAGGATCCCGAGTCGACGGCGATCGTCGAGGCGATCGTGCGGCTCGCGCAGTCGTTGCGCCTCGAGACGGTCGCCGAGGGAGTGGAGACCGAGTCCCAG
The DNA here is from genome assembly GCA_035763745.1 of Acidimicrobiia bacterium. Classification (GTDB taxonomy): domain Bacteria; phylum Actinomycetota; class Acidimicrobiia; order IMCC26256; family PALSA-555; genus DASUAO01. The sequence continues at coordinate 3,634 of DASUAO010000029.1, forward strand.
GCTCGGCATCTCCGGGACATGGGCTGCAACCGCATCCAGGGCTACCTGGTCGCCCGCCCCGCGCCTGGTCATCTGGTGGATTTCCGTCCACACTCGTTCGACGCTTCCTGACCGCTTCTTCCCCCGAGGCCCCTGATGCCCGCTCGTGTCCTGTTCGTCGCGCTCGACGCGGCCGAGTCGACGCTCCTTCCCGGCCCCCTGGTACCGGACAGCGCGATGGCGCGGCTCGGCAACCGTATGGACACGCTGCCCGGCGCGATCTGGCCGGAGATCGTGGCGAGCCGATCGGCGGGCCGCGCGCCGCTGTACTTCCACCCGTGGCAGCTCCGTACGGGTGAGAGCGTCCCGCGTGCGATCACGACCGACATGGTCGACGCCGAATGTCAGTTCCCCGTGGTCGCGGCCCGAGCCGGGTGCCGGGTGTTGTCGATGGATCTCCCACAGAGCGCACCCGCGCGCGGCATACCGGGCGCGCACATCTTCGAATGGGGGACCCACGACCGATGGATCGGCCCGGCCAGCGAGCCCCCCGAGCTCGTCGAAGCGATCAGGCGCGCCTACGGCGATCATCCGATCGACAGCTGCGACGGTCTCCGGGGCGGGACCGCGACCGACTACGAGCGTTTCCTGCGGTCGTTGCTCGAAGGGATCGAGCGCCGGACCCGGATCGTGTGCGGCCTCCTCGACCGTAAGTCCTGGGACCTCGCCGCCGTCGCGTTCTCGGAGTCGCACTGTGCCGGACACCAGCTCTGGTGCTTCGCCGACGAGCGCCATCCACTGCACGGCACCGACGTGCCGGAACGTCTGCATGGTGCGCTCGCGGAGGTGTACGCCGCGCTCGTCGCGGCGGTCGGGCGGGTCGTGGCGGCCGCAGGGCCGGATTGCGCCGTCGTCGCGGTGACCTCGCACGGCATGGGTCCCTACATCGGTGGCTACCAGCTGCTGCCCGAGGTGCTCGCACGACTCGACCTCGGGCTGTCACCGTCGTCGTGGGCCCGGCGCCACCAACGAATGGGACGACGGGCCCGACGGGTCGCGCGCGTCGTGCTCCCGTCGCGGTCGCTCCGGCAGCGCCTCGTCCACCGTGCCGAGTCCTCGTTCGCGCGGCTCGACCGTCCCGGCGTCCGCGCCGTCGCGCTCGCGAACAATCGGGCCGGCGCCATCCGTCTCAACCTCGCGGGCCGTGAGCCCACTGGCACCGTCGCACCCGGTGCCGAGGCGGAGCAGCTGCTCGCGCGGCTCCGCCGGGAGCTGGGCGCGCTGCTCGATCCCGTGAGTGGCGAGCCGATCGTCGACGCGGTGCGGACCGCGGCCGAGGCGTTCGGTCCGGATCATCATCCCGACGTCCCCGACCTCCTGGTCACGTTCCGGACCGATCTCGGCCCCCTGGAGGAGTGCACGTCGCCGACGGTCGGGACCGTGCGGGTCCCGTTCTTCGACCCGTTGGCGGGCGGGGGCACCGAGGCATGGCCGCACCGGACGCGCTCGGGCGATCACACCGACGTCTCGACGATGTGGCTGCGTGCACCCGGGTTGGGTCCGGAGCGCACCATCGACGGCGCCGACGTCCTCGACCTCGCACCGACGGTGCTCTCGTTGCTCGGGGTCGCCGTCCCACCGTGGATGGAGGGTCGGCCGCTCGTCTGAGCGGTCGTCCGACCGCCCCCCGGCGGCCAGGGCGGACAAGTCGGGGCGGACGGGTCGGGGCGGACGGGTCGGGGCGGACGGGTCAGGGGAGGTCGAGGGCGAGCCCCGCGGCGACGCTGGCACCGAGCTCGCGGCACGCCGCCACGTCGGCGGGCATCGGGGTCCCGACCACGCTCACGGTCGACTGCACCTTCCGCCACCGCAGCCCGGTCGTGATGACCTCGAGGGCGCGCTCGGCGCCGGTCGTGTCGTCGTTGCCGTGGAGATACGCCGCGAACGGGCGCCCGACGGTCGACTCGAGGCACGGGTAGTAGATGAGGTCGAAGAAGTGCTTGAGCGCGCCCGAGAGATAGCCCAGGTTGGCGGGTGAGCCGAGGACCAGCCCGTCGGACGCGAGGACGTCGGACGCGGTCGCCGCCAGGGCCGGGACCTCGACCACCTCCACGTCATCGATGTGCTCGTCCCGCGCGCCGGCCCGCACGGCGTCGAACATCGTGTGCATCGACGGGGACGGCGTGTGGTGGACGATCAGGAGCCTCGGCATGCGCCGGAAAGCGTACGCGGCCAGAGTGTCGACCTAGTCGGTCGGATTTCGGTCGATGGCACCTCGCGACGACCGCGTCCGAGCTCGGGCACGGAGTCCGAGGATTCGAGGACCAGTGGCCCACGATCTCTCGTGACGCCGCGATGATGATCGAGACGATGGAGGCCGAGGGACCGATGCCCGTACCGCGCGTCGCTCCCGGTGGGGGTCCCCCGGTCCGTCGGGGCCCCTGGTCGTGGCTGTCGTCGTCGGCCTCGGCCTCGCGTTGGCGCCTACAACAAGAAGTCGGGCGCGTACACCATCGAGTGGACGAGCCAGATCGCCGGAGGCTCGTTCGACGGCTTCACCGGTGTGTGGCACCTCGAGGGTACCTTCGCGAAGGCGAAGAAGAACTCGCGCGTTTCGGTGTCAGCAGCCCCGCGTGAGCGGGGGCTGCTGACGCGCGAACGTCGTGCCTCAACCGGCGGTGCGCCGTGCCTCAGCCAGAGGGCGGCGTCGCGGCGCGCACGAGGTAGTCGTCGGCGTCCTCGTCGACCTCGAGCTCGACCACGCCCCGCGCCTGGGCCGCCTTGCAGAACTGCAGGAACCCCCCGTACCCGAACTGCTTCTCCGAGAAGTCCGCCTGGCGTTTGCGCAGCTGGGTCTTGAGGCCCGAGAGGTGGGGCGGTCCGCTCTTCTCCGTGAGGCGATCCACCGTCGAGCGGAGGAGTTCGAACGCGGCCTCCTGATCGCCGGCACCGGTCGGGAACGTGACCTCGGGGTCGCCCTGGGCGCTTCCCTCGCGCAGCGCCACCACGCCGCGGTCGGCGAGATGACGCATGAGCTCGCCGAAGCCGCGGAACCCGTAGTTGGCCTCGTTGAACGTCGGGTCCTTGCGCAAGATCGTGCGCTTGAGCAGTGACGCGAGCACCGGGCCGCTCGTCGTCCGCTCCAGGCCGGCCAGGGTCCGGGTGACGAGCGCGCCGAGGTCCGACGGGTCGAACGTCGGGGTCTCGACCACGTCGTCGACGTCGGGCTCGTCGGCCTTCTTGGCCGTCGTCGACTTCGTCGGCTGCCGGCCGCTGCGCTTCGCCGGTCGCCGGGGCTTCGCGCCCTCGACGCCCTCGAGCCGCTCGTAGAACAGGAACTCGTCGCAGGCCGGCGGCAGGAGCGCCGAGGTCGACGCCTCCACACCGATGCCGATCACCCTGCGGTTCAGCTCGCGGAGCTTGTGGACGAGCGGGGTGAAGTCGCTGTCACCGGTGCCCAGGACGAAGGTGGTGATGTACCCGCGCTCGAAGCACAGCTCGATCGCGTCCACCGCCATCTTGATGTCGGCGGCGTTCTTGCGCACGGCCCCCATCCGCTGGGGGATCTCGATGAGCTCGACGTGGTTGCGGGTGAGCACGCGCCGGTCGTCCTCGAAGTAGGACCAGTCGGCGTAGGCCCGGCGGACGACGACGCGGCCCCGCTCGGCGAGGGCGTCGGCGATGGGGCGGAAGTCGAACCCGTTCCCGCCCAGGGCCTCTCGGGCCCCGATCGCCAGGTTCTCGTAGTCGAGGAAGAGGGCGATGCGCTCGTCGTCGGGGGTCATGGTGTCTCGGCTCGGGTCACGAGCGAGCCTACCGCGTCGCTCCGGCGTCTGTCCGGTTTGCCCGATTCTGAGGTTCGCCGTGCCGGATTCTCGCCCCGAGCGATCAAGGCAACCACTCTCCGTGACAATGGGGCGGAGGTCAGAGCACTCGCTGCCGAGGGGCCCTGTCACGGGAACCGTTCTGCTGAAGCGTCCGAGGAAGGACGCGGCCGCAACCGCGAACGCCGTGGAGCCCCCTCACGACGAAGTGCCGGCGGGCGTCGTCGCGTCGATGATCGCCCTGGTCCTCGCCGACCGCGCCGCGCGCCGGCTGCTGCCGCTGTCGGTGCTCTTGCGCCTCTCCCTCAGCATCCGCTCGAAGGTGAACGCTTCGCGGGGTCGCTCGAGGCATGGCTGGGCGACTGGACCGCGGGACTCGCGGCGTGGCTCGCGCAGATCCCGTTCCTCGATGTTCCGGTACGCGCCGGCGCGCAGATGGTCACTTCGGCCGCGGCGGCCCAGGGCGGTGCCAGCGCGGTCACCGGTTGGGTGCTCATGAGCGTCGCGGGCGTCGTCACACCGGTCGCCATGGGCGCCGGAGTCGCGGCGGCCGCGATCGTCGCACCGCCCGCAGTGTCGAGCGAGGCCACGACACCCCCGACCGATGGGTCCGGCACCGCCGGTTCCGTCGGCGGTGGCTGGGGTGCGGTCGTGAGCCGGAGCGTCCTGGACGGATCCGATGCTTCCACCGACAGCACTGCCGACGAGCCGGGCGATGACACCGCCGGCGAGGGCAACGGCACGCCGGGCTCGGCACCGGGTCAGTCCGGCACACTGCCGCCGGGTCAGTTCGGGCCGGACAACGGCAACGGCAAGTAGGCCGCGGCACGTTCAACCGGCCCCGCGCCCTCCCGGCACCTCGTCGGCCGGCGTGAGTCGAGCCGCGATCTCGGCGTGCACCTGCTCGATTGGTTGGTCGCCGTCGACGCGGATCACCGATCCGGTAAGTCGCATGCGCTCGATCATCGGCTTCGTCTCGCGCTCATAGGAGCGCATCCGCCGGTCGATCGTCGCATGCTCGTCGTCATGGCGACCCCGCGCGCGTAGCCGTTCTGCGACGACTTCTGGAGAGACGTGCAGCTCGATCACGGCGTCGAGCGCCCGATCCTGGAGCATCGCGTCGAAGGCGCGTGCCTGCGGCGTCGTGCGCGGGAACCCGTCCATGATCCACCCTTGGCCCCGGTCCTCGAGATCGGCGAGGCGCCGGCGAACGACCTCGAGGACGATCCGGTTCGGGACGAGGCGCCCGGCTGCGAGCAGGCCGCGCACGACCCGCGCGACAGGGGTGTGGCGCTTCGCGAGGTCCCGGAGGAGCTGTCCGGTGGAGACCGGCTCGAGCCCGTAGCGCTCGGCGAGCAATCGGGCCTGGGTGCCCTTGCCCGAACCGGGCGGGCCCACGAGCGCGAGCCGCAGGCGGACCGGCGATGCCGGGGTGGCGCCGGTCATGTGTACTCCTGGGTCGGGGTGGGCTGGGTCGGGGTGGGCTGGGTCGGGGTGGGCTGGGTCGGGGTGGGCTGG
>DASUAO010000030.1:0-109018 GCA_035763745.1 Acidimicrobiia bacterium
GTGTGGGCCACACCGGCCCGCAACCCAAGGGCTGACTCTGAAAGGTGAGGCCAACATGATGCGCAAGATCTGGGAGCGACGGAACTCGGATGAGTCCGGGTTCACCCTGGTCGAGCTGCTGGTCGTGATCGTGATCCTCGGCATCCTTGCCGCGGTTGCGGTGTTCGCGGTCGGTGGTGTGACGGACCGGGGCAAGGCTTCGGCCTGCAAGTCTGACGTGAAGTCGGTCGAGACCGCGGCAGAGGCGTACTACGCACAGAACGGCGCGTACGCGGCTGACATCGCAGCGCTGGTGACGGCGAAGTTCCTTCGCTCGGCTCCGGGCACCGGCAACGGCTACACGATCAGCTACACCGGGGCCGGCGCGGTCTCCTCGACCCCCGCCTGCAGCACGCTGTAGCAGTACGACCCCCCGAACAACGCGATCCGGCCGGGGCGCCCCAAGCGCCCCGGCCGCCTCGCGTCCGGCCGCGCCGAGGACGGCCGGACTCAGCCGGCAAGCCCCTTCTCGTCCGCGGTCACGGTGAGCGCCTCCTCACGCGTGATCGCTCCGGTCCGGATCAGCTCGGAGAGCGAGGACTCCAACGTCTGCATCCCGGCCCGCTGGCCGGTGGCGATCACGTTGCGGATCTGCTCGGTCTTGCCCTCGCGGATCAAGTTGGCGACCGCGGTGTTCGACAGCAGCAGCTCGAACGCCGCGACCCGCCCTCCGTCCACCCGGCGTACCAGGCGCTGTGCGACCACGGCCACCAACGTCGCCGCGAGCTGGACCCGGACCTGGGCCTGGCGCTCGGGCTCGAAGATGTCGATGATCCGGTCGACCGCTTGGGCCGCGTCGTTCGTGTGCAGCGTCGCGAGCACGAGGTGCCCCGTCTCCGCGATCGAGAGCGTCGTCTGGATGCTCTCCGGGTCGCGCATCTCCCCGACGAGCAGCACGTCGGGATCCTCCCGGAGCGCCGAGCGCAGCGCCTTCGCGAACGAGTTGCTGTCCGTCCCGATCTCGCGCTGGCTGACGATCGAGCGCGCGTGCTCGTGGTGGTACTCGATCGGGTCCTCGAGCGTGAGGATGTGCGCGGACCGCAGCTGGGAGATGTTGCGGATCATCGATGCAAGCGTCGTCGACTTCCCCGAGCCGGTAGGACCCGTGACGAGCACGAGCCCCTGCGGCGCGTTGGAGAGGTTCGCGATGGCCGGTGGGATCCCGAGCTCCTCGAAGGTGGGGATCTCGCGGGGGATGAGCCGCAGGGCGAGCCCCGGGCTCCCGCGCTGGAAGAAGGCGTTGCCGCGGAAGCGCGCCTGCCACTGCCATCCGAAGGAGAAGTCGACGTCGCGGTCGGCGTTGAGACGGCCGAACAGGTCGGCGCCGAGCATGGCCGACAGGATCTGGTCGAGGGCTTCCGGAGTGAACGGCTCCTCGCCACCGATCGGCCGGAGGTCGCCGTCGATGCGGACCATCGGCGGGGCCCCGGCCACGAGGAGCAGGTCGCTCCCGCGGTGCTCCCAGAGGGTCGTGAGGTAGCGGTCGATCGGCTGGGTCGAGACCTGTTCCATCGCCCCAGTCTGGCGGTCGCAACCGCGCGGAGCGCGGCAAAGGCCGGTGCGCAGGACCCGCTCTGCCCCCGGGTATCCTCGTCTTCCCCCCTATGGCATCCCTCACGACCTCCGTCGAGACCCTCGACGACAACATGGTTCGCGTGAAGGTCGCCGTGCCGGAGGCCGAATTCGAGAAGGCGATCGACGCCGCGTTCCGCAAGCTCGCGGCCGAGGTCAAGATCCCCGGCTTCCGGCCGGGGAAGGCGCCGCGCCAGCTCCTCGAGGCGCGGCTCGGGACCGAGGCCGCTCGTGAGCAGGCGTTGCGCGACGCGATCCCGGAGTACTACGCGGAAGCGGTTGCCCACGAGGACATCGACGTCATCGCCGCGCCGGAGATCGACATCACGGCCGGGGAGACGTCGGGCGACGTCGCGTTCGACGCGGTCGTCGAAGTCCGGCCCGTGATCGAGGTAGAGGGGCACAAGGAGATCCGCGTCGAGGTCGACGTCGAGCAAGTCGACGACGACGCGGTCGACGCCCAGATCGACGCCCTGCGCGAGCGCTTCGCCGACCTCGAGGACTCCGACCGGCCGCTCGTCGACGGCGACTACGCCCAGATCGACATCCGCGGCTCGATCGACGGCGAGGCCGTCGACGGGATGAGCGCCACCGACTACCTGTACGAGGTCGGCGCCGGGACCGTCGTCCCGAAGCTCGACTCCCAGCTGCACGGGAAGAAGCCGGGCGACATCGTCGAGTTCGAAGACGACCTCCCGGGGGGCGAGCCCGAAGCGGAGGATGCCAGCATCCGCACGGTCTCGTTCCGCGTGCTCGTCAAGGAGGCGAAGCGCAAGGTGCTCCCCGACGCCGACGACGAGTGGGCGACCGAGGTGAGCGAGTTCGACACGATTGAAGCGTTGCGCGACGACGCCCGGCAACGGCTCGGCCTCTACGCGAACGTGCAGGCCCAGCTCGCGGCGCGCGACAAGATCCTCGAGGCGGCCGCCGATCTCGTCACCGTCGATGCGCCCGAGCCGCTCGTCGCCCAGGAGATGGAGCGTCGGCTCCACGACCTCCATCACCGGCTCGAGCCCCAGGGTGTCACCATCCCGCAGTACCTCGCCGCGACCGGCCAGGATCAGGAGGTGTTCCTCGCCGGCCTGCGCGAAGGTTGCTCGAAGGCGGTGAAGGCCGACCTCGCGCTCCGTGCCGTCGTCGCCCAGGAGAGCATCACCGTCGACGAGTCCGAGATCGACCTGGAGATCGCGCGCCTCGCGGAGCGCATGGAGACCAAGCCGGCCAAGGTGCGTCGCGATCTCGAACAGAGGGGCGGGTTGGAGGCGGTACGATCGGATCTCGCACGCGGCAAGGCACTCCAGGTGCTCATCGACCACGCGACCGTGGTCGACGCCTCGGGCGCCACCCTGGACCTCGACCTGTCCGACGATCGAAGCCCCGAGACCATGTCCGACGAGACCCCAGACCACGCGACCCCAGACCACGCGACCCCCGAAGCGCCCCCCGACACCACGCAGGAGACGAACGAGTGAGCGAGCCGATCCGCAACTACCTGGTCCCCACGGTCATCGAGCAGACGAACCGCGGTGAGCGCGCGTTCGACATCTACTCCCGGCTCCTGAAGGAGCGCATCATCTTCCTCGGTACGCCGGTCGACGACGCCGTCGCGAACCTCCTCGTCGCCCAGCTGCTGCACCTCGAGAGCGAGGACCCCGACAAGGACATCTCGATCTACGTGAACTCCCCGGGTGGCGAGATCACAGGGCTGTTCGCGATCTACGACACCATGCAGTTCATCAAGCCCGACATCCAGACCATCTGCGTCGGCCAGGCCGCGTCCGCCGCTGCCGTGCTGCTCGCCGCCGGCGCGCCCGGGAAGCGCTTCGCCCTCCCGCACGCGCGGATCCTCATCCACCAGCCCCATGGTGGCGCCCAGGGGCAGGCCGTCGACATCGAGATCCAGGCCAAGGAGATCGTGCGCATGCGCGAACTCCTCGACCACCTCCTGGCCCACCACACCGGCCAGTCGATCGAGAAGGTGGGAGCCGACACCGACCGCGACTTCATCATGAGCGCGCCGGAGGCCAAGGAGTACGGCATCATCGACGAGGTCATCACCAATCGGGAGCTGGCGGCGGTGGCCGTCGCAGCCGGCGTGAGCTAGTCGGACACCGAGATCGCGGGGGAGGCGGCGACGTGGCGAAGTTCGGTGACGGTGGCGACCTGCTGAAGTGCTCGTTCTGCGGGAAGAGCCAGAAGCAGGTCAAGAAGCTCATCGCGGGGCCCGGCGTCTACATCTGCGACGAGTGCATCGACCTCTGCAACGAGATCATCGAAGAGGAGCTCTCCCAGACCTCTGAGGTGCGCTTCGACGAGCTCCCCAAGCCGCGCGAGATCTACGAGTACCTCAACGGCTACGTCATCGGGCAGGACTCCTCGAAGAAGGTGCTGTCGGTCGCGGTCTACAACCACTACAAGCGCGTGCAGGCCGGCGCGTACGGCGACCCCGACGTCGAGCTCCAGAAGTCGAACATCATGCTCATCGGGCCGACGGGCTGCGGCAAGACGCTCCTCGCCCAGACGCTCGCCCGCCTGCTGAAGGTGCCGTTCGCGATCGCCGACGCCACCGCGCTCACCGAGGCGGGCTACGTCGGTGAGGACGTCGAGAACATCCTGCTGAAGCTGATCCAGGCGGCCGACTACGACGTGAAGAAGGCCGAGACCGGGATCATCTACATCGACGAGATCGACAAGATCGCCCGCAAGGCCGAGAACCCGTCGATCACCCGCGACGTCTCCGGCGAAGGCGTCCAGCAGGCGCTCCTCAAGATCCTCGAGGGCACCACGGCTTCGGTGCCGCCCCAGGGGGGCCGCAAGCACCCCCACCAGGAGTTCATCCAGATCGACACCACGAACATCCTCTTCATCTGCGGTGGTGCGTTCGCCGGGCTCGACAGCATCATCGACAGCCGGCACGGCAACCGTGGCGTGGGCTTCCGGGCCGACGTGCGCCGACCCGATGAGAAGGACCTCGGCTCGCTGCTCGGCGGTGTCCTGCCCGAGGACCTCCTCAAGTTCGGGCTGATCCCCGAGTTCGTCGGGCGCCTCCCCGTCATCGGCGCAGTGCACAGCCTCGACAAGGACGCGCTCATGCGGATCCTGATCGAGCCGAAGAACGCACTGCTCAAGCAGTTCCAGAAGTTCTTCCAGTTCGATGACGTCGATCTCGTCTTCACCGACGACGCCCTCGACGCCGTGTCCGACGAGGCGCTGAAGCGCGGCACCGGGGCACGCGGGCTGCGGGCCATCCTCGAAGAGGTGCTGCTCGACGTGATGTACGACCTGCCCAGCCGCACCGACGTCGCCCGGTGTGTGGTCGATGGCGCCGTCGTGCTCGAGCACATGGCGCCGACCATCATCACGAACGCGGAAGACCGTCGCACCGCCTGACTCCCGGGTCGGCAGGGGCCGATCCGTAGAATCCCTCCATGGCAGTGCCGAAGAAGCCGAGCCTCGACGGGCTGGAGGATGCCTGGTCGACGCGCTGGGAGGCCGACGGCACCTACGCGTTCGGGGGTGACCGACCGCGATCCGAGGTGTTCTCGATCGACACGCCGCCGCCGACGGTCAGCGGCTCGCTGCACGTCGGCCATGTCTTCTCGTACACCCACACCGACACGATCGCCCGCTACCAGCGCATGCGCGGTCGCGACGTCTTCTACCCGATGGGCTGGGACGACAACGGCCTGCCCACCGAGCGCCGGGTCCAGAACCACTTCGGTGTCCGATGCGACCCGACGCTCCAGCACGACCCGGGCTTCGAGCCCCCCGAGAAGCCGCCCAAGCGAGCGGTCGCCGTGTCGCGCCCCGACTTCGTCGAGCTCTGTGAGCGTCTCGTCGCCGAGGACGAGCGCAAGTTCGAGGAGCTGTGGCGCCACCTCGGGCTCTCGGTCGACTGGTCCATGACCTACACGACGGTCGGGGTCCGGGCGCAGCGGGCGTCCCAGCGTGCCTTCCTCCGGACCTTCGCACGCGGCGAGGCGTACCAGGCCGAGGCGCCCACGCTCTGGGACGTCGACTTCCGCACGGCGGTCGCACAGGCCGAGCTCGAGGACCGCGAGATGCCGGGTGCGTACCACGCCGTGCGGTTCGCGCGCGACGGCGATCCCGAGGGCGTCGTGATCGAGACCACCCGCCCCGAGCTCATCCCCGCATGCGTGGCGCTCGTCGCGCACCCTGACGACGAGCGCTACCAGCCGTTGTTCGGAACGTCGGTCCGCACCCCGCTCTTCGGGTTGGAGGTGCCCGTGCTCGCGCACGAGCTCGCCGACCCCGAGAAGGGTTCGGGCATCGCGATGATCTGCACCTTCGGCGACCTCACCGACGTCACGTGGTGGCGCGAGCTCGACCTGCCCACGCGCAGCATCCTGGGCTGGGACGGTCGAATCGAGGCCGAGCCACCCCCCGAGCTCGGGGACTCGGACGCGCGACGCGCGCTCTGGGCCGAGCTCGCGGGGCTCACGGTCAAGCAGGCGCAGCAGCGGGTCGTCGAGCTGCTCGCGGAGTCCGGCGAGCTGGTCGGCGAGCCGAAGCCAGTCACGCACGCGGTGAAGTTCTACGAGAAGGGGGAACGGCCGCTCGAGATCGTCACCACCCGTCAGTGGTACATCCGCAACGGAGGGCGCGACTCGGGCCTGCGCGCCGCGCTGCTCGAGCGTGGTCGCGAGCTCCAGTGGCACCCCGAGTACATGCGCGCCCGCTACGAGTCCTGGGTCGAGGGGCTCCACGGCGATTGGCTCATCAGCCGCCAGCGCTTCTTCGGGGTCCCGTTCCCACTGTGGTATCCGCTCGACGCCGACGGGATCCCGGACCACGACCACCCGCTGCTCCCGTCCGAGGAACGGCTGCCGATCGATCCGTCGAGCGACGTTCCCGACGGCTACACCGAAGCGCAGCGCGGCCAGCCCGGTGGATTCGCCGCCGACCCCGACATCATGGACACCTGGGCGACGTCGTCGCTCTCCCCGCAGATCGCCTGCGGCTGGGAGGAGGACGCCGCGAAGTTCGCGTCGACCTATCCCATGGACCTCCGGCCGCAGGCCCACGAGATCATCCGCACCTGGTTGTTCTCGACGATCGTGCGGGCGCATCTGGAGTTCGACGGGCTGCCGTGGCGCCACGCCTCGATCTCCGGTTGGGTGCTCGACCCCGACCGCAAGAAGATGTCGAAGTCGAAGGGCAACGTCGTGACGCCGATGGCCACGCTCGAGCAGTACGGCTCCGACGCCGTGCGGTACTGGGCGGTGAGCGGTCGACCGGGCACCGACACCGCGTTCGACGAGGGCCAGATGAAGGTGGGGCGCCGCCTCGCGATCAAGATCCTGAACGCCACGAAGTTCGCGCTCGGCGTCATCGGCAGCGATGCAGCCGGGCCCGTCGATCCTGCCGTCGTCACCGTCGCGCTCGATCGAGCGCTGCTCGCCGATCTCGCGAGTCTGGTCGACGAGGTGACCGCGGCGTTCGAGGGGTTCGACTACGCGCGAGCCCTGGAACGTACCGAGCGCTTCTTCTGGGCCTTCTGCGACGACTACCTGGAGCTCGTCAAGCAGCGCGCGTACCGCGACGACGGCGATGCCGGCGCGGCGTCGGCTCGGGCGACGCTCGCGCTCGCGCTGGGAGTGCTGCTGCGCTTGTTCGCGCCACACGTCCCGTTCGTGACCGAAGAGGCCTGGTCCTGGTGGCAGGAGGGCTCGATCCATCGGTCGTCCTGGCCCGAGGCGGCTCCGGTGCGCGCCGCCGCATCCGACGTTGACGCGGCGTCGTACGCGGTCGCGGCCGCGGTCCTCGGGTCTGTGCGCAAGGCGAAGACGGAGAGCCAACGCTCGCTCGGGACCGAAGCCGAGCTCGTGACCGTCACCGACACCGCAGAGCGCCTCGCGTTGCTCCGAGCGGTCGTCGACGACGTGCGCGAGGCCGCGCGGGCCCGCAGGGTGGACCTCGTCGAGGACGCGGCGTCGAACGAGCCGGTCGTGGCCGTCGAGCTGGTACCCCCGGACGACGCTTGATGGAGGGGGACGCCTGGGCCTGGCTCGACGCCCACGTGAACCTCGAGTCGATGGGTGTCCCCGCCGGCGAGTCGCGCCGTGCGAGCCATCCGACGCTGGACCGCATGGAGGCGCTCGCGGCCCTGCTCGGCTCGCCGCACCTCGACGTACCCGCCATCCACGTCACCGGGACCAACGGCAAGACCTCCGTGACCCGGCTCACGACCGCGCTGTTGGTCGGCAACGGCATCGCCGTGGGTTCGTACACGTCGCCGCACCTCGAGCGCGTCAACGAGCGGATCGCGCGCGACGCCACCCCGATCACCGACGACGACCTCGCCGCGCTGCTGAGGGTCGTCGCCTCCGTGGAACCGCACCTTCCGGCGCCACCGAGCTACTTCGAGATCCTGACCGGCGCGGCCTTCCGCCACTTCGCCGACACGGCGGCAGAGGCGGCGGTGCTCGAGGTCGGTCTCGGCGGTAGGTGGGATGCCACCAACGTGGTCGACGCCGTCGTCGCGGTGATCACGAACATCAGCGTCGACCACGTCGAGTATCTGGGCCCCACGCGCGACGACATCGCGTCCGAGAAGGCGGGCATCGTCAAGGAGGGCGCGACGCTCGTGCTGGGTGAGACCGACCCCGCGCTGCGGTCCCACTTCGACGCCCGAGGCCCGGCACACGTGTGGCGGCGCGACCACGACTTCGGGCTGCGCGCGAACGCACTCGCCCACGGTGGACGAGTCGTCAGCATCTTCACTCCCGAGGGCGACTACCCGGACGTCTTCCTGTCGCTGCACGGCGCCCACCAGGCCGACAACGCGGCGATCTCCGTCGCGGCGGCCGAGGCGTTCCTCGGGCGAGCGCTCGGTCACGACGTCGTGGCCGAGGTCCTCGGCCAGGCGACGTCGCCCGGCCGACTCGAGGTGATGGGGCACCAACCGCTCGTGCTGCTCGACGGCGCGCACAACGTGGCCGGTGCGGAGGCGCTCACGGCTGCGATCGCCGAGGGGTTCCCGTCCGGCCCGCGCTCCCTCGTCGTCGGGCTGTTGCGTGAGAAGGATCCGGCGGAGATGCTCGCCGCGCTCGGCGTCCCCGACGTGGCGCGTCTCGTGTGCTGTCGGCCCCCGAGCGCGCGGGCCCTGGCGCCCGAGGAGGTGGCCGTGGCGGCCGTGGCGGCGGGGGTGGATCCCGATCTGGTCGAGGTCGTCGACGACGTCCCGGCGGCGGTGGCGCAGGCCTTCCTCGTGACGGGCCCCGACGGTCAGGTGGTCGTCACCGGCTCCCTCTACACCGTCGGCGCCGCCCGTGCCGCCCTCACCGCATCACCGGATACTCTCTGGCCCTCATGAGCACCCGAACCCTCGTCCTGTGCAAGCCCGATGCCGTCGAACGTGGCCTGGTCGGCGAGATCGTGCAGCGGCTCGAACGCAAGTCGCTCACGATCGTCGCGATGGAGCTCCGCCAGATCGACGCCGACCTGGCCGGTCGGCACTACGACGAGCACCGCGAGCGCCCGTTCTTCGGTGAGCTCGTCAGCTTCATCACGCGGAGCCCGCTGGTGGCGATGGTGGTGGAGGGCGGACCCGACACCTGGAAGGTGGTGCGGGGCCTCATGGGGACGACGAACCCTCGCGAAGCGGCCCCGGGCACGATCCGGGGGGATCTCGCCCTCGAGACCGGCGAGAACCTCGTCCACGGGTCCGACGGCCCCGAGTCGGCCGAACGTGAAATCGGGCTCTTCTTCCCGTCGCTCGCCGGCTGAACACCCACGCTGCTCGAGGCGGCACGCCGGGGGCCCAAATGCGCGAAAACCCTGCGCTGGGCTGGGAAACTCGTCGCCGATGGACCCCTTCGACGCGCCACCCCCACCTGCTGATCTCGCCGGTCCGGGCGGCTGGGACGGGTCGCCCGCGGCTGGACCCCCTCCACAGCAGGGCCTAGCCTTGCCTTCTCGTGCTCCCCACTCTGCAAGGCCTTCGATGACCGCGCCCTGGTACTCCAATGTGATCGGCCGAGACATGGCCGTCGACCTGGGCACGGCCAACACGGTGGTGTACGTGCGGGGGCAGGGGATCGTGCTCAACGAGCCGTCGATCGTCGCCATCAACAACCGCACCGGCGACATCCTCGCGGTCGGCACCGAGGCGAAGCGGATGCTGGGCCGCACGCCGGGCCACATCGAGGCGATCCGTCCGCTGCGCGACGGCGTCATCGCCGATTTCGACATGTGCGAGAAGATGCTCCGCTACTTCATCCAGCGGGTGCACCAGCGCAACCGCTGGGCGAAGCCCCGCATGGTGATCTGCATCCCCTCGGGGATCACCGGCGTCGAGCGCCGGGCCGTCCAGGAGGCCGCCGAGTACGCCGGCGCCCGCAAGCCCGTGCTCGTCATCGAGGAGCCCATGGCCGCCGCGATCGGCGCCGGACTCCCCGTCCACGAGCCGGCCGGGAACATGATCGTCGACATCGGTGGTGGCACCACCGAGGTCGCAGTCATCTCGATGGGTGGGATCGTGGCGAGCGAGTCGAGCCGCGTTGCCGGCGACGAGTTCGAGGAGGCGATCGCGGCGTTCATGAAGCGCGAGTACTCGGTCGCGCTCGGTGAACGCACCGTCGAAGAGGTCAAGATGAAGCTCGCGAGCGCGTACCCGCTCGAAGAGGAGTTCGAGGCCGAGATCCGCGGCCGCGACCTCGTCACCGGGTTGCCCCGTACGGTCGTCGTCTCGACCCAGGAGATCCGCGAGGCGATCGAAGAGCCGTTGGCCGCGATCGTCGACGCCGTGAAGGTCACGCTCGACAAGACGCCGCCCGAGCTCGCGGCCGACATCATGGAGCGCGGCATCATGTTGGCCGGCGGCGGATCGTTGCTGCTCGGGCTCGATGTCGCGATCGAAGTCGAGACCGGAATGCGCGTCGGCCGCGCCAAGAACGCTCTGTTCTCCGTGGTGCTCGGGTCCGGGCAGTGCCTCGAGCAGTTCGACGTGCTCCGGCAGGTGCTCATCAGCGGTCCCGACGACTGACCGAGCGCTCGGAGGCGCTCATGGTCGTCTATCGACGAGACCAACGTGAGGCACGACGACGGCCGGTGCTGCTTATCGTCGTCGTCGCCGCGCTCGTGCTCATCACGATCGACTCGCGCGGGAGCGGGCTCATCGACTCGGCGCGGCGCTCGGCGCGCGACGCACTCCAGCCGGTGCAGTCGATCGTCGACTCCGCGTTCAACCCGGTGCGCAACGTGGTCGACGGCATCACCAGCTACGGCTCGGTGAAGGACCAGAACGCCCTGCTCAAGCGACGCGTCGCGAAGCTCGAGGGCCGGCTGCTCCGCGATCGCGCGGTCGGCTCGGAGGTGGGCGAGCTCGAGCGTCTGCTCGACCTCCCCACCATCGACGACGCGACGGGCGTCGCGGCACGGGTGGTGAGCGGGTCACCCGACAACTTCGAGCGGACCGTCATCGTCAACAAGGGAGCGTCGAAGGGCGTACAGCTGTCGCAGCCGGTGGTGGCCGGCAACGGGCTCGTGGGCAAGGTCACCGCGGTCACCAGCGAGGAAGCGACGGTGACGCTGATCGATGCCCCCGGGTTCGGGGTCGGCGTGCGCCTGGAGGGGTCCAACGAGAGCGGAGTCGCCGAAGGTCGAACGGGCGACCGCACCATGCGGCTCAGCTTCCTCTCGCGGCAGCTCCCGTTGTGCGCGGAGAACGCCGCGGCGGACACCTGCATGCGCAAGGGCGAGCTCGTCTTCACGACCGCGGTCGCGAACGCCGCGTTCCCGCCGGACATCCCCGTCGCGAAGGTCAAGAACCGGACCAAGCGGGTCGGCGAGCTGGAGGCGACGATCACCCTGACGCCGTTGGTGGACCTCGACGACATCACGTACGTCAAGATCCTGCGGTGGCCGGGGCCCTGATCGATCGCTGTGGTGACGAACGAGTGGTGAACACATCGTGATGGTGCGACGCGTCCGCCTCGTCCTCCTCGTCGTGAGCCTGGTCGTCCTGCAGACCACGGCCTTCACCCACCTGCGCATCTTCGGCGCCATCCCGGACCTCTGCCTCGTCGCGACCGTGGCGATCGCGTACGAGGAGGGCCCCGAGCGCGCCGCGCTCTTCGGCTTTCTCAGCGGGCTCTTCCTCGACCTCTTTCTCTCCTCGCCCCTCGGGCTCTCCGCGCTCTCCCAGGCGGTCGTCGGGTACGGCGTCGGCGCGTTCCAGGGCGCGATGCTCCGCGAGTCACGGACCATGCCGGCGTTCCTCAGCGCCGGTGCGGGACTGCTCGGCGGGGCGATCTTCGCCCTCGTCGGTGCCGTCGCCGGCGAGGCGGGCTACCTCACGGGAACGAGCCTGAGGGTGATCATCGTCGCGGCGATCTACGACGCGGTCGTCGCGCTCCCGGTCTTCGCCTTCGCGCGCTGGGCGAACCACGACCCCGAGATCGGGTACTCCCGGCGCCGCTAGCCCGGCGCCGATGGCCCGGCGCCGCCAGTCCGGGTTCGCCCGGCCCCGCGCCGAAGACGAACCGACCGGTCGCTAGCCTCGCGGGGTGCCCGCTCCGCCACCGCGGCCGGGGCCTCCGCCGTGGTCCGGTGGACGCGGCCCGTCCGGATCCCAGCCACCCGGGAACCGCGGAACGGAACGTGTTCCTCGGACGTCGCGACGAGGCGCCGCACCGCCTCCGCCGTCGATGTCGCGCCGAGGTTTCCTCATCGCGGCCGGCGCGACCGCGGCCGGGATCGGCCTGATCGCGCTGGATCCGTTCGGCGGAGGCTCCGACGCGCCGGGTGGCCCCCGCATCCGCACGCTGCCCGGCGCGCGCCCGGTCGGGGACCCGACGACGCACACCTTCGACCTCGTCGTGCGAGGAGGACGGGTGATGGACCCCGACTCGGGGTTCGACGGCGTCGCCGACGTCGGCATCGACGGGTCGACGATCGCGGCGATCGCCGAGGTCGCCGACGGCACGACCCGACTCGGCGGTCGGGCGACAATCGACGCGAAAGGCCTCGTGGTCGCGCCCGGGTTCATCGACATCCTCAGCTACGAGCCCAACGAGTACGGGATCTGGTTCAAGATCGCGGACGGTGTGACCACGAACCTGGGGCTCCACGGCCTCCAATCGCGTGCGACGGACTACTTCTCCGTGTGGGGCTCCGACGCCAAGCGTCCTCCGACGAACTACGGCGGGGCGTTCAGCGACGCGTGGACCCGCGCCAGCATCGGCCTCGGCGTCGACGACGCGGCGTCGACCGAGCAGATCGACACGCTCGTCCGGATGTGCGAAGAGGACCTCGCCAATGGCTACCTGGCCGTCGACTTCGAGCCCGAGTACACGCCGGGGCTCGCGTACGACGAGATCACCGCACTCGCCGAGGTCGCCAAGGACCGGGCGGTCCCGGCCACGTTCCATGCCCGCTACTCCGACGACGTCGCCCCGGGAACCAACGCGGAGGCGCTCGCCGAGGTGCTGCAGGTCGCGCGCGACACCGGCGTTCGGGTCCACGTCGAGCACCTCATCAGCACCGGCGGTACCTACACCATGGCCGAGTCCCTCGGGACCCTGGAGGCGGCCCGCAAGGACGGTGTCGAGGTGACGGCCTGCACCTATCCCTACGACTACTGGGCGACCTACCTCGCGTCGGCCCGCTTCAATTCCGGCTGGCAGGAGCGCTTCCACATCTCCTACGACAGCCTGGCGATCGTCGGAACCGGAGAGCGGCTCACCGAGTCGACCTTTTCGAAGTACCAGCGCGAGAACGCGCTCACGGCCGCGTACGCGATCCCCGAGGCCGACGTGCGGGCGGCGCTGCGGGCCGACTGGGTGATGCTCGGGAGCGACGCGATCCTCGAGCCCGGCGATCGGAACCACCCGCGTTCGACCGGCTGCTTCGCCCGTGCGATCGGGCGCTACACCCGGGACCTCGGCGTGATCGGGCTCATGGACGCGCTGGCCAAGGCGACGATCCTGCCCGCGCGGCTCACCGAGCCGGGTGCGCCCCAGATGCGGAGCAAGGGCCGGCTCCAGATCGGCGCCGATGCCGACGTCACGATCTTCGATCCCGACGTGCTGATCGACCAGTCCACGATCGAGGCCCCCGGGGTCGAGTCCGCCGGCGTCCTGCACGTCCTGGTGGCCGGCCAGGCCGTGCGGACGCCCCAGGGGAACCAGCGCGAGGTGCGACCGGGCGCTGCCATCGTGAGCGGTTAGCCTGGTGCGGACACGGGGCTGGGGCCGACGTTCGACATGAGCTCAGCGGGAGTGTTCGCAAGGTGAGCGAAGGCAACAGCCGATCGCGTCTCGGCGTGATCGGCGTCATCGTGATCGTGCTCTTCGCGGGGCTCTTCGTGCGGCTCTGGTTCCTCCAGGTCGCCACGTCACAGAGCTACGCCGCAGAGACCCGGGCGAACCGGATCCGGGTGATCTCCGAGCCTGCCGTGCGGGGCAGCATCCTCGACCGCAACGGCAAGGTCATCGTCAAGAGCGAGCTGGTCAACAGCGTCCAGATCCGCCGCGGGATCACGAAGTCCGAACGCAAGCGAGTGGTGCCGGCGCTCGCGCAGGTGCTCGGGAAGACGGAGAAGTTCATCAACAAGCGCCTCGACAGCGTCCGCTACTCGCCGTACCAGCCGGTCCCGATCACCAACGACGTCCCCTACGAGACGCTCGTGTACATCAAGGAGCGCCCCGAGGTGTTCCCGCGTGTCGACGTGGTGCGCCGCAGCGTCCGGGTGTACCCGGACGGCGCCGTCGCCCCTCACCTCCTCGGCTATGTCGGTGCCATCAACGCCCAGGAGCAGAAGCTCTTCAAGGACGACGGCTACGGGCCCGAGGACGTCATCGGCAAGGACGGCGTCGAGCAGATGTTCGAGACCGAGCTGCGGGGCGAGCCGCGGGAGCGCAAGCTCGAGGTCGACGCGCGAGGGCGGTTCGTCCGCGAGATCTCCGACGTGCCGGCGGTGGCCGGCAACGACGTCCAGCTCACGGTCGACCTCGACGTCCAGCGCATCGCCCAGGAGTCGCTCGAGCAGGGGATGCGCGCGGCGGGCGGCCTCAGGAACCCGGGGGAGAAGAGCAGGTTCGAGACGTTCAAGGCGACCGGTGGCGCGGCGGTGGTGCTCGACGCGCGCGACGGGTCGGTCGTCGCGCTCTCGTCGGCTCCGGCCTTCGACGTCACCAAGTTCACCGACGGGATCCCGGCCGAGGAGTTCACGCTCCTCACCGATCCGGAGTCGAACTACCCGCTCCTCGATCGCGCCATCCAGGGCCAGTACCCACCCGGTTCGACCTGGAAGCTCTTCTCGGCCCAGGCCGCGCTCCAGGCGGGCACCGTCACCGTCGACGAGGTGATCCTCGACCGCGGGTTCGTCGAGTACGGCAGCGAGACGAACAAGCAGAAGTTCAAGAACGCAGGGGAGGAGCCCCACGGTGCCGTCACGTTGCCCACTGCGATCGCGGTGTCGAGCGACGTCTACTTCTACATCCAGGGCTTCCGGTTCTGGGAGGCCTTCAACACCCGCAAGACGGAGAAGGGCGGCGTCGAGACGGGGTACGCCATCCAGCGGCTCGCCCGCGAATACGGGTTCGGGAAGCCGACCGGGATCGGCCTCGCGAACGAGCAGCACGGGCGGATCCCGGACCAGAGGTTCAAGCAGAAGCTCAACAAGGACAATCCCGATCCCGCCACGCGCTCGTGGCTCCCCGGTGACAGCGCCGCGCTGGCGATCGGCCAGGGCGACCTCCTCGTCACCCCGCTCCAGGAAGCGGTGGCCTACGCCACGTTCGCGAACGGTGGCACGCGCTTCGCCCCCCGCCTGGCCGAACGGATCCTCACCCCGGGCGGCGAGTCGATCCTGCGGGAGCTCCCGGCCCAGGAGGTGGGCGACGTCGAGATCCCGCCCGAGGTCCGAGCCCCGATCATGGACGGCCTGATCAACGTCACGAAGGGCATCGGGACCGCGGCAGCCGCGTTCAGTGGCTACGGCGGGATCGAGGTCGCCGGGAAGACCGGGACGGTCGAGATCCTCGGGAAGCAGGACACCTCGGCCTTCGCAGCGATCGTGAACCCGAACCCGGCCAATCCCGAGGATCCGCAGTACGTGGTGGTGGTCTTCGTCGAGGAGGGCGGGAACGGCGGCTCAGTCGCTGCTCCGATCACGCGGCGCATCGTCGAAGCCCTCAACGGGAACCTCGCACCGGCGAACGTCCGCCTGGTCCCGCCGAAGGGGGACTGACGATGCTTCCGGCACGGCCTCCGAGCCGACCCCCTGGTCGGTCCCCCGGCCGCCCGCCCGCGCGTTCGACCGCCGGGTTGGGCGGGCGGCCGATGCGGCACCAGCGCGCGATGCGCGCCGCGGGCGCGGGGCCCCGACGCGGGCGGCGTTCCGTGCTCGACGCCGAGATGGCGGCGACCCTCGACTGGGTCCTGATCGTGGCGGTCGGGATGATCGCCGTCCTGGGGCTCGTGATGATCTACTCGTCCACCCACACGAAGGTCGAGGGCGACGCGTTCTACTTCGTCAAGCGCCAGGGGATCGCGCTCGCGCTGGGAATCGTGGTGTTCCTCGGCCTGCTCCGCATCGACTACCGCAAGCTCCGCGACTTCTCGATGCTGGCGTACATCCTCACGTGCGCCGCGCTGTTCCTCGTGCTGACGCCGTTCGGATCGAACGCCAACGGGGCGACGTCGTGGTTCGCGCTGCCGCTCGGCTTCCAGTTCCAGCCGTCGGAGGTCGCCAAGTTCGCGCTCGTCGTCGCGCTCGCCGGGTACGTGAACGAGCACCGGGGCGACATCGATCCGTGGCGGCTCACGGTGATCATCGGCGTGGCGATGGTCCCGCTGGGCCTCGTGCAGCTCCAGCCCGACCTCGGGACGAACATGGTGCTGCTCTGCATCGTCGTCGGGCTCCTCGCGGTCGCCGGTGTCCGCGCGCGCTACCTGCTCGTCCTCGTGCTCCTCGGGATCACCGCCGTCTTCTCGGTGCTGAACCTGGGGATCCTGAAGCAGTACCAGCTCGACCGTCTGACGGTCGTCGTCGACGCGGGCGACAAGAAGCAGGGCGTCGCGTACAACCAGGACCAGTCCGTGAAGTCGATCGCGACGGGTGGGTTCGACGGTCAGGGTCTCCTGAAGGGGCCCCAGACGCGCCTCGGCTTCGTCCCCGAGCAGCAGACCGACTTCATCTTCACCGCGGTGGGCGAGGAGCTGGGCTTCCTCGGCTCCTCGCTCCTGCTGTCGTTGTTCGCGATCGTCCTCTGGCGCACCTGGCGAACAGCCCGGCTCGCCCGCGACTTCTACGGGACGCTGGTGTGCTCGGGCATCTTCGCGATGTTCGCCTTCATGATCTTCGAGAACATCGGGATGACGATGGGGATCATGCCGGTCACGGGCATCCCGCTGCCCTTCATGAGCTACGGCGGGTCGGCCCTGGTGACGTCGTGCGCGTGTGTCGCGCTCGTGAACAACGTGTACATGAACCGCTTCTCCTAGGCGCCGGCACCGACGACACCGGCCGGGCTCGGGGCCTGAGGCGCCTCACGGCGCGGCTACCCTGGGTCCCCAGATGACCACCGACCTCCGGTCCGACCTGTGGCCGAGGATCGAGCCCCTGCTGCACGGGGTGGAGAAGCCCGCCCGCTACATCGGGATGGAACGAGGGAGCCAGGCTCCCACCCATCATCCCGATCGGGTCTCGTGGCTCCTCGTCTACCCCGACACCTACGAGATCGGCCTGCCCAACCAGGGGCTCCAGATCCTCTACGAGATCCTCAACGAGCGTGACGACGCGGTCGCCGAACGCTCCTACGCGCCCTGGGTGGACCTCGAGGCCGAGATGCGGGCCCGGGCGCTTCCCCTGTTCTCGGTCGACACGCACCGGGACGCGCGGGCGTTCGACGTCCTCGCGTTCAACCTCTCGGCCGAGCTCGTCTACACGAACGTGCTCAACTGCATCGACCTCGCGGGTGTCGCCGTCCGCAACGAGGACCGCCGCGACGCCGACCCACTGATCGTCGCCGGGGGCCACTGTGCCTTCAACCCGGAGCCGCTGGCCGGCTACGTCGACGTGTTCGTCATCGGGGACGGTGAAGAGGTCGTCGGCGAGGTCAACGAGGTGATCGCCGCCTGGAAGCGGAGCGGCAAGGGTGACCGCGAGGGAGTCTTGCGGGAGCTCGCCTCGGTGGTGGGCGTCTACGTGCCGTCGATGTACGAGGCGCACTACGACGGCAGTCGGCTCGCGGGGATCGAACCCCGTCATCCCGAGATCCCGCCGACCGTCGAGAAGCGGACGGTCGCCGACCTGGCCGACTGGCCCTACCCCAAGAACCAGCTCGTGCCGCTCATCGAGGTGGTCCACGACCGCCTCAACGTCGAGGTGTTCCGGGGCTGCACGCGCGGATGCCGTTTCTGCCAGGCCGGGATGATCACGAGGCCGGTCCGGGAGCGCCCCGAGGAGCAGGTCCGCACGATGGTGCGCGACGGCCTGCGGCGCACCGGGTACGACGAGGTCGCGCTCACGTCGCTGTCGACGGCCGACTTCTCGGGGATCGAGGGCGTGGTCTCCGACCTGGTCGGCTGCCAGGACGGAACCGGTGGGGTCGGGGTGGCGCTCCCGTCGCTCCGCGTCGACGCGTTCACGGTGGGGATCGCGGCCCAGATCCAGAAGGTCCGTCGCACCGGGCTCACGTTCGCACCGGAAGCGGGGACGTGGCGGATGCGCACGGTGATCAACAAGCTGATCACCGAGGAGGACCTCTACGCCGCCGTCGACGGCGCCTACTCGAACGGCTGGCGCCGCGTGAAGCTCTACTTCCTCACGGGGCTGCCCACCGAGACCGACGAGGACACGCTGGGGATCGCGGAGCTCGCGAAGAACGTCGTGGCGGTCGGGCGCAAGCACACGAAGGGTGCGAGCTGCACGGTCTCCCTCGGCGGGTTCGTGCCCAAGGCGCACACGCCGTTCCAATGGTTCGGACAGAATTCCGTCGACGAGCTGCGGCGAAAGATCGGGCTCGTGCGCGACGCGACCCGACGGACCGGTGCGCAGCTGAAGTGGCACGATCCAGAGGCGACCTTCGCCGAGGGCATCGTGAGCCGCGGCGACCGACGGCTCGGACGGGTGATCGAGCGCGTCTGGCGGGCGGGCGGCACGTTCCAGGAGTGGAGCGAGTCGTTCGACCTCGGCCGCTGGCTCGACGCGATGGCAGCCGAGGGCCTCGACCCGGACTGGTACGTGACCCGGCATCGTCGCGAGGACGAGCCGCTCCCGTGGGACCACATCAGCGCCGGCCTGCACCGTGACTTCCTCTGGCAGGACTGGCGGGCGTCGCTCGACGAGCACGGGCTGCCCGACTGCCGGTGGACGCCCTGCTACGACTGCGGCGTGTGCACCGGACACGGGATCGAGCACGTGGTCGCAGCCGCAGTCGCGCCCGCTGGTGGGAGCCAAGGGACGGGACAGGACCTCGCGGTGGGCGGTGCCGTGCCGGTGCAGTTCCTGGGGACCACACGCGTCGGTGGGACGCCGGTCCGAGCGGGGGAGGTCGGACGTGCGCGGTGATCGCGGCTTCCCCGTCCGCCTCCGGTTCTCGAAGCGGGGCAAGGTGCGGTTCGTCTCGCACCGCGACCTGGCGCGTGGGTTCGAGCGGGCGTTCCGGATCTCGGAGCTTCCGCTCGCGTTCACCGAGGGCTTCAACCCCCGCCCGAAGGTGAGCCTCGGGCTCGCGCTCGGCGTGGGCCACGAGAGCGATGCCGAGTACCTCGACCTCGAGCTCGCGGAGACGATCGAGCTCGAGACGCTGGCGTCCGAGCTCTCCGAGTCGCTCCCGGTCGGCGTCGAGGTCGACGGTGCCGTTCCGCTCGTCCCGCGTGCGCCCGCACTCCAGAAGGCGATCACGAGCGTCGGGTACCGCATCCGTCCCGCGATGGAGCCCCTCGACGTCGATCGCGCGGTCGAGCGAGCGCTCACCGCGACCGAGATCCAGATCGAGACGACGCGCAAGGGCCGGCCCGTCGTCGAGGACCTCCGGCCCGGTATCCGTCGACTGCGTGTGGTCGACGGTGCAGTCGAAGTGGAACTGGCAACCCAGCCACGCGGGATCCGA
This sequence comes from Acidimicrobiia bacterium, assembly GCA_035763745.1. GTDB lineage: Bacteria > Actinomycetota > Acidimicrobiia > IMCC26256 > PALSA-555 > DASUAO01. Next base: position 19,695 of record DASUAO010000030.1, read on the forward strand.
CCGGTCGAGCTGGTCGGCGCACTGCGTGTGCTTGCAGGGGGTGCCCGGACCGATGGTGAGGACCGGGTGCTGCGAACGAATCAATGGATCGAACGCGACGGCGCGCGGCACGAGCCGCTGGAAGCCGATCGCGCTCCGCGTGCGTCCGACGACGCACGCGCGACGAGCAAAGGAACGCCAGATGACAGAGGACACGACCACCCCGGCACCGAACCCGACCCCCGCCCCGGCGAACGAGCCGACGGCGGACACGCGGACACCGGTCCCGGAGACCCGCGAGGCGCCGTCCTCGCGAGCCCCGCGCACTGATCCGGCCGACTCGGGATCCGGCGACTCGGGATCCGGCGACTCGGGATCCGGCAGCGGCGAGGGAGCGAATGCCGGCACCGCCAACGGTTCCGAGGGCGGGGGCGGCACCGGTGCGCCCCGGCGCCGTCGACGCGGATCCCGCGGGGGCCGCAACCGCAACCGCCGGCCCGGGACTTCGGGCGGAGCCGGTGCCGGGACGTCAGGGGCGTCCGGTCCCGGCGAGTCGCCGGGTCGGCCGTCGGGTGGATCGGCCCCCGCGCAGTCCGGCGTGCAGTCCGGCGACGCGCAGTCCGACGAGCCCGGCGACTGGCGCAGTCCGGAAGCCGATCGCGGGCTCACGAGCGAAGACGTCGCCGCCGAGGCCCGTGCCGACGCGGGTCTTCGGCCGCCCGCGGGCGTGACCCCGGCCGCGGCCGGTGCCGCGCCGAGTCGACCGAAGATCGGTGACACGCGTCCGGCTCCGCCGACCCCGCCGTCCGAGGGCTCCGGTTCGGGCTCGGGCGGCTCCGGAGGATCCGGTGCGGGTGCAGGTGGCGGCCGGCGTCGGCGTCGCGGCGGCCGCGGTCGCGGTCGCGGAGGGTCAGGGTCGGGCAGTGGCGGCCAGGGTCGGGGCGGCCAGGGCAACGGGGGTCGTGGAAGCCCTCGCCCCACGCCCGACGATGTCGTCCACGCCGACCTCGGGGTCGATGAGGCGTTCGACTCCGAGGAGCTCGACGAGGCGACCATGGAGCGCCGCCGCGGTCGGACCCGCAAGGGTCGCCCTGCGGGTCGCTACACGATGTGCGTCCACGTGCGGCCCGACGGGCACACGCACATCGCCCTGCTCGAGGGTCGCGTGCTGGTCGAGCACTCGGTCAGCACCGCCGGCGACGACGACATGTCGATCGACGGGAACATCTACCTCGGTCGGGTCCAGAACGTGCTGCCCGGCATGGAGGCCGCGTTCGTCGACATCGCCACGCCCAAGAACGGCGTCCTGTACCGCGGCGACGTCACCTGGGACAAGGACGCGATCGAGGGTTCGGCACCGAAGATCGAGCGGATGCTCAAGAACGGCCAGAACGTCGTGGTGCAGGTGACCAAGAACCCGATCGGTGCCAAGGGGGCGCGCCTCACGCAGGAGGTCAGCCTCGCGGGTCGGTTCGTGGTGATGGTTCCCGGTCAGCCCGCGACCTACGGCATCTCGAAGCGCCTTCCGGAGGACGAGCGCAAGCGGTTGCGGCGGGTCCTCGAGGGGCTCCGTCCGCCCGACGCCGGCCTGATCGTGCGCACGGCCGCCGAGGGTGCGACGGCCGACGAGCTCGAGCGCGACATGCGCCGGCTCAAGCAGCAGTGGGCACAGATCTCGGAGGTCGCGGAGCGGTCGAAGTCGGCCCGGCTGCTCTACCAGGAGCCGCCGCTCGTGATGCGGCTGCTGCGCGAGGAGTTCACGAAGGAGTACCGCGGTGTCCTCATCGACGACCGCGCCATGTACGACGAGGTCCGCGCCTACATCGAGGCCGTCACGCCCGAGCTCGCCGAGCGGATCGAGTACTACGACGAGGCCGAGGAGTCGCTCCCGCTGTTCGAGCGGTACCACGTGCAGGAGCAGCTCCTCAAGGCTCTCGACCGCAAGGTCTGGCTCCCGTCCGGAGGGTCGCTCATCATCGAGCGGACCGAGGCGCTCACGGTCGTCGACGTGAACACCGGCAAGAACGTGGGCAAGTCGAACCTCGAGGAGACGGTGTTCAAGAACAACGTGGAGGCCGCCGACGAGGTGGCCCGCCAGCTCCGGCTCCGGGACATCGGTGGGATCATCGTGATCGACTTCATCGACATGGAGATCCGCAAGAACCGGGACCAGGTGGCCGCCCGACTCCGGGATGCGCTCGCTCGGGACAAGACCCGGACCCAGGTCTTCGACATCTCCGAGCTGGGATTGGTCGAGATGACGAGGAAGCGGGTCTCGGAGGGCCTCGTGGAGTCCGTGAGCCAGACCTGCGACACCTGTCAGGGCCGGGGCTACCTCCTCGACGAGACCCTGCTCGAGGATCTGCGGTAGGCTCTCGGTTCTCCAGGTTTCCTCTTCCGGTTCCAGCACCGGTTCCAGCAACTGAGGCAGTCGCGCATGTACGCAGTCATCCGCACCGGCGGGAAGCAGTACAAGGTCGAGTCCGGCCAGCAGCTCGCGGTCGAGAAGCTCTCGGTCGACGGTGCCACCGCGACCGAAGGCGCCGAGCTCGAGCTGGCACCGCTGATGCTCGTCGACGGCGACACCGTCCTGGCCACGCCCAGCCAGCTCGGGTCGGCGAAGGTGAAGGTGCGCGTGGTCGGCGAGACGAAGGGCAAGAAGATCCAGGGCTTCACGTACAAGAACAAGTCGAACCAGCGGCGCCGTTGGGGCCACCGCCAGCACTACTCCCTGATCGAGATCACCGACATCCTGCCCGGCTGAGCAGGACCCGCAGAAGGACCACGATCGATGTCGAAGAAGAAGGGTGCCGCCTCCTCCCGCAACGGCCGCGACTCCGCGGCGCAGCGCCTGGGGGTCAAGGTCCACTCGGGCCAGACCGTGACGGCCGGGTCGATCATCGTCCGCCAGCGCGGCACGAAGTTCCACCCGGGCGAGAACGTCGGCCGTGGGGGCGACGACACGTTGTTCGCGACCGCCCCGGGTGTCGTGCAGTTCGGCCGCCGCCGCGGCCGGAAGCTCGTCGACGTCACGCCCCCCACTTCTTCTTGATGCGTCTCTCACCCGCCTATGGCGGGGTGAGAGACGCACGTCGAAGGGGACAATGGTTCCGTGGCCCAGTCCGCGTTCGTCGACGAAGTCCAGGTCAACCTCCGCGGGGGTGACGGGGGCGCGGGCGCGGTGGCCTTCCGCCGCGAGGCCCATGTCCCCAAGGGCGGACCCGACGGCGGCGACGGGGGCGACGGCGGGGACGTGATCCTGCGAGCCGACCGCAACACCGCGTCGCTCCTGGCCTTCCGTGACCACCCGCATCGGCGCGCCGAGTCCGGCACCCACGGCTCGGGACAGAAGCGCCACGGTGCGACCGGGAAGGACCTCGTCGTGACGGTCCCCGAGGGCACCGTCGTGAAGACCCGCGAGGGCGAGCCCATCGCCGACCTCGTGCACCACGGCGACTCGGTGGTCGCCGCACGCGGCGGGCAGGGAGGACGGGGCAACGCCCGCTTCCTCTCCAACGCTCGGCGTGCGCCCAGCTTCGCCGAGCAGGGAGAGTTCGGCGAGGAGCACTGGCTGCGGCTCGAGGTGAAGCTGCTCGCCGATGCCGCGCTCATCGGGTACCCCAACGCCGGGAAGTCGACGCTCATCTCGGTCATCAGTGCCGCGAAGCCGAAGATCGCCGACTACCCGTTCACGACGCTGGAGCCCAACCTCGGCGTCGTCCGCTTCGGCGAGCACGAGTTCACCGTCGCCGACATCCCGGGGCTGATCGAGGGCGCGGCCGAGGGACGGGGCCTCGGCCACACGTTCCTCCGCCACGTCGAGCGGGCCCGTGTGCTCGTGCTGCTGATCGACCTCATCCCCGTCGACGAGGTGAGCCCGGCCGAGCAGGAACGCGTCCTGCTCGAGGAGCTGGGGCGGTTCAGCCCTGCGCTGCTCGACCGGCCCCGGCTCGTCGTGGGCACGAAGAACGACATCGCCGCGTCCGATCCCGAGATCGCGTTCGACGGGATGCGCATCGCCGCGGTCACCCGCGAGGGCCTCGACCCGTTCCTCGGCGCGCTCGCGACCGCGATCCAGCAGGCCCGGGCCGAGGAGCCCGAGACCGACGGGTTCGTCGTGCACCGGCCGCGCGAATCGGGGTTCTCGGTGGTGCGGGACGACGACGGCGCGTTCCGCGTCACCGGACGGTCGGCCGAGCGGGTCGTGGCGATGGCCGACCTCACCAACGTCGAGGCCCTCGCCTACGTGCAGGACCGGTTCCGTCGCATGGGTGTCGAACGCGCGCTGGCACGGGCCGGCGCACAGGAGGGCGATACGGTGCGCATCGGCTCGATCGAGCTGGAGTACGTCGAGGGGTTCTCCTGATGTCGGACCAGGCGAAGCAGGTCGTCGTCGTGAAGGTCGGGACGTCGTCGATCACGTCCGGTTCGGGCGAGCTCGACGATGCGGCGGTCGTCAAGCTGTGCTCGGAGGTCGCCGATGCACGGTCGGAAGGCCACGAGGTGGCCGTCGTGGTCTCCGGTGCGATCGCCGCCGGGCTCCCCGCACTGGGCCTCCGCGAGCGTCCCGACGACATCGGTACGCTCCAGGCGATCGCCGCGGTGGGCCAGCCCCGGCTCATGGAGCGGATCGGCGCGATCCTCCAGGAGCACGGACTGGTGGCCGGGCAGGTGCTGCTCACACCGCACGACTTCGGGCACCGCTCGCAGTACCTGCACGCGCGCGAGACGCTGCGCCGTCTGCTCGACCTCGGGGTGGTCCCGGTCGTCAACGAGAACGACACCGTTGCCGACGACGAGATCCGCTTCGGCGACAACGACCGCCTCGCGGCGCTCGTCTCCCACCTCGTGTCGGCCGACCTGCTCGTCCTCCTCACCGACACGCCGGGGATGTTCACGGCCGACCCGCGCCTCGACGCCGAAGCCTCCCTGATCGACGAGATCGTGGAGGTCGACGCCGCGCTCGAGGGCCTCGCCGGGGGGACCGGGACCGAGCGCGGCAGCGGCGGGATGGCGAGCAAGCTCGCGGCGGCGAAGATCGCGGCATGGTCGGGCGTGCGGGTCGTGATCGCCGGCGCCGACGAGGTCGGCGTCGTGCGGGACGCGATCGCCGGGCGACCCGTCGGCACCGCGGTGCGGGCGCGACCGACCCGGCTTCAGAGCCGCAAGCTCTGGATCGCGTTCGCGCTCGGCTCATCGGGACGGATCGTCGTCGATGCCGGCGCCCGCGCTGCCCTCACCGGTGACGGGCGGTCACTGCTCCCGGCTGGTGTCCGGGCCGTCGAGGGCGACTTCGCCGCCGAGGATGCGGTCGAGGTGGTCACCGACGACGGGACGGCGTTCGCGAAGGGGCTCGTGCGGTACTCGGCGGGCGCCCTCCGGGCCGTCTCCGGCACCCGGACCTCCGATCTCCCGGACGGCGCGCCGCACGAGGTGATCCACCGGGACGACCTCGTCGTCCTCCCGTAGGCCCGGGAGCGCCGTGCCCACCCGGATCGGATCCGTCTCCCTTCTTGCATCTGAGCGTGACGGAGGACACACTTTTACGACGGCGACGTCGGTCGACGGGGGGAGGGTCATCCGTTCTTCGGGGGCCCGACACGACCGACTCGTCACGGGGGGTGCGGGATGTGCGCCGGCGGCCAGTCCGCAACGGCGCCATCCCGCCCCACCCGGGTCTCGCTCACGGGTCGCGGCCAGTGCTGCGCGCCCTCCCGACCATCGCCCCGGAGCCCGAACGCCTCGATGACCTCGTCGCCCGCCCGCGCCAAGCCCGATGTCGGCGTCGACGCGTTCTTCGCCCTCGACCTGCGGGTCGGCCGGGTGCTCTCCGTCGAAGCGTTCCCCGAGGCCCGCGCCCCGGCCTGGAAGCTCACCGTCGACTTCGGACCGGAGCTCGGCGAGCGCCGGACGAGCGCCCAGGTGACGAACTACCGCGCCGACGACCTCGTGGGGCGCCTCGTGGTCGGCGCGGTCAACCTCGGTCCGAAGCGCATCGCCGGGTTCCGCAGCGAGTTCCTCGTGCTCGGCTCGATCCAGTCCGACGGCACCGTCCTCCTCCTCGATCCCGATCCCCGTGCCGTCCCGGGGGATCCGATCGCGTGACCGGCGCGCGCCCCGTCCCGGTGCGGATCGTCAAGGAGGGCCGCGAAACGGAGCCGGTAGAGTGACGGTCATGTCGAAGGCAGTGGACGACCTCGGACGTCGCGCCCGCGCCGCGTCCCGGCTGCTAGCGGTCGCCTCCACAGCCGCGAAAGACGACGCGCTCCGCCGCGCCGCCGATCTGCTCCTCGAGCGCGCACCCGAGATCCTCGAGGCCAACGCCGCCGACGTCGAGGCCGCCGCATCCGACGGGATGGAGGCCGGCCCCCTCGACCGCCTCCGGCTCACCGAGACCCGGATCCAGGGCATGGCCGACGGCCTGCGCCAGGTCGCCGCACTGCCCGATCCCGTCGGCGAGACCCTCGACGGCACCCGCCGCCCGAACGGCCTCGAGATCCTGCGTACCCGGGTGCCCCTCGGAGTGGTCGCGGTCATCTACGAGAACCGACCGAACGTGACCAGCGATGCGGCCGGGATCTGCGTGAAGGCAGGGAACGCGGCGCTCCTCCGAGGGTCGTCCACGGCGCTGCGGTCGAACCAGGCGGTCGCTGCCGCACTGCGCGACGGGATCGAGAAGGCTGGGCTCCCCGCCGATGCGGTGATCCTCGTGGAGGACACCGCCCACGCCACCGCGGTCGAGGTGATGCAGCTCACCGAGTACGTGGACTGCCTGATCCCGAGGGGCGGACCGTCGCTGATCGCGAGCATCCTCGACCACGCGTCGGTCCCGGTGATCATCGACGGCGACGGGAACTGCCACGTCTACGTCGACGTCGACGCCGACCTCTCGGACGCCGAGGAGATCGTCGTCAATTCCAAGACCGACCGACCCGGCGTGTGCAACGCCGCGGAGTCCCTCGTGGTCCACGCGGCCGTCGCCGACGCCTTCCTCGCACGGGTGGTCCCGGCGCTCGAGTCCGCGGGCGTCGAGCTGCTCGGCAACGACGCGGCCCGGGCCCTCCAGCCGATGGGTGCGGCCACCGACGACGACTTCGGTCAGGAGTTCCTGGCGTTGAAGATGACCGTCGCGGTCGTGCCGTCGCTCGACGATGCGATCGCGCACATCACCCGGTACGGCTCGGGGCACACCGAAGCGATCGTCACCTCGAACCTGGAGACCGCCCGTCGGTTCACCCGGGAGGTCGACGCTGCGGTCGTGACCGTCAACGCGTCGACCCGCTTCACCGACGGGGAGCGCTTCGGATTCGGCGCCGAGATCGGCATCTCCACCCAGAAGCTCCACGCGCGCGGCCCCATGGGCCTGCGCGAGCTGACCACCTACAAGTACGTCGTGTGGGGCGACGGCCAGATCGTCTGACGATCTCGCCACCACCTCAGTCCGTGCCCCCTTCCAGATCCGGCGAAAGGTAACCCGTGGCAGATCGGTTCGAGTCGGTCGAGAGCGTCGTCGACCGGCTCCGCAGCGTCGACTACCTCGCCGACGCCAACATCGCCGGGGTCGTCTTCCTCGCCGACAAGCTCGAGAAGCCCGTCCTCGTCGAGGGGCCGGCCGGCGTCGGCAAGACCGAGCTGGCGAAGGCGATCGCACTCGTCACGGGATCTCGGCTCATCCGACTCCAGTGCTACGAGGGGCTCGACGAGGCCAAGGCGCTCTACGAGTGGAACTACAAGAAGCAGCTCCTGCGCATCCAGTCCGACCGTGATCACGAGACGACGTGGTCCGACACCGAGTCCGACATCTTCTCGGAGTCGTTCCTGCTGACGCGGCCGCTGCTGGAGGCGATCCGGTCCGAGGAGCCGATCGTCTTGCTCATCGACGAGGTCGACCGCGTGGAGATCGAGACCGAAGCGCTGCTGCTCGAGGTGCTGTCCGACTTCCAGGTTTCGATCCCCGAGCTCGGCACCATCAAGGGCACGCAGCGCCCGATCGTGATCCTCACGTCGAACAACACCCGAGAGCTCTCTGAGGCGCTCAAGCGACGCTGCCTCTACCTCCACGTCGACTACCCGGACCTCGACCGCGAGAAGGACATCGTGCGGGTCCGCGTGCCCGAGATCGACGACGAGCTGGCCGACCAGGTCGCGCGTGTGGTGCGGTCGATCCGGGAGCTCGACCTCAAGAAGGCGCCGTCGATCTCCGAGACCATCGACTGGGCGCGGACGCTCCTGTACCTCGGCCGCAACGAGGTGTCGCCCGAGGTCATCACCGACACGTTGCACGTGCTGCTCAAGTACCAGTCCGACATCGTGAAGGCCAAGAAGGAGCTCGACCCCCCTGAGGGACCACTCAAGGGAGTGACGCCGAAGAGCGGCTCCTGATGCTCGACGTGCTCCAGGGCTTCGTCCACGAGCTGCGGGCCGCAGGCCTGCCCGTCTCCATGACGGAGAACCTCGACGCGATGCGCGCAGTGGAGCACGTCGACATCGCCGAGCGCGACGTGTTCCGCGCCGTGCTCGGGGCCACCCTCGTCAAGCACCATCACCACTGGAAGGCCTTCGAGACCGTCTTCGACGTGTACTTCTCGCTGTACTCGCCGGGCGTCGACGGGGAGGGCGGCGACGACGAGCTGTCGAAGCAATGGGACGCGATGCTCGCCGACGCGGCGGGCGCGGGCGCCGGCGGCGAGATGAGTCGGGAGGAGCTCGCCCAGATGCTCCTCGACGCGCTGATGTCGATGGACCCCGACGCCCTCCGCGCGCTGGCCGCGAACGCGGTGACCCAGTTCGCCGGGATGGAGCCCGGCCGGCCGGTCGGCGGCACCTATTACCTGTACCGGACGCTCCGGCAGCTCGACCTCGACGACCTCGGCGCACGCATGATGGGGCGGGCCCGCGAGCAGGGGATCGTGAACGACGACCCGCTGGCCGAGCGCCTCCAGAAGGAGGAGTTCGACGCCCGGCTCAAGACCCTGCGCGAGCTCGTGGAGGCCGAGATCCGTCGCCGGCTCGTCGCCGACCGAGGTGTCGAGGCGATGGCGCGAACGCTTCGCAAGCCGTTGCCCGAGGACGTCGACTTCATGCACGCGTCACGCGACGAGATGATCGCGTTGCAGAAGGCGATCTACCCGCTCACCCGGGCGCTGGCGGCCCGCCTCGCCCAGCGGCGCCGCCGCCGCAACCGCGGCCATCTCGACTTCCGCAAGACGGTGCGGGCGTCGCTGTCGTACGGCGGTGTGCCCGCGGAGCCCAAGTTCCGGAACCCGCACCCTTCGAAGCCCGAGATCATGGTCGTCGCCGACATCTCCGGCTCGGTGGCGAGCTTCGCCCGCTTCACGCTGCAGTTCGTCTACGCGATGGCGAGCCAGTTCTCGAAGGTGCGCTCGTGGGTGTTCATCGACGGCATCGACGAGGTGACCCGGTACTTCCAGGAGTCCGACGACGTGCTCGACGCCGTGCACCGGGTGAACACCGAGGCCGATGTCGTCTGGGTCGACGGCCACAGCGACTACGGCCATGCGCTCGAGGTGTTCCACGACCGCCACCTCAACGAGGTGACGCCCAAGTCGTCGATCATCCTGCTCGGCGACGCCCGCAACAACTACCACGCGCCGCAGGCATGGGTGCTCGACGCGCTCCGCAAGCGGGGCAAGCACGTCTATTGGCTGAACCCCGAGCCCCGTGGCTACTGGGACACCGGCGACTCGGTGATCTCGGAGTACGCGGCGTACTGCGACGGCATCTTCGAGTGCCGCAACCTCCGCCAGCTCGAGCGCTTCGTCACCACGATCGCGGAGGGCTAGTTCCCCTCTAGCATCGCCGTCGATGGAATGTGGGACGTGCGGGATCGAGAACCCCGAGGGCGCGCGGTTCTGCAACGGGTGCGGGGCGAGCCTCGAGGAGACAGCACCCGATCCTGCCGTCAGTGCGCCGGCGATGCTCGGGGGCGGGCGCTACCGGGTCGAACGGCTCCTCGGCGAGGGCACCCGCAAGCTCGTGTACCTCGCCCACGACGAGCGGCTCGGGCGTGACGTCGCCGTCGCCGTGATCAAGACCGAGGGTCTCGACGCCGCCGGCCGTCACCGCATCGACCGTGAGGCCCGCGCCATGGCGCGTCTGGGCGACCATCCCAACATCGTCACCGTCTTCGACGTCATCGAGGAGCACGGCGACCCGCAGATCGTCGTCCAGTTCATGGACGGCGGGACGCTCAGCGAGCATCTCGCCGTCCAGCCGTCCGGGCGACTCCCGATCCCGGAGGTGCTCCGCTTCGGCGAGGAGCTCGCGCTGGCGCTCGCGCACGCTCACGGGCTCGACATCGTCCACCGCGACGTGAAGCCCGCGAACATCTGGCTCACCGCGGACGGCACCGCGAAGCTCGGCGACTTCGGCCTCGCGGCGATGAGCGAGCAGTCGCGTCTCACGAGCGAAGGCATGGTCGTGGGCACTGTCGCCTACCTCGCGCCGGAGCAGGCCGTCGGGCGCGCACCCGAACCGGCCGCGGACCTCTACGCGCTCGGCGCGGTGCTCTACGAGTTGACCACCGGGCGACCACCGTTCCTCGGCGACGATGCCGTCGGCGTGATCTCCCAACACCTCAACACCACGCCGGTCGCGACCACGTGGCACAACCCCGAGGCCCCGGCGGGTCTCGACGCGCTCATCATGCGGTTGTTGGCCAAGGATCCCGCGCAGCGCCCGGCGAGCGCGGCGGACATCGTCGCCGAGCTCCGGCGTCTCCGGGAGACGTCGCTCGAACCGGTTGCGGCGTCCGACATCGCGCCGACCACGGGTACGCTCGCGGCGGGGGACTGGCGCCGATTCGTCGGTCGCAGCGAGGAGATCACGGCGATCCGCGCCGCGTGCGACGAGGCGCTCGCCGGTCGTAGCCGGCTCGTGATGGTGGTGGGGGAGCCGGGGATCGGCAAGACACGACTCGTCGAGGAGCTGGCATCCTACGCGGCGGTCCGCGGCGCGCAGGTGTGCTGGGGGCACTCCTACGAGGGTGAGGTGGGCGTCGCCTATCTCCCGTTCGTCGAGGCGTTCCGCGCCTACGTGCGGAACCGTTCCGACGACCAGCTCTCCACCGAGCTCGCGACCGGGGGCGCCGAGGTGGCCACGCTCGTCTCGGAGCTCCGCCAGCGGTTCCCGGATCTCCCTCCGAGCCCACCGCTCGAGGGTGACGCCGAGCGGATGCGCCTGTTCGACGGCGTCGCCACGTTCCTCGCGCACGCGTCTCGCGCTGACCCGATCGTCCTGGTGCTCGACGACCTGCACTGGGCCGACAAGCCGTCGCTGTTGCTGCTGCAGTACCTCGCCCGCAACCTCCGCCACGACCGGGTGATGATCGTCGGCACCTATCGCGACGTCGACCTCGACCGCCAGCACCCGTTGGCCGACGCGATTGCCGCGTTGCGCCGCGAGCGCCTGTACGAGCGGATCCTGCTCCGGGGTATGGACCGCGACGACGTGAAGGCGCTCATCGAGGCGATCGGGGAGCAGGAGACGCCCGACCAGTTCGCCGACACCATCTTCCGTGCGACCGAGGGCAATCCGTTCTTCGTGGCCGAGGTGCTCCGTCACCTCAACGAGTCGGGCGCCCTGCAGCTCGTCGACGGCCGCTGGGTCGGCACGCCGGAGTCCATCGCCGAGAACCTCCCCGAAGGGGTGCGCGAGGTGATCGGGCGTCGGCTGAGCCGGCTGTCGGAGGACGCCAACAAGATGCTCACGGTCGCCGCCGCGATGCCGGGGGGGTTCGTGCCCGATCTCGTCGCCGCGGTGACGGGTGATGGCGACGACGCGACGCTCGACCTGCTCGACGAGGCCCTGAGCGCCCAGATCGTGCACGAACGTCCCCGTTCTCCGGGCGCGTACGAGTTCACCCATGCGCTGATCCGTCAGACGCTCTACGGCGAGCTCAGCACCCCGAGGCGGGTGCGACTGCACCGCCAGATCGGCGAGGCGCTGGAGGCGTCCGCGGGGGCCCAGTCCGACGTTGCGCTTCCCGAGCTCGCGTACCACTGGTTCCAGGCCGCACCCGGCGGTGACATCGAGAAGGCCGTGGGCTACTCGACGCGTGCCGCCGACCGCGCCCGCGACCAGGCCGCCCACGAGGAGGCGACCCGGTACTACGACCAGGCGATCCAGGCCCTCGAGCTCGACGACCAGGCCGACGAGCTGCGCCGGGCCGAGCTGTTCCTCTCGTACGGTGCATCGCTCAAGCAGACCGGGGAGACCGAGCGCGCCGATCGCGTGCTCCGCGACTCGATCGAGATCGCGCGTCGCCATGGTGCCGCCGAGCTGATGGCGAGGGCGGCGCTCGTGTTCGGCGGCACCGGGACGGTCGGGACGCGCCAGACCGATCGAACGGAGGTCATCGAGGAGGCGATCGCGGCGATCGGCGAGACCGACCTCGCGCTGCGGGCTCGGCTGTGCTCGCTGCTCGCGGCCTTCGAGCTGTTCTTCGACGCCGACCGCCACCGCGAGCTCGCCAACGACGCGCTCGACGCCGCCCGACGATCGGGGGACCCGTCGGCCGAGACGGCCGCGCTCCAGACGTGGGCCTGGCAGCTGCGGCCGGGGGTCGACGACGAGGAGTTGGAGCGGGTGCTCGACGAGACGCAACGCCTTGCGGAAGCAGCAGGGAACGCCGATCTCCTGTTCAACAACTCGGGGAGCTACGCCATTCGAGCGATGGTCCGAGGCGATGCGGATCTCTACGACCGCGCGCTGGCCGATGCCGTCCGTCTCGCGGCCGAGCTCCGGTCTCCGAACCACGCGGCGAACGCCGCGCTCGCACGCGGCGCAGCCGCGGTCCTCCGGGGCGATTACCAAGCCGCCGAAGCGGCAGCGAACGAGGCGTTGGAGCTCGGCCGCCGGCTTCGGAGCCGCGGCTTCGTGAACAGCTACGGCATCCTCGTGATGCCGATGCGTAGGGAGCAGGGGCGCCTCGCCGAGCTCGTCGACGCCACCCGCGCCGCCGTCGAGGCGACGCCCGAGATCATGTCCTGGCGCTGCGGCCTCGCCCAGATGCTCGCGATCGTCGGTCGACGCGAGGAAGCCCGCGACGAGCTCGACGCGATCGCGGTCGACGACTTCGGGACCATCGCCCTCGACGTCGCCCGGCCGTACGCGCTGTGTGGCGCGGCGGAGGCGATCGCGCTCGTCGGGGCCGCCGACCTTGCCGAGGTGCTCGCACCGCTGCTCGCCGAGATCCCCGGCCGCGGGGTGGCCCTCGGGCCGTCCGTGTACCACGGCCCAACCGACCGGTACCTCGGGCTCCTGATGCTCACGCTCGGCCGGCACGACGAGGCGATCCAGCACCTCGAGACCGCGATCGGGATCCTCGACGGCTTCCTCGCCCGCCCGTGGGTGGCCCGGACGCGGCTTGAGCTCGCCCGTGCGCTACTCGCCCGGGCCGGCGACGGCGACGAGGCGCGTGCCCTCGGCCTCCTCAACGACGCCCTCGACGTTGCTCAGGAGATCGGCATGTCCGCACTCGTCGAAGAGGTGCTCGCGGTGAAGCTCGATCTCCAGGGCATCGCTTCGGGGTCGTCTCCAGACGCGTCGATCGACGCGGTGGCGGCGTCGGTCAGACGGGAACGACCGGACGTCGAGCGACTCGCCGCGGCCGACGGCCGGGTGACGTTGCTGTTCTCCGACATCGAGGGCTACTCGTCGATGACCGATCGCCTCGGCGACGTGCGGAGCCAGCACGTGCTCCACGCCCACAACGAGCTGCTGCGCGGCGCGCTGAGCGAGTGGAAGGGCACCGAGGTGAAGAGCCAGGGCGACGGCTTCATGCTCGCGTTCTCCGACACCGACGCCGCGGTCCAGTGTGCCGTCGCGATCCAGCGGGCGATCGACGCCCATGACTTCGGCGCGGACGCGGGGGAGATCCGTGTTCGCATCGGGCTCCACGCCGGGCCCGTGATCCGCGAGGGCGACGACTTCTTCGGCCGGACCGTGATCACCGCCGCCCGCGTCGCCGACGCGGCGTCCGGGGGCGAGATCCTCGCCACGGAGGAGGTGCGGGCCCAGTCGTCGGCAGGGAGCTACGGCGACCCTCGCGAGGTCACACTGAAGGGGCTGACCGGTGCCCGTCAGGTGCTCCCCGTCGCCTGGCGCCCCTGACCGGTCAGGACCGTGATCGGAGCGCCTTGAACTCCTCGATCGCCTCGTGGTGGTCGACGATGGGGACCGGATAGCCCACGCGGGCGCGGATCTCGGGGTCGGGGTCGTGGACGTTCTTGCCCTCGACGCCCGCGAGCTCGGGGACGTAGCGCCGCACGTAGTCGCCCTGCGGGTCGAATCGCAGTCCCTGGCGCGTGGGGTTGAACACGCGATGCGGGTTTGCGTCGGTTCCCGTCCCCGCGGTCCACTGCCAGTTGAGCTGGTTGTTCGCGATGTCGCCGTCGACGAGCCAGTCGAGGAAGTGCGCGGCGCCGAGGCGCCAGTCGATCATCAGGTCCTTGGTCAGGAACGACGCGACCACCATGCGGGCGCGGTTGTGCATGAACCCTTCCCTGAGCAGCTGGCGCATCCCCGCGTCGACGATGGGGTACCCGGTCCGGCCCGCCTTCCACGCGGCGAGCCCATCGGGGTCGTCGTGCCAGGTGTCGCCGCGGTCCTTGAAGTCCTCCCGGGCGGCATCGGGTCTGGCGGCGAGGATCTGGTGGTAGAAGTCGCGCCAACAGAGCTGCCGGACGAACGCGTCGGCACCCTCCCTACCCTGCAGCCTCGTCGCCACCTCGAGGGGCGAGAGACATCCGAAGTGCAGATAGGGGCTGATCCGCGACGTGGCGTCGCCAGGGAGATCGTCGTGGCGGTCGCCGTACCGCGCGAGCCCGTTGCGAGCCCAGGCGGCGAGGCGAGCCCGCGCCGGAGCCTCACCGCCGGGCACGACGTCCGGGGAAGCGGCGCCGGCGACGAGGTCGGCCCGGGCGGGGATCTCGATCCCCGACGCGTCGGGTGGGACCTCTACGGCGCGTGGCGCCGGGACGGCCGACCTCCACGGCGCCGCGAGCCACGCCCGGTGGTAGGGCGTGAAGACCTGGTAGCAGGCGCCGGCCGTGGGCGAGATCTCGCCGGGCGGCACCACGGTCACGCCGGGGTGGCGGAGCACCTCGATCCCGTGCGACCGAGCGTCCGTCGCCAGCGTGTCGGTCCGGTGGCGCGCAAACGCACTCATGTCGTCCGCGACGTGGATCGTCGCCGCGCCGACGGCCCGCGCCGCGCGCAGCACCTCGTCGACCCACCGACCGCGACCCACGACGAGACGCCCGCCGCGGTCCCGTAGCGAGACGTCGAGGTCCGACAGCGCCTCCACGAGGAAGCCGACTCGGTTCGGTCGTGCGAACCGACTCGACAGGATGTCGTCGTCGAGGACGAAGAGCGGTACCACGGGGCCCGAAGCGGCGGCTCGGAGCGCAGGGTTGTCCCGCACTCGCAGGTCACGTGTGAAGACCATTACCGCCGCGGGGCCGTCAGCCATCCCCATCGTCTAGCCGTCGAGCAGCATCCATGTCCGATCGGCGATCGCGGCGAGCGCCACGAGCTGCGCCCGCTCGCTCCGACGGAACGGGTTGCCGTCGCGACCCACCAGCAGCACCGCGTCGTGGCGCCCCAGGCCCGCGACGAGCAGGTCGTCGGGACCGGACGTCCCGTCGACGACCTGTGGCGACGCGGTCGTCCCGGTCGCGAGCGCAGCAAGGAACTCGGTGGTCGGGCGATGATCTCCTGTCGCACAGAGCTCGTGATCACCGTGGAGGAGGACCGCCCAGTCGGCGAGGAACTCCCGACGGACGTGCGCGACCAGGGTGCTGTGCAGATCGGACGCGGACTGCGACTCGCAGAGCCGGACCGCCGACTCCAGTGCATCGATGCGGGGGTCGGGGAACGCGCCCACGAGTCGGACGTGCTCCACCGAGGCCCCGTCGACCTGCTCGACCTCGCGTGCCATCAGGTCGAGCACCTGGGCATCCGGCAGGATCACCGAGAACTCGTCGACCGCGATGCCGCCCGCGTGCTCGAGCACGTCGACGGACACGATGTCGCCACCCACGGCGCCGATGCGTGCCGCGACCAGCGCGAGGGCGCCGGGGCGGTCCGGGAGCCAGACCCGAACGAGTGCGTGGGCGCGCGCAACGTCCTCCACCTCGGCGTCAGCCACGGGATCAGGGTACGGGCTGGACGTTGCCTGCGTGTTTCCGAGTCGTGAACGGCATCGCGCACGAGCGGAGCCGTATCCTGGCCGGGTGCCAGGCGGTGGAACCGAACGCGTCGGC
Source organism: Acidimicrobiia bacterium (assembly GCA_035763745.1). Classification (GTDB taxonomy): domain Bacteria; phylum Actinomycetota; class Acidimicrobiia; order IMCC26256; family PALSA-555; genus DASUAO01. The sequence goes on from DASUAO010000030.1 coordinate 35,960, forward strand.
ATCCTCGGCGGCACCTTCGACCCGGTCCATGTCGGCCATCTCGTCGTCGCGTCCGACGCCCGTGTCGCCCTCACGCTCGACCGGGTCCTGCTCGTGGTCGCCGGAGACCCGTGGCAGAAGCGGGGTGAGGTCGTGGCGGGGCCGAAGGACAGGCTCGCGCTCGTGGCCGCGGCGGTCGCCGGCATCGAGGGACTCGCCGCGAGCGCCGTCGAGGTGAACCGCGAGGGTCCGTCGGTCACCGCCGACACGCTCGAGGCGTTGGCGTCGCCCGGGCGCGAGCTCTTCCTGCTCCTCGGCGCGGACGCGGTCGCCAACATGCCGACGTGGCGTCGCCTCGAGGACACGAAGCACCTCGCCACGATCGTCGTGGTCGAGCGGGAGGGCGAGCACGCCGAACCGCCGGGCGACGGGTGGAAGGTCCAACACCTCGCGGTGCCGCGCCTCGACGTGTCCTCCACCGATCTGCGTGCTCGGCTCGCGTCGGGTCGGCCGATCCACGGCCTGGTGCCGGCTCCGGTCGTGCGGGAGATCGCAGAACGAGGCCTCTATGCTGAGGCTCGATGACGAACCGGGTCCCGCGCGCTTGACGACGAGCAGCGCGGACGCGGTCAGCGACGCGACCCAGCGTGCCCTCATCGCGGCGTCGGCGTCTGCGGCGAAGCAGGGTCACGACATCGTCGTGCTCGACGTCGGCCCGATCATCGCGATCATCGAGACGTTCGTCCTCGTGAGCGCGACCAACACCCGTCAGGTGCGGACCATCGTCGACGAGGTCGAAGCGGCCTTGAAGGCGCACGACGGATCCCGGCCGCTCGGCGTGGAGGGTCGCGACGACGCCTCGTGGGTGCTCCTCGACTACGGCGACGTGGTGGTGCACGTGTTCCTCGCCGAGACGCGTGAGTTCTACGACCTGGACCGGCTGTGGGCCGACGCCCGGCGGGTGCCGTTCGAGGAACGGGACGCGCTGGCCGCCGAGGGCTAGCTCGGCTCGCCCGGCGCGTCGAGGTAGGGCCGCATCGGGACGCCGCGCTCCAACAGCCCCAGCTTCAGCTCACGGACGCCGAGGTTCCGCTCGAGTCGCGGGGAGTACAGGATCGAGCTGATGATCGCGGCGTGCGCGCCGCCGTCGGTGAGTCCCGCCGCGATGTGGTCGACGGTTCCGGCACCGCCCGAGGCGACGATCGGCACGTTCACCGCGTCTGCCACGGCACGGGTGATCGAGAGGTCGTATCCCGACGCGGTGCCGTCGCAGTCGATGCTGTTCACGACGATCTCGCCTGCCCCCAGGTCCTCCCCGCGTCGGACCCAGTCGATCGCGTCGAGGCCGGTCGCTTGACGTGCGCCATCGATGAAGACCTCGTAGCCGCTCGGGATGCCGGGGCGGACGCCGACATGCTTCACTTGCGTGCTCAGCACCACACACTGGCGGCCGAACGCCTCGGCGCCTTGGCGGATGATGTCGGGCTCGCGCACCGCCATCGAGTCGATGCTGATCTTCTCGGCCCCGGCCTTGAGCACCGCGAACATGTCGTCGACCGATCGGATCCCGCCGCCGACCGTGAACGGCACGAAGACGTGTCGGGCGACGTCGCGCACGGTCTCGAGGTCGATCGGTCGACGCTGTGCGCTGGCGGTGATGTCGTAGAAGACGATCTCGTCGATCTGGTCGTCGTACAGCGAGCGCGCCAGCTCCGCGGCCGGGGCGACGTCGATGTTGTCCTGGAACTGCTGGGCCTTCGTGACGCGCCCGTCGACGACGTCGAAGCAGGCGACGAGGCGCTTGGTGAGCATCAGGCCGCGTCCTTCCCGTCCCACGTGGCGAAGGCCGCGAGGAGCGCAAGTCCGAGTGAGCCGCTCTTCTCGGCGTGGAACTGGGTCGCGACGATGTTCCCGTGGGCGACGATCGAGCAGAAGTCGACGCCGTAGTCGGTCTCGCCCAGGACGTCGGCGCGGTCGGCGGGCGTGGCGTGGAACGAGTTGACGAAATAGCAATGGCCGCCGTCGGGGAACCCGACGGTCACCGGGTGGTCCCGGCGCAAGTGGACGCTGTTCCAGCCGATCTGCGGGACGCGCTCGGTCGTGGGGAAGGGGAGGACGGTGCCGGGGATCCAGCCGAGGCAGTCGACGTCACCCTCGGCGCTGTGCTCGAACAGCACCTGGAGCCCGATGCAGATGCCGAGGAAGGGCACGGCGTCGCCACGGACGGCCTCGGTGAGCCTCCCCACGAACCCCGCCTCGCCGAGCGAGTCGAGGGTGGCGCGCGCCGCACCGACACCAGGGAGGATGATCCGGTCGCACCCGTCGAGGCCGGCCGGGTCGGCAACGAGGCGGTGCTCGATCCCGAGCCGATCCAGCGCGTAGCCGACGCTGGGCGCGTTCCCCGCGCGGTAGTCGACGACCCCGATCATGACGGTCCGATCACGCACCGAGTCTACGAACGGTGCTCTGGCCGCTCGGGATCGATTGCGACGGGGCCCGCGGGACCGACTACTCGCGACGGACGACCCAGAGGTGGTGCCGACAGAGGCCGTGCGCCCGCCGCGGCTTGGCGCATCCCGGGACCGAGCACGCGCGACGGCGACGAGCGCGGGCCTCCCAGTACTCGAGCAGGTCGTTGCTCCAGACCTCGAACTGCGAGCGCTTGTGCGACGGCGGGAGATGTGCATGCATGAACGGGATCACGCGTTCGACATGATCCCGGATGCTCGTGACGACGAATTGGACCTCGTCGTCGCGGTGCGAAGCGTGTCGCGGGGACCGGTGGATCCGCCCGCAGCCGAGGAAGTCGCGACGCGACGGTGACGCTGAATACGAACCGCTTGCGAAGCCTTCCGTCCGAATAGGGCGGCTTCCGTTGCGTGACGCTGAACGACCCTTCACCGGCGACGAAGCCGCCGAGGACGAACCCTTCGGGAGAGATGGTGGAGCCGACGCGGATCGAACGCGCTACCTCGTCCATGCCATGGACGCGCTCTACCAATTGAGCTACGGCCCCTTGGGGGAACTTCAAGATACCCGCGAGCGCGTCGGATTCGGCCCTCGTCTCGAAGTCGTCGCACACGGAACACATGTTCGTGATCCTCGCGCCCGGGTATGGCACCCGTTGACCCGCACTTCGGAGAACGCTCCCGGGACTCGATGTGCGCATCGCTACGCTCGCTCGGGATGAACGACGAACACGACGCGCCGATCGCCCGCTACGACGCCGCGCTGGCCGGCGAGATCGAGCGTCGGTGGCAGGACGAGTGGGAAGCCGCGCACACGTTCTGGGCACCGAACCCGGCCGGGCCGCTGGCCGACGACCGCGATCCCCGGGCCGACGCCGAGAAGCTCTACGTGCTTGACATGTTCCCGTACCCGAGCGGAGCGGGCCTCCACGTGGGCCATCCCCTCGGCTACATCGGGACCGACGTCTTCGCCCGGTTCCACCGGATGAACGGCCGCAACGTCCTGCACGCCCTGGGCTACGACGCCTTCGGGCTGCCGGCCGAGCAGTATGCGCTCGAGACCGGTCAGCATCCCCGCGCCGCCACCGAGGCGAACGTCGCCAACATGCGCCGACAGCTCCGCGCGCTGGGGCTCGGCCACGATCCGCGCCGGAGCGTCTCGACGACCGACGTGTCGTACTACCGGTGGACGCAGTGGATCTTCTTGAAGATCTTCGGGTCGTGGTACGACGCCGAGGCGGACCGCGCCCGGCCGATCGAGGAGCTCGTCGCCGAGCTCGAGCGCGGTGACCGACCGGGACCCGACGGTGCCGCGTGGGCCGATCTCGACGACCTCGCCCGTCGCGCGTTCGTCGACGCGCATCGCCTCGCGTACCTCGAAGAGGCGCCGGTGAACTGGTGCCCCGGGCTCGGCACCGTGCTCGCCAACGAGGAGGTGACGGCCGACGGTCGCAGCGACCGGGGGAACTTCCCGGTGTTCAAGCGGCCCTTGAAGCAGTGGAAGCTGCGGATCACGGCGTACACCGACCGGCTCCTCGCCGACCTCGACCTCATCGACTGGCCCGAGCCGATCAAGACCATGCAACGCAACTGGATCGGGCGGAGCACCGGCGCCTCGATCCGTTTCCCTGTCGTCGTGCACGACGGGCTCGAGATCGAGGTCTTCACGACCCGTCCGGACACGCTCTTCGGTGCGACGTACATGGTGCTTGCACCCGAGCACGACCTCGTCGACCGGATCGTCCCGGCCGAGTGGCCGGTGGACACGCCGAGCGCGTGGCGGGGATCGTTCGGGGTCGACGTTCTCCCCGCGGACGCGGTGCGTGCGTACCGGGAGTTCGCGTCGGCGAAGACCGAGTTCGAGCGCCAGGCCGAAGGCCGTGAGAAGACGGGTGTGTTCACCGGGGCGTTCGCCACCAATCCCGCGACCGGCGACCCGATCCCGGTGTTCATCGCCGACTACGTGCTGATGGGCTACGGGACGGGCGCCATCATGGCGGTGCCCGGCCAGGACGAGCGGGACTGGGAGTTCGCCGAGGAGTTCGGCCTCCCCATCGTGCGCACCGTGCAGCCGCCCCCGGGCCCGAACGGCGAAGAGTGGGAGGGTCGCGCGTACGTCGGGGAGGGGCCGGCGATCAACAGCGGGTTCCTCGACGGCCTCGGGGTCGACGAGGCCAAGGTCCGGATGGGGGGGTGGCTGCTCGAAGTAGGTGCGGGCGCACCGACCGTCACGTCGAAGCTGCGCGACTGGTTGTTCAGCCGGCAGCGGTACTGGGGTGAGCCGTTCCCGATCGTCTATGACGAGCACGGGATGCCTCACGCGGTCCCGGAGGACCAGCTCGCCGTCGAGCTCCCCGAGGTCGAGGACTTCCGGCCCCGCGAGCTCGACCCCGACGACGCCGACAGTGATCCGGAGCCTCCGTTGGCGCGTGCCGAGGCGTGGCTCGAGGTCGAGCTCGATCTCGGCGACGGCCCGAAGCGCTACGTGCGCGAGACGAACACCATGCCGCAGTGGGCAGGGTCCTGCTGGTACTACCTGCGTTACCTCGATCCGACGAACGAGGATGCGCTGGTCGATCCGGCCGTCGAGCGGTACTGGATGCAGCCCGGTGGTGTCGACCTCTACGTCGGAGGTGTCGAGCACGCGGTGCTGCACCTCCTGTACGCCCGGTTCTGGCACAAGGTGCTGTTCGACCTCGGGCACGTGTCGACTCCTGAGCCGTTCCACCGGCTCTACAACCAGGGGTACATCCAGGCGCCGGCGTTCCGCGACGAGCGGGGGATCGCGGTGGAGGCGAGCGAGGTCGTGGAGCGCGACGGCGCCTTCTTCCACGGCGACGAACCGGTGACACGCGAATTCGGCAAGATGGGGAAGAGCCTCAAGAACGTCGTGACGCCCGACGACATCTCACGCGACTACGGCGCCGACACGTTGCGGCTGTACGAGATGTTCATGGGACCGCTCGACGCCAGTCGGCCGTGGAGCACCGCCGACATCGTCGGAGTGCACAAGTTCCTGCAGCGCGCGTGGAGAAGCGTCGTCGACGAGGAGACTGGTGAGATTCGCGTCGCCGACGAGCCGGCCGACGCCGAGACGCGACGCGTGCTGCACAGAACGATCGCCGCTGTTCGCGACGACATGGCCGAGCTGAAGTTCAACACTGCGATCGCCCGGCTCTTCGAGCTCAACAACCACCTGACCAAGGTCGTGTCGGATCGGGGCGCGGCGCCGCGCGACGTGGTCGAGCAGTTCGTTCTCATGCTCTCGCCGCTGACCCCGCACATCGCCGAGGAGCTCTGGCGCCGTCTGGGGCATCCCGGCTCGCTCGCGTACGAGCTGTTCCCCGTGGCCGACCCGGCCGAGCTCCTCGACGAGTCGGTCGAGGTCCCGGTGCAGGTCAACGGCAAGGTCCGCAGTCGGATCAGCGTCCCCGCCGATGCGGACCAAGCAGCGATCGAGGCGACGGCGCGGGCCGACGATCGGATCGGGTCGCTGTTGGCCGACGCGACCGTGCGCAAGGTGATCGTGGTGCCCGGCCGCCTCGTCAACTTCGTGGTCGGCTGAGCGCACCACCCGATCCGGCCGGCTGAGCGTTTCCCAGATCGGGGCGCGTCACGGTCCTGGCCGCGCCCGGTCCCGGTGGTGCTGTGTCGAGCACACCGGATCCCGACTTCTGGGGCGCGGGACGTCCCGCGCGCCCGGAGCGCGCGGGACGCCGGGGCCCGAGCGATCGGCCCCTTCCCGTCCGGGGCTCGTTCGATCGGGGTCCCCGCGATCATCGACCGACCGTCGGCGACGGCCTGCGCGACCGGGTCCGCGACCTCTGGGACACCTGGCGGGGTGATCCTCGCCTCGGGATCGCCGTGCTCGTCGCGGCGGCCGTGGTCGCCGGATTCGTCTGGTACCGGATCGGGGCCGGCGAGGCTGCCCCCGCGGAGACCTCGGCGGCGCCACGGTCGACCGCCGTCACTGTCGTCGACGGCGCCGGCCGGCCCGGCAGCTCGGACGACGCCGAGCCGTCGACACCGGCCCACGACGCCGAGGCGACCCTCGTGGTGCACGTCGCCGGGGCCGTCGAGCAACCCGGTGTGGTGGAGCTCGACGCGGGGGCGCGCGTGATCGACGCCCTCGAGGCGGCGGGAGGCGGTCTCGCGGACGCCGATCTCGATCGCCTCAACCTCGCAGCGAAGCTCGTCGACGGCCAGCGCGTCCTCGTGCAACGGATCGGCGATCCCGCGGTGCCGGACGCCACCGCGACCGGGGGGCAGCCGGGGACCGGTGCGGACCCCGGTTCCGGGGGCGCGACCACGCTGGTGAACCTGAACTCGGCTACGAGCGTCGAGCTCGAGGAGCTCCCCGGGATCGGCCCCGTGCTCGCCGAGGCGATCATCACCGAGCGGTCCCGTCGCGGTGGGTTCCGCAGCGTCAACGAGCTGCGCGACGTACGCGGCATCGGGGAGAAGCGGTTCGCCGATCTGGTCGACCTCGTGACCGTCTGACCGTGCGTCGCGGCCGACGACGGGACCCGTCGGCCGGCCTCGTGTACGGCTTCCCGCCCGCGATCGCAGTCGGCGTGCTGGTGGGTGAGGGGCTCGGTCCGGCGTCGGCGCGCGGGTTCCTCGTCGCGGCGGTGCTGGTCCTGCTCGCGGCGACCCGGGCGGGGTCGGGGTGGCGCGCCGTGCTGGTGCTCGTGGGCCTGGCGCTGCTCGCCTGTGGGCTCGAGCGTCGCGCGCTCGACGGCCTCGTCCACTCGGCGCTCACCCGGCCCATCGCCGACCGTGCCGACGCCGAGATCCGTGGGCGGTTGGTCGGCGACCCCGACGGGAGCCGATGGACGACCCGGGTCCTGGTGCGCGTCGACGACGCGCGTCTCGTCGGTCGGGCCTCGGGTGCCGCGGTCGCGACGCCGGATCGGGGGAGGGTGATCCAGGTGGGGCGCACGGTGCTCGTCGTGGCGAGCGACGGCGCCGCGAGCCGTCTCGTCGTGCTCTCGTCCGGAGACCGGGTGACGCTGGTCGGCTGGTTGCGTCCGCTCGACGGGTTCGACCGGCGCTGGCGTTGGCGACACGCGGTCGCCCGGTTCGACGCCCGCGATCTCCGCGCGGCGTCGTCGTCGAGCGCCCCGATCGACTCGATCGCCAACATGGCGAGGGGAGCGGTGCTGCGGGGCGCGGACCTCCTCCCGGCGACCGAGCGGGCGCTCGTCGCGGGGTTCCTCGTCGGCGACACCCGCGACCTCCCCGACGACGTGCTCGCGCAGTTCCGGGACGCTGGTCTGTCGCACCTGCTCGCGGTGTCCGGCGCCAACCTCGCCTTCGTCCTCGCCCTCGTCGGCCCGGTGCTCCGCCGCCTTCGCCGGTCACCGCGGCTGGTGGCGATCGTCGCGGTGGTCGCGATCTTCGGTGCGATGACCCGCTGGGAGCCCTCGGTGCTGCGCGCCGGCGCGATGGTGTCGGTCGCGGTCTTCGCTGCGCACATCGGCCGACCCGCTCGGGGGGTCCGGGTGCTCGCGCTGGCGGTGAGCGGGCTCCTGCTGGTCGACCCGTTCCTGCTCCACTCCGTGGGCTTCGGTCTCTCGGTGGGCGCGACGCTGGGGATCACGCTGCTCGCGGCACCGTGCGCGCGGCGTCTGCGGGGCCCGCGATGGCTCCGGGACTCGCTCGGCACGACCCTGGCCGCCCAGGTGGGGGTCCTTCCGGTGCTGGTGCCCGTCTTCGGCAGCCTCCCGCTCGTCTCGATCCCCGCGAACCTGCTCGCGGTCCCGCTGGCGGCACCGCTCACGATCTGGGGGCTCGTGGCCGGCGCCGCCGCGGGCGTGCTGGCCCCGCCTGCGCCCGGGATCGCCGAGGTGCTGCAGATACCGACGCTCGTGCTCGCGGACGGCGTCCTCGGCATCGCGTCCGCCGCGGCGACCGTGCCGCTCGCAGTGGACGCCGAGGCGCTCGGCGTCGCGATCGTGGGCGCGGGGGCGATCGCCGCGGCGGTCGGCATGGTGAGGGCCACCCGTCGCGACCGTCGTATGCTCGCCCGACGTGGAGCCGACCAGCCGAGCCAGCGCCTTCCGGCTCGGTGATGTCGTACACGACATCACCACTCGCACGCTGGTGATGGGCATCCTCAACCGCACGCCGGACTCGTTCTACGACCGGGGGGCGACCTTCGGGCTCGACGACCTGCTCCGCCGCGCCGAGTCCCTGGCAGCCGATGGTGCCGACCTGCTCGACGTCGGGGGAGTCAAGGCGGGGCCCGGTCCCGAAGTCTCCGAGGCGGAGGAGCTCGACCGGGTGGTCCCCACGATCGAGGCCCTGCGAGCACGAGTCGACGTGGCGATCTCGGTCGACACCTGGAGAGCATCCGTCCTCGACGCGGCCTGCGTCGCGGGGGCGGTCGTCGGCAACGACATCTCGGGCTTCGCCGACGACGACTACCTCCCGGTCGCGGCGCGCCACGGCGCGTCCGTCGTGGCGACGCACATCCGGCTCGCGCCCCGGGTGCCCGATCCCGACCCGCACTACGACGACCTCGTCGGCGACGTCCGGTCGTTCCTCGTCGAGCGCGCCCGGCGAGCCGAGAGCCTCGGGATGACACGCGAGCGGATCTCGATCGACGCCGGGCTCGATCTCGGGAAGACGCCGGCGATGAGTGCGGTGCTGCTGCGCGAGAGCGCGGTGCTCGCCGACACCGGCTACACGCTCCTGCTCAGCGCCTCGAACAAGCGGTTCCTGGGCGACCTCCTCGCGCTCGAGATCGACGACCGCCGGGACGCGTCGTTGAGCGCCGTGGCCTACGGCGTGCTCCACGGCTGTCGGATCGTCCGCGTCCACGATGTGGCGGGCACCGTGCGGGTGTGCCGGACGGTCGAGGCGATCCTCGATGCAGGTCGCCTGGTCCCCGAGCATCCGGTCCCCGAGCACCCGGTTTCCGACCACGGGGCCGTGGGGACGGCCCCGTGAGCGCGCACCTCGTGAAGGGCGACGACCCGATTCTTCGGGTCGACGCGGTCGATGCGCTCATCGACGAGCTGCTCGGCCCGGACGACCGCGCCTTCGCGGTGGAGGACCGCTTGGTGCCCCCCAAGGGCGAAGGCGACGGGGGAGGGGCCGACGCGCGTGCCGCGGCGGTCGACGCGACCGTCAACGGCGCGACGACACCACCGTTCATGACCGAGGGCCGCGTCGTCGTCCTGCGCGACGTCGGACTGCTGAGCGCGGACGAGGTGCAACCGATCATCCGCTACCTCGACGATCCGCTTCCCACGACGTCCCTGGTGCTCGTCGCCGGCGGCGGCACCATCGCGAAGGCGCTCGAGGCCGCGGTCAAGGCGCACGGAACCGTGCACGCTCCCGCCGCCACGAAGGCGGTCGACGTCCTCGCCGCGACGCTCGACACCGCCGGCATCCGAGTCGGCAACGACGCCGCACAAGCGATCGTGGCGCACGTCGGCGCCGACGCGGGTCTGATCCCCGGCATCGTCGCAACCCTCGCGAGCACCTTCGGGCCCGACGTCCAGCTGCACGCCGCCGACGTCGAGCCCTACCTCGGCGGCGAAGGGACCGTCCCGGTGTGGGACCTCACGAACGCGATCGACAAGGGCAACACCACCGACGCGCTCGTCGTCCTCCAGCGGCTGCTCAGGGTCACGAGCCCGAAGCAGCCCAAGCCCGTGCACCCGCTCCAGGTGCTCGCCATCCTCCAGTCGCACTTCCGGCGTCTCCTGACGCTCGACGACCCGGCGATCCGCAGCGCCGAGGACGCGGCCGCGGCACTCGGCGGGAGGACGAGCCCGAACGCAGCGCGCCACCGGCTGCGCCAGTCGCGCGCGCTCGGCACGGCCGGGCTCCGTCAGGCGTTCGACCACCTCGCGCGCGCCGACCTCGACCTGAAGGGCAAGCGGGCGATCCCCGAAGGGGCGGTGCTGGAGATCTTGGTCGCGAGGCTGTGCGGATTGAGCGCACGAGCAGGCGCCGGGAGGCGCTGACCGGGGCGGGAGCCCGCCGTCAGGCGGACTTCGCCGCGCGCTTCATGAGGCGCGAGGTGCGACGAGCCGCCTGATTCTTGTGGATGCGGCCACGGGCGCCGGCCTTGTCGAGGCGCTTCTGGGCCAGCCGGATCAGCTCGGCGGCACCCTCGGTGCCCTCGTCGACCGCGTCGGCGGCGACCTTCACCCGCGTCTTGAGCTCCGAGCGCACCGCCTTGTTCCGCTGGCGGCGGGTCTCGTTCTGACGGTTTCGCTTGATCTGGCTCTTGATGTTCGCCATGGACGCTGGGGGCTCCGGAGGTGACAGGTGCGGTGACTGGAGGGATCAGGCTACCAGCCGGTCGAGGCCGGCTCCTACCTGGCAGCGGGTGGCGGGCACCCGGTGGGCGGGCCTGCCGCTGCGGACGCTCCGACCGAGGTCGCGGGGGCGGCTCTGCGAGACTGCGCGTGCGATGACGAGCGCCCTCCAGACCTTCCGCAACCTCGCGATCGTCGCCCACATCGACCACGGCAAGTCCACGCTGGCCGATCGCCTGCTCGAGCTCTGCGGTGCCGTGGAGATGCGCGACATGCGGGCCCAGTACCTCGACTCGATGGATCTCGAGCGGGAGCGAGGGATCACGATCAAGGCCCAGAACGTGCGGCTCACGTGGAAGGACCACGTGCTCCACCTCATCGACACGCCCGGGCACGTCGACTTCGGCTACGAGGTGTCCCGCAGCCTGGCCGCGTGCGAGGGCGCGCTCCTCCTCGTCGACGCGAGCCAGGGGATCGAGGCCCAGACGCTCGCCAACTGCTACGCCGCGCTGGAGGCCGATCTCACGATCGTGGCCGCGCTCAACAAGATCGACCTCCCGGCAGCCGAGCCGGACCGGCGGGCCGCCGAGATCGAGCGGGTGCTGGGGATCCCCGGCAGCGAGATCCTGCGCATCTCGGCGAAGACGGGTGCCGGCGTGCCGGACCTGCTCGACGCGGTGGTGGATCGCATCCCTGCTCCGGCCGGTGATCCCGACGCGCCGCTGCGTGCGCTCATGTTCGACTCGTACTACGACCCGTACCGCGGTGTCGTGAGCGCGGTGCGGGTGTTCGACGGGACGTTGATGAGCGGCGCGCGACTCCGCTATGTCAACGCGGGGGCGACGCACGACGCCGAGGAGATCGGGGTACGGACGCCCGTCGCGGTACCGGTCGGTGCGCTCGGCCCCGGCGAGGTCGGCTACCTCATCGCGGGCATCAAGGACGTCGGCGACGCGCGCGTGGGGGAGACGGTGACCACCGCGGCGAACCCCGGTGCAGCACTGCCCGGATATCACACGCCGAAGCCGATGGTGTTCTGCGGTCTCTATCCGGTGGTCGGCGACGAGTATGCCGACCTGCGGGAAGCGCTCGAGAAGCTGCGCCTCAACGACTCCTCGTTCACCTACGAGCCCGAGACGTCGGGGGCGCTCGGCTTCGGCTTCCGCTGCGGCTTCCTCGGACTGCTGCACATGGAGATCGTCCGCGAGCGACTCGAGCGCGAGTACGACCTGTCGCTGGTCGCGACCGCGCCGAACGTCGAGTACCACGCACACCTGCTCGACGGTTCCGACGAGATCGTCGACAACCCGTCGTCGATGCCGCCGACGACGCAGATCGACCGGGTCGAGGAGCCCTTCGTGACCGTGACCGTGCTGACCCCGAGCGAGCACGTGGGCGCGGTCATGGAGCTGTGCCAGCAGCGTCGCGCCGAGCAGACGAAGATGGAGTTCCTCTCCGAGGACCGGGTCGAGCTCGTGTACCTGATCCCGCTCGCGGAGATCGTGATGGACTTCTTCGACCAGCTGAAGTCGAGGACCCGCGGGTACGCGAGCCTCGACTACGAGCCCGCCGGGTACCGCCCGGCCGACCTCGTCCGGGTCGACGTCCTGCTCAACGCGGTGCCGGTCGACGCGTTCTCGACGATCATGCACCGCGACAAGGCGTACGACTACGGACGGCGGATGACGGACAAGCTGCGTGAGCTCATCCCGCGCCAGCTGTTCGACGTGCCGATCCAGGCCGCGATCGGCGGCCGGGTGATCGCGCGTGAGACGGTGAAGGCGAAGCGCAAGGACGTCATCGCGAAGTGCTATGGGGGGGACGTCAGTCGCAAGCGCAAGCTGCTCGACCGTCAGAAGGAGGGCAAGAAGCGCATGAAGCAGATCGGGCGCGTCGAGGTCCCCCAGGAAGCGTTCGTCGCTGCTCTCCGGCTCGACGACTGACCGACGACCGCAGGAGGAAGCCATGGCCCCGCTGATCCGCACCGACACCTTCCGACCCACGGTCGCACCCGACGAGGTCCGGGATCGCGTGGCCGCGTGGTTCGAGCACCTCGACCACAGGTTCGTCGCCGACACGCCCGAGCGGATGGAGGTCACGTCCGGGTCGCAGCTCAAGCTGCGCCTCCTCGGCGGCGCCTTCATCGCCGGCTCGAGCCTCCCGACCCGGACCGTGGTCGAGCGCGGGGACGACGGTCAGGTCACGGTCACCGTGAGCGATGCGATGGGCTTGGGGCTCAAGACGGGGATGCGCGGGAAGTACGAGCGGTGGCTCGACGAGGTGGTGCGGGCGGTTCGGAGTGCACTCACTCCCGCCTGATCCCCCGCTCGCGTGTGGCGACGGGCGACCGCACGAGGCGCGACGCGTGGTCGTAGGCCGCACGTGCCCAGCCACGCGCCCGGCGCAGCCCGTCGTGGGCCGACGTCTCGGGGAGCCACGGGTCCGCATCGACCCACTCACGGCCGAGACCCCGCAGGCCCCACTGACTCCGGGCGACGGCGCCGTGGCCACCGTCGGGGATGCGCAACGCCATCCACGTCGTCCCCGCAGCGACCGCGAACACGACGCCGTTGTCGTGCACGAGGATCGGGAACCCGCACAGGAAGCGGAAGTGGCCGTGCGGGAGATCCTCGGCAAGCGTGCGCAGCCGCGCGCACAGGTCCGGGTGGCAGCGCAGGTCCTGGGTCCGCACGCGGTGACGGGTGCGGAGCGTTCGGGGCTCGCGGCGTGCCTGCTCCCGGATCCAGGGCTCGAAGGCGACGTTCTTCTCCGCTTCGATCCTCACGGGATCTCCTCAGCCCGGTGGTGGGTCGCCCGGTGGTGGGTCGCCCGGTGGTGGGTCGCGTGGGAGCCCCAGCACGCGTTCGGCCACGATGCCGCGCTGGACCTCGCTCGTCCCGCCCCCGATGGTGAGGGCGCGCGAGTAGAGGTAGCCCTTCGACCACAGCTCGGTGGTGGCTCCGTACGGCCCGCAGTCGGCCAGCATGCCGCCCGTGCCCGCGAGCTCGACCGCCATCGCCATGACGTGCTGTCCGTGCTCGTCGGAGAGCGCCTTGCGCACCGACGCCTCGGGTCCTGGTTCCAGGCCGCGGACCTTGGCGGCGAGCGTCCGCAGTCGGATCAGGCGCAGCACCTCCGCCTCGATGTAGAGCGCGGCGAGTCGCTGTCGTCGCACAGGGTCCTCGTCACCGCCCGCGTCGCGCACCAGCGCGAGCACGTCCTGTGCGGTCGGTCCCTGGCCCCACAGCGCGCCTTCGCCGGACAGCGACACGCGCTCGTTGCCCAGTGTCACCTTCGCCAGTCGCCATCCGTCGTGCGGAGTGCCGACGAGGTGCTCGGCCGGGATGCGCACCTGTTCGAGGTGCACCTCGTTGAAGTCGGCGTTCCCGTCCATCTGGCGGATGGGCTGCACCGTGATGCCGGGTGAGCGCATGTCGACCACGAAGTAGCTGATGCCGTGCTGGGCGTCGGCCTCCTGGTCGGTCCGAGCCAGCAGGATCCCCCAGCGCGCGAGGTGCGCGAACGTCGTCCACACCTTGTGTCCGTCGACCACCCACTCGTCGCCGTCGCGCACCGCGCGCGTGCGGAGCGATGCGAGGTCGCTCCCTGCGTCGGGCTCGCTGAACAGCTGACACCAGATCTCGGACCCATCGAGCAGGCCGGGGAGCCAGCGCTGCACCTGCTCGTCGGTGCCCGCCACCAGCAGCGTCGGTCCTGCCCAACCGATCCCGATCGGGTTGAACGGACGCGGTGCGTGCGCAGCGCGCAGCGCGGCATCGATGGCGAGCTGTTCGGCCGGCCCGGCGTCGAGACCCCACGGGCGGGGCCAGTGGGGTGCGACGAGCCCCGCCGCGGCCAGACGACGGGCGAAGTCCGCGGGGAACACTCCGTTCGGGGCCTGCTCGGCGAGGAACACCCTGGTCTCGGCGGCTCGCCGCGCCGCCTCGGGACCGAGGTCGTCGTCGGGCCCGCCACCGGTGCGCGTGCCGAACGACGCGAGACTGGTGTCCTCGATCGCCGTGGCCATCCGCACGAGGCTATTCGGGGCCATCCGGGCCCGCCCGCGGTTCCGAACTCCCCCTGCACGAGAGGAGCGTCGGCGAGTGGTGAGCGACCAGGAGTTCCGAGAGGCCAGCGACGCCCAGCTCGTCGTCGCGGTCGGGCGCTTCCACCAGGGTGCGCTGGCGGAGGCCTACCGGCGCCATGGCGGTGCTGCCTTCGGGCTCGCGCTGCGCATCACGAACGACCGGGCCCTCGGCGAGGAGGTCGTGCAGGAGGTCTTCCTCCGGTTGTGGAACGACCCGGAGAAGTTCGACCCCGCCCGCGGCACGCTGCGCGCCTACCTGCTCGCACACACCCATGGACGCTCGGTGGACCTCGTCCGGTCCGAGTCGTCGCGTCGGCTCCGAGAAGAGCGGGGGGCCCGCAGGGACCGGGGGGTCGACTACGACCTCGAACGCGAGGTGTGGGACCTCGCCCTCGCGGAGCACCTGCGCGACGCCCTCCGCACGTTGAGCGACGACGAGCGCTCCGCGATCGAGCTCGCCTACTTCGGCGGGCACACCTACCGCGAGGTCGCCACGCTCCTCGGGCAGCCGGAGGGAACGGTCAAGAGCAGGATCCGCTCGGGGCTCGGGCGCCTGCGCTCGACCCTCGTCGCGACCGGTGCCGTCGGATCGGGGGAGCCGTGGCTCGAGAGCTGACCCCCGACGAGCTCGGGCAGCTGCTCGGCGCGTACGCACTCGATGCGCTCGCCGAAGACGACGAGCGCGCGCAGGTCGAGTCGCATCTCGGACGGGAGGTGTCGGCACGCGTCGAGGTCGCCGAGCTGCGTGAGGTCGCCGCACTCCTCGCCGCGGTCGGATCCCCTCCGCCTCCGGACGGGCTCTGGGAGCGGATCGAAGCCGCGCTCGAGGCCGAGCCCCCGCGCCTGGTGCTCCCCCTCGACGCGGCGCGCGAACGGCGCGCGCGCCGCGGCATCGGGATCCGCGTCGCGGCCGGGATCGCCGCGGCGAGCGCGGTGGCAGCTGCGGCAGCCGCGTTCGTCGTCACTGACGAGATGGCCCAGCAGGAGGATCGCCTGGCCGTCGTCGAGGCGCAGATGGGGGTCGAAGGGACCCGCCGCGCCGCGCTCGCCGCGATGGCCAGCCCGCAGGCGCGGGTGGCACACCTCGAGCCGGCTGATCCCGCGGCACCGCGCGCCGCGAGCGCGACCGTGGTCACGATGCCGGGCGGCGACGCGTACCTGATGGCGGAGGCGCTTCCGGACCTCGCCCGGGGTCGCACGTACCAGCTGTGGGCGATGACGGGCGACCACGACCACCCGACGCTCCTCTCGAGCGCGATCCTCGGGCGCCGCGTCGACGTCGTCTCGTTCCACGCGCCCGACGGCAGCCTGGGCTTCCTCATCACCGACGAGCCGGCGCCCGGGGTCACCACGTCGGTGCGCCCGACCCTGCTGTCCGGCGAGTTCGCCTGACGCCCCGTCGCACCGAGGTCGGCGCCGCCGAGGTCTGACCCTCGGCGGTCAGGACGGGGTCGTGCGACCATGGGCGGGTGAGCCTCGGCGTCTACGTCCACATCCCGTTCTGCGCGACCCGTTGTGACTACTGCGACTTCGCGACGTGGACCGATCGCGGTGCGCTGATCGACGACTACGTGGAGGCGTGTCGCGCCGACGTGGTCGGATGGCGCGACCGCGGGGTCCTCGACGCAGCCACGTCGGTGTTCTTCGGTGGCGGCACGCCGTCGTTGCTCCCCGCCGACCGTCTGCTGGCGATCCTCGCCGAGATCCCCCTCGCCGCGGGAGCAGAGGTGACCGTCGAGTGCAACCCGGACTCCGCCGAAGTCGCGAAGCTCGCGGCCTACCGGGAGGGCGGCGTCACGCGCTTGTCGTTCGGCGTCCAGTCGATGCAGCCCCATGTCCTCGCGGCGCTGAGTCGCACGCACGACCCAGAGAACGTCGCCCGCGCGGTGCGCGCGACGCGGTCGGCCGGGTTCGAGACCTTCAACGTGGACCTGATCTACGGGACGCCGGGGGAGTCCGTCGCCGAGTGGGGCGACACCCTCGACCGCGCGCTGGACCTCGAGCCGCCCCACGTCAGTGCGTACGCGCTCACGATCGAGCCGGGCACGGCACTCGGCCGGCGGGTCGCCTCGGGTGCGCCGGCCCCCGACGACGACGACCAGGCCGAGAAGTACGAGATGGCCGACGAGCGCCTGGGACGGGCCGGACTCGACTGGTACGAGGTGTCGAACTGGGCCCGGCCCGGCCACGAGTGCCGCCACAACCTCCTCCACTGGTCCTGTGGCGACTACCTCCCGATCGGGTGCGCCGCCCATGGGCACCGCGACGGAAGGCGCTGGTGGAACGTGCGGACCCCGGACCGGTATCTGGCGCTCGTCGCCGCCGGCGACGATCCTGCAGGAGGGTCGGAGAACCTCGATGAGCACCAACGCTGCGAAGAGAAGCTCGCACTCGCGCTCCGGACTGCGGCCGGGGTGGAGCTTCCGGACGACGACACCGCGTTCCCGGGGTCCGACCCGGCCCTCCTCCGCAGCGAGTGCGAGCTGCTCGTCGACGCCGGACTCCTCGAGGCGGACCGGCGACGGATCGTGCTGACCCGCCGGGGTCGCCTGCTCGCGACCGAGGTCACGGCCCGGCTGCTCCTGGCCCTGGGGGGATCCGGCGCAGTGGGTCCCGAGGTCCCGATCGGGCCCCCGCCGGCGTCGCCGCCACCGGTCTGGCACTCGGTACCATTGAGTGCCAGACCGTGACCGTGCACCGCCGCGGGGCGTCCGCCCCCGTGGGAGAGGATCCAGTCCGTTGACCGAGCCCCCGGACCTCGACGAGCGCAAGGCCGCCATCCTCCGAGCCGTCGTCGAGGAGTACGTCGAGTCGGCCCAGCCCGTCGGGTCCCAGGCGATCGCGGAGTCGAGCGGGCTCGGGGTCTCCAGCGCCACCGTCCGCAACGAGATGACCATCCTCGAGCGCGACGGCTACCTCGTCCAGCCGCACACCTCTGCCGGCCGGGTCCCCACCGACCGCGGCTACCGCTTCTTCGTCGACCACTACACGGCGTCCGGAGCGCTCCCGGCATCACAGCGGCGCGTCGTCTCGGACTTCTTCGCGTCGGCGCACCGGGCGCTCGAGGACCTCCTGCACGAGACCAGCGTCCTCCTCTCGCGCGTGAGCCATCACGCCGCCGTGGTGGTCGGGCCTCAGCCCGACACCGCCCGCGTGCGGAGCGTGCAGCTCGTGGCCCTGCAATCCCGAGTGGTCCTCGCGGTCGTCGTCCTGTCGAACGGCGCGGTCGAGAAGCAGGTGCTCACGCTCGACGTCGACATCGACGACGCGCGCGTCGGCGCCGCGACCGCCGCGCTGGACACCCAGCTGCGCAACTGCCCGTGGGGTGAGCTTCCCGATCTCCTCGCGACCGGCGATCCCGACGTCGACGCACTGGTGCAGTCGGCCCGCGACGCGCTCACGAACCGTCCCGCCGACGAGCCGCCGGAGTCCGTCTTCGTCGGCGGCACGAGCCTGCTGGCAGCCGAGCAGTCGGCGTTCTCGAAGCGCGAGCGCGCCGCACGGCTCCTCGAGATGCTCGAGCACCAGGTCGTGGTGGTCTCGATGGTCCGCGAGCTGCTCGACCGGGGCATCACCGTGAGCATCGGCTCCGAGAACAGCATCGCCGACCTCCGCGACTGCTCGATCGTGCTCGCCCCGTACGAGGTCGAGGGTGCGCAGGCGGGGATCGTCGGCGTGCTGGGCCCGACCCGCATGGACTACCGGCACGCGCTCTCCGCGGTGTCGGTCGTCTCCGACCAGCTCGGTCGCCACCTCTCGTGAGTCGCGACTACTACGAGGTCCTCGGCGTCGACCGGAACGCGACGGATGCGGAGATCAAGCGCGCGTTCCGCGACGCCGCGCGCCGGTCGCATCCGGATGGCAACCCCGACGATCCTTCCGCCGAGGAGCGCTTCAAGGAGATCAGCGTCGCGTACGAGACCCTGTCGGATCCCGAGCGTCGCCGTCGCTACGACTTGTTCGGGGAGACGGGCCGGCGCGGCGGTGGTCAGGGCACCGGTGGCGATGCGTTCGGCTTCGGCGACATCTTCGAGTCGTTCTTCGGCGGGGGTGGTGGCGATCCCTTCGGCCGTCGAGGGCCGGCCGGTCCGACGCGTGGAGCCGATCTCGAGGTGGTGGTCGAGCTCACGCTGCACCAGGCGGCGTTCGGCGACACGATCCCGATCGAAGTGCGGCTCCCGGTCGGCTGTGCGGCGTGCGAGGGATCGGGATGCGAACCGGGGACGCACCCGAGCACCTGTGAGGCGTGTGGCGGCAGCGGGGAGGTCCGCCAGGTCCGCCGATCGATCCTCGGGCAGATGATGACGTCCTCGCCCTGCGCGGTGTGCGAAGGGACCGGGCGCCAGATCCTCTCGCCGTGCTCCACCTGTCGTGGCGACGGTCGGGTGCAGGACGAGCGGACCATCGAGATCGAGGTTCCGGCCGGCGTCGACGACGGCCAGCGACTCCGACTCACCGGTCGCGGCGCGGCGGCACCCCGCGGCGGACCGTCGGGCGATCTGTACGTCAGCCTGCGGGTCGCGTCCCACCCTGACTTCGAGCGTCGCGGCGACGACCTGCACGCGCCGTTGCATCTCTCCGCGGCACAGGCCGCGCTCGGAACGGTCGTCGAGGTGCCGACGCTCGAAGGCACCGAAGAGCTCGTCGTCCCACCCGGTACGCAGCCGGGGCAGGTCTTCCGGGTCAAGGGCGCCGGAGTCCCCTCGCTGCGCGGCCGGGGTCGGGGCCATCTGCTCGTACACGCCGACGTCGAGGTGCCCAGTCGGATGGGCGAGGAAGAAGCCGCCCTCTGGCACCAGATCGCCGAGCTCCGCGGCGACAGCGTCTCGCCGCCCGAGAAGGGCGTCCTGTCGCGCCTCCGGTCCGCGCTGAAGTAGCGCGCCGTGGACGGCGGACCGGCGACCTCCGGCGCGGTCGCGCACATCGTGACCAACCTGCTCCGCGACGAGATCCGGGTCGACGGACAGGACGGACATCACCTCGCGCGCGTGCGTCGACTCCGACCCGGTGCGCGCGCGACGGCGACCGACGGCGCGGGGAAGTGGCGCGAATACGAGGTCACGACCGTCGCCGGTTCAGGCCTCGAGCTCCACGCGACGGGGCCCGTCCACACGACCGCGCGGGACCAGCCCCAGATCACGGTGGCGTTCGCGCTCACCAAGGGATCGAAGCCCGAGGTCGCGGTGCGCCAGCTCACGGAGCTGGGCGTCGACCGAATCGTCCCGGTGGTCGCGGCCCGTTCGATCGCGCGACCGGTCGGGGCGCGCGCAGAGTCGTTCACCCGCCGGATGCGGCGGGTTGCCCGCGAGGCGACGATGCAGTCCCGGCGGGCCCGGCTGCCCTTCGTGGGGGGTCCGGTGCCGCTCCTGGACCTCGCCGGGCGGGCAGGGCTCGTGGTCGCCGAGCTGGGGGCTCCGACGGCCGATCGGCTCGCCGACCCCGGACCCGAGGGCTGGACCCTGCTGGTGGGCCCCGAAGGGGGCTTCGACCCCGAGGAGCGGGACGCCCTCGGCCCCGTGGGCCGGCTGGGGCTCGGGGCCCACGTATTGCGGGCCGAGACGGCGGCCGTCGCCGGGGCGGCGGTGCTGGTGGCGCTGCGTCAGTCCCGGGGTGGCGAGAATGATGGCCACGGAGCGTGGGATCGCTCCGGCGAATGATGCTACGGTGAGCGCGTTCGTCGGCTGGGAGAGGTTCCTTGAGCGCTGTTGCTGCGGCTGAGATCGGGGAGCGCCTGCGCGCGATCAGACGCCAGCAGGGCTTGTCCCTGCACGACGTCGAAGCACGGTCGAAGAAGGAATTCAAGGCGTCCGTCCTCGGTGCGTACGAACGCGGCGAGCGCGCGCTCTCCGTGGGGAGGTTGCTGCGCCTCGCCGAGCTGTACGACGTCCCTGCCGACCAGCTCCTGCCGCGTGAGGGTCCCGTCGACATCGACCTCACGAAGCGACCGGCGGACGATCCGGTGCCGGGGTTCACGATCGATCTCGTGCGCCTGAACCAGCTCGATGATGCCGACGCCCAGGTGCTCTCGCGCTATGCGGCGACGATCCAGCTCCAGCGCCAGGACTTCAACGGCCGCATGCTCACGATCCGC
Source organism: Acidimicrobiia bacterium (assembly GCA_035763745.1). GTDB lineage: Bacteria > Actinomycetota > Acidimicrobiia > IMCC26256 > PALSA-555 > DASUAO01. Next base: position 56,861 of record DASUAO010000030.1, read on the forward strand.
TCCGACGACGTGCGCGTCCTCGCCGCCGCCCTCGGGCGCAAGCCAGCCGACCTCGCGGTTCGCCTCGACGAGCTCGGTCTCCGAGTCGCCATGTGAGCGATCCCGGCTACGCTGCGGACGACGTGTCCGCACCGTCGCCGACCCAGCTGAAAGTGCTCGTCCCGGGCAACCACCTGATGGTGGAGCTGCTCGGGCATCGCGATCAGCTGCTGAAGATCGTCGAGTCCTCGTTCCCCGTGTCGATCCATGTGCGCGGCAACGAGATCACCATCGATGGCGGCGCCGACGACGTGCAGCGGGTCGGTCGGCTCTTCGAGGAGCTCGTGGTGCTCCTCGACGCCGGACACCCGCTCGACGCCGAAGGCCTGGGACGATCGATCGACATGTTGAACGCCGACGAGCTCCCCTCGGTCGTGCTCGGTACCGAGGTCTTGCGCGGCCGGAAGCCCGTGCGACCCAAGACCGCGGGGCAGAAGCACTACATCGACGCGGTCCGTGACCACACGGTGACGTTCGCGATCGGGCCCGCTGGGACGGGCAAGAGCTACCTCGCAGTCGCGTTGGCGGTGCAGGCGTTGCAGGCGAAGGAGATCAACCGGATCATCCTCACCCGCCCCGCGGTCGAGGCCGGCGAACGGCTCGGGTTCCTTCCCGGGGACATGCTCGCGAAGGTCGACCCGTACCTCCGACCGCTCTACGACGCGCTGTACGACATGCTCGACACCGAGGTGGTGGCCCGGCTCATGGAGCGCGGCACCATCGAAGTCGCGCCGCTCGCGTTCATGCGCGGCCGAACGCTCAACGACTCGTTCATCATCCTCGACGAGGCGCAGAACACGACGCCCGAGCAGATGAAGATGTTCCTCACGCGCCTCGGGTTCGGTTCCAAAGTGGTGGTGACCGGCGACGTCACCCAGATCGATCTCCCCGAGGGGCGCGGACGCTCGGGCCTGCTCGCGGTGCGAGAGATCCTCGACGACGTCGATGGTCTGGCGTTCGTCGAGCTGGGGCGCAGCGACGTCGTTCGGCACAAGATCGTCCAGGACATCGTGCACGCGTACGAACGGGCCGACGAGAGAAGCGCGCGACCGTGACCATCCCAGGCCCCATCACGCGGACGACGACCATGCGGGTGTTCGGTTCGGACGAGCAGGACGTCGTCGACGTCGACGTCCTGCGCTGGCTGCGGCTCGCGCAGCTCGTGCTCCACGAGGAGCGCGTCCCCCCCGAGGCCGAGGTCTCGATCGTGTTCATCGACCGCGACACCATCGCCGACCTCAACCATCGCTTCCTCGACGGCGACGGTCCGACCGATGTGCTCGCCTTCCCGCTCGGCGACGACCTCTCGACCGCGGGTCGCTCGCCCGATGCGGGCGGTCGTGGCCCGGGCACCCCGGCGAGCCCCGACGAGCTGCCCCTCGTCCTCGGTGACGTGGTGGTGTGCCCCGAGGTGGCTCGGGACCAGGCGCGCGACGCGGGGCGCGGCTTGGACGACGAGCTGGCGCTCCTGGTCGTCCACGGGATCCTCCACCTCCTCGAGTACGACCACCACGATCCGGACGAGACTGTGGTCATGCGGAGACGAGAGCAGGAGCTGCTGGAACGGTTCCGGCGCGCGGAGACCGGGGACTCCGGCGCCTCGGACGCCGTGCCGGCGAAGCCCGGTCAGGGTGTCCCGGGCCAGACGGAAGGCGCGGTCGATGGCTACGAGTGACTGGTTGATCCTCGCGGTCGTCGTCGTCCTCTTCTCCTTCTCGATCCTCCTCGCCCTCGCCGAGATGGCGTTCGCACGGATGAGCCGCATCCGCGCGCTCGCGCTCGAGGACGAGGGCCGGAAGGGTGCCAGCCGTCTGGCGAAGCTGCTCGAGCAGCCCGCGCAGACGATCAACTCGGTCCTGCTCCTGGTGCTCGTCGCACAGCTGACGACCGCCAGCCTCCTCGGGATCCTCCTGGAGCGACATGCCGGCCCTTCCGGGGTCGTGATCGGCCTCGCGCTCCAGATCGTTCTGTTCTTCGTCGTCGGCGAGGTCGCACCGAAGACCTATGCCATCCAGCACACCGACCGCGCCGCGCTGGCGCTCTCCGGCTTCCTCTCGGCGATCACGAACTTCCCCCCGCTGCTCGTGCTGTCGCGGGGGCTCATCGGTCTGGCCAACATCGTCCTGCCCGGGAGGGGGATCAAGGCGGGCCCGTTCGTCACCGAGGAGGACCTGCGCGCGATGGCCGACGTCGCGGCCGACGAGGAAGCGATCGAGCTCGAGGAGCGCCAGCTCATCCACTCGATCTTCGAGTTCGGCGACACGCTCGTCCGTGAGGTGATGCTGCCGCGTCCCGACATGATCGCGATCGAAGCCGATGCCACGGTCGAGGAGGCCGTCGAGCGGGCCATCGAAGGCGGCTTCTCGCGCATCCCGGCGTACGAGGAGACCACCGACAACATCGTGGGGCTCGTGTACCTCAAGGATCTCGTCCGGCGTGCCCGCGCCGACGGTGGGTCCGACTCCGTCCGCGGATCGCTGCGTCCGGCCGTGTTCGTCCCTGAGCAGAAGCACGTCGCCGAGCTCCTGCGTGAGATGCAGGCCAACCAGTTCCACATGGCGATCGTGATCGACGAGCACGGCGGCACCGCGGGCCTGGTCACGCTCGAGGACCTGCTCGAGGAGATCGTGGGCGAGATCACCGACGAGTACGACGTCGAGTCGCCGGGGATCGAGCATCTCGCCGACGGCGCCCTCCGGGTCCCGGGCCGGCTGCCCATCAGCGAGCTCAGCGAGGAGCTGGGTCGCGAGATCCCCGACACCGAGTGGGACACGGTCGGCGGCCTCGTGTTCAACCTGCTGGGTCACGTGCCCGTCGAGGGCGAGACGGTGGGCTTCGAGGGTCTGAGCTTCGCCACCGAACGCGTGCAGGGCCGACGGATCGCGTCCGTCGTGATCCGCCACGTCGCGAGCCCCACCGACGGTGCGGGTGCTGCGGGCGGTGACGACGACCACGGCGATGCCGCGGGGGTCGACGTCACGAACCCGTCGTGACGTTCCGATCCGGCTTCGTCACCCTCGTCGGGCGTCCGAACGTCGGGAAGTCGACGATGGTGAACCGGATCGTCGGGTCCAAGGTCGCCATCACGTCGTCGCGACCCCAGACCACTCGGACGACGGTGCGCGGCGTGCTCACCGCCCCGACGCACCAGGTCGTCCTGCTCGACACGCCCGGGCTGCACAAGCCGCGGACGGCGCTCGGTAGACGGACGAACGAACGGGCGCTCGCCACCCTCGCCGAGGTCGACGTCGTCTGCCTGCTCGTCGAGGCGAGCTCGCCGATCGGCACGGGGGACCGGTACATCGCCGATCTGGTGCAAGCGGTCGCGACCCCCCGCATCCTCGTGCTCAACAAGGTCGACGCGGTCTCGCCGGAGGAGGTGGGTCGGCACCTGGCCCAGGCAGCCGAGCGCCTGGGCGACTTCGACGCCTTCGTGCCGTGCTCGGCCCGGTCGGGCGTGGGGCTCGACGCGCTGGTCGCGGAGGTCGTGCAGCGGCTCCCGGAGGGGCCGCACTACTACCCCGAGGGGGTCGTGTCCGACCAGCCTGAGACCTTCGTCGCGGCCGAGCTGGTGCGCGAGCAGCTGCTGCGAGCGACGCACGACGAGCTCCCGCACTCGATCTCGGTGTCGTGCGAGGTCCTCGACGACGAGGAGGACGGCCGCACCCATCCCGCCGACGTGCTCCGGCTCCTCGTGACCGTGCGGGTCGAGCGTGAGTCGCAGAAAGGCATCGTCATCGGCCGCGGAGGTGCGATGCTGAAGGATGCCGTCACCCACGCCCGTCGAGGGCTCGAGAAGCTGCTCGGGACGCGCGTGTACCTCGAGACCCGGGTCCGGGTGGAGCGCGACTGGCAGCGCCGCCCCGAGTCCCTGGATCGGCTCGGATTCTGAGGCCGTGCACAAGTTGCTGCGGCGAAAGGTTCGGGGGATAGAGTGCCGACGCTTGGGTTCGGACCTCGCGATTCGGGAAGACCGGGGGACATGTCAGCCGACGCAATCGATGCAGGCACGATGAGGCGCCGGCTGTCCCGGAGCCGGGGCGGACGGCTGCGGCGCTGGTCGGTCCCGCTCCTCGCGCTGAGCGCGATCGTGGTCGCCGGCTGCTCCACCGAGTCGGGACCGGAGAACGGGCAGAACTCGCTGCGGCCGGTCGGACGCGACGCGGTCAAGATCGACAACCTCTTCACTCCCGTGTTCTGGGTCGCGGTCGTCATCGGCGTGCTGGTCGTCGGCGCGACGATCGTCTTCGCGATCAAGTTCCGGGCCCGCAAGGACGGCGACGACCGACCGAAGCAGATCCACGGATCCACACCGCTCGAGATCGGCTGGACGATCGTCCCCGCGCTGATCCTGGCCGTGATCGCGGTGCCCACCGTCAGCACGATCTTCGACCTCGCGTCGGAGCCCAAGGATCCGGTCGAGATCACGGTGGTCGGCAAGCAGTGGTGGTGGCAGTTCGACTACACCAAGCAAGAAGGCATCGACACGAAGGTCGTCACGGCGAACGAGATGCACATCCCCACCGGTCGGGACGTGCTCCTCGACCTCCAGGCCTGCGACCCCTCGCTCGGCGGAGGCTTCGAGGGCGGACCGGGCTGCAACGTGATCCACTCCTTCTGGGTCCCCGAGCTGGCCGGCAAGAAGGACGTCGTGCCGGGGCGGAGCAACACGCTGAAGCTGCGGGCCGACGAACCCGGCACCTATCTCGGCCAGTGCGCCGAGTACTGCGGGCTGTCGCACGCCAACATGCGCTTCCGGGTCATCGCGGAGTCCCCGGCCGACTTCGCGGCGTGGATCGCGTCCGAGCAGGAGGGGCCGGCCGTGTCGGTCGACGACGCAGGCGAGGCCGGCGAGCTGTTCACGACGAAGTTCCAGTGCACGAACTGCCACACCACCGAGGACTCCAGCCTCAGTGTCTACGGCCCGAACCTCACCCACCTCGCGAGTCGCCAGACGTTCGCGAGCGGCTACTTCGAGCTGACCCGGGCGCGCCTGATCGACTGGATCCACGATGCCCCGGCCCTCGTCCCCATGGAGTCCGAGGGCTGTCGGCTGCCGCCGGGCAAGGGTGTCTGCGTCGGCATGCCCTCGTTCGCCCGCGACACTCCCGCCGGCCTGCCGGTCATGACCCGCCAGGAGGCGGCCACCATCGCCGACTGGCTCCTCGAGCTGAAGTGAGCACCTCATGACCACCGTTTCGGATGCGCTGCGTACGACGGTCGACCGACCGATCGTGCTGCGACGCCCCAATGCGACGACCGGGGCGTGGAGCTGGTTCACGACGGTCGACCACAAGAAGATCGGGATCATGTACGGCGCCGCCGCGCTGCTCTTCTTCGTCATCGGCGGCATCGAGGCGCTGCTGATCCGCCTCCAGCTGTTCCAGCCGAACGGCTCGGTGCTCACCGCCTCGCAGTACAACGAGCTGTTCACGATGCACGGCACGACGATGGTGTTCCTCGTCGGCATGCCGATGGCGGTCGCGTTCGGGAACTACTTCGTCCCGCTCATGATCGGCGCCCGCGACGTCGCGTTCCCGCGCCTCAACGCGTTCGGGTTCTGGGTCGTGTGCGCGGGCGCGATCTTCCTCTACTCGAGCTTCATCCCCGGGATCAACGGGGTCCCGAACGGCGGGTGGTTCGGGTACACGCCGCTCACCAGCACGCCGATCAGCCAGGGCTTCCTCCCCGGCCACGGGCCCGACTTCTGGTCGGTCGGCATCATCATGCTCGGCATCGGGTCGACGACCTCCGCGATCAACTTCATCGTGACCATCCTCAACATGCGTGCGCCGGGGATGACCCTCATGCGCATGCCGGTGTTCGTCTGGATGATGCTGGTCGTGGCGTTCCTCACGGTGTTCGCGATGCCGATCATCACGGTCGCACTGATCATGGTGTTCACCGACCGCAACTTCGGGACGCTGTTCTTCGCGCCCGCCGCGGGCGGCGATCCGCTGCTGTACCAGCACCTCTTCTGGCTCTTCGGGCACCCCGAGGTGTACATCCTGATCCTGCCGGGCATGGGAATCGTCTCGGAGATCCTGCCGGTCGCGTCGCGCAAGCCCCTCTTCGGCTACGCGGTGGTGGTGTTCTCCGGGATCGCGATCGGCTTCCTCGGCTGGGGTGTGTGGGCGCACCACATGTTCACCACGGGGCTCGGCCCGGTGGCGATCTCTGCGTTTGGGCTCTCGACCATGCTCATCGCGGTGCCGACCGGCGTGAAGATCTTCAACTGGCTCGGGACGGTCTTCCGCGGGTCCGTGCGACTCACCACCGCGATGCTGTTCTCACTCGGGTTCATCGCGATGTTCACCATCGGCGGCCTCAGCGGCGTGATGCACTCGATCGTGCCGGCCGACAGCCAGCAGACCGACACCTACTTCGTCGTCGCCCACTTCCACTACGTGCTCTTCGGCGGCCTGATCTTCGCCGTGTTCGGCGGCATGTACTACTGGCTCCCGAAGGTCTTCGGTCGGATGCTCGACGAGCGCATCGGCAAGATCAACTTCTGGACCATGCTCGTCGGCTTCAACCTGACGTTCTTCCCGATGCACCTGCTCGGGCTCTACGGCCAGCCGCGGCGCACCTACCGCTACGACACCGGTCTCGGCTGGGACGGCCTCAACCAGGCGGTGACCATCGGCGGGTTCGTGATCGCGGTGTCGACGCTGATCTTCGTGGTCAATGTGATCGTCTCCATCACGATGAAGCGGGGCGCGGTCGCGGGCGACGACCCGTGGGACGGCCGCTCGCTCGAGTGGTCCATCTCGTCGCCACCTCCCGAGTACAACTTCGCCGAAGTCCCCGAGGTCGAGGCCCGCGACGACTTCTGGCACCGGAAGTACACCGAGGACGACGACGGTCGCCTGCTCGCGCTCCCCAAGGGCGGAGCCTACGGTGACGACGAGCCGGCCCACGACGGCCACGGGATCCACCTGCCCTCGCCGTCCATCTACCCGCTCGTGATGGCTTTCGGGCTCCTCCCGATCGGGTACGCCGCGGTGTACCAGAGCTGGATCCCGCTGCTGGTCGGGCTCCTCGTGCTGCTGTTCGGCATGTACGCCTGGGGCATCGAGCCCACCACGGAAGACGGGTAGGCGAGTCGATGGCGACGATCGAGCAGACGGCGGCCGGGTCGACCCCGGCGACCACCGGCGACGACCACGCCGCGGGCGCGCACGACCCGCACGCGACCTCGACCGGGGTCACGCACACCAAGCTCGCGATGTGGATCTTCCTCGCCTCGGACTGCCTGTTCTTCGGGGCGTTCATCTCGGCCTACATGCTCTACCGCGGGCGCAACGTGGGGTCGGGGCCGACGCAACGCGACCTCTTCGACATCCCCTTCACCTCGGCGACGTCCTTCATCCTCCTCATGAGCTCGCTCACGATGGTGCTCGCGCTCGCGGCGATCCAGCGTGGCGACCACCGGCGGGTTCGGATCTGGCTGCTCGCGACCGCGTTGCTCGGAGCGACGTTCATCGGCGGCCAGGTGTTCGAGTTCACCGAGTTCACCCGCGAGGGACTGCACGTCGACACGAGCCTCTTCGGCTCGACGTTCTTCCTGCTCACCGGTTTCCACGGCGCCCACGTCACGATCGGCATCATCTGGCTGCTGTCCCTGTGGGGCATGTCGAGTCGAGGCCGGCTGCCGCAGGCCAAGGCCGAGAGCGTGGAGATCGCCGGCCTGTACTGGCACTTCGTCGACGTCGTCTGGATCGTGATCTTCACGATCATCTATCTCGTGCCCCAGCCCGGGAGTTGACGCGACCAATGGAGCGGAAGCGATGAGCGAAGGCACGCTCGAACGAGCCGAGGAAGACCTCCGCGCCGTCGAGCACGGCGAGTTCGGCCACGCCATGGAGCCGGCACCCGGGCTGCTGCCCGGTGAGCTGCGCCCGCACCCGTCGCCGTTCAAGTACGTGGTCATCGCGGTGGTGCTGTGCGTGGTGACCGCCGCCGAGGTCGCCGTCTCCTACCTCGAAGGCGACATCCCCGACGGGCTCATCATCACGCTGCTGATGATCATGGCGATCATGAAGTTCTGGACGGTGGCGGCCTGGTACATGCACCTCCAGACGGACAAGCCGATCTTCCGTCGGTTCTTCGTGTTGGGGATCGTCGCCGCGGTCATCCTGTACACGATCGTGCTCGCCACGTTCCACGTGTTCGCGTAAGGGTCGGATTCGTGTTCGGCGTCGCCGCCGGGATCCCCGCCTGGGAGCCGCAGCCCGACGTGTGGCTGCTCGTGGCTGCGCTCGCCGCGGGGTACTGGATCGCAGTCGTCCGCCTCGGGCCGCGCTTCGCCGTCCCCGGCCAGCCGGTGGTCACCCGCTTCCAGGTGGCGTGCTGGTCCCTCGGAGTGTTCGCGACCTGGCTCGTCGCCGACTGGCCCGTACACGTGGTCGCCGAGCAGATGAACTACAGCGTCCACATGGTGCAGCACCTCACGTTCGCGATGGTCGCGGCGCCCCTGCTGCTCCTGGGGACACCGGCGTGGCTCGCCCGTTGGATCGTGCGGCCCACCTCGAGGACGTTCCGCGTGGTGCGGGCGCTCTCCCGGTTCGTGCCGGCGCTCGTCGTGTTCAACGTGGTGCTGGTCGTGACGCACTGGCCCGCACTCGTCAACGAGAGCCTGCAGTCCGGACTCGTCCATTTCGGGTTGCACGCGCTGCTCTTCGTGTCCTCGCTGATCGTGTGGATGCCGGTGCTCTCGCCGCTCCCGGAGATCCCGCGGCTCTCGACCCCGATGCGCGGCGTGTACCTGTTCTCCCAGTCGGTCGTTCCCACGGTCCCGGCGTCGTTCCTGACGTTCGGGGCGGCGCCGCTGTACCGGTTCTACGAAGGCGCGCCGCACCTCTGGGGCCTCTCGACGCTCGAGGACCAGCAGGTCGCCGGGCTGATCATGAAGATCGGCGCCGGGATGCTGCTCTGGGCGCTGATCACCGTATTCTTCTTCCGATGGGCCGCCGACGAAGAGCGTCACCAGCGGCCGACCATTCGCAAGCATCTCGACCGCGAGCTCGCCCAACTGAGCTCGCCTTGACCCAGAACCGGGAGGCCCTGACGTGAGCGACGCGCCGGCACTCGAGGCAGAGACCGACCCGCGACGCGAGGCGATCTCGACGCGCGCGGTGCTGCCGTTCGCGCTTCCGGTGCTCTCCTCGATCGCGGTCGCGCTGTGGGTCCTCAACCTGTCGCGTGCGTTCATCGCCGGCGGCAAGACCGGTGCGCTCGTCATCGTGCTGATCGTGACGATTGGCATCATGGCCGGCGCCGCGATCGCGTCCGCGACGCCGCGGCTGCAGTCCTCGACCCTGGTCCTGATCGTCTCGGCCGCGGTCGTCCTGATCGTGTCGGCCGGGTTCGTCTCGCTCGGCCCCAGCGAATCCCACGGGGAGGGCGAGGCGAGCGGCTACGTGGAGCCAACGGGTCCGGCAGTGGCCACGCTGGAGGTCGACGCCCTCCCGTCGTTGAAGTTCCAGGCCAGCGAGTTCACGACGAAGGCCGGGATCAACGAGATCGTGTACCTCGACAAGGGCGGGACGCACACGCTGCTGTTCGAGGAGTCCGAGTTCGCGGGCTTCAAGCTCCAGGTCCCCCCGGACGACTCCGGCAAGATCGACCTCCCGGCGGGCACGTACACGATCTTCTGCGACGTCCCGGGGCACCAGGCCGCCGGGATGGAAGCGACGCTCACCGTCGAGTAGTTCCGGCGGCCGTCGTCTCCGGCACGAGCACTCGGACGGCCCCGGGCACGACCTCCACGGTCGCGGGCAGCGGTCCCACCCGCTCGCCCGAGGCCCAGAGCTCCAGGCCGCTCACGTCGGCTCGATCGTCGCCCGGCGCGACCTCGACCCGCGCGCCGCGGAGCAGCTCGACCGCGTCGGCCCGGGTGTGCGTGCCCCGGAACACCGAAGGGAAGCGGGCCATCAGCTCCAGACGTGACGTCCGGCCCACGACGCAGACGTCCAGGAGTCCGTCGTCGACCTGCGCATCGGGCGCGATCCGCATTCCGCCGGCATAGCGACTGGTGTTGCCGACGGCAACGAGCCACGCGGGGCCGTGCCACTCCGTGTCGTCGGCGCGTACGCGGATCGTCTGCGCGCGGTAGGCGACGATCGTCCGGAGCATCGCAAGCACGTACAGCGGGGTGCCGGTCGCCCAGCGCACGTCGTTGGCCCAGCGGTTCGCGTCGGCGTCGAACCCGGTGTTCGCCACCGTGGTGAACCACCGGTGCGTTCCGTCGGCTGCTGTGGCACGGCCGAGGTCCACCCGGGTCAGGACGCCGGCGCCGTCGTCGAGCAGCGCGACGGCATCGAGGGGGCGGCGGTGGTCGATGCCCAGGTGACGCGCGAAGTCGTTGCCGGAACCGGTCGGCACGATCGCGAGCGGGCCGTCGGTCTCTGCGGCGACCCCGGCGAGCGCGGCGACCGTGCCGTCACCCCCGCAGGCCACCAGACCCTCACCCCGGTCGAAGACCGCCCGGGCCACGACGTCGGCTTCGTCGGCGTCCCGGGTGAGATGGGTCACGACCCCGGCCGCGGCGAGCGCGGCGCGCAGTCGGGGCATGAGGCGCCGGGCGCGACTGCGACCGGCCCGCGGGTTCACGATCGCGGTCCAGCCCATGGCCGGGGAGCGTAGGCCGACGTCTCCCCTCGGCGCCCTTGGCGACGCCGGGCGGTAGCGTCACTCCCGATGGGCCAGGGCACCGAAGAGATCGCGGGGATCGACCCGAGTCGGGTGCCGCGTCATGTGGCGATCGTCATGGACGGCAACGGCCGTTGGGCCCAGCGCCGCGGGCTGAAGCGGACCGAAGGCCATGCGGCGGGCGAGGAAGCGCTGTTCGACACCGTCGAGGGTGCGCTCGACGTCGGCCTGCAGTGGATGACCGTGTACGCGTTCTCCACCGAGAACTGGCGGCGGCCGCTCGACGAGGTCCGGTTCCTGATGCGGTTCAACGAGTCGTTGCTCCTGCGCCGTCGGGACGACCTGAACGAGCGGGGGGTGCGGGTCCGTTTCATCGGACGGCGGGGCGGTCGTGTCCCGCGTCGCGTGCTGCGCCACATCGAGGACACCGAGGCGCTCACCGCGAAGAACCGGCGGATGACCCTCACCTTCGCGTTCAACTACGGCGGACGGGCCGAGCTCGTCGACGCCGTGCGGGAGATCGCGACCCAGGCTCGGGCCCGGAAGCTCGACCCGGTGAAGATCGACGAGCGGACGATCCGTCGCAACCTCTACGCCCCCGACATGCCGGACCCGGACATCCTCGTACGGACGTCCGGGGAGTACCGCACGTCGAACTACCTGCTCTGGGAGGCCGCGTACAGCGAGCTGGTGTTCACCGAGGTGCTGTGGCCCGACTTCCGGCGAGCGGACCTGTTCGCCGCGATCGCCGAGTTCCAGGGCCGGGATCGCCGCTTCGGCGCGATCGATCCCACCGAGCGGGAGGACTGAGACATCCCGCCTGATTGCGGACCGGGCCGATCGCAGACCGGGCCGCGAATCACACGCGTGGCAGTACACTTCGCCGCGTGGCGCTGTACCGGGACCAGGGCGTGGTCCTGCGCACGATCAAGCTGGGGGAGACCGACCGCATCGTCTCGATGATGACGCGCGGCAATGGGAAGGTCCGGGCCGTGGCCAAAGGGGTCCGCAAGCCGGGCAGCCGGTTCGGCGCCCGGCTGGAACCGACGACGCACCTCGCGTTCCAGTGCTACCGCGGCCGCGAGCTCGACGTGATCACCCAGGTCGAGACGATCGACGCGAACCGCGCCCTACGTGAGCACTACGGCTGTCTGACGCACGCGGTCTCGATGCTCGAGGCCGTCGATCAGGTCGCGTTGGAGCGCGAGCCCAACCACGCGCTCTATCGAATGCTCGAGCAGGCCCTCCGGACGCTGGCACGCGAACCGTCGCCGGTCGTCAGCACCGCGTTCTTCTGGAAGCTGCTCTCGCTCGAAGGGTTCCACCCGATGCTCGAGGACTGCGCACGATGCGGACGCGACCTGGCGCTCGACGCGGCCGACACGATGGCGGTGTTCGACCTGCACGACGGCGGCACGCTCTGCGCCTCGTGCGGGGGCGCCGGCGGCCGGCGGACCTCCACCGCGGCGCTGGCGGTGGTGGCCCGGATGGTCGGGGGCCGGCTGCGGGGCGTCCTGGATGCCCCGCCGCCCCCCGAGGTCCTGCGGGAGGTCGAGCGCCTCGCCGTGGCGGCCATCGAGCACCATTCGGAGCGTCGGCTCCGCAGCGCCGCGCTCCTCTAGCCGGGGTCTGGCACGCCCCACGAGAGAAGCCCCTCGAAGGCCCCCGGGTACCATCGACGCCTACCTATGGGTGCTCCGGACACGATGGATCGCGTCGTCAACCTCTGCAAGCGGCGCGGGTTGGTGTTCCCGTCGAGCGAGATCTACGGCGGCTTCCGATCGACGTGGGACTACGGGCCGCTGGGCGTGCTCTTGAAGCGCAACGTCAAGAACGCCTGGTGGCGTTCGATGGTCCAGATGCGCGACGACGTCGTCGGTCTGGACGCGGCGATCCTCATGGCACCGAAGGTCTGGGAGGCGAGCGGCCACCTCGCCACCTTCAGCGACCCGCTCGTCGACTGCCGCTCCTGCAAGGAGCGCTTCCGCGCCGACCACCTCCCCGAGTCCGGCGCGTGCCCGAACTGCGGGAACAAGGACTCCTTCACCGAGGCCCGCCACTTCAACCTCATGTTCAAGACGTTCGTCGGTCCGGTGGAGGACGACGCGTCCGTCGCCTACCTGCGCCCGGAGACCGCCCAGGGCATCTTCGTGAACTTCGCCAACGTCCAGACGACGTCGCGGAAGAAGCCGCCGTTCGGGATCGCCCAGATCGGCAAGTCGTTCCGCAACGAGATCACGCCGGGGAACTTCATCTTCCGTACGCGTGAGTTCGAGCAGATGGAGATGGAGTACTTCGTCCCGCCGGCCGACGCCGAGCGGTGGTACGAGTACTGGTGCCAGGAACGCTTCCGCTGGTTCGTCGACCTGGGCGTCCCCGAGGCCAAGCTCCGGCTGCGGCCCCACGAGACCGACGAGCTCTCCCACTACTCGGCGGGCACGTCCGACATCGAGTTCGAGTTCCCGTGGGGCTGGGGTGAGCTCGAGGGCATCGCGAACCGCACCGACTTCGACCTCAAGGCGCACGCCGAGCACTCTGGCCAGGACCTGTCGTTCTTCGACCAGGAGCACGACACGCGCTACGTCCCGTACGTCATCGAGCCGGCGCTCGGTGCCGACCGGGCGACGCTCGCCTTCCTCCTCGGGGCGTACGCCGAAGAGGAGGTACCGAACGGGAAGGGCGGGACCGAGAAGCGGACCGTGCTGCGGCTGGACTCTCGTCTCGCGCCCACCACGGTCGCGGTGCTCCCGCTGTCGCGCAACGAGGCGCTCACACCCGTGGCCGAGAAGGTGGCGGCGGCGCTGCGGGGCAGCTACATGATCGACGTCGACACCGCTGGTTCGATCGGTCGGCGCTACCGTCGTCAGGACGAGGTCGGGACCCCGCTGTGCGTCACGGTCGATTTCGACACGATCGATGACGCGGCGGTCACCGTCCGCGACAGGGACACGATGCAACAGGAGCGCATCGGCATCGATGCGCTCCTCGGCTACCTCCAGGAGCGATTGGGTTGGTGAACGAAGGCGACACCCACTACGAGGTGCTCGGGGTGAGTCCCGGCGCGACCAAGGAGACGATCCGCGCTGCGTATCGCGAACAGCTCGCCGAGGCTCAGGCCGACGTGACGCGTGAGGAGACCGCGAAGCGTCCGAGCGACGATGCGATCGCCACCGCGCGCCAGTCCGAGGCGCGAGTGCGCGCGGCCTGGCAGACCCTCAGTGACCCGATCCAGCGTCAGCGCTACGACGAGAGCAACGGTATCGACAACACCGGGGTCGACCTCGACGAGGAGCTGAGCGACGACGACGTCGATTACACGCCCGAGCCGGTCGACCGGCGCGCTGCGGCGCGCGAGGCGCGGGCGCAGCGCATGGCCGACCGTCCTCCGGGGATGTTCTCGGTGGAGATCCCCCCGACCCCCGCGAGCTGGCCGCCCGGTGTCCGCCCGCCACCCCCACGGGCGCGCACCATGGCGCTCGGGATCGACATGCTCGTCCTCGTGTTCATCGTCCTGGCCACGTTCATCATCACGCCGATCGTCGTCGACCAGACGAAGCCCGAGCAGGCCGACCGTCTCGACGAGATCTCCCTCGAGCTCGATGGCGAGGATGGGAACGGCGGGTTGAACGAACAGCGGGACGCCGCCGACGCCAAGACGGACTCCGACAGCGCCGAGACCAGGGCCGCGGCGAAGGCCGACGTGAAGCGCCTCGACAAGGAGATCAGCACGCTCGAGGACGAGCAGACCGACCTCCGCAACGAGATCCTGCCCATCACCCTGGGCTTCAGCCTCGCGGGCGTCGTGCTGTCGTTGCTGTACCTGGTCCCGGTCAGCGTGCGCACCGGGCGTACGTTCGGGAAACGGTTCCTGCAGATCCGCGCGGTGATGGTCGACGGAAGCCCGCTGACGCTACGGGGCGCGCTCCGCCGCTACGGGACGCCGATGATCCTCGGGTGGATGCTGGCGAACATCTTCGGCCCGCTCGGCTACATGATGGTGCTCTTCGGCGTCCTGACCTGGCCGAGGAACCCGAACCTGCAGGGCCTCCAGGACCGCCTCGCCAAGACGATCGTCGTCGACGGCTGATCGACGCAACCAGAGATGGGGAGAGGATCCGACGTGAAGTACGTGTACGCCTTCGAAGAGGGCTCCAAGGAGCAGAAGTACCTGCTCGGGGGCAAGGGGGCGAACCTCGCCGAGATGACCAACCTCGGCCTCCCGGTGCCGCCCGGCTTCACGATCACCACTGAGGCGTGCAACGCCTACATGACCGGTCGTCACACGCTGCCCGGCGGTCTCATGGACGAGGTCGACGCGGCGCTCGCCGCGCTCGAGGCGAAGATGGGCAAGCGCCTCGGCGACGCCGCCGATCCGCTCCTCGTGTCGGTGCGCTCGGGTGCGCCGTTCTCGATGCCGGGGATGATGGACACGGTCCTCAACCTGGGGCTCAACGACGAGTCGGTGCACGGTCTCGCGGCCCAGACCGACAACGAGCGCTTCGCGTTCGACTCCTACCGGCGCTTCGTCCAGATGTTCGGCAAGATCGTCCTCGACGTCCCCGGCGACGACTTCGAGGAGGCGCTCGAGGCGTTGCGCGAGTCGAAGGGCGTGAAGACCGATCCCGAGCTCGACGCCGACGCGCTGCGCGGGCTGGTGGAGACGTTCAAGGGGATCGTGCAGACCCACGCCGGGATCGCGTTCCCCCAGGACCCCCGCGAACAGCTCGGTCACGCGATCGAGGCCGTGTTCCGCTCGTGGGACGGTGAGCGGGCCCGGATCTACCGCAAGATGGAGAAGATCGCCGACGACCTCGGCACTGCGGTGAACGTCCAGACGATGGTGTTCGGCAACAAGGGTGACGACTCCGGCACCGGGGTCGC
This sequence comes from Acidimicrobiia bacterium, assembly GCA_035763745.1. Classification (GTDB taxonomy): domain Bacteria; phylum Actinomycetota; class Acidimicrobiia; order IMCC26256; family PALSA-555; genus DASUAO01. Next base: position 72,434 of record DASUAO010000030.1, read on the forward strand.
CTTCACCCGCGACCCTGCGACCGGCGAGAACAAGGCCTACGGCGACTTCCTCGCGAACGCGCAGGGCGAGGACGTCGTCGCAGGGATCCGCACGACCGAGCACCTCGACGCGATGGCGAACCACTTCGGGGAGTGTCACACGCAGCTCCTCGAGGTGATGGACCGCCTGCAGACGCATTACCGGGACATGTGCGACATCGAGTTCACGATCGAGCAGGGTCGCCTCTTCATCCTCCAGACCCGGGTCGGCAAGCGCACCGCGCTCGCGGCGTTGCGGATGGCGGTCGAGATGGAGTCCGAGGGGCTCATCGACCGGCGCGAAGCGGTGCTGCGGGTCCAGCCCGACCAGCTCGACCAGCTCCTCCACCCGCAGTTCGACCCCGAGGCGGAGTACACCGCGCTGGCCAAGGGCCTGAACGCGTCGCCGGGCGCCGCGGTCGGCAACGTCTACTTCACCGCGCACGACGCCGAGTCCCACCAGGCAGCCGGTGAGTCCGTGATCCTCGTGCGCCCCGAGACGTCGCCCGACGACCTCCACGGGATGATCGCCGCCGAGGGCATCCTCACGTCGCGGGGTGGGCTCGTGAGCCACGCGGCGGTCGTCGCCCGTGGCATGGGCACCCCCGCGGTGTGCGGTGCGCAGTCGATCGACATCGACGTGAAGGGCAAGCAGTTCACGGTCGGCGACACGGTCGTGCGCGAGGGCGAGGTCATCTCGATCAACGGCACGTCCGGCGAGGTCGTGGTCGGATCCGTGGCGGTGGTCACGCCCGAGCCGTCGGGTCCGTTCGACACGATCCTCTCCTGGGCCGACGAGTTCCGGACCCTGGGGATCCGGGCCAACGCCGACCTGCCCCACGACGCGGACGTCGCGCTGGGCTTCGGTGCCGAGGGGATCGGCCTGTGCCGTACCGAGCACATGTTCCTCGGCGACCGCCTGCCGCTCGTGCAGCGCTTCATCCTCGCCGAGGACGAGGCCGAGGAGCACAAGGCGCTCACCGAGCTGGCCGAGCTCCAGCGCGCCGACTTCGTCGACATCTTCACGGCGATGGACGGCAAGCCGGTCACCGTCCGGCTCCTCGACCCGCCCCTGCACGAGTTCCTCCCGGACATCGAGGAGCTCGCGGTGCGCGACGCCACGGGCGACCTCGATGATGCCGGCAAGACGCTGCTCCACGCGGCTCGCCAGCTGCACGAGTCGAACCCGATGCTCGGGACGCGCGGTGTGCGCCTCGGCGTCCTGAAGCCCGATCTGTACCGGGCCCAGGTGCGGGCGATCCTCGTGGCCGCGGGGCTGTGCAAGCTGAAGGGCGGCGATCCCAAGGTCGAGATCATGATCCCCCTCGCCGTGACGGAACCCGAGCTCGCCCACGCCATCGGCTGGGTGCGCGAGGTGGCCTCGGAGCTCGCGACCGAGGGCCACGGTCTCGAGGGCGTCGACTACCTCGTCGGCACGATGATCGAGACACCTCGCGCCGCGCTGGTCGCCGACGAGATCGCCGGGGTCGCCGAGTTCTTCTCGTTCGGCACGAACGATCTCACCCAGATGACGTTCGGCTTCTCTCGCGACGACATCGAGGGTCGGTTCCTGCCCCGGTACCTCGAGCTGAAGCTCATCGAGGCGAACCCGTTCGAGACGATCGACGCGAGCGGGGTCGGCCAGCTCGTGAAGCTCGCCGTGGAGCGGGGTCGTGCTGCGCGCCCGGACCTGAAGCTCGGGATCTGCGGCGAGCACGGCGGCGATCCGGCGTCGGTGGCCTTCTGCCACGAGGTCGGCCTCGACTACGTGTCGTGCTCGCCGTACCGCGTGCCCCTGGCTCGCCTCGCGGCTGCGCACGCCGCCCTCGGCTCCGACGGCCCCGGCACGACCGCGTAGCTTTCGTCGTCCACCAAACCCGCTTCGTTGGCGCGGTTCCGTCTCGCACGTCGCCACCGACCCGGTCGGCACGGCCGCGGACGTCACGGCACGCCGAAGACGGTCCCAGGTGAGCTCTGACGCCTCAGGCCGCTGCCTGTCCGGGTGGCGCTCGGCCCGCGCGGGCGGCCGGGGCTCGGAGGTCCCAGGTGCCGTCGGCGTCGACCACGATCTCGTAGCCCTCGTCGTGGACGAGGTGATGGTGCCGGGGGCAGAGGTTGCCCAGCTCCGGGTAGGTGGTGCGTCGCGATCGCGCGAACGCTTCCGTGTGATGTCGGTGCAGGTAGCGGTCGTGGTCGCAGCCTCGGATCCGACACGTCCGGTCGCGTTCGGCGATCGCGATCTCGAGCGGCAGGGGGATGTGTCGGGTGGTGGAGACCACGGTCTGCACGTCGACGCCGTCGGTGATGACGAGCTGCAGCAGTCCGTGCGAGAGCACGTCGCGGGCGTGGGACACCGGGACGGGCCCGACGCCGGGGATCTCACAGGTCTCGCCGGGCTCGGCGTGGCCCCGGAGCAGGGCGGGCAGGTCGACCCGGACCCGGGCGACGTGCTTCTTCGGCGGCATGGTCGCGGCGGTGGGGCCGGAGCGCCCCAGGTCCACGAGGGCGTCGAAGCGGTAGGCGTCGAGCGACTCGTGGTGCTCGACGCCGCCGTTGCGGGCCGCCTCGAAGCGCCGCCGGGTGAGCGGCTCGAGCGCCTCGAGCAGGTCGGCCACGACGCTCGTCGGCCCCGAGAACGAGCCGTGGGTGGCCGCGCCGCGGTTCCAGGTGCGGAGGTGGCGCTCGCGGTGCGCGAGACGAGCCGCGGCGTCCTCGTCGGTGGCGGCGTGGATGACGCGCTCCTTCTCGGCGCGCAGGCCGCGCATGCCCGACCGGTCGGCGGCCCTGAGGAGGCGCTGCTCGGCCGTGGGATCGGCGGCCGCGCCGGCCGAGACCTGGGCGGCCTGGGCGATCGACAGCGTGCCTTCCCGGACCCGCTCGGCCGTGGTGGGGAGCTGCTCGAGCCGCTGCGCGGTGACGAGCGCCTCTCGGGCCGCGCCTTCCGAGGATCCGGAGGTCTCCGCAAGCCATTGCTCGACCGACATGGCCCGACCGCCCCGCCAGGCGCCGGTGGCCTCGGCGCGGGTTGCCAGGCGGGCCTTCGCGGCGGCACAGAGGCGTTCGCCGAGGGCGGTGGTGCGGGTGAGCCGGGCCGCGTCGCGCCCGGTGAGCAGCGCCGGGTCGAGTCGTCGGAGCACGTCGCGCAGGGTGCCCACCGCGGCGTCGACCTCGGCCGGCGCCGCCGGCGGGTACCGGTCTTCGTCCTCGGTGGAGTCGAACGTATGTTCGGTCATGCTCATGGAGACGATGATGCCACCGGGGTGTGACAGCGGATGCGGGAGATCCGAGCGCATCGCTCTCGGACCCGAGCGTGAGGAGTGGGCGGTGGGTGATGTCACACCCCACCGGTACCCTCGACTCCATGGCCGAGCTCGCAGTGGTCCCGAACCAAGAACCGGGGAAGCCCGACGCACCGATCCCCCTCGTCGCGTCGGCGCACATCGGCGCGAACGCGTACGTCGGCGGTCGCCTCCACACCCGGGAGGAGCGGGAGGGCGCGCTCCACGCGCTCCTGGCGCCGGGAGCCACCCGTCCGGTCGGTGCGGGCCGCCGGGCCCGCGACGAGGAGGCCGACCCCTACCGGCTCTGCTTCGAGCGCGACCTCGACCGCATCAAGCACTCCCGGCCGTGGCGGCGGCTCGCCGGGAAGTGCCAGGTGTTCGTCGCCCCCGAGGACGACCACCTCCGCACCCGTCTCACCCACGCGGTCGAGGTGGCGCAGGTCGCGGTCGGCATCGCCCGGGCCGCGAACCTCTGCGTGCCGCTCACCGAGGCCATCGCCCTCGCCCACGACTGCGGCCACGGCCCGGCCGGCCACGCGTCGGAGGAGGCCTTCTCGCCCTACCTCCCCGACACTGGCTACGACCACGCGGTCTACGGCGCCGACGTCACCCTGGCCGAGCTCAACCTCTGCCTCGAGACGCTCGACGGCGTGCGCAACCACTCCTGGCGCCGACCGCCACCGTCCACCCCGGAGGGCGAGGTCGTGGCGTGGGCCGACCGCATCGCGTACGTCTGCCACGACTTCGAGGACGCGGTCCGCGCCGGGATCCTCGCCCCCGCCGACCTCCCCGAGGAGGTGCGCGACACCGTGGGGGACCGGCGGTCGCAGCAGATCGGCGGGTTCCTCCACGCGGTGCTGCACGCGATCGAGCGCACCGGCCACGTGGGGATGACCGAGCCCCAGGCGAGCGCGCTCCAGGCCTTCCGCGACTTCAACTTCGAGCGCATCTACCTCCGGCCGGCGGCGCGGCGCCAGGCCGAGCGGGTGATCCGCCTCCTCCGGGGCCTGGTCGACCACTTCGCCGACGCCCCGGGGCGGTTGCCCGATGCCCCCGCTCTCGTCGCCGGGTCGCCCGAGGCCACCGCGGCCGCGGTCCACTACGTCAGCGGGATGACCGACCGTTTCGCCCTCGGGTTGGGGGTCGAGCTGCTCGGCTGGCGGCCCGACGACCTGCCCCGCGGCGTCTGAAGCGTGCACCGGGCCTCGTCTCGGGACCCTCATCGAACCCTGGGCGCGCCGCCCGACCTACCTCTGGGAGCACCCATGCGCCGGAACACCTTCTACCGGGTCTCGCTCGTCACGCTGCTCGCGGCAGGCCTCGCGGTCGCCACCGCGGCCAGCGCCGTCGCGGACGCGACGTCGCAGCGCTACCCGACGTCGGACTCGAGCAAGAAGAGCACCGCGGCCAAGAAGAAGAACAAGAAGAAGCCGACGATCAAGGTCGCCTCCTCGGACCTCGGCGACCTCCTCGTCGACGCCAAGGGCCGGACGCTCTACCTCTACACGCCCGACGGCGAGAACATCGACGAGAGCCAGTGCACCGGTGGCTGCGCGTCGGCCTGGCCACCGCTGACCGCCAAGAAGGCGCGGGTCGGCAAGGGACTCGACGCCTCGCTCGTCACCGTGAACGGCTCCGGCCAGGTCGCGTACAACAACCACCTCCTGTACGGCTACGGCGGCGACTCCGCCAAGGGCGACACCAACGGCCAGGGGGTCGGCGGCGTGTGGTTCGTCGTCGGGTCCGACGGGAGCCAGGTCGCCGGCTGACGCCCCGTCCGCCGCCGCGGGCGGAGCTCTCGAAGATCGCCTCCGAGGGTCGCCCCCGTACGGGCTGTCCCGCTCCGGGCCTAACCTCGCCGGAGCAATGGGAATCGTCGACGAGGACATCACCCGGGTCCGGGACGCCACCGACATCGTCGCGCTCGTCAGCGAATTCGTCGCGCTGAAGCGGGTCGGACAGCGGTACTCGGGGCTGTGCCCGTTCCACCAGGAGAAGTCGCCGTCGTTCTCGGTGAACCAGGAGCTCGGGCTGTACCACTGCTTCGGGTGCCAGGCGAGCGGCGACTCGATCACCTTCCTCCGCGAGCTCGAGCACCTCGACTTCGTCGAGACGGTGGAACGACTCGCGCAACGCGCGGGGATCACCCTGCGGTACGACGACAAGAACGTGCAGCGCGATCGGTCCCGGCGCTCGCGGCTGGTCGAGGCGGTTGCCGCGGCGGTTGACTTCTACCACCGGCTGCTCCTCGAGGACCCGGCCGGGGGCAAGGCGCGCAAGTACCTGCGCGGTCGTGGGTTCGACGGCGACGCCGCCCGGCGGTTCGTCCTGGGGTACTCCCCGGAGGGGTGGGACCTGCTGAGCCGGTTCCTCCAGCAGGAGAAGAAGTTCTCCCGTGACGACATCGTCGCGGCGGGGCTCGCCTTCGTGAACAAGGCGAACCGGCTCCAGGACCAGTTTCGTGGTCGTCTGATGTTCCCCATCTACGACGCCCGGGGGGACGCGGCGGGATTCGGCGGGCGCGCGCTCGACGACGAGGGACCGAAGTACAAGAACTCGCCCGAGACGCCGATCTACCAGAAGAGTCGCCTGCTCTACGGCCTCAACTGGGCCAAGGCCGACATCGTGGCGAGGGGAGAGGCGATCATCTGCGAGGGCTACACCGACGTGATGGCCTATGCCCTGGCCGGGGCGCCCAATGCGGTGGCGACGTGTGGGACCGCGCTCGCCGACGACCACGCCAAGGCGTTGAAGAACCTGGCCCGCAAGGTGGTCCTCGCCTACGACGCCGACGCCGCCGGTGCCGGCGCGGCCGAGCGTTGGCACAAGTGGGAGTCCGAGCTCGAGCTCGAGGTGAAGGTGGCAGCGCTGCCGCCGGGGAAGGACCCCGGAGACCTCTGGCGCGACGACCGCGATCGTCTCCTCACGTCGATCGAGGAGGCGGTGCCCTTCCTCCAGTTCCGCGTCGACCGGGTGCTCGACGCTGCCGACCTGTCGACGATCGAGGGGCGAGCCCGCGCTGCAGAAGCCGCGGCGCGGATGGTTGCGCAGCATCCGAGTCCCCTCGTGCGCGACCAGTACGCGGTGCAGCTCTCGGGACGCCTCGATCTCGACGACGACAGCGTGCGCGGGCAGGTCGACCGCGCGACCCGCGAGCCGGCGCGACCGCAGCGTCCCGTCGTCCGTCGCGGGCGCGGCCCCGAGCCCGAGCACGACGAGCCGCCGCCGGCCGAGCCGCTGCGGGTCGACCGCCGCGAGCTCGACGTGCTGCGGTGGGCTATCCATGAACCGGAGCTCGTCGCCGACTGGCTCGACGAGTCGTTGCTGCTGGACCCGGTCGCGAGAGGCGCGTACGACCTGCTCATCTCCCGTCACGACCTGCACGAGGCCATCGACGGTGCGGCAGGCCCGACGCGGCTCTTGCTCGAGCAGCTCGCGGTCGAGGAGCCACTCGCCGACGACGAACCCGCGACGATTCGCGCGCGCCTCATGGTGAACACGGTCGTCCCCGTCGCCAAGCGAGTGCTCGCGCGGTTGCTGCGCGACGGTGACGAACGCGGCGGCGAGGTGAACCGAATGCTCGACACGATCGCGCACGAACGCGAGATCGGCGACTGGCCGAGAGCGCTGGAGGCAGCGAGCCAGTTGGTAGTGTGGATCGTCGCCGATGCCCGACGCGTCGCGTCCCCGGAGACCGACGCGCCGACATCGGCGGCACCGCACTCAGAAGCGCCGGCACCAGAAGCGCCGGCACCAGAACCGCCGGCACCAGAACCGCCGGCATCGGAGTCGGAAGCACTGGAGCACGTGGAGCGTTCGGAGCGGGTGGAGCAGGAGTCGTGACGAAACCGAACGTCGTGACCGACGACCCATCGAGCGACGCTGCGCTCGAGGCGCTCATCGCCCGGGCGAAGGAACACGGCTCCGTCACCGAGGAAGAGGTGTTCGCGCACTACCACTTCCTCGATCCTGAACCGGCCGAGGTGCAAGCGGTCTATGACCGGCTGCGCGCCCGCGGCGTCGAGGTCGTCGACGAGGTGATCGCCGAGCTCCGAGCCGAGGACGCCGCACGCGGTCCTGCGGTCGGGTCCGACAATGCCGCGTCTCCTGGGCACCGTCCTCGGAAGCTCACCGCCGCAGAGCGTCTCGACGGTGCACTCGAGGCGGGGAACGACCGTGGTGAAGGTGGAAGCTTCGATCCGGTCCGCATGTACCTCAAGGAGATCGGTCGCTACCGGCTCCTCACCGGTGACGACGAGAAGGCGAAGGCGCGACGGATCGAGGCGGGCGCCGATGCCTTCGCGGCCACCACGCCGCCCGAGGAGGCGGAGGCCGAGGCAGAGGTCGTCGACCCGACGGACTTCACGAAGCGCCAGTCGACCCGGAGCGCCCTCCAGCGGGCGCTGGAGCTCGCCGTGGCGATGCGCACCGGCTGTGGTCCCGGTGAGACCGGCGACCAGCTCGCCACGATCACTTCGACGCTCGAGACCGAGCTGACCAAGCTCCTCCCCATGCCGGTGGGCCCCGCTGCGAACATCCAGCAGGTCGCCGCGCTCACCGACGAGAACTACCGCAAGCTCATCCAGATGGCCGAGAAGCTGACCGAGACGCTCGAACCGCAGTCCGAGATCCACGCCCGAGCCGTCGACATCGCGGCGCTCATCGACGGTGAGCTCGCCAAGCAGGAGCTCACCAACGCCAACCTCCGGCTCGTCGTGTCGATCGCGAAGCGCTACGTGGGCCGCGGGATGGCCCTGCTGGACCTCGTCCAGGAGGGGAACCTCGGCCTGATCCGCGCGGTCGAGAAGTTCGACTACACGAAGGGCTTCAAGTTCTCGACGTACGCCACGTGGTGGATCCGCCAGGCGATCACCCGGGCGATCGCCGACCAGGCGCGCACGATCCGCATCCCGGTCCACATGGTCGAGACGATGAACAAGGTCCTCCGAACCCAGCGTCAGATGCTCCAGGAGCTCGAGCGCGAGCCGACGGTCGAGGAGGTCGCGGCGAAGGTCGACCTCACTCCGGAGAAGGTGCGCGAGATCCAGCGGATCTCCCAGGAGCCGCTGTCGCTCGAGACGCCGGTCGGTGAGGAGGACGACTCGTCCCTCGGCGACTTCGTCCCCGACGAGAGCGCGGTGTCTCCCGACTCCGCCGCGGAGCGGGAACGGTTGAAGGACGAGATCGAGCTCGCGTTGCTCGAGCTGAACGAGCGTGAGCAGCAGGTCATGCGGCTGCGGTTCGGTCTCGACGACGGGCAGGTCCGCACACTCGAACAGGTCGGGCGCGAGTTCGGCGTCACACGCGAGCGCATCCGCCAGATCGAGTCCAAGACGCTCGCGAAGCTGCGTCACCCGACGCGGTCGCAGCGACTGCGCGACTACCTCGACGAGGGATGAGTCGTTTCATGACGGCGAGTTCGCACTCGGGTATGGTCCACGCGATGACTCGTCGAGGCGTGCGTTCCCTGGCGGTCGGGATCCTCGCGGTTGGGACCATCCTCGGGTTCGCCGGCACCGCCCACGGAGACGATCTGGCGACCGCGCAGGAGGCGATCGACGCGCTCACCGCATCGCTTCCCGGACTCACCCCGGTCACCGGTGGCGGCCAGGTCGCGCCAGGTCCGGAGTGTGATGGGGCTCGTGAAGCCGACGCGCTCGCGATGGAGGCAGGCGGGTTGCTCCAGTCGTACGGAGGGCCCGGTGGCGGTGGCACGGGGCAGATCGTGGTCTTCGACTCGAAGCGGACCGCGAAGCGGCTTTTCAAGCTGCTCACGAACGACGACGCCCAGGCCTGCACCGTCGCGACGACTGCGGCGTTCTCGGGCGGTGAGGCCCCGACGGCAGACCTCTCCCGCGGTCGCCTCAGTGGAGTCAGGGGAGCGGTGACTGTGCGGGGCACCATCACGGTCGGTGCGCTCGAGATCGAGCAGACCGAGGCCGCCGTCCGACGAGGAACGGTGGTCATCCGTGGAGTCGTCGGCGAGCTACCCACCTCGACCACGCCGCTCGGTCCAGTCTTCGACGACTGGGTGAAGGAGACCGCAGAGCAGTTCTGACCGGCCGAGCACGCGGTTGCCTACGATGCCGACCCGGGGCCGTAGCTCAGTGGTCAGAGCAGGGGACTCATAATCCCTCGGTCGAAGGTTCGATCCCTTCCGGCCCCACGACGCCCAGAGCGCATTCGCGGCGTGCCGGGTTGGCGACTTCAGTGCTCCCGAGTGCTCCCCGCGGCGAGCAGACGCTCGGACACGTCGCCCAGGTCGGCCGCGGCGCCGTCGTAGGCCACCTCGCCGTGGAGCAACAGCACCGCCGAGTCCGCGATCGCCAGGGCGTGCCCGACGTACTGCTCGATGATGAGCATGGTGGTACCGCTCTCGCGCACCTTCTGGAGGGTCGCGTACACCTCGTCGATGATGATGGGCGCGAGCCCCAGTGAGAGCTCGTCGACCACGAGCAGGCGAGGCGGACGCACGAGCACGCGTGCGAGCGCGAGCATCCGCTGCTCCCCGCCAGAGAGCGTCCCGGCGAGCTGCCGACGACGCTCACCGAGGCGCGGGAAGAGGTCGAATGCGTGCTCGAGCCCTCCGGCGACGCCGCGTCGCCCGAGGTTGCGCCGGAAGTCGAGCGTCAAGTTCTCCTCGACCGTGAGGGAGCTGAACACGGAGCGGCCTTCCGGGGCGTGCACGATGCCGAGCGGCGCGATCTTCCACGGCGGCATGTGCGCAATGTCGGTGTCGTCGAAACGCACCTTGCCGGACGTCACCGGGATCAACCCGGTGACCACGCGGGCGGTCGTGGTCTTGCCGGCACCGTTCCCGCCGAGGAGAGCGACGACGCTCCCTTCGGCCACCGAGAAGGAGACGCCGAAGAGCGCGCGGAAGGGCCCGTAGCCGGCCTCGACATCACGCAGCTCGAGCAAATGCGCGCGATCCGGCGTCGAGGCGTCGGTCGGCTCGGGTGACGAGACGACGACGCGCTCGGACTCGTTCGTCTTCGTGGTGGTGAGCTCGCCGAGGTACGCGCGCTGCACCGTGTCGTCGGTCATGACGTCGGCAGCCGCGCCCTGCGCGATGAGGGTGCCGAAGTCGAGGACGTAGAGACGAGACGCGAACGACTGCACCATCCCGACGTCGTGCTCGACGAGGAGGATCGCCGTGCCGCGATCGCGCTGCACCTCCTGGAGCATTCGGACCAGGCCCGCGGTCTCGTACTGATCGAGACCCGAGGACGGCTCGTCGAGCAGGAGCAGGAGGGGGTCGGTCATCAGCGCGCGACCGAGCTCCACGAGGCGTCCGCGTCCGAGGCTGAGGGTCTCGATCCGCCGGTCGGCCATGTCATCGAGGCCGAGCAGCTCGAGCGTGGCGTCGACTCGCCGTCGCTCCTCGGCCGACGGCTGTGCGAGGTTCAGGCAGTCCTTCCAGAACCGCCCGGTTCCGAGATGCGCGCGCGCCGCCACCAGCAGGTGATCGCGGACGGTCATGCCGCCGAAGAGCTCGATCCGCTGGAACGTCCGACCGAACCCGAGTCGCGCCCGCCGGTGGATCGGGGAGCGCGTGATGTCGCGCCCGTCGAAGTGGACGCGGCCGCTGTCGGGGCGCAGCATCCCGAGCAGGCAGTTGAAGAACGTCGTCTTCCCGGCGCCGTTGGGGCCGATCAGCCCCACGGCCTCGCCCCGCTCGACCTCGAGCGTCACGTCGTCGAGCGCGGTGATGCCGGCGAACCGCTTCGTGATCCCACGGGCTTCGAGCAGGCTCACGACGGCACCACCTCCATGGCGTCGCCCGGAGGCGCAGCTCGGTCCGGCTCCTCGTCGTGCGGGTCGCGACTGCCGCGATCGAGCCAGCGCTGGAGCGCCTCGAGCTGGCGCCGCTTCCCGTACTCGACCAGACCCTCCGGGTGCTTGGCGTACGTGAGCGCCGCCAACCCGAACAGCACGAACTGGAAGGCGCTCGAGATGCCGAGCAGCTCGAGGAACTCGGGGAAGAGCGCGAAGGCGAGGCCGGCCTGGACGGCGCCCTCGACGGTCCGGGCGCCCAGGGTCACGACGAGGACGACCCAGAACAGCCCGAGGAACGGGCTGAAGTTCTTCCCGTAGTTCGCCTGTTCCTCGTAGATGGTGAGGAGCCCTCCGCCGAGCCCGGCGATGCCGGCCGACAACGCAAACGCGAGGATCCGGGAGCGCGCGGCATTGATGCCGAGCGAGGCCGCGGCGGTCTCACTGCCCCGGAGCGCGTCGAGGAACTTCCCGGTCGTCCCCCGGCGGACGAGCACGACGAGCGTCGCGACGACGACGAGCACGGCCACCGCGACGAGGAAGAACACGCGGTCGTCCTCGAGGAACCCCGGCCGGGGTGCCTGGGTGGGCAGCTGGCCGCCACCGATCCATCTGATCGGGACGAGGACGCTGTCGAACATCAGCGCGAACGCGAGCGTGGCGAGCGCAAGGTAGATCCCGCCGAGTCGGAGCGAGGGGAGGGCGAGCAGGGCGCCGACGATCGCGGCCACGACCACGCCGACGAGCAACGACACGATCGGAGAGCCCAGGTTGTCCGAGAGCTGCGCAGTCGTGAAGCCGCCGGCCGCGGCGAAGCTCGCCTGGCAGAGGGAGATCTGGCCGGCCATGCCCGTGATCACGGTGATCGACAGGAAGATGAGGGCGTAGATGACGACCCGGGTGACGTTGCCCATCCAGACGACGTCGAGCGCGGTCAGGGTGACGACGATGGCCGCGACCACCACGATCGCGCCCACCGTGCGGGTCCCGATGGTGAGGGCGCGGCTGCGTTCGGCGGCGGCCAACCCCGGCGGTGGGGGGTCGGCACCGGCGAGCGGGTCGCTGATCTCGGCCTTCCGGCGAAGGCCCGGCCAGAAGAGCAGCAGCAGGAAGAGCGTGACGAACGGCAGCGAGGGGCGCAGCCCGGCCGCGAGGATGCTCCCGGGCGGGAGATAGCCGGCCAGGATCCCTTGGAGGACGCCGAGGAGGATTCCGCCGAGCAGCGCGAGCGGGATGCTCGTGAGGCGACCGAACGCCGCAGCGGCGATCGCCGCGACGAGCAGGGTCGTGAAGGTCGTCGGCTCGGTCTGGGCGAAGAGCGGTGCGAGGAGCACGCCCGCGAGGCCGGCGATGAAGCTCGAGAGCATCCATGCGATGGCGCTGACGCGGTTCGGGTTCACGCCGACGAGCGCGGTCATGCGTGGGCTCTCGACCACTGCCCGCATCTGCAGACCAATGGCCGAGTAACGGAACAGCGCGCTGAGAGCGATGACGACCAGCACCGTCACGATCATCGTCGCGGCCTGGTTGCCGTCCATCGCGTAGACCTTGCCCTGGAAGAGCAGGTCGAAGTCGCCGCCCGGCCAGATGGAGGGCGGCGAGAACTTGGTGTCCGAGCCGAACCAGAGCTGGCGCACGATCTCGGGGCCCGCGACGAGCAGCCCGAGCGACGTGACGAGCTTCGCGAGTGTCGGTGCGGTTCGGAGATGTCGGAACAGGAACCGGTCGAGCACGAACCCGAGGAGCGGTGCGAGGACGACCACCGAGACGACGAACGCCGGTATGATGCCCCACTCATCGTCCTTGCGCAGCGTGTAGAAGGCCGCGGCGGAGGCGAACGCCTGAGCCGCGAACGCGAGGTTGAAGACGCCCGACGTCTTGTAGGTGAGGACGAGACCGACCGCCACCAGGCCGAAGACGCATCCGAACGGGATGCCACGCACGACGTAGCCGATGAGCTCGTCCACGTCGGCCGTACCCCCCTTGCTCGATCGACTCGCTCGGCGCCAGGCGGGCCAGCGTAGTCAGGGCCACCGCTCGTCGGTGCGGCGAGCAGCGGCGCCCGACCTGTGGTGCACACGGCACGCGAAGGTGCCTGGTTCGCGAGCGTCCGGAGGTGCCACAATGGGGCCGAGACGATCCTCGAACGGGCCCGCGTCCGTGCGGGCTCCGGGGATCGACATCGTGTGAGGGGGAGACGGATGTCGGGTACTCGAGTTCGCGTGGGTCGAGGGATCGCGCTGATCGTCGCAGGCGCCCTGCTGGCAATCACGCCGGCCGCGGTCGCCGGCGCGCAGGGCAAGTTCCCGGCCGTCGACCAGCCCGGGGTCACCGCCAAGGAGATCAGGGTAGGTGGCGTCGTGACCGTCACCATGAACCCGACGGGCGTCTCCTACGGCCCGGCGTACGACGGCGTGAAGGCGTACTTCGAGTACATCAACGAGACCGAGGGCGGCGTCTACGGGCGCAAGCTCGTGGTCGCCTCCGAGCGTGACGACCAGCTGGGCAAGAACCGCGAGGAGGCCCAGGCGCTCGTCACCCAGGACGACGTCTTCGCGGCGCTGCCGCTGGCGACCAGCCTCTTCACCGGTGCCGAGGTGCTCGCCGAAGCCGGGATCCCCTCCTTCGGGTGGCAGATCAACGCCGAATGGGGCTCCGAGAACAACACGCCGGGCCCGCCGAACCTCTTCGGGGCCGCCGGGTCGTTCAACTGCTTCACGTGCGCGCAGGTCGGATTCCCCACGTGGCTTCCGACGAAGGTGAACCTCAGCAAGGTCGGACTCCTCGCGTACAACGTGCCGCAGTCGACGGACTGTGCGCTCGGGAACAAGGAGAGCTTCAAGAAGTACGGGACGGCCGACGTCGTCTTCGACGACGAGAGCATCTCCTACGGCAATGCCGACTGGAGCCCCCAGGTCTCGCAGATGGTCGATGAGGGAGTCGACTTCGTCATCGCGTGCATCGACTTCAACGGCATCATCAACCTCCGCAAGGAGATGCTGCGTCAGGGGCTCGAGGCGACGATGGTGCTCCCGAACGCCTACGAGCAGGAGACGATCGAGGAGAATCAGGACTTCCTCAACGGTCTGTACGTGCAGACCCTCTTCGCGCCGCTGGAGACCAAGCCGGCCCCCAAGGGTGTGAAGCTCTTCAAGAAGTGGATGAAGAGCACCGGTGGTGAGATCACCGAGAACGCGATCGTCGGCTGGATCAACGCCGACCTCTTCGTGACCGGCCTCAAGGCGGCGGGCGAGGAGTTCACGCAGGAGAAGGTCGTCGAGGCGATCAACCAGCTGACCGACTACACGGCGATGGGCTTCGTTCCCCCGGTCGACTGGACGACAGCGCACGAGGACGACCAGGACTGCTATTCGTTCCTCGAGATCGTCGACGGCAAGTTCAAGCCGGTGTTCACCAAGAAGGGCAAGCCCTTCCTGTGCTGGGGCAACGACCTGGAAGACGTGCCGAAGGAGCCCGACCGGGCGTGAGTCATCGGTCGGCGCACGTCTGAATCGGTCGCGATCTCCGGCGAGCCGCGCGCCCGCATGGGCGTAGGAGACGACGGCGGCGCTCCGGCGCGGCGCCGCGTCCTGTTGGTCGAGGAGTGGGCCCATCGCGCCGAAGGGCACTTCCCGATCCTGTTCGCCGATCTCGCGACGGGCTTCTCCGAGATGGGCTGCACCGTCGACGTGCTGGTGCAGCGAGGGTGGGTGCACGACGACGACTGGGGTCGCCCGGTGCCGTTCGCGATCCACCGATATCGGCGTCTCGGTCGCATGTCGAGCCGACTGGGCGGCTTGGTCGGGAACGCGAGCGCGGACACGCGAGTCGGCCGGCTGTCGCGAGCCTTGGGTTCGATGTTGCGAGGGCGGGTGGCCGCGCGCGAGGTGCGAGCCCTCGAGCGCCGGCTCGGCCGGCACCTCGAGTCCGTGATCGTCACGAGCTTGCAGCTCGACCCGCTCGCGGTCGCGGCGTTTGGTGGGCGCCGATCGTGGCTCGTCTTCGAGTACTTCTCACCGCTCGTGCGGGTACCGATCTTCTCGGGCGTGCTTGCCCGTCTCGCTCGCCGCGGCGAGGCGAAGCGCCGGCGATCCGGCGATCGGGTGCGGGTCGTGACGGCCGGCGAGTCCACGACCCGCGAGTGGGCGGATCGCGTGCCGTTCCTGGAGCCGGCGACGGCCCTGTTGGCGCCAGCCGGATCCCGGAACGGCACCGCAGGCGCGCGGGAGCGGCTCCATCTCGATGCCGACGACCGCGTCGCCCTGCTCTTCGGCGCCGGCCACGAGTTCAAGGACCCAAGTGTGGTGTGGCGCGCCTTCTCCGAGCTCGACACCTGGCGCCTCGCGGTCGGTGGGAGTGTCGCGAGCATCCTTCCGCCGACTCCATCAGCTGCGCAGTTCGCCCGCGCTCCGGTGGTCAACGATGGTCATGTCTCGGCCAGGGACCGAGACGCGTACTTCGCCGCGGCAGATCTCGTCGTGCTGAGCTTTCGGCCCGACACCGCGGTGGACTCGGGGACGCTGATGGATGCGATCACGTGGGGTGTCCCCGTCGTGTGCTCGGCCAGGTCCGTGGCCGCGGACGTCGTGACCGAGCACCGTCTGGGGGTGCTCTTCGAGCCGGGCGACGAGGTGTCGCTGCGGGCTGCGGTCCGAGCGGCGCCGAGCCGGATCGCACCGAGTGACCTCGAACGGGCCCGCCAGACCCTGTCCCGGAGTGCGACGGCCGCGCGGCTCCTCGGCCTTCTCGATCCCGACTGACTGGCCGTCCGGCGGACGGTCGGTCAGATGATCCGCAGCGAGGACAGCATCTTCATAGTTGAGCGTTCGCTCGGTCGACGCCGGTCGCCGGAACAGTCGACGCGCTATCGGCGGCGCTGCATCCTCCGGTCGATGATCGCGAGCACTGTGGCGAGTCCGACCAGCCCACCGAGGAAGCCGACGATGCACGCGATGCCGAACACGACCTGGAAGACCGTCGACGTGGTCTGGGAGAGCTCGCCGGGGTCGTCGGCGCCGTCGAGGAAGTAGAGGACGACCGAGATCGCGGCGAAGAGGGCGAACACGACCGGGATGCAGGCACAACCGCAGCCCGAGGTCTTCCAGCCCAGATCGATCCACTCGTCCTGGTTCCGCGGGCGCCGGCGGCGTCGCCCCGCCTCCTGCGCATCGGGGTCGTCGGGGCGCGCCATGCCATCGTCGGCGACGAGCTGCGTCCACGTCGTCCCGTCCCACCATCGATGCTCATGGAGCCCCTTGGGGTCGGGGTGCCATGCGGGCATCGGGTCCGACGGCGGATCGTGCATCGACCTCTCCTCCCTCGCGTGCGGCGCGATGGGGAGGAGACGCCATGGAGCAGCCCCCGTGATCCCGGGCGGGGACGGAGGCGCTAGTTGTTGGAGGGGGGCACCACGGTCTGCGACTCGGGCGTCGGCGCGCGGTCCTTGATGCGCTCGATCCCCAGCTCGTAGGCAGCCTGCACCTTCGACAGCGGGCTGCTCGCCACGAACGAACGGAGCTGCTCGTAGCGTTCCCGGCCGGCCTTGGCGCCGAGGTAGTACCCGGCGCCGAATCCGATGATGACTCCCAGTCGGAACTTCGGCATGCCCCGATGGTGTCACACCTCGGCCGTACGGTCCGAACCATGGGAGATCGCGGCAAGGTGCGAGAACAGGAGGCGGCCCGCGCGCTGCGCGCCCGAGGCGTCACCCTCGCCGATATCGCGGCCCGATCGACGCGGCGCAACTTCATTGGTCCCGCGTCACCAATGTTCCGCTGACGCAGTTCCGGAGGGCGTATCGGCCAAGGGAGCACTCGACGATCCGGAGCACGAAGTGCGAGTACGGCTGCTGCTACGTGTACTTCTCCTGCTCGAGAACGCATCGACAGATCATGGGTCGGATTCGGGCGCTGCTATCGTCGGAAACCCTTCCGGGGTAGCTCAATGGTGGAGCAGCGGCCTGTTAAGCCGACGGTTGTGGGTTCGAGTCCCACCCCCGGAGCACGTCGAGCGACCGAGCTCACCTTCCCGCGAGACCCTGGACCACCTTCGCCAGCGACGAGAAGTCCTCGCGTCCGTAGCCGGCCGCGCTCGCGGCGCCGAGCAGCTGGCGCACGATCCCCGAGGTGAAGAGCGGCGTCCCGGCCCTCGAGGCGTGCGCGATGGCGAGGTCGAGATCCTTGGCCATCAGGTCGGTCATGAATCCCGGCGCCCATCCGTTCGATGCCGGGCTGTCGGGCACCACGCCCGCAGCGGGGAGCCGGGTCCTCACCGCGACGCAGTCACCGCTCGCATGGGTCAGCACCTCGTGGAGCCGATGGAGGTCGACTCCTGCCTCGGCCGCCATGACGGTCGCCTCGGCCGTCGCGAGCATCTGGGCGGCGTAGACGAGGTTGTTGCAGAGCTTGACGACCTGGCCCATGCCGGGACCGCCCACGTGCACGATGTGGTCCGCGAACGCGTCGAGGACCGGGCGCGCCTCGTCGAGCACGGCCTCGTCCCCGCCCACCATGAGGGTGAGCGTCCCCTTCTCCGCCCCGGCCGTGCCTCCGGACAGCGGGGCTTCGAGGTACCGGCTGCCCGCAGCCTCCACGCGCCGGTGCTGGGCCCGTTCCACCTCGGGGTCGATCGTGGAAGTGTCGACGACGATCGTCCCCGTGGTGAGCGCGGGGAGCGCGACGTCGAGGACGTCCTCGACGTCGGGGGAGCTGGGGACGCAGAGGATCATCACGTCGCTCGCGGCCGCGACCCCGGCCGGACCGTCGCCCTCGACGGCTCCGAACGCGACCGCGGTGTCGATCGGCCCCCGTCCTCGCGACGACACCGTGACGTCGTGGCCAGCCGAGACGAGGTGCCGGGTCATCGGCAGCCCCATCGCTCCCAGTCCCACGAAGCCGACGCGCATCGCTTCCCCTCGACGTCCGAGCCGATCCCGCCGTACGGCGACGTTGACGATACCAGTCGCTCTCCGCGAGGGTGATCGAGGATGGATCAGCTGCTCTTCGTCTCCCAGTTCCGCGACCCCCGGCCCGACGCGCGAGTTCTGCTGCGCGTGCCCGACGGGGCGCTCGATCCCGATGTCGCGGGTGCGTCCATGAGTCGCATCGGTCATCCCCTCGCATGGTGGTTCGCCGAGGACGAGGACCGGGTGAGCTCCACCAGCCTCGGGCACTTCCCGCACGCGTGGGAGAGCCCTGACTGCCTCCGTCATCTCGCCGGCGCGCTCGGCGAAGGCGACTGAACCACCGCCGACATCCGTTCGGGAACGCGTAGGGTCGGGGAGTGTTCGACGCGCGCGTGGCCGAGCTGGGCCTGGTCCTCCCGGGGCCGTTCCCGCCCCACGACCCTCTCGATCCCGTCGTCGTCCACGGTGGGACGGCGCGAACGTCGGGGTGCCTCCCTCGGAACCACGACGGCGTGCTCCACGCCACCGGGTTGCTCGGACGCGAGGTCGCGACGGAGGTGGGGGTCGAGTGCGCCGAATGGTGCGCGCTCAACGCGCTGTCGCTCCTACGGGCCGAGCTCGGGTCGCTCGACGCGATCGAGCGGGTGCTCACGGTGCAGGGGTTCGTCGCCTGCACGGGCGAGTTCACCGCCCAACCGAAGGTGGTCGACGGTGCGAGCCGGATCCTGCACGACGTGTTCGGCGACCGTGGACGTCACACGCGCTCCGCGTTGGGCGTCGCGGCCCTGCCGCGTGGTGGACCGGTCGAGATCGAGGTCATCGTGGCACTCCGGGATCCACGATGACGCGCGCGACCGCAGGTGGGGGACGCGACGTGACGAAAAGTCGCAACCCCGAGCTCGAGGTCATCAGCTTCCCGAACCTCGCAGAGCTGCGGGTCCGCCTGCCGCGCATGCTGCTGGGGCTCTTCGTGCTGGGGACGGGCATCGCGCTCACCATCGAGGCCCGCCTCGGGGTGAGCCCCTACGACGTCCTGCATCAAGGCCTCTCCGAGGTCACCGGGCTCTCGTTCGGCGTGGTCGTCGTCCTGCTCGGGCTGGCCATCCTCGTGGTCTGGATCCCGCTCGGCCAGCGGTTCGGAGTGGGCACCCTGATCAACACCCTGACGGTCGGCTTCATCGTCGACCTCTGGCTCGAGCTGCTCAGCCGACCGGAGGACGCGGCGCTGCGCTGGGTGATGCTGGTGGTCGGTGTGGTGGTCACCGCGTTGGGGATCGGGCTCTACATCGGCGCCGGTCTCGGCCCCGGGCCGCGCGACGGCCTGATGACCGGCATCGCCGCGAAGGGCCTACCCATCTGGGCCGTCCGGACCGGTCTGGAGCTCGTGGCACTGGTCGCGGGCTGGGCGTTGGGCGGAAACGTGGGCGTCGGCACGGTCCTCTTCGCGTTCGCGATCGGTCCGCTCGGTCACTGGTTCCTGAACCGCTTGCACCTCGGAGTGGGCGGAGTGGATCCTGATCCGCTCGCGACGGTCGGGGAGTGACGGCGCGGTGACGGTTCGCATCGGGGTGGTCGGGACGGGCTTCGGCGCGCGGGTCGTCGCGCCGGTCTTCGACGCGACCGAGGGCTGTGAGGTGGTCGAGGTCGTCTCCGCTCGCAACGACGCCGACGTCGCCAACCTCTGCGACCGCCAGGACGTCGACCTGGTGACCGTGCACTCACCCCCGTTCCGACACGTGTCCCACGTGCGGCGGGCCCTCGCGGCCGGGCACGCGGTGATGTGCGACAAGCCGTTCGGCAAGAACGGCGGCGACGCGCAGACGATGCTCGCGGCGGCCGAGACGGCCGAGTGCCTGCACCTCGTCAACTTCGAGTTCCGTTACGACCCGATGCGGATCCTCCTCCGCACGCTCATCCGTGACGGTGCGGTCGGCACTCCTGAACGTGTGTTGTGGACCCACTGGAGCTCGGGCTCGCGTGTGCCACTCCGTCCGTACGGATGGCTGTTCGAGCGGGCGCTCGGTGGCGGCTGGCTCGGAGCGTGGGGATCGCACACGATCGACGCGCTCCGATGGATCTTCGGTGAGGTGCTGACCGGCCATGGTGAGGCGCGCACGGTCATCGACGAGCGTCCAGATGCCGAAGGTGTGCTGCACCACTGCGACGCCGAGGACTCCTTCACGGCCTGGCTCACGCTCGACGGTGGGACCGCAGTCACGATCGACTCCACGTTCGTGGCGCCGGCGTCGATCGCGCCCCGGATCGTCGTTCTCGGCGAGGAAGGCGTGCTCGAATGCATCGCAGATGCACGCATCGTCGTGCGGCGGGCGGACGGGACGCGTGACGTGCACGAGCGGACGTCGACCGAGGGGGACCCCCACTACGAGCCGATGCGGCGGTGGGCGGAGGTGGTGCGCGACGCGGTCGACGCGGGGTCGGCACCCATCGGCGTCCCGACCTTCGAGGACGGGCTGGCCTGCGCCCGTGTCCTCGATCACATCGGTCGTCAGCCGGCCACCGCGTAGGACGACGCCAGCTCGAACACGCGCTCCCAGCCCGACGCGGCGATCCCGAGCGCGCCCAGCCGGGCGTTCGCCTCGTGCTCGGCCTCGTCGGCGTCGGGGTGTCGGAGGGCGCGCAGCGCGCGCCCGAGCCATCCGGACGATCGCCTGGTCGAGCCGGGCCTGGGTGTCGTCGGTCTCCGAGACGACCTCGTCGAAGACCTCGACGGTGTCTTCATCGCCCTGCTGCGGGTGCGTGAAGCCCCGGGCAATGCCGAGCTGGGCGCGGTCGAGATACGTGCCGGGGTCCTCGTCGTAGGAAGGGTGCGCGAGCTCGGCTGCATCGCCGGTGCGTCCCGCGGCGACGTACGCGAGCGCGGCACGGTCGGCCGGGCCGAGCCGACCCTCACCGCGGGCGGGCTCGAGCTCGGCGATGGCTTCAGGTGCGCGGGCGGCCTGGAGCAGCGCGAGGGCCATGGTGCGGCGCAGCGCGGTCAACCGCTCGCCAAGGTGGCGACCGGATCGTCGCGACCCTTGACCGCGAGTGATCCGAGGTCCTCGTAGCCGATCGCGTCGAGCGTCGCGGCCTGGGTGGGCGGCCCCACGAGCACCTGGCCGGGCGCCGCGGCCGAGCGCTCGCGCCGCAGGCGGGGCAGTCCACGGGTTCAGCCTACGATCTCGCCGGAGGACCCGATGCCGAGATGTCCGCCGGTTTGGCTCCGGGCGTGGGTGGGCCGAGAATGGGGAGATGCCGAAGATGCCGCGACTCGACGACGACCAGATCTCCGCCGGACTCGCGGAGCTCCCGGGCTGGGACCGGGAGGGCGACGAGATCGTCCGGGTCTTCGAGCTCGAGACCTTCCCGGCCGCGATCGCGTTCGTCGATCGCATCGCGGTGCTCGCGGAGGAGGCGGATCACCATCCCGACCTCGACATCCGGTACCGCCGGGTGCGGGTGGCGCTCACCACCCACGATGCCGGCGGATTGAGCCAGCTCGACTTCGACCTGGCCGGCCGGATCCAGCAGTCCGCCACGACTGGGTGAGGCGGTGCTGACCGCGATCGTCGCCGTCCTGCTGTTCGCGCTGATCGCCGCGCTGATCTTCGCGGTCGCGCGCGACCCCGGCCCCGGTCCCGCCGACGTCGCGGTGGCCTACGAGGAAGCCTGGGACCGGCTCGACTTCGACGCGCTCTGGACCCTGTCGGGCCCCGAGCTGCGCGACGGTATGGGCCGGCGTGAGTACGCCGACGCGAAGCGTTCGGCGTACGCGGCGCGACCCGAGCTCGGGGGGCTGGCATCGGCGGTCGTCGTCGAAGGTGTCGACGCCACGGGGGACGCGGCGGTCGTCCGCACCCGCCTGGTCCTCTCGGATGGTGACGACACGTGCAACGAGCTGCAGCTCGCTCGCCGTTCCGAGCGATGGGTGGTCGTCGGCTACCGCATGCTCGGCAGCGCGGAGTCGCCGGTGATCTGAGCGCGCCGCGTCACGGGGGCGCGCGTCGTCATCCCGACCCGGATGCCGACCACCCGACCCACCGCTCCACGTCGATCACGATCGCAGGGCCGGTCGGCGGGTGGAGGCCGTACTGGCCCCGGTACTTCTCCTGGAGCGCGCCGAGGAGCGCGTCGAGCTCGGCGCCGTGCTCGACGACCCGGCCCCGACCGTCGAGGCGAACCCACCAGAGCGTGCTCCAGTCCTCCTCGAAGTGGTCGACGAGCATGCTGACGGTGGGGTTCAGGCGCACGTTGTCGAGGCGGCGGAGCCGGGTCGTCGTCTTCGGCTTCTGGTCGACGGAGGTGACGATCTGGTCACCCGCCAGCGCGAAGCAGACGGGAACGAGATGGGGCCGGTGCTCCCGGCCGATCGTGGCGAGGCGTCCGACCCTCGCCTGAGCCACCCGCCGCCGCATCATCTGGGTGTCCACGACCGGGACGGTACCGTCTCGGGGTGTCCACCGCGGCCCTACTGCTCACCGGCGGCGCCAGTCGTCGCCTCGGCACCGACAAGGCGCGCCTCGTCGTCGACGGCGAGCGGCTCGTTGATCGGCTCGCGCGACTGCTGCTCGCCGAGTGCACGCCGGTGTTGGAGGTCGGACCCGGCTACGGGAGCCTCTCGGCCGTCCGGGAGGAGCCACCCGGGGCGGGTCCGCTCGCTGCGGTCGCGGCAGGCGCCGAGGCGCTGGACGCCGGTGGGCACGTCGGTCCCGTGATCGTGATGGCGGTCGATCTCCCCGGCGTGACCGCCGAGCTCGTCGCTTGGCTCCGGGCCCACCCGACGTCTGCCTCGCTCGTCCCGGTCGTCGACGATGTCGCCCAGGTGCTGTGCGCGCGCTACTCCGCCGACGCGCTCGGACGCGTATCGGGCCTGGTGGAACGAGGGAAGCGCTCGATGCACGCGCTCGTGGAGGTCACCACCGTGCACCGCGCGGGCATCGAGGAGTGGGGGCCGGTGGCCGACGCCGCGGCGTTTGCCGACGTCGACTCCCGCGCCGAGGCGGCCGCGGCCGGCATCGATCTGCCACGGTAGCCTGACGGTTCGTGCTGCAACGCTCGAGGGACGAGGCCCGGGTCACCGGTGACGCGCGACGAGCGCGGCGAGCGGTCACGGCCCTGCGGGTCGCCGCCTTCGACGGCAGCCGGGTGCACGAGCGGCCTGATCGGGTCGTCACCGAGGAGCCGATGGAGATCCGGCTCCAGGGGCCCGGGCAGCATCCGGAGCCGCTTGCCGTCACCATGCGCACGCCCGGCCACGACTTCGAGCTCGCCGTGGGCTTCTGCGCCACCGAAGGCGTCCTGACCGGACTCGACGCGCTCGACGAGGTCGCGTACTGCGTGGGCGACGAGGGGGAGCAGCACTACAACGTGGTGACACTGCGACTGCGTCGGCGGGTGGACCTCGGCCCGGCCCGCCGCTTCGTCGCCAGCGCGAGCTGCGGGATCTGCGGCAAGACCGCGCTCGACGACGTGACGGTCGCGACGCCCCCGGTCCCCGACGGGGCCGCGATTCCACGATCGGTGCTCGCCGGTCTCCCCGCCACCTTGCGGGAGGCCCAGCACGTGTTCGAGGAGACCGGTGGGGTGCACGCGGCCGCGCTCTTCGACGTCGATGGGATCCTCCACGTGCTCCGCGAGGACGTGGGCCGGCACAACGCGGTCGACAAGGTGATCGGCCACGAGGTCCTCGCCGGACGGCTCCCGCTCGCGGACCGGGTGCTGCTCGTCTCGGGACGGGTCAGCTTCGAGATCGTGCAGAAGGCGGCCGTCGCCGGCATCCCCATGCTCTGCGCCGTGTCGGCGCCGTCGAGCCTCGCCGTCGCCGCGGCACGACGCCTGAACCAGACGCTCGTGGGCTTCCTGCGAGGCGACCGGCTCAACGTCTACACCGGCGTCGAGCGCGTCGATGGCGATGCATAGCCCAGTGCGTCGGTAGCCGGATGGCCTGGCCCGGATCGGCGCGCGTGAAGTCGCCCCGGCGGACGCGACGTTCGCTGTGGGTGGGGTGGAAGCCCTACGGCATCGGGGAGACCCGACCCAACGCGTACAAGGAGATCCTGCGCACCATCTGGCAGAACCGTCGGAACCTGCCCTACGCGTGGCGGATCCTGCGCAAGGGCGTGTGCGACGGCTGCGCACTCGGCGTCGCGGGCTTCCACGACTGGACGCTCCGCGGCGTGCACCTGTGCACCACCCGGCTCGCGCTCCTGCGGGTCAACACGATGCGGGGGCTCGATCCGGATCGGCTGGCCGACGTGGCGCAGCTGCGATCCCTCACCAGCGCGCAGCTCCGCGACCTCGGTCGGCTCGCGTCCCCGATGCTCCGGCGCTCGGCGGATGCCGGGTTCACTCGTGCGAGCTGGGACGAGGCGCTCGGAGTGGTCGCCGAGGCGATCCGGGCGACCACCCCGGACCGGCTCGGCCTCTACCTCACAGCACGCGGGCTCACGAACGAGACCTACTACACCGCGCAGAAGACGATGCGCTTCCTCGGCACGAACAACGTCGACAACGCGGCTCGTGTGTGTCACGCGCCGTCGACCGTCGTGCTGAAGGACGCTCTGGGTGTCGGCGCCACGACGTGCTCGTACACGGATGTGATCGAGAGCGACCTCGTCGTCCTGTTCGGGTCCAACGTCGCCAACGCGCAGCCGGTGTTCATGAAGTACCTGTACCTCGCCCGCAAGCGCGGCGCCCAGGTGGTCGTGGTGAACCCCCTTCGCGAGCCCGGCCTCGACAAGTACTGGGTGCCGAGCAACGTCGAGAGCGCGCTGTTCGGGACCCGCATGGCCGACGAGTTCGTTCCGGTGCACACCGGCGGGGACGTCGCGTTCCTCACGGGCGTGCTGAAGGTGATGGTCGACGAGGGACTCGTGGACGAGGCGTTCGTGCGCGACCACACGACAGGGTTCGACAGGTTGCGCGCGGAGGTCGACGCACGATCGTTCACGGAGCTCGAGGCGGGATCGGGGATCATGCGCCCGCAGATGGAGGCGTTCGCCCGTCGCTATGCCGCAGCGCAGTCGGCCGTCCTCGTGTGGTCCATGGGCATCACCCAGCACGCCCACGGCACCGACAACGTGGCGGCGATCGTCAACCTCGCGCTCGTGCGAGGGAACGTCGGGCGTCGAGGTGCAGGGCTCATGCCGATCCGCGGCCACTCCGGAGTGCAGGGCGGTGCCGAGATGGGCGCGTATGCCACCGCGTTCCCGGGGGGAGGCAGCATCGACGACGAGAGCGCGGCGCGGCTGTCCGACACCTACGGGTTCCCGGTCGCGGGCGCGCCGGGGCTGCGGGCCGAGGAGATGCTGGCCGCGGCGGGCCGGGACGAACTCGACGTGCTGTGGTCGAGCGGGGGCAACTTCCTCGAGGTGATGCCCGACCCGGCTGGCGTCGAGGTGGCGCTGCGGCGCGTTCCGCTCCGCATCCACCAAGACATCGTGGTCTCGGGCCAGATGCTGGTCGATCCCGCCGACGGCGGAGCGGTGGTGCTGCTTCCCGCCGCGACGCGATACGAGCAGTCGGGTGGCGGAACCGAGACGACGACGGAACGGCGGGTCGCGTTCGGGCCCGAGGTGCGCGGACCGCGTGTCGGCGAGGCGCGCAGCGAGTGGGAGATCTTCGGCGATGTCGTTCGGCGGGTGGACCCGGAGCGGGCGCACCTCGCGACCTTCGGCTCGGGGGAGGAGATCCGGGCCGAGATCGCCCGAGTCGTGCCCACGTATGCCGGGGTCGAGCGCCTTACCAGGATCGGGGACTCCGTGCAGTGGGGCGGGAGACGGCTCTGCGAAGGGGGCGTGTTCCCCACGCCCGACGGCCGCGCGCGCTTCACCGTCGTGGCGCCCCGCGACGATGCGGTGGACGACGGTCGGCTTCGGCTGTCGACGCGCCGCGGCCGGCAGTTCAACACGATGGTCTTCGCCGAGCGCGACCCGATCACCGGAGCGACCCGGGACGCCGTCTTCCTCGCCGACGCCGACGCAGCCCGCCTCGGCCTGGCGAACGGCGATCCGGTGACCGTGGTGTCCGACCACGGCGAGATGGCGGGGCGCGTCCATCTCGCGCCGATGGCCCCGGGCAACGTGCAGGTCGTGTTCCCGGAGGGGAACGTCCTCCTTCCCGGCGGCCGCACGGAACCGGCGTCGGGCATCCCCGACTACACGACGCGGGTCACGATCCGCCCGGTGGAGAGCGACCGCCCGGCGTCTGGGAGACTGCGCACCTGAGTCCCGACGATCTCCTCTCCTTGTTCGGCGCGGCCGCCGACGCCCAGGCGGTTGCGCTCGCGCCGCTGGGTGGGAGCGAGCGTCGCGGTCGCACGGCGGTCCCGGGTCAGTACGAGCTCGACCTGGTCGCCGATGCCGCGGTGCTCGAGGTGCTCGCGCCCTCAGGGGTCGCGGTGGTGAGCGAGGAGTCCGGACGGACCGGGCCGCCTGACGCCCCGATCACCGTGGTCCTCGACCCGGTCGACGGATCGACGAACTGCTCGCGCTCGATCCCGTACTGGGCGATCTCGCTGTGCGCGCTCGACGCCGAGGGGCCCCTCGTCGGCCTGGTCGCGAACCAGGCCACGGGGGAGCGGTTCACCGCCGTCCGCGGCCGCGGTGCCTTCGTCGACGGTCGCGCGATCGCGGCATCGACCGCCGGCCGCATCGCCGACTCGATGCTCGCGGTCGGTGGGCTCCCCACCCGTCATCTCGGGTGGAAGCAGTTCCGGGCGATGGGGTCGTGCGCGCTCGCCTTGTGCGACGTCGCCGCGGGGCGGTTCGACGGCTACTTCGGGCACCGGGTCGGAGAAGCACCCTGGGACTACCTCGGTGGCTTGCTGATCTGCCGTGAGGCCGGTGCTGTCGTCGTGGACGCCCAGGACCGGGACCTCGTCACCGCCGACCCGGATGCCCGACGGGACCTGATCGCCGCGGGCACGCCGGAGCTGCTCGCAGAGCTGCAGGCCGAGCTGCACGAGGGCCTCCCCGGATGAGCGCCCTCGACCTCGACGCCCTGCTCGAGGCGGCGGTCGCGGCCGCGTGGGCCGGCGGGGAGATCGTGCTCGGCGCGTTCGGCGCGACGAGCGGCGTGGTCGAGAAGGCGCCGGGCGACTGGGTCAGCGACACCGACACGGCCAGCGAGCGGGCGGTGCGGGAGGTGCTGCTCGCCGCCGCGCCCGGCATCCCGGTGTTCGGGGAGGAAGAGGGTGGGGAGCGCGGACCGCTCGGCTGGCTCGTCGACCCCCTCGACGGCACCGCCAACTTCGTGCACCGGTTCCCGGTCGTCGGGGTCTCGATCGGGCTCGTGGCCGACGGTGTTCCCGTGGTCGGTGTCGTCCACGCCCCGATGCTCAGCGAGACCTACACGGCTCGCGCCGGTGGCGGCACCTTCCGCAGCGGCGAGCCCGTCCGGGTGAGCGCGCGCGTGCCGGAGCAGGCGATCTGTGCGACCGGGTTCCCGTTTCGCGCCAAGCGCGAGCGTCTCGACGAGTACCTGCCCGTCTTCGAGCGGGCGTTGCGCGGCTGCGAGGACCTCCGGCGTGCGGGCGCGGCGAGCATGGACCTCGCGTGGACCGGCTCCGGCGTCTACGACGGCTACTTCGAGCAGGCGCTCGGACCGTGGGACGTCGCCGCTGGGGCGCTGCTCGTCCGCGAGGCGGGCGGGATCGTCACCGACTGGCACGGCGACGACGCGGAGTGGCTCGACTCGGGCGACATCGTCGCGGCGCCGCCCGCACTGCACGAGCACCTGCTCGGCCTGATCGCGGGGGCCTGATCGCGGGGGCCTGATCGGGAGAGGCGATCGGGGGACGCGATCGGCCGAGCAGCGATGCTCGCGCTTCGTCAGCCGTTCGTCGTGACCGGCGTGCCCTTGTAGCAACCGATCGTGTACGGGTACTCGGCGGTCGCGTGGTAGTGGTAGATCTTCTGCTTCTTGCCGTTGAACTTCACCTTGTGCGTGTGTCCGTGGCACTCGTCGAGGTCGGAGTTGTTCAGGTCCTCGCCGTTGGTGCCGCGGGGCCCATAGATCCCGAAGCCGTCGGCCGCGTACCCGACCAGCGCCGAGTGACCGGAGCCGGAGTCGAGGTCGCCGATCACGCAGGCCGACGCCGAGTGGTAGTGGTAGGAGCCGCTCATCTCGGGGTGACCGTCGCACGAGTCCTGGATCTCGTACGCCTTGGCGTCACGCCCGCCCGCGTCCAGCGCATTGAAGAGCTGCACCCCATTCGTGAAGATCCCGATGGTCCCGAGGCTCGTGCACGTCGGCTCGTCGGCCACCTTGGGCTTCTTGGGCAGGGTGATGGTGACGGTCTGCGTGGAGATCGAGTTCGGGTTGCGGTCGTAGTCGTATGCATCGTCCGACGAGGAGACCGGGAACGTGCCGGTGGTGTCGTCGACGGGCAGGCCGTTCCCGCTGATGATCCGGCTCGACCCCTCCGTCGTGACCGTGATCTCGGCGTCGGGCCAGACGACTTCACCATCGACGGTCGGCTTCTTCGTCAGGTCCCACGTCCCGTCACCGTTGATCCAGTCGCCGGTGTTGAACGCGCCGGGCGCGTTCGAGTTGAAGTTGCTCTGGCACGAGAAGATCTTGCCCACCTCGGGCGACGACACCGGGTCGTCGCCGATCGGGAGCTCGGTCACGTCGGCACCCCCTGAGCCTTCCCCAGTGGCCGCGGCGGGGACGATCGAGAGGCCCCCGACGAGCGTGGAAGCGGCGACGGCGGCAACCGCGAGGCGTGCGAATGGGGAACGGCGGAACACGCTGGGCCTTTCGTCGGAGCGGGTCATCGGGATCGTGGTCGAGTCTCGCGAACGAATCCTGAGAACGCCCTGTGACCGCGCTCAGGAACTGAAGCCGAGCACCTCCCGGGACTTCGCAGCAGAGCGACGGAGCGGGGCGATCTCGTCGCCGAACGCGGTGTAGACGGCATCGGTGACGTCGAGGTTGCGCCGCTCGTTCTCCAGGAGTCCGGCGAGCCCGTTGGCGATGAGCACCATCACGAGGCCGACCTCGGGGTCGGCGAGCCCACGCGACGAGGCCATGCCGCCGTGGCCGAACGCCCGGCGACCGGTCCCGCCGGTGAAGTCGACCTGGACGCCGAGTCCCCACGGGATCTTGATGCCGAACGTGCGGTCCTTCACACCCCACCGGTGCACCGCACCCATGAGCTCGACCGTGCGCGGGTCGAGGAGCTGCGGGCCGTGGCCGAGCAGCGACTCGTAGAAGCGCCCGAGCTGGTTCGCCGGACCGCGCATGCCGCCGCCCGGCTCGACCTTGGCGATGTGCCAGGGCTCGTTGTGGATCTTGTCGATCTCGTAAGGGACCATCTGCAGTGCGCCGTCGACGACCTTCGGCATGCGATGGCCGGTCCAGTGCACCGGCACGACCCGGTCGCCGTAGGCGCGCTGCTGGTCGGCGTCGAGCCCGAGGTGGCAGTCGGCGAGGCCGAGCGGCTCGGCGATCTCCTCGCGGAGGTACCGGTCGATGCGTCGTCCGTCGACGGCCTCGATGATCCCGCCGAGCACCCGCCATCCGCTCGCAGGGTGGTAGCCGGCCATGGTGCCCGGCTCCCAGACCGCCGTGGTGGCCACGGTCGCGGCGAGCGCCTCGTCGAACGTGACGTCGGCGTCGTAGGTCGGATCGCCGAACATCGGGAACCCACCGGTGTGGGTGAGCACGTGGCGGATCGTTGCCCGCTCCTTGCCGTTGCCCCAGCCGTCGAGATGGTCGCCGACGCGGTCGTCGAGCCCGAGGAGGCCCCGTTCCCAGAGCTGGAGCACTGCGACCGCGGTCCACGGCTTGCCCGACGAGTACCAGAGCATGAGGTCGTCGGTGCGGAGGTCGCGCCCGTCGGCCGACTCGCCGATCGCGGTGTCGAGAAGCACCTCGCCGTGCCGGGACACGTAGATCTGGGCGCCGTAGTGCCAGTCGTCGCCCCGCTGGGCCTCGAGCAGGTCGAGGACAGGGGTCAGATCCGGCGTCGTCACGGGCCCGACGTTAATTGCCTTGACGCGCCCCCGTGGCACCTGCTTCATTGGATCTTCCACACGAGACCGCCTGCCCCGTCGGTGCGACCGGCGGGGGCCGACCCGAGGACACCCCCGGATGCACGCCATCTCGCAGCGCCAGCACCACGCCGGCCACGGGATCGCGCGCGCGTACGCGGGCTTCCCGTGCGTCATGGCCCCGGCTTCGTGGCTCCGCAACGTCGCGACCGCGGACACCAAGCCCTCGCCTCGGCGGCCTCCCCTGATCTCGTAAGCACGACGTTCCACACGAGACCACCAGGCCGCCGGGGCACCCTCCCGGCGGCCTTTCTCGTGTTCGGGCGAGCCCGCCACCACCGACCCATCGACCGATCCATCCACCGACACATCCGCCGCCTACCGATCCACACCAGCCGGGCCGGAGGGCCCACGAAGAAAGAAGACCGCGATGATTGCCATCGAGTGCAGAGGGACCGAGGACGCCTGGCGTGTCGACGCACGCTGCGCCGAGGGCACGGGACAGCTGACCGCCCTCTTCTTCTCGGAGGCGCTCGACGACATCGCCCGGGCCAAGGCCTTCTGTGGGGGGTGCACCGTGCAGGACGAGTGCCTGTCGGCGGCGCTCGATCGTCGTGAGCCCTGGGGAGTGTGGGGTGGCGAGCTGATCGCCAACGGCAAGGTCCTCGCGAACAAGCGGCGTCGGGGGCGTCCGCCGAAGCACCCCCGCCCGGAGGACATCCTGCCCACGACCTGGGAGCTCACGGTCGCCGAGACGGCCTGAGCCCCATCACTGCACACGGCCCACGGTCGGGCCGGCGGAGTGACATCCGCCGGCCCGATCCGAGCTCACCGCGTGAGGCGGGCCGGGGTCACGACGTGGGCAACCGATCCCCCCGGTGCCCGACGTCGAGCCCCGGCCCGCCGCGGTCCACCTCCTTCGACCGAGCGCAGTGCCTAGGCTGCGCTCCTGTCGAGGAGGCACACCCGTGGCGATCACCCCGAACGAGGCGCAGTTCCTGGCCCTGGCCGAAGCACCCGACGACCAGCCGGTCACGATGCTCAACCTGCTCAAGTACAAGGAGCGGGCCGACGGCGGTGAGGGCAGCGGTGAGGACGCCTATGCGCAGTACGGCGCGACGGCCGTCGCGATGGTGGAGGAGCGCGGCGGCAAGGTCCTGTGGGCGGGGCGAGCCGACCAGATCCTCATCGGCGACCCCGACGAGGACTGGGACCAGGTCGTGCTCGTGCAGTACCCGTCGCGCGCCGCGTTCCTCGACATGGTGTCCCAGCCCGACTACCTGAAGGCGCACGAGCACCGCGAGTCCGGCCTCGAGCGCACCGTGCTGGTGGCGTGCACGGAGGCGATGAGCCGGCTCCGCGGCGGCGGCTCCTGATGGGTCGCAAGATCCTGTTCGTCACGACCGACCAGCAGCGGTACGACGCGCTGGGCTGCAACGGCGGCCAGATCGCGCGCACGCCGGTCGTCGATCGACTCGCCGCTGAGGGCGTGAACTACCGGCGGGCCCACAACCAGAACGCCGTGTGCATGCCGGCCCGCTCCACGATGCTCACCGGCCAGTACGTGAGCACCCACGGCGTCTACGCCAATGGTGTGCCGTTGCCACAGGACGCGCCGAGCGTCGCGGCCGTGCTCGCCGATGCCGGCTATCGCACCGGGCTCATCGGCAAGGCGCACTTCGAGCCCGGCTTCGACTTCGAGGGCAAGTGGCCCGAGAACGTGCTCGGCCGCCGCGGCCGCGACATCTCCTACGGCCCGCACCGAGGATTCGAGCACATGGAGCTCGCGATGCACGGACCGCTCGACTTCTGGCACTACGGCACCTGGCTGCGCACCGAGCACCCCCAAGACGTCAAGGGGTTCTACGCGCTCGTGAAGGACGGCCGCCTCAACACCGACGGCGGTGGCGACACCGGCCTGGAGCAGGTCGCGGCGAACCCGGTCCCACGCGAGCACTATCACACCGACTGGGTTGCCGATCGCACGATCGCGTGGCTCGACTCGCTCGATGCCGACGCCGACTGGTTCTGCTGGATGAGCTTCCCCGACCCGCACCACCCGTGGGATCCGCCCGCGTCGGAGGTGGGGCGTGTCGACTGGCGCGAGCTCGACCTCCCGCCCGGCCACCCGGGGACGGTCGACGCGTGCCGCGAGGTGCTCGCCGGCAAGCCGCGGCACTGGCTCGACTGGTTCGACGGCCGGTTCGACAACCAGGAGGGGGGACCGACGTCGTTCGTCCCGGCGCGGATGACCCACGACCAGGTGCGCGAGGTGAACGCGCTCGTGCACGTCGAGAACGAGCTCATCGACGAGGCGTGCGGCAAGGTGCTCGCGCGCATCGATGCCCGTGGGTGGGGCGACGACACCGACGTGTTCTTCACCACCGACCACGGCGAGCTCCAAGGGGACTTCGGGCTGCTCTTCAAGGGCCCGTACCACACCGACGCGTTGATGCGGCTGCCGTTCGTCTGGCGACCGGCACGTTCGGAAGGGCTCCCGCCAGGTGAGGTGACCGATCCCGTCGGGCACGTCGACCTTGCGCCGACGTTCTGCGAGATCGCGGGGGTGCCGATCCCGGAGTGGATGCAGGGTGCGCCGCTGCCGTTGGCCGACGGGTCCGGGCGCGAGCGGGTGATCACCGAGTGGGACAGTCAGTTCGACCACATCGACATGCACCTGCGGTCGATCTTCCGGGACGGCTGGTCGTGCACGCAGTACGAGCCGGGATTCGGGTACGACGGCACCGAGGGTGAGCTCTACGCCGTGGAGGACGATCCGTACCAGTTCCACAACCGCTGGAACGACCCGGCCTGCGCCGCGATCCGGTCGGATCTCGTCGCCGACCTGTACGACCACATACCCCCGGCGCGCGCGAGGCGCCTGGCTGTCGAGGCGCCGGCCTGACCGCCGAGCCGCCCGCGCGCGGGAAGAGGCGTCAGCCGGTGGGCATCTCGAAGCCGGGGACGATCACCGCACTGCTGTCGGTCGCGGCCTGTCGGTCACCGGCGACGGCCTGGTAGTCGGGCGAGTCGTACCAGGCCCGGGCGTCATCCGGGGAGGCGAACTCCACGACCACCGTGCGCGGCCGCCACGCCCCCTCGACGATCGCGGGCGCGTCGTCCACGATGATCGGGTTCCCACCGGACGCGATGATCGTGGGAATCGCCTTCTCGGCGTAGGCGTCGTAGGCCGCCTGGTCGTTGATCTTCACGTTGAACATTGCATAGCCCTTGGGCATCGTTCGCTCCTGATTGGGTGTGAACGGCCTGCCTACCTCGCCCATGTGCGCTTCGCGTGCAGACGGCGCGCAGACGTCCCTGGGTTTCGCTCCCGCCGCACCGGTGCCGTCTGGGTACGCTGCCCGCCGTGACCGACGACCTCCGCGCGCGCGTCATCCCGCTGCTCGGGAAGCCCATGGGTGCGGGAGGACCGACCGCCGCCCCGGACGACGTCAACCTCCCGATGATCCGTCACTGGGTGGACGCGCTCGACGACCGGAATCCCGTCTACCTCGACGCCGAGGTCGCGGCCTCGACTCGCCACGGTGGCCTCGTGGCGCCACCGGCGATGCTCCAGGCCTGGACGATGGCACGGCCTCGGATCGAGGGGCTCGCCGAGCGTGGCGGGGCCGCGGCCGAGATCGATCCCGACAGCGCGCTCGGCCTACTCGCGGCCGGCGGCTTCACCGCGACGTTGGCGACCAACTCGGAGCTCGAATTCGAGCGCTACCTCCGCATCGGGGACCGCCTGCAGTCCGAAGCCGCGCTCGAGGACATCTCCGAGCGCAAGACGACCGGGCTGGGTGAGGGGTACTTCGTCACGTGGGTCACGACCTATACCGATGCCGACGGCGAGGTGGTCGGCCGTCAACGCTTCCGCATCTTCCGGTTCGCGCCAGGCACCGGCGGTGCGCGTCCTGCCGGGTCGGGGAGCAAGCCGTCGTCTGGCACGCCCCCGACCGAGCCAGCGGGCGAGGAGCTCCCCGCGTTCGACCTCAACGTCACCCCGGCGGTCGTCGTCGCGGGGGCGATCGCGTCGCGCGACTTCATGCCGGTCCACCACGACCGCGACTACGCCCAGGCCCAGGGTGCACCCGACATCTTCATGAACATCCTGACCACGAACGGCTACATCGCCCGCTACGTCACCGACTGGACCGGTCCCGAGGCGGTGCTGCGCAGCATCGCGATCCGCCTGGGTGGACCGGCGATCCCCGGGCTGGTGCTGCACTTCAGCGGGCAGGTCATGTCCGACGTGCGCGACGGCGACGAACGCGTGCTCGAGATCGCGGTGCGTGCCGTGAACGACCTCGGCGACCACGCAACCGGCACCGTCGTGTGCACGCTGCCATAGCTCGCATCACCACCCGTAGAGCCGCTTCGGGTTGTCCTCGAGCAGGGCGCGCTTGTGCGCGTCGGTGAGGTCTTCCCGGTCGGTCACCTGCTGCACACTTCCCGGGAATTCCGAGTCCCAGTGCGGATAGTCCGATGCCCAGACCACCGACTGCTCGCCGAGTCGGACCACGGCGTGGGCGAGGCCCTCCTCGCCCTCGGTGGAGATCACGAGCCGACCGTCCTCGAGGAACGCGCTCGGGGGTCGGTCGATGAAGGGCATCTCGTGCGCGCGGTGCTCGTAGTGCTCATCGAGCCGTTCGAAGTAGTAGGGCGCCCAACCGACCCCGGCTTCGAGCATCGCAACCCGCAGCGCCGGGTGTCGTTGGAGGACGCCACCACAGACGACGGTGGTCACGGCGAACATGATGTTCGCCGGGAACTCGAACGCGTGCAGCTGCGCATACGCGTCGACGAAGCGGTTGTGGGCGAAGCGTCCGCCGCCGGCGTGGAACCCGAGCGGCACGTCGAGCTCTTCGGCGAGCGAATAGAGAGGATCAAGCGTCGGGTCGTTCATGTTGGTACGACCGATCGCGCAGGGAACCGTGAGCGAGACGAACCCGAGGTCGGTGACGGCTCGGCGCGCCTCGGCGCACGCGTCCTCGATCGACGCGAGTGGCAGCGCAGGCGTCCCCTTGAGTCGCGAGGGATTCGTCGCGCAGTAGTCGTGCAACCAGTCGTTGTAGGCGCGGCAGCACGCGACCGCGAACTCGCCATCCTGGAGTGCGTAGAATCCGAGGCTCGCCGCGCCGTAGAGCACGGCGACGTCGATGCCGTCGACGTCCATGTCGGCAAGTCGGGCCTTGGGGTCGACTGCCCCCTCGCGTTGCGCGGAAGCCTCCCGGATCCCCTCGGGGACCCACGCGCCGCGGCCGGAGCCGGGCGGGATCATGTTCCCCTCGAGGAGGTACCGGGTCGTGCCCCGGTCGTCGAGCACGAGCTGCGGTCGTCGCTCGTGGAATCGCTCAGGGAGATACTCGATCCAGAGCTCGTCGGGCTCGAACACGTGCCCGTCCACGTCAACGACGAGATGCGCAGCCATGCCGGGCCAAGGGTAGGCCGGGACCGGGAGATGCGGTGCGAGACCCCGGTAGCCTGATGGGCCTTCCGGGCGCTTAGCTCAGCTGGAAGAGCGCCTCCCTTACAAGGAGGAAGCCGGGGGTTCGAGTCCCTCAGCGCCCACCGTTTCCCCTGGTCAGAGCGTCACGCTCTCATTCGGCGCTCGTCCGCATGCCGTTGCCCAAGAACCGCCCAAGAATCGCGGGAGGTAGCGGATGGCGACACGGAAGCGCCGGCGGATCGCGCCAGGGGTCTACGAGATCGAGCGCGGTGTCTACGAGCTCGTCGTGAGCCTGGGTGCCGGGCCCGACGGGAAGTACCGGTAGAGGACGCGGCGCTTCCGTGGGACGGCAGCTGGGGCGAAGAAGGCCCGGGCGCGACTGCTCGCCGGGGTCGACGTCGCCACCGAATCGGCAGGGGAGGGCGGCGGTTCGTCTGCGATCACGTTCCGCGAGCTGCTCGACCGCCACATCGAGCGCGTCGGGACACTCGGCGCGAGCCCGCACACCGTCACCGACTACCGGGGGATGGCCCGCAACCACCCGGCGCGACCTCGAACTCATTCGCGAGCTCCAGGTAGCCGCCCTGGGTGATCTCCTTCATCTCGCGCGGCCGGATCAACCCCGAAGTAATGCGATCGGCTCGTGCGCCTCCAGCGGCAGCACGTCCGCCAAGAACGCGCCCGGAAGAAGGAACGGCGCCGCAAGTCGAAACGGCCACGTCGCACCGTCGAGCAGATCACCACGCCGGACTCGACGAGGGCCAGTCAGGAGCGAGGGACCTTGGACCCTGGATCATCGATCTCGGGTGCAGCGCATCATGCCAGTGTGGATACTGACGGTCTGGCCGAGGGCTTCGACGGGGATCTGAGTCGGCGGCGTCGAGGGCCCATTCGCAGGATGAACGAGGCAATCCAACGGATAGAGCGCGAGCGTCTTGCGCCGAGGGGCAGAGCAGAGCTCCGTCGGGCGGTTCGTAGCGACGTCGAGGCGCAACTTCGGTACGGCGAGACGATCGAAGCCAGCATCGACGATCGCTTGGTCTTGACGAATCGGCGAGTCTTCGTCTTCGAGCCCGGACCTTTGCCGTCCATTGCTGGCGTGTACGGCCGCGACGAGGTCACCGTCACCAGGTTCAGGAACCAGTACGAAGACGGGGGCAC
>DASUAO010000031.1:0-2244 GCA_035763745.1 Acidimicrobiia bacterium
CGGTAGTGGTCGAGGATGATCTCGCGATAGAGGTCTTCGAGGCCTGCCATCCCTGCTTCCTCTCTCCCCTTCCGGTCCTAGATCCCGAAGAACTTCTCGGCCGTGGCGAGTGCCTCGACCAGGGCGTCGACGTCGGACTCGTCGTTGTACACGTAGAAGGATGCGCGTGTCGTCGCAGGGACCCCGAGCGACCGCATGAGCGGCTTCGCGCAGTGGTGCCCGGCCCGGACGCAGACGCCGGCCTCGTCGACGACCTGCGACACGTCGTGCGCGTGGATCCCCTCGAAGAGGAAGGAGAGGACGCCGCCGCGCACGTCGAGATCGGTCGGTCCGTAGATCGTCAGGCGGTCGCCGAAGCGCAGCGCGAGTGCATCGAGGGCGTACTCGGTGAGCGCCCGCTCGTGCGCCCGGATCGCGGGCAGCCCGAGAGCATCCAGATAGTCGACGGCGGCGCCGAGGCCGATCGCCTCGACGATCGGCGGGGTGCCCGCCTCGAACTTCCACGGGACGTCGTTGGTCGTGAAACCGGTCGTGGTGACGTCGCGGATCATCTCGCCGCCGCCCATGAACGGCGGCATCGCTTCGAGGAGCTCGGCGCGGGCCCACAGCCCACCGATGCCGCTCGGCCCGAGCATCTTGTGACCGGTGAAGCCCACGAAGTCGGCGTCCCAGGCCGTCACGTCGACGGTGAGGTGGGGGACGGCCTGCGCCGCGTCGACGAGGACGAGCGCACCCGCGGCGTGGGCCGCCGCGACGAGTCCCTCGACGTCGTTGATCGTGCCCAGCACGTTGGAGACCGCGGTGACCGCGAGCAGCTTGGCGCCGTCGAGGAGGCGGTCGAGGTCACCGAGGTCGAGGCGGTGGTCGGGGGTGAGCGGGATCCACCGCAGCTCGATGCCGATCTCGCTCGCGAGCATGTGCCACGGGATGACGTTGGCGTGGTGCTCCATCTCCGTGAGGACGACGACGTCACCGGCCCGGAGGTTGGCGCGGCCCCACGAGTGCGCAACGAGGTTGATCGCCTCGGTCGCGTTCTTCGTGAACACGATCTCCGACGTCGACGGCGCGTGCATCAGCCGCGCGACCTTGGTGCGACTCGCTTCGAACGCCGCGGTCACCTCCTCGGCGATCGTGTAGACGCCCCGGTGCACGTTCGCG
This sequence comes from Acidimicrobiia bacterium, assembly GCA_035763745.1. Lineage (GTDB taxonomy): Bacteria > Actinomycetota > Acidimicrobiia > IMCC26256 > PALSA-555 > DASUAO01. The sequence continues at coordinate 1,159 of DASUAO010000031.1, forward strand.
TAGGACTCGCGGTAGCAGCGCTCCATCGCGTCGAGGACCTGCACGGGCTTCTGGGACGACGACGCCGAGTCGAGGTACACCAGCGTCTGCCCGTGGACCTCGCGCGCCAGGATCGGGAAGTCGCGCTTGATCCGGGCGACGTCGAGCGTGCTCATGCGGCCGCTCGGAACGCGTCGAAGCCGTCGGCCTCGAGCTTCGCGGCGAGCTCGGGACCCCCCGTCGCGACGATCCGGCCGTCGAGCAGGATGTGGACGGTGTCGGGGACCAGGTGCTCGAGGATGCGCCGGTAGTGCGTGATCAACAGGATGCCGAGCGCCGGACGGACGCTGCGGACCTGCGCGATCCCGTCGGCGACGACGCGCAGCGCGTCGATGTCGAGTCCCGAGTCCGTCTCGTCGAGGATCGCGACGTCGGGTTCGAGCAGCGCCATCTGGAGGATCTCGTTGCGCTTCTTCTCGCCGCCCGAGAACCCCTCGTTGAGGTACCGGGAGACGAACCGCTCGTCCATCCCGAGCTTGGCCGTCCACTCGAGGAGTGCCATGCGGACCTCGAGCACCGAGAGGTCCTCGATGCCCTTGCGTGCGCCCATCGCCTGGCGAAGGAAGTTGAGCACACTGACGCCTGGGATCTCCTCGGGGTGCTGGAAGCCGAGGAACAGTCCGCGTGCGGCGCGGTCGGCCGTCGACAGGCCCGTGACGTCCTCGCCCTGGAGGAGGATGCGCCCCGAGGTGACGACGTACGTCGGGTCGCCGAGGAGGGTCCGGGCCAGCGTCGACTTCCCGGAGCCGTTCGGTCCCATGAGCGTGTGGACCTCGCCCGCACCGACCGCGAGGGTGACGCCGCGCAGGATCGGGGTGCCGTCGACCGACACGTGCAGGTCCTGGATCTCGAGGCTGGGGATCTGGAGGCCGGGGTCGTCGAGGCTGGGGCTGGTGCTCACGGCACCAAGTGTATTGACACTATCTGCGTAGTGGAAACTCGGGGACCCCCACGCCGCGGGCCCCACGAAGCGGGCCGCTCAGGCGCGCCGGGCCAGGCTCAGGGCGAAGTCGCCCGCGGGATCGGTCCACCAGTGCTCCAGGCGCA
>DASUAO010000032.1:0-25495 GCA_035763745.1 Acidimicrobiia bacterium
GAATTCCCCGAGGATGTGAGCCCGGTCCCGCTCGAGCGCGCCGAGCTGCGCGAGCCCACCGTGCCGCTGTTCCGGGCCCGGCTGATCGGGTTGGGGTTCGATCCCGACCGGGGCCGCGTGTTGATCGAGCTGCGCGAGCACGCGTCCACCGACGCCGACGCCGAGGCCGACGCCGACGCCGACGCCGACGCCGACGCCGACGCCGATGACGCGGGCGAGGCGGAGCTCGGCGGACCGGATCCCGAAGGAGAAGACGCCGGGTACGTCGCGCGGATCTACGCGACGCGTCCGCAGATCCGCGCGTTGATCGAGCTCGGCGACAGGGTCGTGGCGGCCGGGCGTCCGCCGTGCCCGCTGTGCGGGATGCCGATGGATCCGGCCGGGCACCGGTGCCCCCGCTGGAACTGACCCCGACCGACGTCGCCCGCGTCCTGGAGGTCGGCGACCTCGAGATCGTCGGACGGATGCGCTACTCGTCGAACGCGACGTTCCTGGTCGAGGCGACCCTCGACGGCGTGGCCCTCCCCGCGGTCTACAAGCCCCAGCGCGGCGAGCGGCCCCTCTGGGACTTCCCCGACGGGACCCTCTGTCGCCGTGAGGTCGCCGCGTACGAGCTCTCGGTCGGGCTCGGCTGGGGGATCGTTCCCATCACGGTGCTGCGCCGAGAGGGGGTCCTCGGCGAGGGCGCGGTGCAGCATTTCGTGGACCACGATCCCGAGGAGCAGTACTTCACGCTCCTCGAGGGACGCGAGGTCGAGTTCCAACGGTTCGCGGCGTTCGACGTCCTGGCCAACAACACCGATCGCAAGGGTGGGCACTGCCTGCGCGACCGTGCGACGGGTGCGATCGTGGGCATCGACCACGGCCTGACGTTCCACTCGATGTGGAAGCTCCGCACCGTCATCTGGGACTTCGCGGGCACGCCGATCCCGAAGGCGGTCATCGAGGACGTGCGCCGCGCCCGCGCCGAGCTCGACGGTGGTCCGCTCGGTCGTCGTCTCGCGAAGCTGCTCGATCCGCGCGAGATCGAGGCGGTGGCGACGCGCGCCGATGCACTCGTGGGGACCGGGCGGTTTCCCGAGCCCGATTCCGGGTACCACTCGGTGCCGTGGCCGCTGGTGTGACCCGTCAGCCCGAGGTTCGCTCGTAGAGGTCGATGCCGTCGATCGAGGACACGAACCGGTAGTTCGACTGGAGCATCGCCTCCAACTTCGGGAACCGGTCGATCGGCGTGTACTGGGCGCCGCGGATCTGCGCCGGGGCCGTGTCGACGATGTACCGGGGGAGCGGGTGCGCGTCGAGGTCCTCGAAGAACCAGTCCCAGGCGACCGGGCTCGACTCCTCGGGTGCCGCGTCCTCGGCCGGACGTCCCGGCTGCGCGCCACCGAGGAAGCCGGCCGTGGTGACGAAGCGCGTGGCCGGCCGTGTTCCCGACGCCCAGTAGATCTCCGGGACGCTGCCCCACACGAGCACGCGGTCGTGCGGTCGGGTGTGTGCGACGAGGTACTTGCTCACACTCCGGTACCGGAGCCCGGCGTCGAACGGCCGCATGAAGTATCCGGCCGCGGAGAAACCCACCGCGAACGCAGCCGCGACGGCGACCGTCGCGCGCGCAACGCGGGGTGTCCCGCGGCTGAGCGCACCCGTGCTCAGCAACACGACCGGCGGGACGAGCTGCAGGTAGTAGTGACCGAAGAACCGGAGCCCGACCATCACCGAGAGCACCGCCGAGACGAGCCAGAGCCAGAGGTCGAGGTCGTGGTCGCCGTCGCGCGCCGACGTGTACCGGTCGCGCCACGCCGTCGGCAGCTTCCAGACGATCGGGAGGTTGCAGGCGACCCAGGCGAGCGACATCACCGCGAACATGCCGAGGACGAACGTCGACGCGGTCTGGACGCTGACGTACGAGCCGTTGCCGAGCACGGTCCAGTAGAGGAGCTGGCCCGGACCGAGCGCGAACGCGGCGAGCGCGATCGGCACGCCGAACCCGCCGAGCGCGGCGCCCACGCCGCGCCGGCCCTTTGCTCGCCACACGAGGTACAGGACGGGCAACAGCGTCGCCGCGCCGGTCTGCTTCGCGAGTGCCGCGACCGCGACTGCTGCGCCGGCCGAGACACCCCGGCCCCGACGCGCGAGCAGCACGGACGCGGTCATCGCCGGGAGCATGAAGATCTCGAAGTTGGCGGCCTGGCCGTCCTGCGGCGCGAACGCGACGAGTGCGAAGGCGCACAGGAGCCCGGCCGCCCACGCGGCGCGGCGCCCGTAGCGGCGGCGCGCCTCGACCGCGACCAGCCAGGCCGTGAGGGCGGCCGCAAGCATCGCCAGCACGCGCACGGACCAGAGGTCGCTGGTGCCGAACAGCTCGAACGCCCCGGCGTAGATGTAGGGGACGAGGGGCGGCTTGCGGTCCGCGGCCTCCTCGTACAGGCGCCCGCCGTCGCGGATGACCTCGGCCTGGGTCGCGAGGAAGGTCTCGTCGGAGTTGAAGACGTCGACGAAGAAGGCAGGCAGGCGCAGGGCCCCCACGAGGACCAGCACGACGAGGGCCAGGCGCGCCAGGTCAGAGCGACGACGGGTGTCGACGGGCTGCGGGGGCGCCGGCGCGGCGCGCGTGATGGTGGCCATGGGAGTGATGGTCGGATCGGTGGATCGTCGAACCGGTGGATCGTGGATCAGGGGTCGGGGCTTCATTGTGGCCCGTGCCGGCGGGCCGCGACGGCTCAGCACCGGGTCCGGGGGCTCGGGGCCCGGTGGCCCCGGCCCCGCGATCCAGGGGGGTCAGACCTGCTGGAGCGCCTCGTTCCCGTGCTGCGCCCTGCACAGCGACCGTTGGAGCTTGCCCGAGGAGGTCTTCGGCAGGGAGCCCGCCTCCACGAGGACGACCTCGAGCGGTGGGATCCCGACGGCGTCGCACACCCGGTCGATGATCTCGTCGCGCAGCGCCTTCTGGTCGGTGCTCCGGGTCTCGGCGACGACGGTGATGCCTTCCTTGCCCCGTCGCCCCGCGGTCCCGAAGGCGATGACGTTGCCCACCCGGACGCCGTCGACGGAGGCCGCGGCCCGCTCGATCTCCTCGGGGAACACGTTGCGGCCTCCGACGATGATCACGTCCTTGATCCGACCGCAGACCACGACCTCGTCGTCGACGAGGTAGCCGAGGTCGCCGGTGCGCAGCCAGCCGTCGTGGAACGTCGCGGTGGTCACGTCGGGGCGGCCGTAGTAGCCCGGTGTCACCGAAGAGCCCCGCAGCTCCAGCTCCCCGACCTCGCGGTCGGCGCGCGGGGCTCCGGTCGCGGGGTCGCAGACCCGGAGCTCGAGGCCGCGCAGCGTCCGACCGAGGAACGGGAGGCGCCGGACCCGGTCACCGGTCGCGGGCGTCGCGACACGGTCGTGCTCGAGCACGTCCGCGTCGACCGCGTCGACCGTCATCCCGGTGCCCGGCTCCGGGAAGGAGATCGCGAGCGTTGCCTCGGCCATCCCGTAGACGCAGAAGGCAGCCTTCGCGTCGAGATCGTGCGCAGCCCCGGCGTCGAGGAACGACTCGACGGCGAGCGGGTCGATGGGCTCGGCACCGTTGAGCGCCATGCGCCACGTGGAGAGGTCGAGATCGTCGAGCCGGCGAAGCGCGCGCGCGGCGAGGGCGTATGCGAAGTTCGGTCCGCCCGTGATCGTGGCGTGCTCGTCGGAGAGCCACTGCATCCAGTCGCCGGGTGCGGCCAGGAAGTCCTGCGGCGAGGCGATCCCGAGGTCGAAGCCGGTCAGCATCGGCGTCATCAGGAGGCCGATGAGGCCCATGTCGTGGTACAGCGGGAGCCACGACACCCCGACGTCGCCCTCGCCGAGTGCGGCGCCCTCGACGATCGCGTCGATGTTGTCGACCACGCAGCGGTGCGGGAGCATCACGCCCTTCGGGTCCGACGTGGATCCGCTCGTGAACTGGATGATGGCGAGACGGTCGGGATCGTCGGTCGGGCGCTCCCACGCGGACCCCGACCCGCCGATCGCGTCGAGACGGACGATCGGTGGGCCGTCGACCGACACGAACTCCTCGAGCGCCGGGTCGACGAGGATGAGCGCCGCATCGGCGTTGGCGATGCGCCGCCGGGTCTGGTTGACGAACTCCTCGATCGACCCCAGGCGCATCGGCAGTGGCAGCGTCACCAGGGTTCCCCCGGCGAGCCAGATGGCCTGGATCGCGGTCACGAGCGGGCGGGACGTCGGGCCGATGAGGGCGACGTTCACCCCCGGTCCGACGCCCCGGGCCTGGAGGCCCGCCGCCATGGCGACCGCGTCCTCGTGGAGCGCGGCCCAGGGGACCCGCTCGGTGGGTGAGGCCGCGCCGCCGGTGCGAGCGGAGGCGAGAAAGGTGATGGCTCCGGATCGCTGGGTGGCAGCCTCGATGCGCGAGACGACAGAAGTCATGCGTGCTCGGACTCCGGCTCGGCGTCGATCGTTACTTCGGTCCGGGTGCCCCGTGCTCGGGTCCCCATGGGTCCCCCTCGTGTCCGCCCACCGACGTGGGTCGGGCGGCCGGTCCTCGGCCGGGTCAGGCTCGCGCGGACCCTCGGTCGGGCGCCAGCGCCGACGCCGGATCGGCGAAGAACCGGGACCGGGGAAGGACCCGATCGGCCCCGGCCGCCGCCGCGTCGGCGAGCAACGAGGCGTCGACGTGCGGGCCGAACGCCACGATGAGGCCCGTCGGCGCGAGGTCCCGCAGGACTGCGACCTGGGAGGCGAAGCGCGTCAGGTCGACGACGAAGGTGGTGGGGAGGCCATCACCGGTGAGCTCGGCGGCGGCTTCGGCACTCGCCGCCCACGTGACCGCACCGAGGACCCCGAGCCGCGACCGGTCCATCAGGTCGTCGACCAGGGCGACGACGCGGGTGCTCACGGCGTCGCGCCGGCCTCGGGGGCAGGGAGGTGGGCGTCGGGCGTCGGCGTCGTGGGCCCGTGTCCGACTGCCCGTAGCCAGACGGCACCGAGGATCCCGGCGACGAGCGACGCACCGAGCACGCCGATCTTGGCGTCGTCGAGCAGGTCTGCACCGAAGGACAGGTTCGCCACGAAGATCGACACGGTGAAGCCGATGCCCGCGAGGATCCCCGCGCCCATCACGTGCGCGCTGCGCACGCCCTCGGGGAGGCGGCCGATGCCGACGCGCCGAGCGACGAGCGCGAACAGGCTCACGCCGACCGCCTTGCCGATGACGAGGCCGGCGATCACGCCCCACGTGATCGCGCTGCCGGCGGCGCGCTCGATCGAGTCGCCTCCGAGCACGACGCCAGCGTTCGCCAGCGCGAAGATCGGCACGATCAGGAAGCTCGTCCACGGGTGGAGTCGGTGCTCGAGCACCTCCACCGGTCCGGCCTCGGGGCCAGGGATGACCGGTGTGAGCAGACCGAGGACGACCCCGGCGATCGTCGCGTGGATCCCCGACTCGTGCGTGCAGACCCAGAGCACGACCCCTGGGATCACGTAGATCCACGGGTTCATGACCCCGACGCGCTTGAGCACGAGCACGGCGACGATCGCGGCGGCCGCACCGAGGAGCCACACGGGCTCCATGTCGGACGTGTAGAACAACGCGATCACGAGGATCGCGCCGACGTCGTCCACGATGGCCAGGGTGAGGAGGAACAGCTTCAGGCCGCTGGGGATCCTCGGTCCGAGCAGGGCAAGGACCCCGAGGGCGAACGCGATGTCGGTCGCCATGGGGATCCCCCAGCCCCGCGACCCGGCGCCGCCCGCGTTCAAGGCCACGAAGATCAGCGCCGGGACGACCATCCCCCCGAGGGCGCCGAGGACGGGGAGCGCGGCCGCGCGTGGGTCGCGCAGCTCACCCTCGACGAGCTCACGCTTGATCTCGAGGCCGACGACGAAGAAGAACAGCACCATGAGCGCGTCGTTGACCCACTTCACGAGGGACTCCTCGATCGCGAGATCGCCGATGCCGATCGTGAGCTTCGCTCCCCAGAGGTCGGCGTAGGACGACGCGTCGACGTTCGCCCAGAGCAGCGCGGCCGCGGCCGCGACGAGCAGCGCGATGCCCGAGAGGACCTCGACCGAGACGAACTCCGTCCCTTGCGTGGGGAGGTAACGGGAGATCCGCGGGGCGTGGATCCGGCGTTGGGACATCAGGGCTCCTGAGCGCGTCGAAGGGCGACGCCGACCAGCCTTCCCGGCACACCAGGGGTGGATCGTACCGGCGGAGATGTGTCTCGATCGCCCTCGGCGATCCCCTCGGGCGCCGTGCGACGCCTGGTCTCTCCGGGCGCCCGCTAGCGTGGACGGCACGAGGGGGGGGGACGACGTGACCGCACCCATGGACGACCGCCAGAAGCGAGCCGTGATCGCCGTCGTGTCGATCTTCGCGGGCGGGATCGCGCTCATCGTGCTCCTGATCGTGCTGGCGAGCGGCGGTGACGACACCAAGAGCGTCAAGACGGCATCGGATCGGACCACCACGACCTCCAGCTCGACGCTCCCCACCACGACGCTCCCACCCACCACGACGACGCTCGTCCCGCCGACGGCCCCGCCGCCGCCACCGACCGTGGCGCCGCCGACCGTCATCGTGAACCCGCCGACGGCGGCACCGACGACTCCGACGACGGCGACCCCGCCGTCGACCGCGCCGACGACGACCACGACGAGCCCGAGCCCGTCGAAGCAGCTCGCGACCGCGATCGAGACCGCGCTCAACGGCGGCGTCCCACCGGACCCCGACGACCCCAAGCGGGTCAGGGTCACGATCCCTGCCAACCCCGACAACCCCGACAAGAAGGTCGAGGTCGACTGGGACCTCCCGGCCGACTTCCCGTTGGATCCTGCCGCCTGGACCGACGAGCAGTTCGCCGCCGTGCGGCAGGAGGCGCTGACCATCCTCGCCACGGTTCGGGACGCCAACCTGCCCGGCGAGCAGGAGATCAAGGTCCGCGGGTTCGTCCGCGACCCCAAGGACGAGGACCTGACCCTGCGGATCGTGCGGATCATCTATGCCCGCGCCACGATCGACGGGGTCGACTTCCCCACCTACGAGAACGTGTTCGACGTGCCGCCGGCGATCACGGCCGACGTGGACCCGGCCTACGTGCCGCCCGCGCCGCCCACCACCACATCGTCGTCCACGACCACTACGACGACCTGACCCGAGCAGCGCCTCCCCGGCCTCCCGGTCGTCGTGCGGGGCCGACGGACGTCGGCGCAAGCTACCGCTAGGTACCGATCAGGCGGGGCTCGGCGACCGCGAACTCGGGCCACCGCTTGCGGGACTTCGCCGACAGCTTGTGGAGCAGCTCGATCGCGCCCGGGTCGTCGTCGCCGGGGCGGGTCTCGATCCAGCCGTCGCGCAGCATCGCGTCCATGAGGTCGCGGCCGATGTCGGTGCGCACGATCGTCAGGGTCCAGTCGTTGAAGGCTCCGATCCCTCCCGTCGAGATGTCGGCGTGCTCGGCCGCGAAGTCCGGGCACATCTTGCAGCCCTCGCGCGTCCAGGCGTGGCACTCCTTCAGCGGGATCTCGTGGTAGGTGTCGTCGTGCAACCAGATCTGGAGCCGACCCTTGATGTTCATCTTCTTGATGTCGGCCCGGGCCAGGCCGTACTTCGCCTCGATGAGCTCGTCGAAGATCGCGTCGTCGAAGGTCTTCGAGCAGAGCAGCCCGATGTTGAGGCTCAGGCGGCGGCCGACCTTGCCGACCCGGCGCTGCCGCATGATCGCCGGCGACGACGACTGGCAGCTCATCCCGACGAGCGCGATGCGCTCGGCTCCGCCCTCGACGGCATCGGCGTACGCCAGCGTGTTGGCGGAGTAGGTGTAGCGGCTGCCGGCCGATGCGATGATGTCGTCCTTGGTGCGAGCAACACCCGGGACGGCCTTCCACGTCGAGCCGTCCCCCTCGAGGTAGGAGACGAGCGCCGCGTCGATGATGTCGTGCTCGATCGCATACAGCAGCAGGGCCGAGACCAGCCCGCCGTCCTGTCCCACCTCGTGCAGCACAGGGTCGGTGGCGCGGGCCAGGACGATGTCCTTGGAGATGCCGGAGACCTCCTCGGGGGCACGGACCCGACCGAAGAGGAACTCGTCGGCCTCGGACTCCCATGACCGAAAGCGCGGGCACGCGCGGGTGCACGTGGTGCAGCCCTTCTGCCCGTGCGAGCAGTCGTCGGGCCCGAAGCCCTCCTCGGTCTGGAAGGGCTTGTAGATCCCCTGGTCGTCGCGGTAGCCGAGCACGTCGTGCGGGCAGACGATGACGCATCCCGCGCAGCCGGTGCACAGGCCGGTGGTGACGACCTCGTCGTACAGGTGGCTCCATTGGAACTTCTCGGGCGGCATGGTCGCAGTCTGCCATGTGCTCCGTAGGCTCGGCCCATGACACCGTGGCGCAACCAGCGGATCCTGGGAGCGGCGCTCACGGCCGCGTTGATCGTGGGCGGCATGGTCGCCCTCGCACGCGCGTCGGCCATCGGCGCGCGGCTCGTGGCGCTCGCTTCCCGGGCGGGCCAGCTCCGGTCCCGAGCGGTCGACACCGACGAGCTGGTGCGGATCGCCGACCTCGCGAGTGGGCTCGCGTTGGTCGTCATCGGTCCGATGTTCCTCGCGTGGCTGTGGCGCGCGGCCAAGAACCAGCAGGCGCTCGGGCGGCGACCGGAGCGCCTCGGGCCGGGGTGGGCGATCGGAGGGTGGTTCGTGCCGGTGGCGAACCTCGCCATCCCGGTGCTCGTCGTCCAGGACCTCTGGCGCGGCAGCGACGCGACCATCGACCGCGACGATCCCCGGTGGCGGATCGCCGACCGATCATGGCTGGTGGGCTGGTGGTGGGGATTGCTCCTCGTCGGTCTCCTGGGCGTGTCGGGCGAGCGAGCCGATCAACCGAGCGAACGCATCGCCACCCTCGAGCAGGCGAACGTCCTCGCCCTGCTGGGCTCGCTGGGCGCGGCTGCCGCAGCGATCCTCGCGATCCTGGTCGTGCGTCGGCTCGGGGCGCGCCAGGAGGAGTGTCGGCGGACGCAGGCGGTTGCCCCCGCTCCCCCGGGCTAGACGCGGAGGAGCCGTTCCACGGCGCGGACCGCCTCGTGGACCTTCTCGTCGCCGAGTGCCTCGCTCGTCGACGCGGCGTCGCGCACGCAGTGGCGCACGTGCTCGTCGAGCAGTCCGAGACCGACGCCCTGGAGGGCCTTGGTCACCGCGGCGATCTGGGTGAGCACGTCGATGCAGTACTCGTCGTCCTCGATCATCCGCTGCAGACCGCGCACCTGGCCCTCGATCCGCCGCAGCCGCGTCCGGTAGTGGCCCTTCGTGAGGGTGTAGTCCTTGGTCGTCATCTGGACACTATACCCTACTGGGGTATATGATGAAGCCATGACGACACCCGCCACCTCCATCGCCGCCGGTGAGGATCTCGAGCGCTGCGACCTCCCGATCGAGGGCATGACCTGCGCGTCGTGCGCGGCGCGCATCGAGAAGGCGCTCGGGGATCGCGACGGTGTGCGCACCGCCGCGGTGAACTTCGCGGCGAAGCGGGCCACGGTGACCTTCGACCCTCACGCGCTGCACCGAGGCGACCTGACCCGCACCGTGACCGACCTCGGGTACGGCGTGCCCGCCGACACCGACGCCGACTCCGACCCGGAGCGCACGGAGCTCCGGGAGCTGACGCCACGCCTCGTCGTGTCGATCGCGCTCACGATCCCACTCGTGCTCGTCTCGATGGTGCCGGGCCTGCAGTTCGACGGGTGGCAGTGGGTCGCGCTGGCGCTCGCGAGCCCGGTGATCCTCTGGGGTGGCTCGCCGTTCCATCGGGCGACCCTCGTCAACCTCCGTCACCGTGCCACCACGATGGACACGCTCGTCTCGCTCGGCACCCTCACCGCGTACGGCTGGTCGATCGTCGCGCTGTTGTTCCTCGGCGCCGCCGAGCACGGCGGCGGGATGTCCTTCGGTGCGCTCTTCTCGGGCGACGGCGAAGCGCACGTCTACTTCGAGACCGCCGGCGCGATCATCACGCTGCTCCTCCTCGGCCGGTACTTCGAGGCCAGGGCGCGCGGACGCTCGAGCCACGCGCTCCGGGCGCTCCTCGAGCTGGGCGCGAAGACGGCCCGACTCGAGACCGGCGACGAAGTACCGACCGCCAGCCTGGTGGTCGGCGACCGAATCGTCGTCCGTCCGGGTGAGCGGATCGCCACTGACGGCAGGGTCGTCGACGGCGCGTCCGCGGTCGACGTCTCGATGCTCACCGGGGAGCCGGTACCGGTCGACGTGGCCCCCGGTGACGAGGTGTTCGGCGCGACCGTCAACACCTCCGGTCGCCTTGTCGTCGAGGCGACCAAGGTCGGGAGCGAGACCGCGCTCGCGCAGATCGCCCGCCTGGTGGAGGAGGCCCAGGGCTCGAAGGCGCCGGTGCAACGACTCGCCGACCGGATCTCCGGGGTGTTCGTGCCGGTGGTCCTCGTGATCGCCGCCGTCACACTCGCGGTTTGGCTCGCAGTGACGGGCGAGGTCGACCGCGCGTTCACGGCCGCGGTCGCGGTGCTGATCATCGCGTGCCCGTGTGCCCTCGGCCTGGCGACGCCCACCGCGATCATGGTGGGCACCGGACGCGGTGCCCAGCTCGGGATCGTGATCAAGGGGGGCGAGGTGCTCGAGGCGACCCGACGGGTGGGCGCCGCCGTCCTCGACAAGACGGGCACCCTCACCGAGGGTCGGATGCGACTGGTGGACGTCATCGCCGCAACCGGGGTCGACGCCGACCTGCTGCTCACCCGGGCCGGGTCGGTCGAGGACGCCTCGGAGCACCCGATCGCGCGTGCGCTCGCGGGCGGGGCGCGCGATCGCGGGTCCGTCCTGACGACGCCGATCGGCTTCGTCAACGAACCGGGCGTCGGCGCGCGCGCCACGGTCGACACGCTCGAGGTGCGCGTCGGACGACCGGAGTTCGTGGGCGCCGTCCCCGCGGAGCTCGAGACCGCGCTCCACGACCACCGAGGGAGCGGCCACACCATCGTCTACGCCGGATGGCAGGACGAGGCCCGCGGTGCGTTCGTCGTGTCGGACACGCTCAAGACGGGAAGCGTCGAAGCCGTTGCCGCCCTGCACGACCTCGGGATCGAGACCGTGCTCGTCACCGGAGACCGCCAGGACGCCGCTGACGCGATCGCTCGGGCCGTCGGCATCGATCGCGTCGTGGCCGAGGCGCTGCCCGGCGGGAAGGTGGACATCGTCCGCGAGCTCCAGGACGCAGGCAAGAGCGTCGCTGTCGTGGGCGACGGCGTGAACGACGCGCCGGCGCTCGCCCAGGCGGACCTCGGCATCGCGATCGGGACCGGTACCGACGTCGCGATCGAGGCCAGCGACCTGACGCTGGTGTCGGGCGACCTCCGCGCCGCCGCCGACGCGATCGCGCTCTCGCGGCGGACGCTCGCGACGATCAAGGCGAACCTCTTCTGGGCGTTCGCCTACAACGTGGCCGCGATCCCGCTCGCGGCAGTGGGGCTGCTCAACCCGGTGATCGCGGCGGCCGCCATGGGGTTCTCGTCGGTGTTCGTGGTCACGAACTCGCTGCGCCTCCGCCGTTTCTCGGGCTACCGGGTGTGAGCCACGAGTCGAGCAGCGCGGCCTCCGCCGCTGCGTGCTCGCGCATGCCCGACACGATCGCGCTCTCGACCGTGCCTCCGACGAGCAGCATCCGGACCTTCACCATTCCTCGGAGCGTCCGGCGAGTGCCGGTGCCCGACGGTGCGAGCTCCGACGAGTAGCTGCACGACAGTCGATCGGCGTAGTGGTCGGCTTCGACCCGGTGCTCGGCTCGGAGGCCCATCAGATCGAACGACGCGTCGTCCACCCATGTGAGCCGGGCCGGATCGACGACCGCGGTGACAGCAGGGGCCAACGGTCCGGTGAAGCGCAGCCGTACACGAAGCCGGGCGGTCGTGGCGTCCCGTTGATGTTCGAGGAGCTCGGCGTGACCGAGCTTCGGCAGCGCGGCGCGCGCGGCGGCGAACGCGGGATCGAGCAACGCGTCCTGGACTCGCGCGGGAGGGCCGATGAGCCGTTGCTCGATCTCGAAGTCCATTGCCGGAGGCTAGAGCGCAACGCGTACGCTGGTCGTCCGAACCGAGCGCGACGGACCCGACGAGGCGGAACCGGTGGCGAAGATCAGCACCATCTTGCACCGAGGACCGGCGGTGTCGTTCGAGTTCTTCCCGCCGCGGACGGAAGAGGCCGAGGCGGTGCTCGCGCAGACCCTCCACGACCTGGAGCCGCTCGCCCCGTCGTTCGTGTCGGTGACCTACGGCGCCGGGGGCACCACCCGGGAGCGCACCCACGACCTCGTGGTCCAGATCAACCGCGAGACCTCGATGACCGCCATGGCGCACCTCACCTGTGCTGCGCACACGCGTGTCGAGCTCGAGGGGATCGTCGACCGGTACCGCGACGCCGGAGTCGAGAACATCCTCGCCTTGGGAGGCGACCCGCCGGCCGAGCTCGGGCTCCCGGAGGGTGAGCTACGTCATGCGATCGACCTCGTGCGGCTCGCGCGGGAACGGGAGATCACCTCGATCGGGGTTGCCGTGCACCCCGAGCCGCATCCGGCGTCGCGGTCAATCGACTCCGACCGCGCGCACAGTGCCGAGAAGCTCGCCGAGGCCGACTTCGCGATCACGCAGTTCTTCTTCGACTCCCACCACTACTTCGACCTCGTCGAGGCACTCCGCGAGCGGGGCGTCGACCGCCCGGTGATCCCCGGGATCATGCCGGTGCTCAGCATCGCGGGGACGAAGCGCATGGCCGAGATGCAGGGCTCGGAGTTCCCCGAGTGGTTCATGGCGAAGCTGCGCAAGGTCGAGGACGACCCGGCTGCGGTGCGCCGGATCGGCATCGAGGAGTCCACGAAGCTCTGCCGCGAGCTGCTCGACGGTGGCGCGCCCGGGCTCCACTTCTTCACGCTCAACCGGTCGACGGCCACCCGCGAGATCTACGACAACCTGAACCTCGACCGGCCCGGCTGACGTCCGGCGTCCCTCACCGGGCGTCCCGCTACTTCAGGCCCTTCTTCAGGCGCTTGATCGACGCGATCGCGAGGTCGGCGGTGATCGGGAGCGGCTCGTCGACGTTCTGCGTGGTGATGCCCGTGACCCCTCGGCCGACGCGGAACGCGACCGCTTCGAGGATCACCGTCGCCTCGCCCTCCTCGGTGGGGATCGTGACGGTGGCCAGGAAGCCGACGCCGTCGTTCGCGGGGCCGCCGGAGACGTCGAGCTCGTCGACCGAGACGGAGGCGTCGGGGGTGTCGGCGAGCCCCTCGTCGAGAAGATCGCTCACGCAGTCGACGGCGGCCGGGTCCTGGAACGCGGCGAGGTAGGACTTCGCGTCCTTCACGTTCGGGAACACGAACACCGAGTTCGTGACCTCCGCGTTCTCCTGGGAGAAGTCGGGCGAGTTGAACTCGTACTCCGTGGCGTCATCGTTCGCGGCGTCGGTGTCGGCACAGGACGGGATCCCGGACGGATCGTCCTCCACGTGCTTCGACGTGTCCCATCCGCGCCCGAGGTCCTTCACCGTGATCGACGCCGCCTTCGCGATCTGCTTGTCGGTCTTCGCGGCGGCGGGGAGCGCGGTGAGCCCCACGGCGAGCAGTGCGGCCACGACCGTCGCGGTCGATCGGCGGACGAGCATCACAGCGACTCCTGTTCTGTGGGAGGTGGACGAATGGCGGAGGGAGTGGGATTTGAACCCACGGTGCCCGGAGGCACAATGGTTTTCGAGACCATCCGATTCGGCCGCTCTCGCATCCCTCCGAGGACGATCCTAGGTGGTCGGGACGCCGACTCCCCGGGGCGAAGCGGCCCGAGACCTCACCGAGATCGCCGGGCGCGGAAGAACGACTCGAGGGCCTCGGCGCACTCGTCCGCACGAACCCCGGGGACGACCGGGAACTCGTGGTTCAGGCGGGGGTCGACGCCGAGGTGGTACAGGCTCCCGAGCGCGCCGGCCTTCGGGTCGGCGGCCCCGAACGCGACGCAACCGATGCGCGCCGAGACGGCCGCGCCCGCACACATCGGACAGGGTTCGAGCGTGACCACCAGCGCGCACTCGTCGAGTCGCCACGACCCGACCGACTCGGCGGCGCGTCGCAGTGCGAGCACCTCGGCGTGCGCGGTCGGGTCCGCCGCGTGCTCGCGCTCGTTGTGGGCGCGGGCGACGACCGAGGCGTCGGAGAGCCGCGCGACCACGGCCCCGACCGGGACGTCCCCGCCGGCTGCTGCGAGCGCGGCCTCCTCGAGCGCGATGCCCATCAGCGTGGGCAGGGCTGCGACGAGCGCGGGGTTCGTCGGGTCGGGCGGCGGGGCGGACATGGGGGCCTCCCGTGCGAGTGGCGGAGGGAGTGGGATTCGAACCCACGGTGAGTTGCCCCACACACGCTTTCCAAGCGTGCCGATTCGGCCGCTCTCGCATCCCTCCGGAGACCGGCGATCGTACCGGGGGCGCGGCACGGGACCGGAGCCGAACAGCCGGTACGATCACCCGCGCGGACCGTGCTAGGTGGGGAGCTCGTGGTGCCCTGCACCCTCAATCCACGTACGAGGGGCTGAACTCCCACCCGAGGCTCGGATCGCCGCCCACTCGGCCCCGTCCCGGTGCCGACGGTCGGGTCCTGCGCAACGAAGCCCCGCGAACCGAGTCAGGTCCGGAAGGAAGCAGCTCTCAGCGGACCGCTCCGTGTGCCGCAGGTACACCTGACCCGAGCCGGAGCGGGTCACCGACGGGTGGCGCCTCCGGGTCGACGGTGGGTGCACGGTCCGCACCCCGACGTCGGCGGGCCTGCCGGCCCGCTCTCGCCTGAACGGTTGGTACGGTCGGGCGTGGCCTTCCAGTCGCTCTACCGCAAGTACCGACCGCAGCGCTTCGACGAGGTGGTCGGCCAGGAGCACGTCGTCGACTCCCTGCGCGCGGCGGTGCGCGACGACCGCGTCGGCCACGCCTACCTGTTCTCGGGGCCACGCGGCACCGGCAAGACCACCACCGCGCGCATCCTCGCGAAGGCCCTCAACTGCCTGAACCCGGGAGCCGACGGCGAGCCGTGCGGCACGTGCGAGAACTGCGTCGCCGTCGCGTCGGGGACCTTCTTCGACCTCTTCGAGCTCGACGCCGCGTCGAATCGCGGGATCGAGGACGTGAAGGAGCTCGTGAAGAGCACCGCGATCGGGATCGCCCCCGGCTCGCGCCGCAAGGTCTTCGTCCTCGACGAGGTGCACGCGCTGACCGCCGACGCCGCGACCGCGCTCCTCAAGAGCCTCGAGGAGCCGCCCGAGCACGTGGTGTACATCCTCGCGACGACGAACCCCGAGAAGGTGCTCCCGACGATCCGCTCGCGGACCCAGCACTACGCCTTCGGTCTGCTCACCGCTGATGAGCTCGTCGCACGCCTGGCCGACCTCTGCCGACGCGAGGGCGTCGACGCCGACCCCGAGGCACTCGCCGCGATCGCGGCCGCGGGGGCGGGTTCGGCGCGCGACTCGGAGTCACTCCTCGACCAGGCGTTGGCGATCGGCACCGGACGCCTCGACGCCGACGTCGTCAAGGCCCTGTTCGGTGGGACACCGTTCGCGGCTCGGGCCCGCATCCTGGATGCGATCGCGGCTGAGGACGCGGCCGCGGCGATCGTCGCGCTCGCCGAGCTGCTGGAGGTCGGGCACGAGCCGCGGCGCGTGGCCGAGGACCTGCTCGGGGCAGCACGCGATGCATTCGTCCTGACGGCGGGAGGCGGCAAGGTCGTGGTCCCCGCGCCGGCCGACGACCGAGCGCGACTCGTCGCGCTCGGCGACGTGCTCGGCAACGCGGCGCTCGTCCGGGCGATCGAGACGCTCGGCCAGGCCGTCACCGACATGCGGGGTGTCGATGCCGCCGACCCGAGGCTCGTCCTCGAGGTCGCACTGGTCCGGTTGTCGCGACGCGATGCCGGTCCTCCGTTGCAGACGGTGATCGAGCGGATCGAGCGCCTGGAGCGGGCGGCGCCCGCCGCCGGCGGCGCTCCCGCGTCCCCCACGCCGCCGACACGTCGGGCTCCCGCCGAGCCCGAGTCCCCGGCGACGTCGTCCGGTCGGGCCACGCGGCCGACGCTCGGCGCGCTCCGGGGGACCGCGCCGGCGGGTCCCGCGCCCGGACGGGTCGAGCCCGCACGCGCATCCGAGCCCCCACCCCGTGCGGCACCGGCGCCCGCCCCGGTCGCGCCTCCCGAGTCGACCGCCCCGGGAGGAGAGGTACCGACCGCGGGTCCCGACCCGGACGCGCCGATCGACCTCGACGACGTGATCGTCGCGTGGGCGGATGCCGTCAGCGGCTTCGCGCCGGCCACCCGGAGCGCGGTGCAGCAGGCCCAGCCGCGACGCGTCGAGGGCCAGATCCTGGTGTTCGGTGTGCCGCCCGAGCTGCTCGGCGCGGCCCGCGAGCGGTTCAAGCGTGAGGCGGAGACCGTTCGTGAGGCGCTCGCGAGCAGGCTCGGGCGCCGCTTCAAGTTCTCGCTCGAAGCGGCGTCCGAGTTCGACCTCGACCGGCGCGCACCCGAGGGGGCGCCCGCAGCCGCCGCCCCGTCCCCCGGACCCGACGTGGCACCGGCGACCGCACCTCCCCGCGCACCGGAGCCAGCGGGTGCCAGCGAGGCCGGCCCGCCCGAGCAAGGCGGGCCGGACACCGAACCGCACGACGAGATGCCGCACGACGAGATGCTGGACACGGCCGACCTGCGCGATGCCACCGATGCGGATGCCGAGGCGCCGGTGGAGCGGCTTCGCGACGCTCTCGGCGCTACCGTCGTCGAAGAGGTCCCACGAGAGTCCTGATCGGCCGAGCCGGCCCCCGAGAGGAGCACGGAGCGCGGATGGCGAAGCAGAAGCCCGGCGCCAGCGGCGGGATGAACCAGATGATGCGGCAGATGCAGCAGATGCAGGCCGACATGGCCGCGGCCCAGGCGGCCCTCGCCGAGGAGTCCGTCGAGGGGTCCGCGGGTGGGGGGATGGTGACGGCCGTCGTCAGCGGCACCGGCGAGCTCCGACGCGTCGCGATCTCACCTGACGTCGTCGACCCCGACGACGTCGAGATGCTCGAGGACCTCGTGGTCGCCGCGGTCAGCGAGGCGATGCGCGCCGCCCAGGACCTCCAGGCGCGCCAGATGGGCTCGGTCACGAGCGGCCTCGACCTCGGGGCCCTCGGCGGCCTGCTCGGCTGACGGCGATCGGTGGCGATCTACGAAGGGGCGGTCCAGACGCTCATCGACGAGCTGGGCCGCCTGCCCGGCGTCGGGCCCAAATCGGCGCAGCGGATCGCCTATTACCTCCTCAAGTCCGCACCCGAGGACGCGAATCGGCTCGCCCGAGCCATCTCGGATGCCAAGGCGAAGATCACCTGGTGCCGGCGGTGCTTCAACATCGCCGAGGGCGAGCTCTGCAGCTTCTGTCGCGACGACCGCCGCGACCCCAAGCTGTGCTGTGTCGTCGAGGAGCCGCGCGACATCGTGGCGGTCGAGCGGACGCACGAGTTCGGCGGCCGGTACCACGTGTTGCAGGGAGCGATCTCCCCGATCGAGGGGATCGGACCCGAGCAGCTCCGGGTCAAGGAGCTCGTCCGACGCGTTGGTGAGGAGGGCGTCGAGGAGGTCATCCTCGCGACCAACCCCAACATCGAGGGCGAGGCGACTGCCATGTACCTGGCCCGACTGCTGAAGCCGCTGGGCCTCCGCGTCACGCGCATCGCGAGCGGTCTGCCCGTCGGCGGGGACCTCGAGTACGCCGACGAGGTGACGCTCGGTCGGGCGCTCGAAGGGCGACGCGAGATCGACGCCTGATCGGGAGAGGGATCAGGCGAGGGCGCGTCGGATGACCCTCCCGACGGCCTCGGCCTCCACGAGGAAGCCGTCGTGTCCGCACGGCGACTGGATGATCTCGACGTCCGGGCGTCCCGGTAGCGCCGCCGCGAGCTCGTGCTGCAGGCGGAGAGGGTAGAGCCGGTCGGACGAGATCCCGGCCACAGCGACCTCGGCGCGGACCCGGGTCAACGCGGTCTCGATCCCGCCGCGTCCGCGCCCGACGTCGTGGTGGTTCATCGCCTCGCTGAGGGTGATGTAGGTGTTGGCGTCGAAGCGCCGGGTGAGCTTCGCGCCGTGGTACTCGAGGTAGGACTCCACCGCGTAGCGGCCGCCGCGGAACGGGTCCTCGTCGCCCTGGTGGTCGCGGCCGAAGCGGGCCTCGAACTCGAGCTCCGAGCGGTAGCTGATCTGGCCGATCCCGCGGGCGAGCTCCAGCCCGACGTGCGGCCCATCACCGTCGGGTGCGCCGTAGTAGTCGCCGCCGCGCCAACGAGGATCCGCACGGATCGCGCGCGTCTGCACCGAGCACCACGCGATCTGCTCCGCGGTCGCCTTGGCGCCGACCGAGATGACCACTGCGCGTTCGACGCGCTCAGGGAATCCCACGATCCACTCGAGTGCACGCATCCCGCCCATCGATCCGCCTACCACGGCCGCCCACCGGTCGATCCCGAGTCGGTCCGAGAACGCGGCTTCCACGACCGTCTGGTCGCGGATCGTCACGACGGGGAACCGGGTCCCGTGGGGTCGACCGTCGGCCGCGGGCGATGCCGGTCCCGTGGTCCCCTGGCATCCACCGAGCACGTTGGGGCAGACGACGAACCATCGGTTGGTGTCGATGGGGGCACCCGGTCCGATCATCGAGCCCCACCACCCGTCTCGGCCACCCGCGTGGCTGTCGCCGGTGAGCGCGTGGAGCACGAGGACCGCGTTGGTGCGGCCGGCGTCGAGCGCGCCCCAGGTCTCGTAGGCCACCGTCACGTGCTCGAGCCGTCCCCCGGCCTCGAAGACGTGCGGACGCGCGTCGAACAGCGTCTCGAAACGACGCGCACCGACGGGATCACCCGGGCGCCAGGCCCCGGACGCCGGGGGCGGGTCCACCGTGGGTCCGCTCGCGTCAGGCTCCCTTGGCGGCGCGGAACCCGGCTTCGAGGTCGGCGAGAAGGTCGTCGACGGTCTCGATCCCGATGCAGAGCCGGACCAGGTCGGGGGTCACGCCGGTGGTGGCCTGCTCTTCGGGCGTCAGCTGGGAGTGCGTCGTGGACGCCGGATGGATCGCGAGACTGCGCACGTCGCCGACGTTCGCGAGGTGGCTGAAGAGCTCCAGGGCGTCGACGAACGTGCGACCCGCCTCGAGGCCCCCCTTGATGCCGAAGGCGAGGATCGCACCCTTGCCGCGTGGGAGCGACGTCTGGGCCCGCTCGTACCACGGGCTCGACTTCAGGCCCGGATAGGCGACCCATTCCACCTCGTCGCGCTGCTCGAGCCACTCGGCCACGGCCTGGGCGTTCTGGCAGTGGCGGTCCATCCGGAGGCTGAGCGTCTCGAGGCCCTGGATGAACAGGAACGCGTTGAACGGCGCAACCGCAGCGCCGAGGTCGCGCATGAGCTGGAGCCGGGCCTTGAGCGCGTACTGCGCGGGCCGGAGCGGCTCGGGGAGCTGTGAGTACACGAGACCGTGGTAGCTGGGATCCGGCTCGGTGAAGACCGGGTGACGGCCGCTCGCGACGTAGTCGAACTTCCCGCCATCGACGATGATCCCGCCGATCGACGTTCCATGTCCGCCGATGAACTTCGTCGCCGAGTGCACGACGATGTCGGCGCCGAGCGCGAGGGGCTGGCACAGGTAGGGCGTCGTCACGGTGTTGTCGACGATGAGCGGCACGTTGGCCTCGTGCGCGACACGGGAGATGCCCTCGATGTCGAGGACGTCGTTCTTCGGGTTCCCGACCGACTCGCCGTAGAAGCCGCGTGTGTTCGGCTTCACTGCGGCGCGCCAGGCGTCGAGGTCGTCGGGGTCGTCGATGAAGGTCACGTCCCAGCCGAGCTTGGGCAGCGTGTAGTGGAGGAGGTTGTACGTACCGCCGTAGAGCGAGGCGGAGGCGACGAGATGGTCACCCGCCTGGCCCAGGTTGAGGATCGCGAGCGTCTCGGCGGCCTGCCCCGACGAGGTGGCGAGGGCGGCGACGCCGCCCTCGAGGGCGGCGACGCGGTCTTCGAACACCGCTTGCGTCGGGTTCATGATCCGCGTGTAGATGTTCCCGAGCTCGGAGAGGCCGAAGAGCGCGGCCGCGTGCTCGGTGTCCCGGAACACGTAGCTCGTGGTCTGGTAGATGGGCGTGGCCCGTGCACCGGTGGTGGGGTCCGCGGCGGCGCCGGCGTGGACCTGCTTCGTGTCGAATCCCCAGGACTCGGACATGGTGCGGCTCCTCCTCGCCGCGACCGGACGCGGCGAACGTGTGTGGTGCACGAACGCTACGAGTGCGAAACCTGACCGGTCAACTCGGAAATCGACGGCAGGGAGCTCCGGTCGTTGACTTCGGCGGGTGCGATGGTAAGAACGCGCACACCCCACCCTCGGGGAGACGAAGGGAACCACATCATGAGCACGCCACCCCCTGCGGCGGCATCGACGGGAACGGGCAAGGTCGGCGAAGTGCGAAGCCCGTTGGTCGTGCTGTTGCTGTTCATCGTGACGTTGGGCATCTACGGCCTCTATTGGTACTTCAAGACGTTCGACGAGATGAAGGAGTACAGCGGCGAAGGCGTCGGCGGCGTCGTCGGTCTCCTCCTCTCGATCTTCTGCGGGATCGTCACGATCTTCCTCATGCCCGCCGAGGCCGGGAACCTCTACGGCCGCGAGGGACGTGAGAAGCCGATCAGCGGCGCGACCGGCTTCTGGGTCCTGCTCCCGATCATCGGGAGCTTCGTGTGGCTCTGGAAGGTGCAGGGCCGGCTCAACGACTTCTGGGAGTCGAAGGGCGCCACCAGCTTAGTGCCCGATCCGACGTGCGTCCGAGGGGCGGCCGGGAGGCCGCCCCTCGTCGCGTCCGCTCGCGGCGGCCTCAGAGCTCGGCGACCCACTCGTCGTTGAGGGCGCGGTAGGTGTACGCGAGTGTCACGGCGACGATCCCGTAGCTGAAGACCACCCCGACGAAGCAGAGCGCGAGGCCCGCGAGCAGCACCAGCCCGAGCAGCAGCACGAGTCCGAGGAGCTGCCAGCGGTGCCCGCGGGTGAGGGCCGCCGACCGGAGGAGGGCCTGGATCGCGCCGGTCCCCGGCTCGGCGATGACGACGTACCCGTAGAGCTGCAGCGACAGGACCACGACGACCGCGGCGATCGACCCGATCCCGAGTCCGACGCCGCCGGCCCCGACGGAGTCGAGCGCGAGCGTGGGGACGAGCACCGTGACCGCGACTGCGAGGCCGAAGAGCACCGACGCGCGAAAGTAGGCACCGAAGTTGTCGGTCTCGAGGAGCATCCCGGGCTCGGGGCGCTCCCCGCGGCAGACCGCGAGCGACGCCCGCACGAGCCCCATGGCCAGCACGATCCCGACGACGAAGCTCAGACTCTGGAGCGCGATCTGGCTCCCGAGGCTGTCGTCGACGCTCCCGAGCTGGCCGAGGAGGAGGTTCACACCCACCACGACGAGCGTGATGAGCACCATCGGCCCCGCGTTGCGCCAGTACGCGGTCCAGCCGTAGGCGAGCGCGTCGGACACCCGGAACGATGCGCTGGGCGTCGGCGGCACCCCGTCGGGTGGTAGGGGGGTCAGAGCGGCCGGCCGGATGCGTACTTGAACAGCTGCCAGGTCCACATGACGCCGAGGACGACAGCGATCACCCAGACCGGGATCACGACGCGGCGCGTCCGCCACTGGACGAACAGCAGAACCGTCAGCGCGATCGCGAGGTAGGACGCCGGGTTCATGAGCAGCGCGTGCGCGAAGTCCCCGTTGACCAACGACGTGACGCCACGAGTCATCCCACACATCGGGCACGGGATCCCCGTGACGGTGCGGAGGGGACACGGTGGCACGAACTCGAACGGGATCGACGGCCGCGCGGCCGCGACCGCGACCATCGCAACCGCACCGGCGCGGACGCCCCGGAGGTCCACCGAGGTGGACCCACTGAGCTGTCGTGTCAGCGCGACGGGGATGGCCATCGCGCAGCAGCGTAGCGAGTGATGTGGCGACGCCTAGAGCGTCCGGACCACCGCTGCGTCGCCTTGCCCGCCGCCTCCGCACAACCCGGCCGCGCCGACGCCACCGCCGCGACGCCGCAGCTCGTTGACGAGCGTCAGCACGACCCGCGCGCCCGACATCCCGACGGGGTGACCGAGGGCGATCGCCCCCCCGTTCACGTTGACGATCTCGTCGTCGACGCCGAGGTCGCGCATCGACGCGACGCCGACCGCGGCGAACGCCTCGTTGATCTCCAGGAGATCGAGGTCGGACACCTTGGTGTCGATCGCTTCGAGGGCGCGCTTGATCGCTCGCGACGGCTGGTGCAGCAGCGAAGGGTCGGGCCCCGCGACCATGCCGTAGCTGAGCAGCTCGGCGATGGGGGTGAGACCGAGCTCCTCGGCCTTCTCGCGGCTCGTCATCACGAGTGCCGCCGCGCCGTCGGAGATCTGTGACGCGTTCCCGGCGGTGATCGTCCCGTCCTTGTGGAACGCCGGCCGGAGCTTCGCGAGGGACTCCATCGTGGTCTCCGGGCGCACTCCCTCGTCGGTGTCGACGAGGAGCGGGTCGCCCTTGCGCTGGGGGATCTCGACCGGCGCGATCTCGTCGGCGAGGCGTCCCTCCTTGATCGCGTTCGCGGCGCGCTCGTGACTCTTGGCGGCGAGCTCGTCCTGGGCCTCACGCGCGATCTCGCGCTCGTTGGCGTAGCGCTGGGTGCCCGTGCCCATGTGCTCCATGTCGAACGCGCACCAGAGACCGTCGTGGATCATCGAGTCGGTGATCTCGGCGTGACCCATCCGGAGTCCGGCACGCGCGCCGGGGAGCAGGTACGGCGCAGCAGTCATCGACTCCATCCCGCCGGCCACCACGACCTCGGCGTCGCCGGACTGGATCATCTGGTCAGCGAGGTAGATCGCGTTGATCCCCGAGAGGCACACCTTGTTGAGCGTGAGCGCGGGGACGGTCATCGGGATCCCCGCTTTCGCAGCCGCCTGCCGCGCGGTGATCTGTCCCTGACCTGCCTGCAGCACGTGTCCCATGATCACGTAGTCGACCTGCTCGGGACCCACACCGCCGCGCTCGAGCGCGCCCTGGATCGCGACCCCCCCGAGGTCCATCGCGCTGAGCGATGCGAACACCCCCGAGAGCTTGCCGATGGGCGTACGGGCCGACGAGACGATCACTGATCCGGACATGCGGTGCGCTCCCTCTTCGACGTGGCACTCGTGGTGGATCGGATCGTAGCGAAGCCACGTGCCGACGTCGCCAGCCGGGCGCGGTCGGGGACGCGGTCAGGGCTGCCGGGCCGTTGTTCGGCGGACTCCCGGCTGCGAGCGCCGTCGCGCTCCCGCCTAACCTCGTCGCCCATGAGCGCAGCGAACGGCAGCCCAACGAGCGGCAACATGGACGAGATCCGGTCGGCGATCCTGAGTGGTGCCTCGGGTGACGACCTCGCGGCGGTGCCGCTCCCGGCGACGTTCCGAGGCGCACTCGTGCGCGCCGACGAGCAGGACATGTTCGAGGGCGTCGCGTCGGAGGACAAGGACCCACGACAGTCGGTGCACGTCGACGACGTCGAGCTCCCCGAGCTCGCGCCCGATGAGGCATTCGTCGCGGTGATGGCGAGCTCGATCAACTTCAACACGGTCTGGAGCTCGATCTTCGAGCCGGTGTCGACGTTCGCCTTCCTCAAGCGTCTCGGCAAGGAGAGCGTCTGGGGGGCCCGCCACGACCAGCCCTTCCACGTGATGGGGAGCGACGCAGCCGGCGTCGTGCTGCGGGTCGGTTCCGCGGTGCGCAACTGGAAGGTCGGCGACGCCGTGACCGTGCACTGCAACTCTGTCGACGACCAGGACCCCACGGCGCACGACGACTCGATGATGGCGGTCAACCAGCGGATCTGGGGCTACGAGACCAACTACGGCGGCCTCGCTGAGATCAGCCTCGTGAAGGCCAACCAGCTCATGCCGAAGCCCGCCCACCTCACCTGGGAGGAGGCTGCGGTCAACGCGCTCACGAACTCCACGAGCTACCGCATGCTCGTGAGCCCGAACGGCTCGCAGATGACCCAGGGCCAGACCGTCTTGATCTGGGGCGCGAGCGGG
Source organism: Acidimicrobiia bacterium (assembly GCA_035763745.1). GTDB lineage: Bacteria > Actinomycetota > Acidimicrobiia > IMCC26256 > PALSA-555 > DASUAO01. Next base: position 24,152 of record DASUAO010000032.1, read on the forward strand.
GGCATCGGCGCCTACGCGGTGCAGTACGTGCTCAACGGCGGCGGTACGCCGATCGGCGTCGTGTCGTCACCCGAGCGCGCCGCGTTGCTCCGCGAGATGGGCTGCGAGCACGTCATCGACCGGAAGGCCGAGGGGTACCGCTTCTGGTCCGACGAGCACACCCAGGACCCGTCCGAGTGGCGTCGCCTCGGGAAGAAGATCCGCGAGCTCGTGGGAAGGGACCCCGACATCGTCTTCGAGCACCCCGGTCGCCAGACCATGGGCGCGTCGGTCTTCGTCGCGAAGCGCGGCGGCATGATCATCACGTGCGCCGCGACGAGCGGGTTCATGATCGAGTACGACAACCGGTACCTCTGGATGAACCTGAAGACGCTCAAGGGCTGTCACTTCGCCAACTACCGCGAGGCCTCCGAGGCGAACCGGCTCATCTGCGAAGGGAAGGTCCACCCCACGTTGTCGCAGGTGTTCACCCTCGACGAGACGGCGGAGGCGGCCAACCAGGTCCACCACAACGTGCACGAGGGCAAGATCGGCATCCTCGCGCTCGCGCCCGAGGAGGGCCTCGGCGTGACCGATCCCGAGATGCGCGAGCGACTCCTTCCGGAGATCACCCGGTTCCGTCGCCACGGAGGCTGACATGAGCACCCTCACGGAGATAGACCACGTCGCCATCGCGGTGCACGACCTCGAGGCCGCGATCGCCTACTACCGCGACACGTTCGGTTGCGAGGTCGAGCATCGCGAGCGGGTCGAGTCCGACGGGGTCGAGGAGGCGCTGCTGAAGGTGGCCGACTCCTACGTGCAGCTCCTCACCCCGGTGCGCGACGACTCACCCGTCGCGAAGTACCTGGAGAAGAAGGGTGAGGGCATCCACCACGTCGGCTACCGGGTCGACGACTGTGCCGCGGCGCTCGCGCAGGTGCAGGCCCAGGGGCACCGGGTGATCGACGAGGTCCCGCGCCCGGGGAGCCGGGGCACCACCGTGGCGTTCGTCCACCCGAAGTCGGCCTTCGGGACCCTCATCGAGCTCGTCCAGGAGTGACCGGGCTGGCCGAGCCCAGGCCGCCGCGACCCGGTCGAGACTTGACAGCATCGCACTCAAGGTTGCTGATACTTCAGGGAATAGGTCCGGGTCGGAGGGCGTTTTCCGCCCACGAAGGAACGGGATGAGCGAACTCCCGTCACACCTGAACCCCGATGCAAGGAGGTACCGAGATGCTGTTGCGATACGACCCCTTCCGCGACATGGACCGCTTCACCGAGCAGCTGTTCTCCCAGCAGGGTCGCAAGGCCTGGATGCCCATGGATGCGGTGCGCAAGGCCGATGGCGTCGAGCTGCGGTTC